>NZ_SAUH01000001.1:2047500-2787500 GCF_004193175.1 Streptomyces sp. RFCAC02 | reverse complement strand
GGCCCGTCGTGCAGGTAAATCCGTGCGACATTGAGGGTGAGGCCTGATGCGGAGCCGATTGTGGTGAAGTGGATGATCCTATGCTGTCGAGAAAAGCCTCTAGCGATGTTTCATGGTGGCCCGTACCCGAAACCGACTCAGGTGGTCAGGTAGAGTATACCGAGGCGTTCGGGTGAACTATGGTTAAGGAACTCGGCAAATTGCCCCCGTAACTTCGGGAGAAGGGGGGCCGCTTCTGGTGAAGACCTTTTCGGTTGGAGCTGGGGGTGGCCGCAGAGACCAGCGAGAAGCGACTGTTTACTAAAAACACAGGTCCGTGCGAAGCTGTAAGGCGATGTATACGGACTGACGCCTGCCCGGTGCTGGAACGTTAAGGGGACCGGTTAGCTCTTTCGGGGGCGAGGCTGGGAACTTAAGCGCCAGTAAACGGCGGTGGTAACTATAACCATCCTAAGGTAGCGAAATTCCTTGTCGGGTAAGTTCCGACCTGCACGAATGGCGTAACGACTTCTCGACTGTCTCAACCATAGGCCCGGTGAAATTGCATTACGAGTAAAGATGCTCGTTTCGCGCAGCAGGACGGAAAGACCCCGGGACCTTTACTATAGCTTGATATTGGTGTTCGGTTCGGCTTGTGTAGGATAGGTGGGAGACTGTGAAGCTTGAGCGCCAGCTTGGGTGGAGTCGTTGTTGAAATACCACTCTGGTCGTGCTGGATGTCTAACCTGGGTCCGTGATCCGGATCGGGGACAGTGTCTGGTGGGTAGTTTAACTGGGGCGGTTGCCTCCTAAAGAGTAACGGAGGCGCCCAAAGGTTCCCTCAGCCTGGTTGGTTATCAGGTGGTGAGTGTAAGTGCACAAGGGAGCTTGACTGTGAGACTGGCGGGTCGAGCAGGTGCGAAAGCAGGGACTAGTGATCCGGCGGTGGCTTGTGGGAGCGCCGTCGCTCATCGGATAAAAGGTACCCCGGGGATAACAGGCTGATCTTCCCCAAGAGTCCGTATCGACGGGATGGTTTGGCACCTCGATGTCGGCTCGTCGCATCCTGGGGCTGGAGTTGGTCCCAAGGGTTGGGCTGTTCGCCCATTAAAGCGGTACGCGAGCTGGGTTTAGAACGTCGTGAGACAGTTCGGTCCCTATCCGCTGTGCGCGTTGGAGTCTTGAGAAGGGCTGTCCCTAGTACGAGAGGACCGGGACGGACGAACCTCTGGTGTGCCAGTTGTCCTGCCAAGGGCATGGCTGGTTGGCTACGTTCGGGAGGGATAACCGCTGAAAGCATCTAAGCGGGAAGCCTGCTTCGAGATGAGGACTCCCACCCACTTTGATGGGGTAAGGCCCCCGTTTGACGAGCGGGTTGATAGGCCGGAGATGGAAGCCCTGTGAGGGGTGGAGTTGACCGGTACTAATAGGCCGAGGGCTTGTCCATAGATGCTCGCGTCCACTGTGAAGTTCGAAGCCGGCCTGGCTGGTGCACCCATGGGTGTTCCGGTGGTCATGGCGGAGAGGAAACGCCCGGTTACATTCCGAACCCGGAAGCTAAGCTCTCCAGCGCCGATGGTACTGCATGGGGGACCGTGTGGGAGAGTAGGTCACCGCCGGACAATTATTGAATGAAGAGGCTCTGTCGGGGAGTTGTTGATTCCCTGGCAGAGCCTCTTCTTTTTTGTGTTTCCGCTGCGGAGCGGCGCGTTAGTGTGGCGGGCATGAGTGCTCGTGCGACGCGGCTGATGTGGGACCAGGGGCTCCTCGCCTACGACTTCGGCCCGGGACACCCCATGGCGCCCCTGCGCCTCGACCTGACACGGCGCCTCGTCGCGGCGTTCGGACTCGACAGCCGGCTCGACGTCGCCTCGGCGCCCGCCGCCACCGACGAGCTGCTGCTCGCCGTCCACGACCCCGCCTACCTCGAAGCCGTCCGAGCGGCCGGTGACCGACCCGGCGGCGCCGACCCGGCGTTCGGGCTCGGCACCGAGGACAACCCCGCCTTCGCCGGCATGCACGAGGCCGCCGCCCTCATCACCGGCCAGACCGTCGCGGCCATGGCCGCCGTCTGGAACGGCGACACCCCGCACGCCGTCAACTTCGCCGGCGGACTCCACCACGCCCGGCGGGCCGCCGCCGCCGGCTTCTGCGTCTACAACGACCCCGCCGTCGGCATCGCGCACCTCCTCGACCTCGGGGCGGAACGCGTCGCCTACGTCGACGTGGACGCCCACCACGGCGACGGCGTCCAGGACGCCTTCTGGGACGACCCGCGCGTCCTCACCGTCTCCGTCCACGAACACCCCCGCACCCTCTTCCCCGGCACGGGACTGCCCTCCGAGACCGGAGGCGCCGCCGCCGACGGAACGGCCGTCAACGTCGCCCTCCCGGCCGGCACGTCCGACAACGACTGGCTCCGCGCCCTCCAGGCCACCGTCCCCGAGGTCCTGGCCGCCTTCCGCCCCCAGATCCTCGTCTCCCAGCACGGCGCCGACACCCACTTCGAGGACTGGCAGAGCAACCTCACCCTCAGCCTCGACGCCCAGCGGGCTGCCGCCGACCTCTGCCACACCTGGGCGCACACCCACGCCGGCGGACAGTGGGTGGCGCTCGGCGGCGGCGGATACCAGGTCGTCGACGTCGTCCCCCGCGCCTGGACCCACCTCGTCGCCATCGCCGCCCACGCGCCCATCGAACCCGCCGCCGCCGTGCCCGAGGAGTGGCTCGCGGGCGTGTACGCCCGCACCCGGCAGCCGGGGCCACGGCGCATGACGGACGGCCGCACACCCGCCCCCAGGGCCTGGGAGGCGGGATACGATCCGGCCGACCCCGTCGACCGGGCCGTGCGCGCCACCCGGGCCGCCGTCTACCCGGCCCACGGTCTCCTGCCGTGACGGCTCACCGCCGACCGCCCGACCCCCGGGCCGGAGCGGCGGTCTACGCAGAACGGACGACGCGATCGCGCTGTTGTACGGGTGCCGGATCCCCTCTTTCGACGGGTGATCTATCGACATAGCGACCCGATCCCGCTCATCCGGTATTCGTTTTCGGGGCCGGCCGGGCCGGGCGGGCGGGCTGCCGCCGGAGGGCGGGGCCGGTCCGCGCCGACGGCGGCCGGGGGTCCCGGCGAGGCGGAGGGCGAAGCGTTCCGCCTGATGAGGTTTACGCCCCGCCGGCGGTGGATGCAGGTCAGCGTGTCGGGGCCGTGCCGGGACACCGGGGCACGTGGCGAGTTCGTGGAGCGCGTGGTTGCGCGGGACGGCGCATGGGGCGACGTGTGCGCCGTCAACGCGCTATGTGCTCAATCGGGCTTCTCTGTCACGGTAAGAGCCCGCTCGCAGGAAAAGGCCGGTTGCGGCACCTCTTCCCCTCTCGCATCACCCGCCCCTAACCTGGGGAGGAGCGCGCATGCGAGAGGGAGTCACCGGAGGGGAAGCCGGTGTCCGACATGTGCGGAAGGTCAGGTGTGACTATGGCTGCTGAACGGCTTCTGAGCGAGGCCAAGTTCCTGACCGTGGCGGAGGTCGCCGCGGTGATGCGTGTTTCCAAGATGACTGTGTACCGCCTGGTGCACGCCGGTCATCTGCCCGCGATCCGGGTGGGAAGGTCCTTCCGGGTCCCCGAGCAGGCCGTCCACGAGTACCTGCGGGAGTCCTTCGTGGGCGCAGAGAGCGCGTGAACTCCGCACGGCCCCTTCAGGTGCCCCTCGATTAACCCGCACCACCCGGTGACCGGTAGGCTGGCCCCATGTAGGTCGTGTGGGCTCGGACGCCCCGCACCGGGAAAGCTAAGTGAGCGAGGGTAGTCGTGGGCTCTGTTATCAAGAAGCGGCGCAAGCGGATGGCGAAGAAGAAGCACCGCAAGCTGCTGAAGCGCACGCGCGTGCAGCGTCGCAACAAGAAGTGAGCGAGCACCGCTGACCGGCCCTCCCGTCCGCTCGGAGACGGGAGGGCCGTACGCTTGGTGCCCGCGCGCCAGGGCAGGGGGTCGGTGTGGGCAGGACCGTGCTGGTCACCGGTGCCGCCCGGCACCTGGGTGGCGTGTTCGTGCGACGGCTGTGCCGGGAGCCCGGTGTGGACCGGGTCGTCGCGGTCGACGCCCGTCCGCCGGTGAGCGTGCCCGCGGAGGCCGTCGTCGTCCGGACCGACATCCGCCGCCCCTCGATCGCGGCCGTCCTGGCGGAGCAGGCCGTCGACACCGTGGTGCACCTCGATGTGAACGCGGCGGCGGGCCCGTACGGCGGTGGCCGTGCCACCGTCAAGGAGATCAACGTCCTCGGCACGCTGCAGTTGCTCGGTGCCGCGCAGAAGGTCCCGACGGTCGAGCAGGTCGTCGTGATCTCCAGCACCCAGGTCTACGGCAGTTCACCGCGTGATCCGGCCGTCGCCGACGAGACGCGGGGGCCGGTCGCGCCCGCGGCGGGCGGGTTCGCGCGGGACGTCGCCGAGGTCGAGGGGTACGTACGGGGCTTCGCCCGCCGGTGCCCCGACGTGGCGGTCACCGTGCTCCGGCTCGCCGACGTCCTGGCGCCGGGCGCGGACGGCCCGATGGCCGCGTACTTCCGGCTGCCGGTGCTGCCGACCGTCCTCGGGCACGATCCGCGGCTCCAGTTCGTGCACGAACGGGACGTGATCGAGGTGCTCGTGCGGGCCGTCCGGGGGCCGGACGGGCTCGGCCCGGGGACGTACGACGTCGCGGGGGACGGCGTGCTGCTGCTCTCGCAGGCGGCGCGGCGCCTGGGGCGGCCGACCGTGCCCGTGGCGCGGTCCCTGACGCCGTGGCTCGGGTCCGTGCTGCGGGCCTTCGGCGCGGACGGGGTGGCGGGGGAGCGGTTCCGGGCGCTGGTCCACGGGCGGGTCGTGCGGGGCGGGCTGCTGCAGGACGCGCTGGGCGGGCCGCTGGAATACACGACGGCGGCGGCGTTCGCGGACTTCGCCGCGTCGCTCGGCCCCGGGCTGCTGCCGCCGGCCGTGCTGGGGCGGGCCGTCGACCGGATCGAGAGGGCGGTGCGCCGTGGGTGACGCGAAGGTGATCCCGTTCCACGAGGGGGGCCGCAGGGCGCGCGGTGAGCGCGAGGAGAGCGGCGCGGCGCCGGAGGCCGCCGTCCCCCGGGAGGCCCCGCCGGACGGGGAGCCCGCGGGTGCGGCGGACGGACTCGACCGTGCGCTGGCCCGTGGGTTCGCGTTCCTCCGGCGGCGGATCACGGGCGAGTACGAGGTCGACGACTTCGGGTACGACGAGGACCTCACCGACGAGGTGCTGCTGCGGCTCCTGCGGCCCGTGTACGAGAAGTACTTCCGCGTCGAGGTGCGCGGCATCGAGAACATACCGGCGGACGGCGGCGCGCTCCTCGTCGCGAACCACTCCGGCGCCCTCCCGTGGGACGGGCTGATGCTCCAGGTCGCCGTGCGGGACCGGCACCCCGCGGGGCGCAACCTGCGGCTCCTCGCCGCGGACCTGGTGTTCCGGCTGCCCGTGGTGAACGGGCTCGCGCGGAAGGCCGGGCACACGCTGGCCTGCGCGGAGGACGCCGGGGAGCTGCTGCGGCGGGGTGAGCTGGTCGGCGTGATGCCGGAGGGGTTCAAGGGGCTGGGGAAGCCGTACGCCGAGCGGTACAAGCTGCAGCGGTTCGGGCGGGGCGGTTTCGTGGCGACGGCGCTGCGGGCGGGGGTGCCGATCGTGCCGTGCGCCATCGTGGGGGCCGAGGAGATCCACCCCATGCTGGGGAACGCCCGGGTCGTCGCACGCCTGCTGGGGCTGCCGTACTTCCCGGTGACGCCGACGTTCCCGTGGCTCGGGCCGCTGGGGGCGGTGCCGCTGCCGACGAAGTGGACCATCCAGTTCGGTGAGCCCATCGGGACCGGGGAGCGGCCGCCGGGGGCGGCCGATGACCCCATGCTCGTGTTCCAGCTCACCGACCAGGTGAGAGAAACGATTCAGCACACGCTGTACAAGCTGCTCGTCGGCCGCAGGTCGCTGTTCTTCTGAGCCGCCCGGCGGAGGCACGTCACGCCTGGCGGGTCGGGAGCGCGACGATCTGCCGCAGGTTGACGTGGCGGGGGCGGCTGACGGTGTAGGTGACGAGGTCGGCGATGTCCTCGGCGGACAGGCCGCCGAGAGCGCCGAACATGCCGTCGAGCTGCCCCACCAGCTCCGGGTTGTCGACATGGCCCGCCAGTTCCGTGTCGGTGAGGCCGGGCTCGATGTTGGTGACGCGGACGTCGCGCGGTCCCAGCTCCGTGCGGAGGGACTGGGCGAGGTACGTCAGGGCGGACTTGGTCGCGCCGTACACCGCGTACTGGGGGAACGGGACGTGGGCGCCGATCGAGGAGACGGTGACGAGGTCGGCGGGCGCGCCGTCCGCGGCGGCGGCCAGCAGGTCGGGCGTGAACGCGCCGATGACGTGCAGGGCGCCGGTGAGGTTCGTGTCGATCATGCGGTGCCACTCGTCGGTGCGGGCCGCCTCGACGGGGTTGGGCAGCATGACACCGGCGGCACCCACGACCAGATCGACCCGGCCGTAGGCGTCGTGGACCCGGTCGGCGGCGGCGCGTACGGCCTTCTCGTCGGTCACGTCGGCGGCGACGGGCAGGGCGGTGCCGCCGGTGGCCGTGATCTCGTCGGCGAGGCCGGCGAGGCGGTCCGTGCGGCGGGCGACGAGGGCGACCCGGGTGCCGTGGGCGGCGAGGGCGCGGGCGGTGGCCGCGCCCATTCCGCTGGCGGCTCCGGTGACGAGGGCGGTGCGGCCGGCGAGGTCGGCGTAGGACATGGGGCTCTCCCGGAGGGCGGTGGGCGGCGGCCGGGGTTCCGGTCCGCCGTGGTGTCCACTCTCCGGCGCGGCGGGGGAGCCTGGGAGGGCAGAGGTTTTCCTGGGTCCGGCAGTACCAGGCGGGCGGCCTAGCATCGGTGTATGGACGACGCGACGATCGGGGAATTCCTGCGCTCGCGGCGCGCGCGGGTGCGGCCGGAGGATGCCGGGCTTCCCCAGTACGGCAGGCGCCGGGTCCCTGGGCTGCGGCGTGAGGAGGTGGCGCAGCTCGCGGGGGTCAGCGTCGACTACTACGTGCGGCTCGAACAGGGGCGTGGCACGAACGTCTCGGACGCGGTGCTGGACGCTGTGGCGCGTGTCCTGCGGCTGGACCGGGCGGAGCGGGAGTACCTGTACGCGCTGGTGCGCCCCGGGCGCGGGCGCGGCGGTGTGCCCGGGGCCGGGGAGGCGGCGGAGGTCCGGGCGGGTACGCGGCTGCTGCTGGACTCGCTGACGGCGACGCCCGCGTTCGTCCTCGACCGCAGCATGGACGTGCTGGCGTGGAACGCGCTGGGGGACGCCGTCATGGGGTTCGGGCGGATGGGTCCCGGACGGCCGAGCATGCCGCGGTTCTGCTTCCTCGATCCGGCGGCGCGGGAGCTGTTCCCCGAGTGGCGGGTGGTGGCGGAGGAGTGCGTGGCGTTCCTCCGGCTTGCGGCCGGGCGCGCTCCGGGTGCCGGGGGGCCGGCCGGGCTGGTGCGGGAACTCTCGGTGCTGAGCGAGGACTTCCGCGCCCTGTGGGGTGAACAGCGTGTGGTGGACAAGGCGTTCGGTGTGAAGCGGGTCCGGCACCCGGAGGCGGGGGTGCTGGAGTTCCGGTACGAGACGCTGCGGGCGCCGTCGGACGACGGGCGGTTCCTCGTCCTCTACACGGCCGAGCCGGGGACGCCGACGGTGCGGTGGGTCGGGGAGCGGGCCGCGCGGACCGTCTGACGGGGCACGGCGGGGCGTGGTGCACGCTGTCACCCGACGGCCATCGCCTTCCCGATCACCAGGAGTTCGCAGTGAGGGATCTTCGCCTGCTTCCCAAGGCGCACCTGCACACCCATCTGGAGAGCACGGTCCGGCACGCCACGATCCGCGATCTGGGTGGGGAACCTCCCGCGCAGAAGCGGCCGTTCAACGGGTTCCGGGAGTTCGCCGACCAGCGGGCCACGGTGCGGGCGCTGCTGCGCGAGCGTGCGCACTTCCGCCGCGTGGCCGAGGAGTTCTGCGCGGACGAGGCGGCCCAGGGCGTCCGCTGGGCTGAGGTCACCTTCACGGCGGCGGCCCATGGCGAACGGCTCGGCGACCCGGTGATGCCGCTGGAGGCGGTGCTCGAAGGGCTGGCCGCGGGCGAGGAGCGGTACGGCGTCCGGACCCGGGTGATCCTGGACCACTCCCGCCGCCGCCCCGTCGAGCGGCTGTGGCGCACTGTCGAACTGGCGGTCCGGTACCCGCGGGTGGTCGCCATCGGCCTCGCGGGGGACGAGTTCCACCCGGCGGCGCCCTTCGCCGGGGCGCTGCGGGCGGCTCGCGAGAAGGGGCTGCGTCTCGTGCACCACGCCGGGGAGACGGCAGGTCCGGCCAGTGTGCGGGAGGCCCTGGCGGTGGGGCACGCGGAGCGGATCGGCCACGGCATCCGGGTGCTGGAGGACCCGGACCTGGTGGCGGAGCTACGGGAACGCCGGGTGCCGCTCGAGGTCTGCCCGTCGTCGAACGTCCTGCTGGGCCTGGTGCCCTCGCTCGGTGAGCACCCGTTGCCGCGCCTGGTGGAGGCCGGTCTGACGGTCACGCTGAACACCGACGGTGAGACGTCCCTGGTGGCGGAGTACGAGCGCGTCCGGGAGGTCTTCGGCTACGGGGACGCCGAGTTGGCCGGCCTGGCCCGCGCCGCCGTCATGAGCAGTTTTGCCCCGGAGGAGGAGAAGGCGCGGTTGCGTGCCGGGATCGATCACTGGCTGAACGGCTGAGGGCCGGTCAGCCGCCGGAAGTGTCCCCCGTGAGGGACTGGAGGGCGGATCCGGTGCGGTACAGCTCGGTGAGGAGGGGGCGCAGCGCGAGTCCGGCGCCGGTGAGGGTGTAGCGGGAGACGGCGGGGAAGCCCGGGAGCCGTTCGTGGATGAGCAGGCCGTTGCCCTCGAGGGTGCGGAGCCGTTCGGTGAGGACCTTGGCGCTCAGGTCCGGCAGGCGCTGCCGCAGCGCGCCGAACGATGCGGGGCCGGCCA
Source organism: Streptomyces sp. RFCAC02 (assembly GCF_004193175.1). Lineage (NCBI taxonomy): Bacteria > Bacillati > Actinomycetota > Actinomycetes > Kitasatosporales > Streptomycetaceae > Streptomyces > Streptomyces sp. RFCAC02. The sequence continues at coordinate 2,778,503 of NZ_SAUH01000001.1, read as the reverse complement.
TCAGTTCGCGCAGGACGAGGGTGGTCCAGCGGCCCGCGATGGCGGTGAGCGCCGTCTCCACGGGGCAGTCCGGGTCGGGCCTGGTCGTACGGCCGCGGGCGTCGGGGACCAGGCCGGTGTCCCAGCCGTCCGGGGCGGGCGCGTGGGTCACCGTTTGGTGACCCACGCGGCGGACGGATTGGGTGGTGCCATGACCGAAGCCGGATTCCGGGGCGCTCATGCCCCCACTGTCACGCTGACCACGGACCCGCGGCAACATCCCGAGGTGTTCGCCGCGGCCTTCAACACGGGCGACCCGGACGCGGTGGCGCGGGTCTACGAGCCGGGGCGGTGTTCGCGCCGTCACCGGGCCGTGCCGTCACGGGCGGGGAACTGGACCGGGCCAACCGGGAGATGCTCGGGCTCGGGCTGCCGATCACCGTGCGGCCGCGGCACACGTATGTGGCCGGGGACATCGCGCTGCTGATCGTCGACTGGAGCATCGCCGGCCGGGACCGGGCGGGGAACGCCGTGCGTGTCGAGGGGACCGCGACGGATGTGGCGCGCCGTGGCCCGGACGGGCTGTGGCGTTATGTGATCGACAATCCGTTCGGTACGGCCGGGGGCTGACCGCGTGGGGCGCCCCCGGCCGACGGGTCGTCAGTCGGCGCCGTCCCCGCGGGTGTCGAGGCCGAGGCCGGGGAGCAGGTCGTCGACGAGGGGCGGGATCGTGATCTCCGGCAGCGCGCCCTCGGCGTCCTGCTCCGTCGCGCCGGGGGACGGGCTGTCGGTGGGGGTGCCGGAGTCGGTGGCGGGGCCGGGCTCCAGGATGCCGACGCCGCCGAGCAGGCCCTCGTCGGCCGGCGGGGAGCCGCCGTCGGCCGGGGAAGCTGCGCCGCCCTCGTCACTCGGGGTGGGGGAGGAGGGCGGCGCCGGGTCGTGCGACTCCGCGGGGCGGGCGCCCCTGTCGGGGGCCGTGGCGGATCCGGCGGCGGCCGACGCGTTCGCCGGCTCGTCGGGGAGGAGGGACTTGAGGGGGGCGATGTCGTCGTCCATGGCGTCCAGGACGTCGGTGACCTCGCCGGCGACGCCCCGCAGCTCGGGCGGGATGCGGTGGCGGATCTCCGTCCAGGTGGCGCGGTGGTTCTCGGTGAAGGCGGACAGGGACTGGATCGGGTCCAGGGAACCGTCGGCCTCGTACGCCTGGGCGAGGAGCCGGTGCGCCTCGGCGGCGTCGTCGCGCAGGGCGGTGAGGGCGCGGTGGATGGCGGCGAGGTCGTCCTCGTCGAGGGGGCCGGAGCGGCCGCGCTCCAGGAGGCGGCGGGCCTCGTTCAGCCGGGTGGAGGCGTGGTCGAGGTAGACGCGCCCCCGGTCGATGTCGCCGTCGGTGAAGTCGAGCCGCAGGTCCTCCATGCTGCGCTTGAGGCCGTAGAGGGTGTCCCCGGGCAGGGCGTCGGAGCTGGCGGCGGCGACCCCGCCGAACGCGCCGGCGGCGACCCCCATCGTCAGGCCGCCCGCGGCCAGCCCCTTGGTGAGCCGGGTCCGGGGGCGGAGCCTGGCGAGGGCGCCGGCTCCCACCGCGCGGTGGAGACCCCGGCCGCCGGGGGCGCGGCGCGGGGCCGGGACGCCGGCCCCGGGGGCCGCCTCGGCGGGCGCCGTCCGCTCGCCGTACGCGGCCTGCATGGCGGCGATCAGGGCGGCGCGCTGCGCCTCCTTCGCCGCGGCCGGCAGCTCCGGCCGGGGCAGGGCGGACAGCCGGTCGGCGACGGACAGCAGCGCGGCGTGCTCCGTACTGTCCGCCGGGTGGTCGACCGGGTGGTCGGCCTGATGGTGGGCCGGGTGGTCCGCGGCCGCCGCCGATTCCCCGGACCGCGGCTCACCGAGCCGCGGTTGATCGAGGAGATGGGCGAAGGCGTTGGCCCGGCGGTTCGCCGACACGGAACCGATCACGGGCGGCACCTCCTCTCGTCACAGGAAGGACTCCCCACGGCCGGACAGGAGTTCCGGGACCCGGGGACGCGCACCCGGACGGGTGACGCGCCTCGGCCGGGACCCGGTCGTAGGAAGCCCACGAACCCGACAACGAGCGGACAGGCACTCGGGTTACGGCTGGCAGATTATGTGACCGATGGATGGAGGCCGGTCACGGAGGGTCCACCGTGGCCCGGAGGCGGGACGCAGCGGGACGGAAGGGGCGTGCGGACGGCGGCCGACGGGACGGACGCGCCCGGGTCAGCGGGCGTCGTCCGGCAGGAGCCGGGCCAGGGTGCGGACGGCGCGGTACTGGAGCGTCTTGATGGCGCCCTCGTTCTTGCCCATCACGCGGGCCGTCTCCGCGACGGAGAGCCCCTGGAGGAACCGGAGGGTGACGCACTCCTGCTGCTGCGGGTTGAGCTTGCGGACGGCGTCGAGGAGCGCCGAGTTGGCCAGGGACTCGAGGACGGACTCCTCGGGGCTGCGCTCGACCTCGTTGGCGTCCAGCATCTCGCCGGTGGTGACTTCGAGGCGGAAGCGGCTGGACTTGAAGTGGTCGGCGACCAGGTTCCGGGCGATGGTGACCAGCCATGCGCCGAAGTCGCGGCCCTGCCAGGTGAACGTGCCGATGCGGCGCAGCGCGCGCAGGAAGGTCTCGCTGGTGAGGTCCTCGGCCGTCGCGCGGCCCCCGACGCGGTAGTAGATGTACCGGTAGACCGTGTCGGAGTACTGGTCGTAGAGGCTGCCGAACGCCTCGGCCTCGCCGCTCTGGGCGCGTTCGACGAGGTCCATCATGCGGCGGCTGTCGCTGTCGGCCGCGGGGCGCCGCTGGGTCGAGGTGCCCGCGGCGCCGGAACGGGCACGTCTGCCCGCGGTGCCGGGTCCGGTGCCCGTCGGGGCGGGGGTGGGCGCGGTGGCCACGGCGCCGGTGCCGGCGGCCCGGTCGGCGACTGCGTAGGCGGGGCCTGCGGGGACAGGTGCGGCGAGGGTGGGGACGGCGTACGCGGTGGGGACGAGGGCGCGCAATCGGTCGAGGACCGTTGAGCGCGGCGCAGCCAGGCCCGAGGCGTCAACCCCGACGTGTGGGTACACGGGACTCCCAGAGGCTTAAGCTTCCAACACGTGCAGTGGTGGGTCCGTCACCCGTCACCTGGGTGGGAACGGCTGGGGACCGGATTGCGTCTGAGGAGAATAACGCTTCGTACTGACGGTGCTACGCGTAGTTGCGAAAATCGCCGATTAGCTTTGAAGTGTGACACCTTGTGGTCAGGTCGCCACACCAACGCCATGCCAAGAGTGATCACCGGATGATCGGAATTGCCATCTGGTGACCGAGATTGATCAATGGGGTGGAGGGAGGTTGGCCGGGCGCGGCCGCGGGGTAGAGCATCACGGTTGGGCGGGCACGGCGCGCCACGCCCCTGCCCGCTGCCCGGAGAACCGCCTGGTGGCCCTAGCGGCGCCGTCGTTGCAGGGCGAACGCCGCCATCGCGCCGCCCGCGACCGCGCCCGCGCCGGCCGCCGCCGGGACACCGACCCGCACCGCCTTGCGGCCCGTCCGGTAGTCGCGCAGGCGCCAGCCCATTTCCCGGGCGTGCGCGCGCAGCTTGCTGTCAGGATTGATCGCATACGGATGGCCGACGAGCGACAGCAGCGGGATGTCGTTGGCCGAATCGCTGTACGCGGCGCAGCGCGCCAGGTCGAGGTCCTCCGCCTCGGCCAGCGCCCGGACGGCGAGCGCCTTGGCCGGGCCGTGCAGCGGCTCGCCGACGAGACGGCCGGTGTAGACGCCGTCCACGGTCTCGGCGACCGTGCCGAGGGCGCCCGTCAGGCCGAGGCGGCGGGCGACGATGCGCGCGGTCTCCACCGGCGCCGCCGTGACGAGCCACACGCGCTGCCCCGCGTCGAGGTGCGCCTGGGCGAGGGCGCGCGTGCCCGGCCAGATGCGGCCGGCCATGTACTCGTCGTAGATCTCCTCGCCGATCGCGGTGAGTTCCGCGACGTCGTGCCCGCGCACGATGGACAGCGCGCTGTCCCTGGCGTCCTGCATGTGGCCGGCGTGCTCGGCGCCGGCGAGGCGGAAGTACGCCTGCTGCCAGGCGAACTTCACGAGCTCCCGCTTGCGGAAGAACTTCCGCTTGTACAGGCCGCGTCCGAGGTGGAAGATCGCCGCGCCCTGCATCACCGTGTTGTCGAGGTCGAAGAACGCTGCGGCGCGTGCGTCGCCGGGGGCGGGGAACTCCGGCTCGTCCGCGACCTGGGCGCGCGCCGCCTCGGCCGCTGCCTCGCCGGCGAGCGTCAGCCGCGCCCGGCGCGGCGCCGGCGGGGTGCCCGGGACGCCGGCGTCGTCGTCCCGGCGCTCCGTGGCCGCGCGCCTGCGGGCCGTGAACCACCCCCCGCGGGCGGTGGCCCCGGTCGTGCGCGACTCGGACGGTCGTGGCCTGGCCATGCGTCGAGCATAGCCAGGGCGGACGGCGTGCCCACCACGCGCGGGTGGCGCGGGGATGACACCGGGGTTGCCCCCGGCGGCACAATGGGCCGTATGACTCCCCTCCTCCGCCCGCGCCGCGGCGCCCCGCGGCCCGCTCCCGCCGACCGGCTCGTCACCCTGATCGGGAAGCCCGGCTGCCACCTGTGCGACGACGCCCGCGCCGTCGTCGCCGCGGTGTGCGAGGAGACGGGGGCCGCCTGGGAGGAGAAGGACATCACCGTCGACGAGGAGCTGCACCGGCGGTACTGGGAGCAGATCCCGGTCGTCCTCGTGGACGGTGAACAGCACGACTTCTGGCGGGTGGACGCGGGGCGGCTGCGGGCGGCGTTGGGGCCTGACCCGTTTTGGGGCTACCATGCGGGGTCGTTTTATCCGCCTGCGGAACGATCTGAGGAGTGTGACGGGTGTCCTCGTTGGTGCGTGTGGCACCGGTCACTTTGGATGGACAAAACGGACACCATCTTTGTGCACGCGTTCACAAAGACATAGCCTGGTCACGACGGAACGGTCCCGGCGCTCGTCCCTGCGCCGCGGACACGCGACCTCCGCTTGGCCCGACCGGCAGGAGCACCGTGGCAACTGGCCGAAATCACCGACCGGCGACCCGTAGCCGGGGAATCCCCGAGGCTACCGTCGCCCGTCTCCCGCTGTATCTGCGGGCGCTCACCGCGCTCTCGGAGCGCTCGGTGCCCACGGTCTCGTCGGAGGAGCTGGCGAGCGCCGCCGGGGTGAACTCGGCCAAGCTCCGCAAGGACTTCTCCTACCTCGGCAGTTACGGCACGCGCGGCGTCGGCTACGACGTCGAGTATCTCGTCTACCAGATCTCCCGCGAACTCGGCCTCACCCAGGACTGGCCCGTCGTCATCGTCGGCATCGGCAACCTGGGCGCCGCCCTCGCCAACTACGGCGGGTTCGCGTCCCGCGGCTTCCGCGTCGCGGCCCTGATCGACGCCGACCCCGCGATGACCGGCCGGCAGGTCGCCGGCATCGCCGTGCAGCACGTCGACGACCTGGAGTCGATCATCCAGACCGGCGGTGTCTCCATCGGCGTCATCACGACCCCGGGCGGTGCCGCGCAGCAGGTGTGCGACCGTCTCGTGGCGGCCGGCGTCACCTCCATCCTGAACTTCGCCCCGACCGTCCTGTCGGTGCCCGACGGCGTGGACGTGCGGAAGGTGGACCTGTCGATCGAGCTGCAGATCCTCGCCTTCCACGAGCAGCGCAAGGCCGCCGAGGACATCGGCGCGCCCCTGCCCCGCGACCTGGCCGCGCCCCCGGCGGCGCCCGGTGCCCCGGGCGAGCAGGGCGACGGCGGCCTCCCGGCGGCGGTGATGCCCGCATGACTCTGATCGCCATCGGCATCAGCCACCGCACCGCGCCCGTCAGCCTCCTGGAGCGGGCCGCGCTCGCGCCCGAGGCCGCCGCGAAGCTGCTGCACGACATGCTCGGCGGCACCGACGGACCGGCCGCCGAGGCCGCCGTCCTGTCGACCTGCAACCGCATCGAGCTGTACGCCGAGCTGGAGCCCGGCGCGGGCCGCGCCGGCGCCGACGCGCTGACCGCGCTGTTCGCCCGGCACAGCGGTGTCGGCGAGCAGGACCTCGCGCCCTACCTCTACCGGCACGTCGAGGACGCCGCCGTCGAGCACCTCCTGTCGGTGGCCTGCGGTCTCGACTCGATGGTCGTCGGCGAGGGGCAGATCCTCGGGCAGATCAAGGCCGCCCTCGCCCTCGCGCAGGACGAGCGCACCGCGGGGCGGCTGCTGAACGACCTGTTCCAGCAGGCCCTGCGCGTCGGCAAGCGCGCGCACAGCGAGACGGCCATCGACCGCGCCGGGCAGTCCCTGGTCACGTTCGGCCTCGACCGGCTCGCGGCCGGCGACCCGTGCGGCCATGGCGACCCGGCCGCCTGGCTCAGGGGCCGCCGCGCCCTCGTGATCGGCGCGGGCTCCATGTCCTCGCTGGCCGCCACCACGCTCGCCCGCTCCGGTGTCGCCGAACTGGTGATCGCCAACCGGACGCTGGAGCGTGCCGAACGCCTCGCCGCCGCGCTCGCCGCCCCGGAGGACGGCCCGCGCGCCCGTGCCGTCCCCATCAACGCGATCTCCATGGCCGCCGAGCTGGCCCTGGCCGACATCGTCGTCTCCTGTACCGGCGCGTCCGGCACCGTGCTCACCGCCGACGCGGTCGCCGCCGTCGTGCGGGAACGCGCCCGCCGCTCCGCCGGCCGCCCCTGTCCGTGTCCGGTGGTCGAGGGCCACACCCACACCTCCGCCACCGGGCCGGTGCTCGCCATGCTCGACCTGGCCATGCCGCGCGACGTCGACGCCGCCGTCCACGCGCTCGCCGGCGTGCGGCTGGTGGACATCGAGTCCCTCGCCGCCGCGTCCGCCGACGCGCCGATGGCCGCCGACGTGGACGCCGTGCGGGCGATCGTGGCCGAGGAGACCGCCGCGTTCGGCGCGGCCCGCCGCGCCGCGCACATCACGCCCACCGTCGTCGCGCTGCGCGCCATGGCGGCCGACGTCGTCGCCGCCGAGCTGACCCGGCTCCACGGCCGGCTGCCCGGCCTCGACGACAAGGAGCGCGCCGAGATCACCCGGACGGTCCGCCGCGTCGTGGACAAACTGCTGCACGCGCCGACCGTCCGCGTCAAGGAACTGGCGGGCGAGCCGGGCGGCGCCTACTATGCGGCGGCCCTGCGACAACTGTTCGACCTCGCGGGGGCCGACCCCGGCGCGGCCGCCGCCCACCCCACGTTGAACCACGCCCACCCGGAACAGGAGCGGTCATGAACGCATCGCACCGGCCCCTGCGGCTCGGTACGCGACGCTCCCAGCTCGCCATGGCACAGTCGGGCGGTGTCGCACGGCAGGTCGAGCGCCTCACCGGCAGGCCCGTCGAGCTTGTCGAGATCACCACGTACGGCGACGTCTCCCGCGAGGCGCTCGCCAGCATCGGGGGCACCGGCGTCTTCGTCTCGGCGCTGCGCGACGCGCTGCTCGCCGGGGAGATCGACTTCGCCGTCCACTCCCTCAAGGACCTTCCCACCGCGCAGCCCGAGGCCCTGACGCTCGCCGCGCTCCCGCGGCGCGCCGACCCGCGGGACGTGCTGGTCTCCCGCGCCGGGCTGCCGTTCGAGGAGCTGACGGCCGACCCGGCGCGCCCCGCCAGGATCGGCACCGGCTCCCCGCGCCGGACGGCCCAGCTCAACGCCTGGGCGCGCTCCCTCGGCAGGACGATCGAGACGGTCGCCATCCGGGGCAACGTGGACACCAGGATCGGATACGTCCGCTCCGGCGAGCTCGACGCCGTCGTGCTCGCCGCCGCCGGACTGCACCGCATCGGCCGGGCCGGGGAGATCAGCGAGCCGCTGTCCCCCGACACCGTGCTGCCCGCCCCCGGCCAGGGGGCACTCGCGGTCGAGTGCGCCGCTTCGAACACGGCACTCGCCGCCCAGCTCGCCGGCCTCGACGACCCGCACACCCGCATGGCCGTCACCGCCGAGCGCACCCTGCTCGCCACCCTGGAGGCCGGCTGCAGCGCACCTGTGGGCGCGTACGCCGACCTGCTCACGGGGGACGACGGGCAGACCGTCACCGAAGTGCGCCTGCGCGGCGTCGTCGGCACCACCGACGGCTCCGCGCTGGTGCAGCTGTCCACCACCGGTCCCGTACCGGCGTCCGCCGGGGAGGCGGCGGCCATGGGCCGCACCCTCGCCGACGAGATGCTCGCCAAGGGCGCGGCCGGTCTGATGGGGGAGCGAGCACATTGAGCCCCACCGCCGCACGCACCACACGCGCCCAGCCGCACGTCACCACGCAGCCGGCCGGCGAAGTCCACACAGCCCTCGGGCACGTCACCTTCCTCGGAGCGGGACCCGGTGACCCGGGTCTGCTGACGTTGCGCGCCGTCGACGCGCTGGCGCGGGCCGACGTGCTCGTCGCCGACCCGGAGGCGTACGAGGTCGTCCGCGGGCACGTCCGGCCGGAGGCCGACACGCCGCTGCAGGACGCCGCGGCGGCCGTCGCCGGTGATGCCGCCGATCTTGTCATGCGGTACGCGCGCTCCGGCAGGCGGGTCGTCCGTGCGGTCGCGGGCGACCCGGGCCTCGACGCCGACGCCGCCGCCGACATGCTGGCGCTGGCCGCCGAGGGCATCACGTTCGAGGTCGTGCCGGGGGTCTCCCACGCGGTGGGCGTGGCCGCCTATGCCGGGGTGCCGCTGCGCGGCTCCGAGGGCGGCGACGTGCGCTTCGTGGACGCCCCCACGGCCGACGAGCGCTGCTGGAGCGAGGTCGGCGCCTCCGACGCGACCGTCGTCGTCAGCACCTCCCTGGAGGCGGTCGGCGTGACGGCGGCGCGGCTGGTGTCGGCCGGCCGGAAGCCCGACACCCCGCTGTCGGTCACCGTCGCCGGCACGACGACGCGGCAGCGGACCTGGTCCGCGACGCTCGGCACCGTCGAGCGCGCCCTGAAGTCCGCGAAGGTCCTGCCGTCCCCGAGGGCGACCGGCCCGTCATAGCGGTCGTCGGGTCGGGCGGGGCGGCGGAGCGCCGTGAGCCGCTGTCGTGGTTCGAGTCGAAGCCGCTGTTCGGCTGGCAGGTCCTCGTGCCGCGCACCAAGGAGCAGGCGGCGTCGCTGTCCGAGCAGCTCAGGTCGTACGGCGCGGTGCCGAGCGAGGTGCCGACGATCGCCGTCGAGCCGCCGCGGACCCCGCAGCAGATGGACCGCGCGGTCAAGGGCCTGGTCACCGGCCGGTACGAGTGGATCGCCTTCACCTCGGTGAACGCGGTGCGCGCCATCCGGGAGAAGTTCGAGGAGTACGGGCTCGACGCGCGGGCGTTCGCCGGGATCAAGGTGGCGGCCGTGGGCGAGCAGACGGCGCGGGCGCTGCGGACGTTCGGCGTACGGCCCGACCTGGTGCCGAGCGGTGAGCAGTCGGCGGCCGGGCTGCTGGAGGACTGGCCGCCCTACGACCCGGTGTTCGACCCGATCGACCGGGTGTTCCTGCCGCGTGCCGACATCGCGACCGAGACACTGGTCGCCGGCCTCGTGGAGCTGGGCTGGGAGGTGGACGACGTGACGGCGTACCGGACGGTGCGCGCCTCGCCGCCGCCGGCCGAGACGCGGGAGGCGATCAAGGGCGGCGGGTTCGACGCCGTGCTGTTCACGTCGTCCAGCACGGTGCGCAACCTCGTCGGCATCGCCGGGAAGCCGCACAACGTCACGGTGATCGCGTGCATCGGCCCGGCGACGGCGCGGACCGCCGAGGAGCACGGCCTGCGGGTCGACGTCATGGCGCCCGAGCCCTCGGTGCAGGCGCTGACGGACGCGCTGGCCCAGTACGGTGCCGCCCGGCGGCTCGCGGCCCTGGAGGCCGGCGAGGTGCTGAAGCGGCCGAGCGAGAAGCGCCCGCAGCGCCGGCGGACCCGTACGCCGTAGCGCGCCGGGCGCGGGTGAGACGAGGAAGTTCCGATGATCGACCCGCAGGACCCGCACGACCCCCGCCGCCCGGTGGTCCGGCCCCGGCGGCTGCGGACCACGCCGGCCATGCGCCGGATGGTCGCGCAGCACCGGCTCGACGCCGCCGACCTGATCCTGCCGGCGTTCGTCCGGGAGGGCATCGCCGAGCCGGTGCCGATCGGGACGATGCCGGGCGTCGTGCAGCACACGCGGGACTCGCTGCGGCGGGCCGCCGCCGAGGCGGCCGGGGCCGGGGTGAGCGGCATCATGCTGTTCGGTGTGCCGGAGGAGGCGAAGAAGGACGCGGTCGGCACGCCGGGCACCGACCCGGACGGCATCCTGCAGCGTGCGCTCCGGGACGTGCGGTCCGAGGTCGGGGACGCGCTGGTCGTGATGGCCGACACCTGCCTGGACGAGGTGACGGACCACGGCCACTGCGGCGTGCTCGACGCGCACGGCCGCGTCGACAACGACGCGACGCTCGCGCGGTACGCCGAGATGGCCGTGGTGCAGGCCGAGGCCGGCGCGCACGTGCTCGGCCCCAGCGGCATGATGGACGGCCAGATCGCCGTGATCCGGGCGGCGCTCGACGCGGCCGGTCACCGGGACGTGGCGCTGCTCGCGTACACCGCGAAGTACGCGTCCGCGTTCTACGGGCCCTTCCGGGAGGCCGTGAACTCGTCGCTGACCGGCGACCGCAAGACGTACCAGCAGGACCCGCCGAACGCCCGCGAGGCGCTGCGCGAGCTGGAGCTCGACCTCGCCGAGGGCGCCGACATGGTGATGGTGAAGCCGGGCCTGCCGTACCTGGACATCCTGCGGCAGATCGCCGACGTCTCGCCGGTGCCGGTCGCGGCGTACCAGATCTCCGGCGAGTACGCGATGGTCGAGGCGGCGGCGGAGCGCGGCTGGCTGGACCGTGAGCGGGCGATCGAGGAGACGCTGATGGCGTTCCGCCGCGCGGGCGCCGAGATGGTCCTCACCTACTGGGCCACCGAGTTCGCGCTGCGGCTGCGGGCCGGCCGGGGATGACGGTCGCGCGCTCGGTCGCGCTGTTCGTGCTGGCCGCGCTGTGCGAGATCGGCGGGGCGTGGCTCGTGTGGCAGGGCGTGCGGGAGCACCGCGGCTGGCTGTGGATCGGGGCGGGGCTCGCCGCGCTCGGCCTGTACGGGTTCGTGGCGACGCTCCAGCCGGACGCGGAGTTCGGGCGGATTCTCGCCGCGTACGGTGGTGTCTTCGTCGCCGGGTCGCTGGCCTGGGGCATGGTGGCGGACGGTTTCCGGCCGGACCGGTGGGACGTGATCGGCGCGCTGATCGTGCTGGCCGGGGTCGTGGTCATCATGTATGTGCCACGAGAGCACTGAGGTACGCGGGAGGCACCTGTGTCCACGACGCCCACCCACTCACCGGGACCTGCGGGTCCCGCCGCGGCGACGCCGGTCGCCGTCGTCACGGGGGCGAGCAGCGGCATCGGCGCCGCGTCGGCGCGCCGCCTGGCCGCCGAGGGCCACCGGGTGGTGCTCACCGCCCGCCGCGCCGACCGGATCGGGGCGCTGGCCGCCGAGCTGACGGCGGCCGGGCGGCGGGCCGAGGCGTACCCGCTCGATGTGACGGACCGGGCGGCGGTGGACGCGTTCGCCGCCTCCCTGGACCGCTGCGACGTGCTGGTGAACAACGCGGGCGGTGCCCTCGGCATGGACGCCGTCGCCGACGCCGACCCGGCGGACTGGCGCACGATGTACGAGGTCAACGTCCTCGGCGTCCTGCACGTGACGCAGGCGCTGCTGCCCGCGCTGACGGCCTCGGGCGCCGGGACCGTCGTCGTGATCTCCTCGACCGCCGGGCACGGCGTGTACGAGGGCGGCGCGGGCTATGTCGCGGCCAAGCACGGGGCGCACGTCCTCGCGCGGACGCTGCGCCTGGAGATCGTGGACCGGCCGGTGCGGGTGATCGAGATCGCGCCCGGCATGGTGCGGACGGAAGAGTTCTCCCTGGTCCGGTTCGGGGGCGACGCGGAGCGCGCGGCCAAGGTGTACGAGGGGGTCGCCGAGCCCCTGACGGCCGACGACGTGGCGGACACCGTGGCGTGGGCCGTGACGCGTCCGCCGCACGTGAACGTCGACCTGCTGGTGCTGCGGCCCCGCGCCCAGGCGTCCAACACGAAGGTGCACCGGCAGGCATGACGGAGCTGCGGCCCGGTACGCCGGCGGAGGCGGGACTCGCGGCGGACGCGGTGGCCGGGATCGTGCCCGCCCTGGAGGCGTTCCTGCCGGGCGGCCGGGAGCCGGAGCCCGCGTACCCCGGGTTCGTGGTGCTCGCGGCGCGGCACGGTGTCGTCGTGGAGCACGCTGCGCGCGGTTCCGCCGTGCGGCACGGGGGCGCGCGGGTGCCGATGCGGACGGACACGGTGTTCGACCTGGCGTCCCTGTCGAAGCTGTACACGGCGGTGGTGGCGGTGGCGCTCGCCGAGCGCGGCGCGCTGGACCTGGACGCGCCGGTCGCCCGTCACCTGCCCGGCTTCCCGGCCGGGGTGACGGCGCGGCGGCTGCTCACGCACACCGCCGGGCTGCCGCCCGTCATCGACCTCGCGCCCTTCCCGGACGGCGCGGCGCGGCTCGCGGCGATCGCGCGGCAGCCCCTGACCGAGGGGTACGCGTACTCGGACCTCGGCCTGATCGCGCTCGGCGCCCTGTGCGAGGCGGCCGGCGGGCGGGACCTCGCCGCGCTGGTCGCCGGCCTCGTCACCGGCCCGCTCGGCCTCACCGACACCCGCTACCGGCCGCCGGCCGCCCTGCTGCCGCGCGTCGCGGCCACCGAGGAGCAGCCGTGGACCGGCCGCCCCCTCGTCCACGGCACGGTGCACGACGAGAACGCGTACGCGCTCGGTGGCGTCGCCGGGCACGCGGGGGTGTTCGCGACCGCGTGGGACGTGGCGGTGCTCGCGCAGACGATGCTGAACGGCGGCTCGTACGGCGGGCGGCGCGTCCTCGCGGCGGCGTCGGTGCGGGAGATGCTGACCGACCACAACGCGCACCTCGGACCCGGGGCGGCGCGCGGTCTCGGCTGGCAGCTCGACCAGCCGGACTGGATGGGGGACCTGGCGTCGCCGACGGCGTTCGGGCACACCGGGTTCACCGGGACGAGCGTCGTCGCCGACCGGGCGACGGGCACGCTGCTCGTCCTGCTGACGAACCGGGTGCACCCGACGCGGCACCGGGGCACCGGCCACGCGTGGCGCCGGGCCGCCGCCCGCGCGCTGGCGCGGGCAGCGGCGGAGGCGTGACGGGCGGGCTCAGCTTCCGAGCGCGTGCCCGGTCGTCACGTCGATGTGGTCGGGCACCTCGTCGTGGCGGTCGCCGACGGTCGGTGTGCCCGTGGGCTCGAACATCAGGATCTCGGCGCGGACGGGGGCGTACGGCCGGTGCTCCGTGCCCCGCGGGACGGTGAAGACCGCGCCCCGGGGGAGCCGGACCGTGCGTTCCCCGGCCGGCTCGCGGAGCGCGATGTGCAGCTCCCCGTCGAGCACGAGGAAGAACTCGTCGGTGTCGTCGTGGGCGTGCCAGAGATGTTCGCCCTCGAACTTCGCGACACGGACGTCGTAGTCGTTGACGCGGGTGACGATGCGGGGGCTCCACAGGGCGTCGAAGGAGGCCAGGGCCTCGCGCAGGAGGATGGGTTCGCTGTCCATGGAGCGATGCTCGCCGGTGGGCGCGGCCGGCGGGAGTGCTAGGAATCTCATATGCCGCACCATTCCTCTCACACGGTTCCCGCGGCCGTCCCGCACCGGGTCGTCGTCATCGTGGACCAGAACTCCAACCCGTTCGAACTCGGCTGCGCGACCGAGGTATTCGGGCTGCGCAGACCCGAGATCGGCCGGGACCTCTACGACTTCCGCCTCTGCTCCCCCGAACCCGACACGGTGATGCGGGACGGCTTCTTCACCCTCACCGGAGTCGCGGGGCTGGCGGCGGCCGACGCGGCGGACACGCTGATCGTGCCGAACCGGCCCGATGTGGAGGTGCCGCGCCGCCCCGCCGTGCTCGACGCCGTCCGGCGCGCCCACGCGCGCGGTGCGCGGCTCGTCGGGTTCTGCAGCGGCGCGTTCACCCTCGCCGAGGCCGGGGTGCTCGACGGGCGCCGCGCCACCGCGCACTGGCGGTGGGCGGACTCCTTCCGCGCCAGGTTCCCGGCCGTCCGGCTGGCGGAGGACGTGCTGTTCGTCGACGACGGGGACATCCTCACCGCCGCCGGCAGCGCCGCCGCGCTCGACCTCGGGCTGCACATCGTCCGCCGCGACCACGGCGCGGAGATCGCCAACTCCGTCAGCCGGCGCCTGGTCTTCGCCGCCCACCGGGACGGCGGCCAGCGGCAGTTCATCGAACGCCCCGTGCCGGACGTCCCCGACGAGTCCCTCGCACCGGTCCTGGCCTGGGCACAGGGGCGGCTGGACACGCGCTGACGGTGACCGGCCTCGCGGCACGCGCCGCCGTCAGCCCGGCGACGCTGCACCGCCGCTTCCGCGCGGAGCTCGGCACCACGCCGCTGGCCTGGCTCACGCGGGAACGCGTCGCGCTGGCCTGCCGGCTGATCGAGCGCGGCGAGGCGCGTTTCGAGGTGGTCGCGCGGCGCAGCGGACTGGGCACCGCCGCCCACCTGCGGACCGTGCTGCGCCGGGAGACGGGGCTCACGCCGTCGGCGTACCGGCGGCGCTTCGGCCCCGGGACCGGGTAGCGGCACCGCCCTCCCGGGGGCCGGGAGGGCGGTGGCGGGGGATCAGAGACGCTCGGGCGCCTCGATGCCCAGGAGGGCGAGGCCCTGCGCCAGGGTGCGCGCGGTCAGCTCGCACAGGAACAGGCGGTTCGCCACGGTCGCGGCGTCGTCGGCGGACAGCACCGGGCACTGGTCGTAGAACGTGGTGAGCTGCGACGCGAGCCCGTACAGGTAGGCCGCGAGCTTGTGCGGCTCGTACGTCGCGGCGACGGCCTCGAGGGTGTCGCCGAACTCGTCCAGGTGCAGCGCGAGGGCGCGCTCCGCGGGGGCGAGCGCCAGCTCCGGGTGCGCGGCGGCCGCCGGGGTGTCCTGCGCGGCCGCGCGCCGCAGGATCGACCGGACACGGGCGTGGGCGTACTGGATGTAGACGCTGGTGTCGCCCGTGAGGGAGACCATGCGGTCCAGGTCGAAGACGTAGTCACGGGTCCTGGACGTCGACAGGTCCGCGTACTTGACCGCGCCGACGCCGACGTCGCGCGCCCGCGCCGCCGCCTCGTCGGCCGGCAGGTCGGGGGCCTTCTCCGCGACGACCCCGGCGGCGTGCTCGACCGCCTCGTCCAGCAGGTCCATGAGCCGCACCGTCTCGCCCGAGCGGGTCTTGAACGGCTTGCCGTCCTTGCCGAGGACCGTGCCGAACGGCAGGTGGTGCGCGACCCCGTCGGGCAGCCAGCCGGCCCGCCGCGCCGTCTCGAACACCATCTTGAAGTGCAGGGCCTGCCGGGCGTCCACGATGTACAGGACGGTGTCGGCGCCGAGGACGCCGACCCGGTTGCGGATGGCGGCGAGGTCGGTCGCCGCGTACCCGAAGCCGCCGTCCGCCTTGCGGACGATCAGCGGGACGCGCTCCCCGTCCGGGCCGCGCACGTCGTCGAAGAAGACGCACAGCGCGCCGTCGGACCGCACGGCGACGCCGGACTCCTCCAGCTCGTCGGACAGCGCGGCGAGATCGGCGTTGTACGCGGACTCGCCGACGACGTCCTCGTCGGTCAGCAGCACGCCGAGCCGGTCGTAGACCGCGTTGAAGTAGAGCTTGGACTCGTCAACGATCCGCTGCCACAGGGCGCGGGCCTCCGGCTCGCCCGCCTGCAGGTCCACGACGCGGCGCCGCGCCCGCTCCTTGAACTCCGCGTCGCCGTCGAACACGGCGCGGGCGTCCCGGTAGAGCCGGCCGAGGCGCGACATGGCGGCCTCGCCCGCTCCCTCGCCGCCCTCGTGGTCCAGCTCGCCCGGGTGCTCGGTGAGGTACTGGATGAGCATGCCGAACTGCGTACCCCAGTCACCGATGTGGTTGCGGCGGATGACCTTCTCGCCGCGGAAGTCCATGATCCGGGCGAGGGTGTCGCCGATGACGGTCGACCGCAGGTGGCCGACGTGCATCTCCTTGGCGACGTTCGGTCCGGAGTACTCGATGAGCATGGTGCCGGGGGCCGCGGCGAACGGGACGCCGAGCCGCTCGTCGGCCGCGCGCCCGGCGAGGGTGCGCACCAGCGCCTCGTCGGTGAGCGTGATGTTGAGGAAGCCGGGCCCCGACACCTCGATGTCCCGGATGAGCCCCTCGGTGTCCACCTCGGCGGCCACGCGGGCGGCGAGGTCGCGCGGGTTCCCCTTGAGGCGCTTGGCCAGCGCGAGCAGCCCGTTGGCCTGGAGGTCGGCGCGGTCGCTGCGGCGCAGCAGCGGGTCGGCGCCGGCCGCCTCGGGCAGTGCGGCGGCGAGGGCGGCGGACAGGCGCTGATGGACGGAGCTGCTGAGGGAGGGGACCGCGGTCATGGGCGCCAGTATCCCACGGGCGGCGGACGCCCCCCGGGTGGGAGAATGGGGGGCGGACTCCCGCCCGGCCGGTGCCGCGCCCGGCCGCCGTCCGGACGTCCGCCCGGCCGCCGATGGACGCGGTCGGCGGAAGAGCCCGGTCACAGAACAGCCCAGTCACAGAGAAGGAAGTGCGACACCGTGCCCCAGACCACCCCGGAGACCGCGGACTGGGTCTCCCGACTCGCGGACGAGGTCATCGCCGAGGCAGAGCGCCGCGCGCCCGGCAAACCCGTCGTCTGCGCCTCCGGAGTGAGTCCTTCCGGCCCCATCCACCTGGGGAACCTGCGGGAGATCATGGTGCCGCACCTCGTCGCCGACGAGATCAAGCGGCGGGGCGTCCCGTGCGAGCACATCCTCTCCTGGGACGACTACGACCGGTTCCGCAAGGTGCCGGCCGGTGTCGAGGGCGTCGACGCCTCGTGGAACGAGCACATCGGCAAGCCGCTGACCGCCGTCCCCGCGCCGCCCGGCAGCCTGTACCCGAACTGGGCAGAGCACTTCAAGGCGCCGCTCGTCACCGCCCTCGGCGAGATGGGCGTCGAGGTCCGCCAGATCAGCCAGACCGCGCAGTACACGGCCGGCGCCTACCGGGATCAGATCCTCTTCGCGATGCGCGAGCGGCGGCGGATCGACGCGGTCCTGGGCCGGTACCGCACCAAGCAGGCCGAGCAGGCCCCCGAGCCGTCCGGTGACGCGGCGGAGCGGGCGGCCGTCGAGGGCTCGGGCGCCGCCGGCGAGGACGACGGCAGCGGCGGCAGCGGCGCGTACTACCCGTACAAGCCGTACTGCACGGTCTGCGGCCGCGACACCAACACCGTCACCGCGTACGACGACGGGACCACCGAGCTGAGCTACGCCTGCGAGTGCGGCCACGAGGAGACCGTGAAGCTGGCCGAGCACACCCGCGGCAAGCTCGTGTGGAAGGTCGACTGGCCGATGCGGTGGACGTACGAGGGCGTCGTCTTCGAGCCCGCCGGCGTCGACCACCACTCGCCCGGCTCCTCGTGGGTCGTGGGCGGGCACCTCGTGCGCGAGGTGTTCGGCGGCGAGCGGCCGATCGGGCCGATGTACGCGTTCGTCGGCATCCAGGGCATGGCGAAGATGTCCAGCTCGCGCGGCGGCGTGCCGACGGCGGCGGACGCGCTGCGGATCATGGAGGCGCCGCTGCTGCGCTGGCTGTACGCGCGGCGCAGGCCGAACCAGTCGTTCAAGATCGCGTTCGACGGGGAGATCCAGCGGACCTACGACGAGTGGGACGCGCTCGGCCGCAAGGTCGCCGACGGCACGGCCCAGCCGGCCGACGTCGCGTCGTGGACCCGCGCGGTCGGCACGGCCGGCGGCCCGCTGCCGGCGACGCCGCACCCCCTGCCGTACCGCACCCTCGCCTCCGTCGTCGACGTCACCACCGGGGACGAGGAGCAGACGCTCCGCATCCTCGGCGACCTCGACCCCGCGCACCCCGTCCGCTCGCTGGACGAGACGCGGCCCCGGCTCGACCGCGCCGCCTGCTGGGTGGAGACCCAGATGCCCGCCGAGTCCCGCACCCGGGTGCGGCCCGAGCCGGACGCGGAGCTGCTCGCCTCACTGGACGACGAGCAGCGGGCCTCCCTGCGGCTGCTGGTCGACGGCCTCGCGGACCACTGGTCGCTGGACGGGCTGACGACGCTGGTGTACGGCGTGCCGAAGATGCGGGCCGGGCTGCCGGCGGACGCGAAGCCGACGCCCGAGCTGAAGGCGGCGCAGCGGGCGTTCTTCGCGCTGCTGTACCGGCTGCTCGTGGGCGGCGAGACGGGGCCGCGGCTCCCGACGCTGCTGCTGGCCGTCGGCGCGGACCGGGTACGGACGCTGCTGGGCGGCTGAGGCCGCCGGGAGCCGGGGGCGCCGGTGTCGTCAGACGCCGGTGCCCAGGTCGGCGTTGTAGCGCTCCTTGAAGCCGCGGGTGAACTCGCGGAGGTACTGCTCGCTCAGCAGCGCGCCGTCGGCGTCGGTGGTGCCGAAGCGTTCGTGGAGGAAGCGGGAGAGCTGGCGGGCGTTCGGGAAGTGGCCCTGCTCCAGGACGTACTGGCGGTAGGCGCCGTAGTACGCCTCAGCCTCCGCGGCGGAGAGTTCGGGGGCCGGTTCCGGCGGCTCCTGGCGGGTGGCCGTCGCGGGCGGTGCGCCGGCGACGGCCTCGGCTATGGACTCGGCGCCGGGCACCGTGCCGTTCGCTCCCGCCGGGACCGGGCGGGCCGCCTCCGGCACGCCGTCCGCGGGCGGGACACCCAGCGTGCGGGTCCTGCCGCCGGAGCCGACGGGGACGCGCGGGGCGGCCGGCTGGTTGTCCAGCCACCACGGGGCCTCGGGGCCCGCCTCCGGTGCCTCCTGCGGCTCCTGCGCCTCCCGCGGCTCGGGGCCGTACGGGCGGGCGACGGCCGGCGGTACGGGCGCGGGCGGGCGCTCCCCGGCGGCGGGCGGCAGGGCCTCGTGCCGCTCCTGCGGGAGGGCGAGCCCGGCCGCGGCGAGTCCGTTCTGTGCCGTCTCCTGCAGCGGGACGCCGTACCGCGCCAGCTTCAGCGGCATCCGCGCCTCGACCGGGGCGCGGCGGCGCCACGCCCGCCCGTAGTCGGCGCGCAGCCGCGCCTGGTAGACGAGGCGGTCGCGTTCCATCCCGATGACCTCTTCGTACGACCGCAGTTCCCACAGCTTCATCCGCCGCCACAGCCGGAACGTGGGGATCGGCGAGAGGAACCAGCGCCACATCCGGACGCCCTCCATGTGCCGGTCGGCGGTGATGTCCGCGACCCGGCCGATGGCGTGCCGCGCGGCCTCCACGGTGATGACGAACAGCACGGGGATGATCGCGTGCATCCCGACGCCGAGCGGATCGCCCCACGCCGAGGCGCCGTTGAACGCGATGGTCGCCGCCGTCAGCAGCCACGCCGACTGCCGCAGCAGGGGGAAGGGGATGCGCAGCCAGGTCAGCAGCAGGTCGAGGGCGAGGAGGACGACGATGCCCGCGTCGACGCCGATCGGGAAGAACGGCGCGAAGCCGCCGAAGCCCTTGCGTTCGGCCAGTTCACGGACGGCTGCGTAGGAGCCGGCGAAGCCGATCGCCGCGATCACGACCGCGCCGGCGAGCACGATCGCGACGAGTATCCGGTGCGCACGTGTGAGCTTGATCGCGGCCACCCGCGTCCCTCCCGACTCGACGGACGGCGGTGCCCGGTCGGTGGCACCGCCGGCCGTCAGCCTGGCACACGCGTCAAGGGGTGGGCACGGACGGGCCGTCAGCCGTTGCCGTCGCCGGACTCGTCCCCGGTCTCCTCGCCGGCCTCGTCGGCGGGCTTCTCCTCCTCGTCGGCGGTCTCCCCGGCGGCGGCCTGGTCCTCGGCCCACGCGTCGATCCGCTCGACGGCCTCGGCGGCGACCGCGTCGGCGGCCTCCTTCACGTCGCCGGCGCCCGGGACGTCGTCGCCCTCCATGTCGGTGGCGCTGTAGTCCAGGGTGATGACGAGGTTGCCGGTGCGCACGACGACCCGCTGCTGGCGGTACTCGCGCTCCTCGTCGTCCTCCTCGTCCTCGCCGGCCTTGGTGACCGTGTAGCTGATGGACGTGGCCTCGTCGCCCGCGCCCTCCAGGGCCTCGGCCGCCACGTCCGCGTTGGCCTCGTCGCCGGTGATCTCCTCGGCGGACTGCTGGAGGTAGCCGGCGGCCCGCTCGTCGCCGCTGCCCACGGCCGGCTCGGAGGCGAAGATCTTCAGCGCCACCGTCAGGGACCTGAACTGGTACTCGTCGAGGCCGGACCACAGGCACATCGCGGCGACGTCGGGGTTGACGGTCTCCAGCGTGCTGCCCTGCTCGGGGTCGGCCTCGGGCACCACGTCGGCGATGGTGTCCCCGCTCACGGCCGCGCACGCCTCGGGCAGTGCCTCGAACCGCACCGGTTCCGGGGTCGGCGCCACACTGGCCGGGGTCTCGCCGGCCGCGTCGTCGTCGCCGTCCGACGAGTCCGAGGAACAGCCGGCGACCAGCAGCGCGGGCACGGCTGCCCAGGCCAGCGCCCGGACGGCGAAGCGCGGTGCGTAACGGTCCATGGGTTTTCGCTCCTGTTGCGTCGGTGAAGCCGGCCCCGGAGGGGCGGCCCTGCCCGGGTGCGGCAGGTTACGCGTCGAAACCGTCCGCGAGCTGGCGCGCCACGGCACTGACCCGTTCCTGGAGCGGTTCGCTCGAAGGAACGTCGCCGGGCGCGCTGGTCGAGACGGCGTACTGCACAGTGACGATAACGTTCGCACTCCGGAACGTCAGATTGATCTCGCGCGTCGGGGCGCTGTCCTGGCCGGTCAGCCGGTCGTCCAGGAACGCCGCGCTGCCTATGCCGTCCAGGAGGCGGGGCGCCGTGTCACCGCCGCCGGTGCCGGTGCCGCCCGCGGTGCCCTCCGTCCCCGGAACGCCCGCGGCGTCGGCCCGTTCGCCGAAGTCGCGGACCGCCTGGTCGTCGTCGCTGACCGCCGGATCGTAGGAGACGACCCGCAGCATGTCCACGGAGAGACCGTACGTCTCGGGGGCGGACGCCGTCCGCCAGTCGCAGCCGACACGGCGGCCCGTGTCGTACGTCACGCGGCGGTCGCCCGCGTACGCCTGCTCGTCGCCGCCGGGCAGCAGCTCCCGCAGCGTCTCGGCCGGGACGGCGCCGCAGGGCTCGGGGAGGCGGGTGTACCGGCCGGGGCGCGGGGTGGGCACGTCCACGGCGCCGTCGCCGCCCGCGGCGGCGGGCTCACCGTCCCCGGGGCCGGCCGAACAGGCCGTCAGCCCGCCGGCGGTCAGCACCGCGACGAGCGCGGGGACCGCCGTCCGTGTGATGGTCGCGGCGCGCTGCACCGGGTGCCCTCCCTGCTCTCGGACCGGTGAACCGGCAGGGCACCATGTCTACCGCATGGCGTCAGGGCCAGACCAGGCAGTACGGCTGGTGGCCGGCCTCGTGCAGGCGGCGGGAGAAGTCCTGCCACTCGTGCAGCAGCCGGTAGACGCCGAACGCGTCGCTCGGCCCGCTGCGGTCGGGGACCGTGGACCAGATGAACGCCGCGGCGCCCACCGTCTCGTCGCCGATGCCGCGCAGGGGGTCGACCGCCGTTGTGGGCAACTTCACGACCGCGTAGTCGGGGTGGAGGACCACCAGCTCGAGCGGCGGGACCCGGTGCAGCGGGATGCCCTCGATGCCGGTGAGGACCATCGCGGCCATCGTCTCCGGCTTGATGCGGGTGAACATGCCCTGGCCCAGCTCGTCGCCGCCCAGCTCCTCGGGCCGCATCGACAGCGGGACACGGGCCGCCGTCGCGCCGTCCGGCGCGCCGAAGTACTTGTACGTCACCGCCATCCGGCCGCCCCTGGCCCGCGGGTCGAACTCGCCCGCCGCCGCGCCGTCGACGCCCCTGCGGCGGTGCCGGCCCCGGCGGGCACGCGCGCGCGGCCCCGCGGGCTCCGGCCCCAGGTCCCCGGTCCCCTCGCCCACTTCGCCACCGCGCTGCATGTCACCACCTGACTACTCGCGACCCCCGCCGCGCAACCGGATCATCGTTCCAGAGACCTCCCCCGTCTCACGGCGGTGAAACGCCCTGACACCGACCTGCGACGGCCTCTGTCACCATGGATCGCGTGACGCCATCCTATGCAGAAGCCCCAGTTTCGCAGACCCTTTTCGACCGGGCCGCCGCCGTGACCCCGGGCGGCGTGAACTCGCCGGTCCGCGCGTTCGGCGCGGTCGGCGGCACACCCCGGTTCATGGTGTCGGGCAGCGGCCCGTACCTGACGGACGCGGACGGGCGGGAGTACGTCGACCTGGTGTGCTCCTGGGGGCCGATGATCCTCGGCCACGCGCACCCCGAGGTCGTCGCCGCGGCACAGGAGGCGCTCACGCGCGGCACGTCGTTCGGCACGCCCACGGCCGGTGAGGTGGAGCTGGCCGAGGAGATCGTCCGCCGGGTCGCCCCGGTGGAACGCGTCCGGCTCGTCTCCTCCGGCACGGAGGCCACGATGTCCGCGATCCGCCTGGCGCGCGGCTTCACCGGCCGCGCCAAGGTGATCAAGTTCGCCGGCTGCTACCACGGCCACGTCGACGCGCTGCTGGCCGCCGCCGGCTCGGGCGTCGCGACGTTCGCCCTGCCCGACACGCCCGGCGTCACCGGCGCGCAGGCCGGCGAGACGCTGGTGCTCCCGTACAACGACCTCGACGCCGTGCGCGCCGCGTTCGAGGCGCACCCGGACCAGGTGGCGTGCGTCATCACCGAGGCCGTCCCGGGGAACATGGGCGTCGTCCCGCCCCTGCCCGGCTTCAACCAGGGGCTCGCCGACCTGTGCGCGGCGCACGGGGCGCTGCTGATCTCCGACGAGGTGATGACCGGCTTCCGGATGAGCGGCGCCGGCTGGTTCGGCGTCGAGGGGGTCGTGCCGGACCTGCTGACGTTCGGCAAGGTGATGGGCGGCGGCTTCCCCGCGGCGGCGTTCGGCGGCCGCGCCGACGTGATGGCGCAGCTCGCGCCCGAGGGTCCCGTCTACCAGGCGGGCACCCTCTCCGGGAACCCGGTCGCCACCGCCGCGGGCCTCGCGCAACTGCGGCTGCTCGACGGGACGGCGTACGCGCGCCTGGACGCGACATCGGCCGAGCTGCGGTCCCTCGCGAGCGGGGCGCTGGCGAAGGAGGGCGTGCCGCACGTCGTGTCGGCGGCGGGCAACATGTTCTCCGTCTTCCTCACCGACGGGGACGAGACGCCCGTCACCGACTTCGACGGCGCGCGGGCGCAGCGGGCCGACCGGTACACGGCGTTCTTCCACAGCATGCTGGAGCAGGGCGTGTACCTGCCGCCGTCGGCGTTCGAGGCGTGGTTCGTCTCGACCGCGCACGACGACGGCGCGATGGAGCGGATCGCCGGCGCCCTGCCGGCCGCGGCGCGCGCCGCGGCGGCGGTGGCGTGAACGCGCGGCGGGGAGACGGGCCGGGCACGGGCGGAGTACGGAGGACCGAGGGATGACGGACGAGCTGACGAGCGACCGGGGCGAGGACCGGGCGGACGGCGCGCCGCTGCGCACGGCCGCGGGCACGGACGGGGACGGTGACGGCGGGGGCGTCAGGACCGTCGTGCACGTCATGCGGCACGGCGAGGTGGAGAACCCGTCGGGCGTCCTGTACGGCCGGCTGCCCGGCTTCCACCTGTCGGACCTCGGCGTGAAGATGGCGGAGCGGGTCGCCGAGCACCTCGCGGACCGTGACATCACCGAGGTCGTGGCGTCGCCGCTGGAGCGCGCCCAGGAGACGGCCGCGCCCATCGCGCGGGCGCACGGCCTGGAGATCAGGACGGACCGCCGGCTCATCGAGGCGACCAACGTGTTCCAGGGCCGCACGTTCGGCGTCGGGGACGGCGCGCTGCGGCGGCCCGCGAACTGGCGCCACCTCCGCAACCCGTTCCGTCCCTCCTGGGGCGAGCCGTACGTCGACCAGGCCGTGCGGATGCGCAGCGCGCTCGACGCGGCGCGGGACGCGGCGCGCGGGCACGAGGCCGTGCTCGTGAGCCACCAGCTGCCCGTGTGGATCCTGCGGTCGCAGGTGGAGCACCGGCGGCTGTGGCACGACCCGCGGTCGCGGCAGTGCACGCTGGCGTCGCTGACGAGCTTCACGTTCCTCGGCGACGACCTCGTGGCCGTGACGTACACCGAGCCGGCCGGTGACCTGCTGCCCGCGCACCTGAAGGCGGGCGCGCGGCCGGTGAAGGGGGCCAAGGGGTACGGCGCCTGAGCCGTCCCCCCGAGGGCCGCGCGCCACCTCTCCCGCAAGCCCCCCACCTGGGACAAAAGCGGGACAAGGGGGGTGCGGAAGATCGCTCACCAGCGCATGGGAAACTTTTCACATGATCCAGTTCCGGGCTCTCGCCTCGGGTGTCGCCGGTCTCGCGGCATGCGTCCTGACGCTGACCGCGTGCCAGGGCCAGCAGGCGGGTTCGTCAGGTGACAACACGAACATCGTCCAGGGCTCCGGGGGGGTCCTCACGGTCGACCCGGAGGACCGGCAGACCCTGCCCGACATCAGCGGCGAGACCCTCGACGGCGACGAGCTGAGCCTCGCGGACTACCGGGGCGAGGTCCTGGTGCTGAACGTGTGGGGCTCCTGGTGCAGCCCGTGCCGCGGCGAGGCCCCGTCCCTCGTGGCCGTGGCGAACGACATGGCCGACGAGGGCGTGCAGTTCGTCGGGCTGAACCTGCAGGACCGCTCCCGGGAACCGGCGCTCGCGTTCGAGCGGACCTTCGACGTCCCGTACCCGAGCCTGTACGACCCGAACGGCGAGCTGCTGCTCGAGTTCCCGAAGGACAGCCTCAACCCGCAGGGCGTGCCGTCCACCCTCATCGTCGACCGGGAGGGCCGCATCGCCGTGCGCGCGCTGAAGGCCCTCACCGAGGAGGACCTGCGCGCCGCCCTCGAACCCGTCGTGGCGGAGAGCTGAGCGGGCGATGTTCAGCGAGACCATCCTCAGCGGTGCCCTGCTGCTGGCTCTGCCGGTGGCCGTCCTCGGCGGGCTGGTGTCGTTCTTCTCCCCGTGCGTCCTGCCGCTCGTGCCGGGCTACCTGTCGTACGTGACGGGGGTCGGCGGCGCCGACCTCGGTGACGCGCGGCGCGGCCGTCTGGTCGCGGGCGCGGCGCTGTTCGTGCTGGGCTTCTCGGCGGTGTTCGTGTCGTTCGGGACGCTGTTCGGCGAGTTCGGACGGAATCTGCTGCGGCACCAGGAGACCCTGAGCAGGGTCTTCGGCGTGCTGACGATCCTGCTCGGCATCACGTTCATGGGGCTGCTGCGCGGCTTCGGGCAGCGTGACCTGCGGCTCCACACCAAGCCGGTGATAGGGCTGATCGGCGCGCCGATGCTCGGGGTCGTCTTCGGGATCGGCTGGACGCCGTGCGTCGGGCCGACGCTGTCCGCGGTGCTGTCGCTGTCGTTCCAGCAGGCGACGGCCGCGCGGGGCGCGGTCCTCTCCCTCGCGTACTGCGTGGGGCTCGGGCTGCCGTTCATCGTGACGGCGTTCGCGTTCCGGCGGGCGCTGGGCGCGTTCACCTGGGTCAAGCGGCATTACGTGTGGGTGATGCGGCTCGGCGGCGGGATGCTCGTCGTCACGGGGCTGCTGCTGGTCACCGGCGTGTGGAACGACGTCGCCGCTGAGCTGCGCATCTGGACCTCCGGCTTCACGACAGGGGTGTGACCGCCATGACCGACGACACGGCGCCCGACGGCACCGGCCCCGGCCGGGCGGCCGACGAGCACGACGAGCAGGGGGAACACGGCGACGGCCCCCCGGAACGCGACGACGCCACCGGCGGGCTGAGCACCGCGCCCGCCGAGGACGACGGCACATCCGTCCCCGGCTCGTTCGGCGGCACGCGCGCCCCCGGCGTGCTCGGCGCGCTGGCGTGGACGGGGCGCGAGACGCTCGGCTGGGCGCGCTGGTTCTGGCGGCAGCTCACGTCGATGCGCATCGCGCTGCTGCTGCTGTTCCTGCTGGCGCTCGCGAGCGTCCCCGGATCGCTCATCCCGCAGCAGAACAACGACGAGCTGGCCGTCCGGGACTTCCGCGAGCGCAACCCCGGCCTCGCCGACTTCTACGACACGCTGCAGCTCTTCCACGTCTACTCGTCGGTGTGGTTCTCGGCGATCTACCTGCTGCTCTTCATCTCCCTCGTCGGCTGCATCCTGCCGCGGACCTGGCAGTTCGTGGGGCAGCTCCGCAGCCGCCCGGCGCGCGCGCCGCGCCGGCTCGACCGCATGCCGGCGTACACGACCTGGCGCACCGAGGCCGCGCCGGACGAGGTCCTGGACACCGCGCACCGCCTGCTGAAGCGCCGCAGGTTCAGGACCGACCGGCGCGACGACGCCGCCGGCAGGGCGCACGTCGCCGCCGAGAAGGGCTACCTCCGCGAGGCGGGGAACCTCCTGTTCCACCTGTCCCTGGTGGTCCTGCTGATCGCGTTCGCCGTGGGCCGCATGTTCTACACGGAGGGCTCGAAGCTCCTCGTCGAGGGCAGCAGCTTCGTCAACAACGTCACGGTCCTCGACGACTTCGAGGGCGGCCAGCTCTACGACCTGAACGACCTGGAGCGCTTCAGCTTCACCCTGGACGACTTCCGCGCCGAGTTCGCCGACTCGGGACCCGACATCGGCACGCCGGAACTGTTCGAGGCCGACGTCTCCTACCACGAGGACGACGGCACCGAGCGGCACACCACGATCGACGTCAACACCCCGCTGCGCATCGGCGACACCCGCGTCCGCCTGATCGGGCACGGCTTCGCGCCGGTGGTGACCGTCACCGACGCCGAGGGCAATGTCGCCTACCGCGACTCCGTCCCGTTCCTGCCGCAGGACGCCGCGCTCACCTCGACCGGCGTCGTCAAGGTCCCGGACTACGTGGGCCCCGACGGCGAGCCGGACCAGCTCGGCTTCCAGGGCCTGTTCAACCCGACGTACGCCCTCGACGAGGTGAACGGCCCGCACTCCACGTTCCCCGAGGCCCTCGACCCGCGGCTCACGCTGAACGTGTACCACGGCGACCTCGGCGTCAACTCCGGCCTGCCGCAGAACGTCTACCAGCTCGACACGACGCACCTCGACCAGCTCACCGACGACAGCGGCGAACCCCTCAGGTTCACGCTCACGGAGGGCGAGTCGTACGAGCTGCCGGACGGCCGCGGCACCATCACGTTCGAGGGCCTGGAGCAGTGGGCCACCTTCCAGGTGACCACCCGGTCCGGGAACACCTGGGCGCTCGTCGGCGCGCTGGCCGCCGTCGTCGGGCTCGTCGGGTCGCTGCTGCTCCAGCGGCGCCGCGTGTGGGTGCGTGCCTGGACGGGCGGCGACGGGCTCACCGTCGTCGAGATGGCGTCGCTCGGCCGGACCGAGTCGGCGCGCGTCCCGCAGGAGCTGGCCGGCCTCGCCGACCGCCTCGCCGCCGACGCCCCCCTCGTGCCCGACGATCCCGACGGCGATCCGGACGGCGGCGGACCGCCCGGCGACGACACCGACGACGGCGGGCCGTCCGACGACGACACCGCCTCCGAGTCCGCCCCTGCCGAAGGAGCACGCAGATGATGCACGTCGTGACCCTCGCCGCCGACGAGAACCTGGCCGACACGAGCAACGTGCTCGTGTACTCGGCCATGGCGGTGTACGCCCTGACCTTCCTCGCCTACACCGCCGAGTGGATCCTCGGCAGCCGCAGCAAGGTGGCCAGGACCGCCGCCGCGCTGACCGCCGAACGCGCCGCCGACGCGGCCGCCGTACCGGCGCAGCGCCCGTCCGTGACCGTCCGCTCCAGGGGCGGCACGGACGTCCTGGAGCGGCCGCAGGTCGTCACGCGGTCGTCCACACCGGCGCGGGACGCCGTACCGGACGGCCCCGGCGCGGCCGGCGGGGACGAGCGCGGCGACACCTACGGCCGGATCGCGGTGTCCCTGACGGTGCTGGCGTTCGCGCTGCACCTCCTGGGCGTCGTGACGCGGGCCGTGGCCGTGGAGCGCGGCCCGTGGGGCAACATGTACGAGTTCTCCGTCGCGCTCGGCGTCGTCGCCGTCGCCGGCTTCCTCGGGTTCCTCCTGTTCCGCGTGGACGTCCGCTGGCTCGGCCTGCCCCTCATCACGACGGTGCTGCTCGACCTCGGCCTCGCCGTCACGGTGCTGTACAACGAGCAGACGCAGCTCGTGCCGGCGCTCGACTCGATGTGGATGTGGATCCACGTGCCGCTCGCGATCATCTGCGGCGGCCTGTTCTTCCTCGGCGCGATCGCTTCGGGGATGTTCCTCTTCCGCGACCGGTACGAGTCGAAGCTGGAGGCCGGGCAGACGCCCGGCCGGTTCGCCGCCTCGGTCATGGAGCGGCTCCCCTCCGCCCTGACGCTCGACCGCTTCGGCTACCGCATCAACGCCGCCGTCTTCCCGGTGTGGACCTTCACGATCATCGCCGGCGCCATCTGGGCGGAGACCGCGTGGGGCCGCTACTGGGGCTGGGACCCGAAGGAGACGTGGGCGTTCATCACCTGGGTCGTGTACGCCTGCTACCTGCACGCCCGCGCCACGGCCGGGTGGAAGGGGCGGCGGGTCGCGTACCTCGCCGTCATCGGGTTCACCTGCTTCCTGGTGAACTACTTCGGCGTGAACATCTTCTTCAACAGCCTCCACGGCTACGGCGGCGTCTGAGCCCGCCGGCCGGTCACCCGCACGGGCGACGGCCCCCGCACCCGGATCGTGGATCACCGGGTGCGGGGGCCGTTTCGCGCCGTACGGTCAGGGCCGGTCGGGGCCGCCCGCGGGGTTGTCGTCGTCGGAGTCGTTCGGGGAGGAGTCCTTCAGGCGCTCCTCACGGCGCCGCAGGTCCTCCTCCCAGTTCTCCAGGAGCTCACGGTCCTGCGCGGACTCGGCGCGCCGCGCCTCGTCGTCGTCCCGCCGGGCGCCGTCGCCCAGCGAACGCAGGAATTCGGGGTTGTCGTCCGGAGCGACCCACTGCACCGAGCCGCGGCCCCCGGAGGGCGTACGGCGACGGCGGCCCACCAGGATCCAGGCGAGCGCGCCGAGCAGCGGGGCGAGGACGATGAGCGCGATCCACAGCAGCTTCGGAAGGTGACGGACGTCCTCGTCGTCGGAGCTGATGCAGTCCACCAGGGCGTAGATGGCCAGCGCTAGCGGCACCAGGAACAGCAGCACCCTGAGCATGGTAGTTCCCCCTGGGCGGTATGGACCGGAGCCCTGCGGTCAGGCCCCCTGACCGAAACCAGGGTAATGCGTCCGGAATACTGAGCGGCATGGCGTATGACGACCTTCGCGGCCTGCTGAAGGCCCTCGAACGGGACGGTGACCTCAAGCGGGTCAGGGCCGAGGTCGATCCCCACCTGGAAGTGGGGGAGATCACCGACCGCGTGAACAAGGCGGGCGGCCCCGCGCTCCTCTTCGAGAACGTGAAGGGGTCGGACCTCCCGCTCGCCATGAACGTCTACGGCACCGACCGCCGCCTGCTGAAGGCGCTCGGCCTGCCGTCGTACGACGCGATCGGGGACCGCATCGGCGGGCTGCTCAAGCCCGAGCTGCCGCACGGCTTCGTCGGCGTGCGGGAGGCGTTCGGCAAGCTCGCCTCGATGAGCCACGTGCCGCCGAAGAAGGTGCGCGGCGGACCCGTGCAGGAGATCGTGCTCAAGGGCGACGACGTGGACCTCGACGCGCTGCCCGCGCTGTTCACCTGGCCCGAGGACGGCGGCTCGTTCTTCAACCTCGGCCTCACGCACACCAGGGACCCGGAGACGGGCGTGCGGAACCTCGGGCTGTACCGGCTCCAGCGCCACGACCGCCGCACGATCGGCATGCACTGGCAGATCCACAAGGACAGCAGGAACCACTACCAGGTCGCGGCGCGGCGCGGCGAGCGGCTGCCGGTGGCGATCGCGTTCGGCTGCCCGCCGGCCGTGACGTACGCCTCGACGGCGCCGCTCCCCGGGGACATCGACGAATACCTGTTCGCCGGGTTCCTGCAGGGGCAGCGGGTGGAGATGGTCGACTGCGTGACCGTTCCGCTGCAGGTGCCGGCGAAGGCCGAGGTGGTGCTCGAGGGCTGGCTGGAGCCGGGGCGCGAGCTGCCGGAGGGGCCGTTCGGCGACCACACGGGCTTCTACACGCCGCAGGAGCCGTTCCCTGCGCTGACGATCGACTGTGTGACGATGCGGCGGAAGCCCGTCCTCCAGTCGATCGTGGTGGGCCGGCCGCCGACCGAGGACGGGCCGCTCGGCCGGGCGACCGAGCGGTTCTTCCTGCCGCTGCTGAAGGTCATCATCCCGGACATCGTGGACTACCACCTGCCGGAGGCGGGCGGCTTCCACAACTGCGCGATCGTCTCGATCGACAAGAAGTACCCGAAACACGCGCAGAAAGTGATGTCGGCGGTGTGGGGCGCCCACATGATGTCCCTCACGAAGCTGATCGTCGTGGTGGACGCCGACTGCGACGTGCACGATCTGCACGAGGTCGCCTGGCGGGCGCTCGGCAACGTGGACTACGCCCGTGACCTGCTGCTCACGGAGGGACCCGTGGACCACCTCGACCACGCCTCGTACCAGCAGTTCTGGGGCGGCAAGGCCGGGATCGACGCGACGGCGAAGTGGCCGGGCGAGGGGTACACGCGGGACGGCGGCTGGCCGCACATGGTCGTCTCCGACCCGGGGACGGCGGAGCGGGTCAGCCGGCGCTGGAAGGAGTACGGGCTGTGACGGCGACGGTGGCGGGCGGTTCCGGGACGGGCCGGGTGCGGGCGTTCCTGCGGCTGGTGATGATCGAGCACTCGGTCTTCGCGCTGCCGTTCGCGTACATCGCGACGCTGACGGCGATGTTCCTGGACGGCTCGGAGACGGTGGCGTGGGGGACGCTGGTGCTCGTCACGGTCGCGATGGTGGGGCTGCGGACGTTCGCCATGGCGGCGAACCGCGTCATCGACCGCGAGATCGACGCCCGCAACCCGCGTACGGCCGGGCGTGAGCTGGTCACCGGCGCCGTGTCGGTGCGGACGGCGTGGACGGGCGCGTTCGTGGCGCTCGCGGTGTTCCTGGGCGCCGCGGCCATGCTGAACCCGCTGTGCCTGGTCCTCGCGCCGGTCGCGGTCGTCCCGATGGTGGTCTATCCGTACGGCAAGCGGTTCACGGACTACCCGCACGCGATCCTCGGCCTGGCGCAGGCGATGGGGCCGGTCGGCGGCTGGCTCGCGGTGACCGGCGCCTGGTCGTGGGAGGCGGTGATACTGGGCGTGGCGGTCGGCCTGTGGATCGGCGGCTTCGACCTGATCTACGCCTGCCAGGACGTGGCGGCGGACCGCGGGCACGGGGTGCGTTCCGTGCCGGCGCGGTTCGGCGTCGCGGGGGCACTGTACGGGGCACGCGTGTGCCACGCAGTGACGATGGCGCTGTTCGTCTGGTACGCGGCGGCGACGGACGCGGGGGCGTTCCTCTGGGCGGGGCTCGCGGTGGTGGCGGGCGCGTTCGTCTACGAGCACGGGATCGTGAAGCCGGGCGACCTGTCGCGGCTGAACCGGGCGTTCTTCTCGGTCAACGGCTTCGTGGGGATCTCGCTGTTCGTGTTCGCGCTGCTCGACCTGGCGGTGCGGGGGCTGCGCGTCTGAGGCCCGGTCCGGTGACGCCGGGTGACGGGGTGATTCAGGACACGTCGAGGCCGAGGAGGCCCTGTCCGGCGCTGTCGAGGAGCCAGACGGTGCCGTCGGCGGGTGCCTGGACGGCCTGGGGCGAGGTGAGGGCGCCGTCGTCGGTGAGCAGCGGCTGCGGCTCGGCGACGAGGTCGTCGCCGTCGAGAGGCAGGCGCCACAGGGCGGGCACGGCGGGGTCGGCGACCCAGAGCGACCCGGCGGCGTACGCGAGCCCGCGCGCCTGCGCGCCGCTGTCGGTCCACTGGTGCACGGGCGGGACATCGGTGCTCGTGGACCCGGGGACGACGGGACCGACGGCGGGACCGCCCCCGGCACCCGAATCGACGGCCCACAACCGCCCCGCCGCGTCGAACGCGAGCCCGGTGACATCGGCGAACCCGGACGCGTAGACGAGCGACCCCTGCTGCGGATTGTCGGCGGGCACGCGCCCGTCGGGCTCCATGCGGAGCACCTTGCCGGCGGGCGACTCGGGATCGGCGGCCACCTGCGGCTGCCCGGCATCACCGGTGCCGACGTACAGCATCCCGTCGGGACCGAAGGCCATGGCGCCGCCGCGGTGCCGGTCCGACAGGGGCAGGGGACCGGCGAGCGTGGCCGGTGAACTGCCGAGCCGTTCGCCGGGCGACCGGGAA
This sequence comes from Streptomyces sp. RFCAC02, assembly GCF_004193175.1. NCBI lineage: Bacteria > Bacillati > Actinomycetota > Actinomycetes > Kitasatosporales > Streptomycetaceae > Streptomyces > Streptomyces sp. RFCAC02. The sequence continues at coordinate 2,746,184 of NZ_SAUH01000001.1, read as the reverse complement.
CCGTAATAACTGAAGCGGGCGACGCGCGCCGTGCTCTCCTGGGCGTAGTAGACGTACAGCCAGCCGTTGCCGGACGCGTCGAAGTCCGGCTCGACCGCGATGCCGTACAGCGCTGTCGCGTCGTTCACCGCGCCGATGTCCGTCGTGGCGCCGTCCGGCGCAACGTGCTGGATCACGGCGGTGTCCGACGAGCCCACGAGGAGGCTCCCGTCCGGGAGCGGCACCACACAGCACGACGTCGGGGAGTCCACGGCCAAGGTGTCGACGACCGTGGCTGTGCCCTGGGCCGGTGCCGGGTCCTGCGTCGGTTCCGGTGCCTCATCGGAGGGGGCGGGGCTCTCCGGCGAGTCCGATGGCGGAGACGACTCTTCCGGCTGTCCGGGATCGTCGTCCGCCCCGGGGTCCTGTTCACCGCTGCCGGCCGGGACGAGCCCCTCACGTTCGGCGCGGTCCGCCGCGGGCCCGACCGAGCAGCCCGCGGCCGCCGCGACGACGACGAGGGCGGCCACCACACGGCCCACTGTCCGCACCGGCCCGCGCATGCCCTAGATCGACATCCCGTAGATGATGGTGAACAGGGTGCCCAGGGACCCGATGATGAAGACACCGGTCAATCCCGCCACGATCAGCCCCTTGCCCTGTTCGGCGCTGAAGCTGTCGCGGGTCGCGGTGGAACCGATGCGCTGCTGGGCCGCGCCCCAGATGGCGATGCCGAGACAGATCAGGATGGCGAGCGCCATGATCACCTGAATCATGGTCCGCGCCTGGTCGCCCACGGCGGCGAACGGTCCCCAGTCTGGTGCGATGCCACCAATGATGCTGTCGATGTTGTCCTCGTCTTCATCCACCGAACTCACCGCCTTTCTGGCACCTGTTGCCTACCTCATCGGATTGTGCCACGCCCGAGGCGTGGAAGGGGGCCTCGGTGTCGGTGGCTTGGGGAAAGTGCGTGACTGCCCGTCACCGCCCGCCCGTGGCCGGATGACGGTGGCGAACTCGGCCGCGGGTGGGGGACAGTTGGTGCATGCGGAAGGTGCTGTATGTCGTCGGTGGCGGCGTCGGGCTGCTCGCCTGCTTCATGGCGCTGCTCGTCGTCGGGGTGTACGGCGCCGCGGCCGGGCTCCTCGGCGGCGGCTCGGGCAGCGGATCCGGCGGACGGCTCGCCACCAACGCCGTCCCCGCCGAGTACGCGGACCTCATCCAGCGGTACGGCAACGCCTGCCCCACCCTCAGCCCCGCCATTCTCGCCGCCCAGCTCAACCAGGAGAGCGGCTTCAACGCCCGCGCCGCCAGCTCGGCCAACGCCCAGGGCATCGCCCAGTTCATCCCCTCCACCTGGGCCGCCCACGGCCTCGACGGCAACGGCGACGGCGTCGCCGACGTCTGGGACCCCGCCGACGCCATCCCCTCGGCCGCCTCCTACGACTGCATCCTCGCCGAGGACGTGAAGGACGTCCCCGGCGACCCGGTCGCCAACATGCTGGCCGCCTACAACGCCGGCCCCTACGCCGTCATCAAGTACGGCGGCGTCCCGCCCTACGAGGAGACGCGGAACTACGTCGAGGTGATCCTCCGGTCCGCCGCCTCGTTCGCCGCGCCGGAGACGGACGGCCGGCTCGCCACCACCGAACAGGCCGCGGGCGCCATCGAATACGCCCAGGACAAGCTCGGCACGCCCTACCTCTGGGGCGGCGACGGCACCCCCGAGGACGGCGGCCGGTTCGACTGCTCCGGCCTCACCAAGGCCGCCTTCGCGTCCGTCGGCATCGAGCTGCCCCGCGTCGCCAACGACCAGTGGGCCGCGGGCCCGCACCCCTCGCGGGACCAACTCGCCCCCGGGGACCTCGTGTTCTTCGCGTATGATCTTCAGGATTCACGGAGTATTCATCACGTCGGCATCTACGTCGGCGGCGGGTACATGATCAACGCCCCCTACACCGGGGCCGAGATCCGCTACGACCCGATCGATTCTCCTGATTACTTCGGGGCTACCCGCCCCACCGCCGGGTGACCTTCCGGCCACCCGGTGTGAGAAGTCCCCGGTGAACCCCGCGCCCGCGGCGGCCTCCCGTTGCTGTTCGATAACGCTGTCGTGACCCTTCGGTGGACAGCGGCACTCGGGGGGATGGAGTGGGCGTTACCTGTACCGGAACAGGGGCTCCTCCCCCTGCCGCGCCCGGCAGGGTCCCCCACAGCACGAAGGGGCCGCAACGGCACATGGCTGGACTCGATAACCCCGATGTCGAGCTGGACATCCTCCACGGCGTGAACGGCCTGGCCGAACGCCTCCCCGGCTGGGCCGCCGACGCCGTCGCGTTCCTCGGCGAGTACGGCATACCCCTCGCCCTCGTCGCCCTGGTCGCCGTCGCGTGGCTGCGCGTACGCACGCGCCCCGACGCTTCCGCGGCCGTCGCCGGGCTCCTGTGGGCCGGGCTCGCCGCCGGGCTCGCCCGGCTCGTGAACATCCCCATATCCGAGTTCGTCGAACGGCCGCGCCCGTTCGTCGACCACCCCGACGAGGTCACCGCCCTGGTCGGCGGCAAGGAGGGCTGGTCGTTCGTCAGCGACCACGCGTCCGCCGCCATGGCCATCGCCGTCGGCGTCCTCCTCGTCCACCGCACCCTCGGGCTCATCACCCTCGCCCTCGCCCTGTGCCAGGGCTTCGCCCGCGTCTTCGTCGGCGTGCACTACCCGAGCGACGTGATCGGCGGCTTCGCCCTCGGCACGGCCGTCGCGCTGCTGCTCGCCCCCGTCGCCATGTCCCTGCTGACGCCGCTCGTCCGCACGCTGAGCGGTACGCGGCCCCTCGGCTGGCTCAGCGCCCCCGCGGATCCCGGACCCGCCGAACGGCCGGGCCGCCGCCCCGGTCTCGCCGCCTGACCCGCGCCCTCAGCCGGCCGCCGCCAGGTGCGCCGCCGCTTCGGCGCGCGCCAGGGGCCGCGAGCGCCGCGCCGACCCGTACCAGCCGCAACTGCACTCCGGTGCGAGGAACGGCCCGCGCTCCGTCAGCGCGATCCGGTGCCGCACCGGCTCGGCGCCGCCGCCCCGGTCCGCCGCGCGGTCCCCAGCCTGTTCCTCCACCCGACCACCGTAACGGCCGTCCCCGGATCTCGTTAGGCGAGGCAGGTCCGATACGACGGGTATGGGGGTGTCGGCAGATCATGCGGGTCTCGCGGCGCACGCTCACCAGCGGGAAGGTCGCCCTGTTCGCGGCCGGGGTCACCCTCGCCGCCTCCGGATGCACGGGTACGGGCGCGGCGGCGCAGGGTGGTACGGAGGACGCCGGCGAGGTCGTCCGGCGGGCGCCCGACGTCCTGGCCGACGCCGGCACCTCCCGGGCCACCACCGCCATGCAGATGGTGACCGGCGGCACGCGGATCACGATCGAGGGCCGCGGCGGCTTCGACTTCGCCGGCCGCACCGGTGAGCTGCGGCTGACCCTCCCCGAGGGCGACGCGGTCACCGAGGTGTTCGTCCCCGGCCTCCTCTACATGAAGAACCGCGGCGCCGGCGTCCCCGCCGACAAGTGGGTCCGCATCGACGTCGACACCCTCAGCGACGGCAACCTCGTCACCGGCGGCGCCACCGACCCCCTCACGGCGGCCGAGCTGCTGCGCGGCGTCGCGCACGCCGCCGACCTCGGCTGGACCGACGTGGACGGCGAGTCCCTGCGGCACTACCGGGGCGTCACCGACATCGCCGTCGCCGCCGAGCGGGCCACGGGGGAGACCCGCGAGCAGCTCGCGTGCGCCGTCGGCGGCTTCACCGACACCCGGGTGCCGTTCGACGCCTACCTGGACGGCCAGGGGCGGCTGCGCAAGGTGCGGCACCAGTTCAGCTTCGCCGGGGGCGGCGGCGGGGTCGAGGTGGCGTCCACCGTCACGCTGGAGGACTTCGGCGCACCGGTGCAGGTGGTGCTGCCGGACACGGGGGAGGTGTACGCGGGGGCGGTGGCGTAACGGTTCGGCGGCGTACGGTCCCCGGTCAGGTGCGCAGCAGACGCGCGATGGCGGCGGTGGCCTCCTCGACCTTGGCGTCGATCTGCGGGCCGCCCTGCTGGGCCGCGTGCGCGACGCAGTGCCGCAGGTGCTCGTCGAGCAGCTGGAGGGCGAACGACTGGAGGGCCTTGGTGGAGGCGGAGACCTGGGTGAGTATGTCGATGCAGTACACGTCCTCCTCGACCATGCGCTGGAGGCCGCGGATCTGGCCCTCGATGCGGCGCAGCCGTTTGAGGTGCGCGTCCTTGTCCTTGCTGTACCCGTGCGGCCCTGCGCTCGAATCGGTCATATCGCCCTCCCGGTCTCATATACCCCTGATGGGTATAGCGTAACGAACGCGCGCCGGGGCGGGCGGTGAGGTCCGCCTCCCGGCAACCTGTGCGACCGATGGAATTCATCTTCTCTTCACTCATGCCCATCGGACACTTCACCTCGGTCTGCCTACTTTCGTCGGAGAGGGGCGACGGGAAGGAACGGACGACAGTGAAGCCACTCCTCGGCGCGGCCGTCCTGGCCTTCGGCGCCGTGGCGCTCACCGCCTGCGGTTCCGACGACAATTCCGGCCTCCCCGGGGCCGTGCGGTTCTCGCCGAAGGACATCCGCTGCGCGTCCGGCGGCGGCACGCTGCTGTCCTCCGGATCGAGCGCCCAGGCCAACGCGATGGAGGTCTGGGTGAACAGCTACCAGGCGAATTGTGACGGCTCCCGCGTCACCTACAAGGCCACCGGCTCCGGCGCCGGCGTGCAGGAGTTCCTCCAGGGCACGACCGCGTTCGCCGGTACGGACGCGCCGCTCACGGACGCCGAGACGGCCGCGTCGCGGTCCGTGTGCGCGGACGGCGGGCGCGCCGTCCACCTGCCGATGCTGGCCGGCCCCATCGCCGTCGGCTACAACCTGCCGGGCGTCGACGGCCTGGTCCTGGACGCGCCGACCCTCGCCCGGATCTTCGACTCGGCCGTCGACCGCTGGGACGACCCGGCCATCGCCCGGCTCAACCCCGACGCCGACCTCCCCGACCTGCCCATCACGCCGTTCCACCGCTCCGACGGCTCCGGCACCACGGCCAACTTCACCGCCTACCTCGCCGCCGCCGCCCCCGACGCATGGCCGCACGAGCCCGACAAGACCTGGCGCGGCCGGGGCGGGCAGTCGGCGGACGGCTCGTCCGGGCTCATCGGGCAGGTCCAGCAGAACGAGGGCGCCATCGCGTACGTCGAGCTGTCCCACGCGCACCGCAACGGCGTCGCCACCGCCCGCCTCGACACCGGCGCGGGCCGTCCGGTGGCCCCCCGCGTCGAGACCGCGTCGCGGGCCGTCGACCGCGCCCGCGTGACCGGCGAGGACGGCGACCTCGTCCTCACCCTCGACCACACGGCCCGCTCACCCGGCGTCTACCCCATCGTCCTCATCACCTACGAGATCGTCTGCGACCGCGGCAACCGCCCCTCGACCCTGCCGCTGACCCGCGCGTTCCTCGGCTACACGGCGAGCGACCAGGGGCAGCGCGACCTCGCGGGCATCGACTACGCGCCGCTGCCCGACCGGCTGGCCGAGCAGGTCCGCGAACGCGTGGCGGGGCTGTCGTGAGCGCCCGGGACCGGTCGCGCCGCGCCCCGGGGCACCGTTCCGCCGAGCGCCGCGGCGACCGGGTGTTCCGCGGCCTGTCCCGCGGCTCGGGCGTCACGCTGCTCGTGGTGATGGCGGCCATCGCGGCGTTCCTCGCGGTCCGCTCCGTCATCGCCGTCCGCCACGACGAGGGCAACTTCCTCACCACCTTCGAGTGGGACGCGAACGCCGACCCGCCCGTCTTCGGCATCGCGGTCCTCCTGTTCGGCACGGTCGTCAGCTCGGTCGTCGCGATGGTCCTCGCGGTCCCGGTCGCCATCGGGATCGCCCTGTTCCTCACGCACTACGCGCCGCGCCGCCTGGCCGCGCCCCTGAGCTACCTCGTGGACCTGCTGGCGGCCGTCCCGAGCATCGTCTACGGCCTGTGGGGCGCGCTGTACCTCGTGCCGCGCCTCACCGGCCCCTACCTGTGGCTCGACCAGTGGTTCGGCTGGACGGGCGTCCTCGCGTACGACGGGACGCCCGCCAGGTCCCTCATGACGGCCGGCCTGCTGCTCGCCGTCATGATCCTGCCGATCGTGACGAGCGTGACGCGCGAGGTGTTCCGGCAGGCGCCCGCCGGGCCGCAGGAGGCGGCGCTCGCGCTGGGCGCCACCCGGTGGGAGGTCATCCGCATGACGGTCCTGCCGTTCGCCAGGTCAGGGATGATCAGCGCGTCGATGCTCGGGCTCGGCCGCGCGCTCGGGGAGACGATGGCGGTCGCCACGGTCCTGTCGCCCGGCTTCTTCATCGAGGCGAGCCTGCTGGAGTCGGGCGGCGCCACGTTCGCCCAGAACATCGCGAGCCAGTTCAAGGAGGCCGGGTCGATGGGCCGGGACGCGCTGATCGCCTCCGGGCTCGTCCTGTTCCTCCTCACGCTGCTGGTGAACGGCGCCGCCCGCCTCCTGATCGCCCGCCGCGCCGAGTACTCGGGGGCCGCCGCGTGACCGGCACCCTCCGTCCGCCCCGGCTGCCGCGCTGGACGCCCGCCGCCCTGCTGACCGGTTCCGTCGCCGTCGGCGCCCTCGCGGGCGTGCTCGCCGGGCTGCGCAGCCACGCGCAGTGGGGCGTGATCGCGGCCGCCGTCTTCGTCACCGCCACGTTCGCGCTCACCGCGCGGGTCGAGGGCAGGCGGCGTGCCGTGGACCGGCTGGCGGCCCTCGCCGTGTGGGCCTGCTTCATCGTCGCGCTGCTGCCGCTGCTGTCCCTGCTGTGGGAGACCGTCGGGCGCGGCCTGCCAGGCGTCGACTGGTACTTCCTCACCCACTCGATGAACGGCGTCCTGTCCTGGCAGCCGGGCGGCGGCATCTACCACGCCGCGCTGGGCACGCTGGAGCAGGTCCTGATCGCCTCGGTGCTGGCGCTGCCCCTCGGTCTCCTGACGGCGGTCTACCTCGTGGAGTACGGGCGCGGCCGGCTGCGGACGGCGATCACGTTCTTCGTGGACGTCATGACGGGCATCCCGTCGATCGTGGCCGGCCTGTTCGTCCTCAGCCTGTGGATCATGATGCTCGGCTTCGGCTACTCGGGGCTGGCCGGCGCGTTCGCCCTGGCGATCCTCATGCTGCCGATCGTCGTGCGGTCCACCGAGGAGATGCTGAAGCTCGTCCCGGCCGAGCTGCGGGAGGCGGCGCTCGCGCTGGGCGTGCCGAAGTGGCGCGTGATCCTGCGGATCGTGCTGCCGACCGCCGTCGGCGGCATCGCGACCGGGGTGATGCTGGCGCTCGCGCGGATCGCGGGGGAGACGGCGCCGATCATCCTGCTCGTCTTCGGCACCGGCATGATCAACGCGAACGTGTTCGACGGCGCCCAGTCGTCGCTGCCGCTGTACGTGTACGAGCAGTGGTCGTTCGGCACGGAGCCCGCGTACGACCGTGCGTGGGCCGCGGCGCTCGTGCTGATCGCCTTCGTCATGCTGCTGAACCTGGCGGCCCGCGCCGTGGCCCGCTGGAAGGCCCCGTCGTCCGGCCGCTGAGCCGCCGCCGGGACGGAACCGAGGAGGAAGTCACCCGATCATGGCCAAACGCATCGACGTCGGCGGACTGACCGCGTACTACGGCGCGCACGCGGCGATCGAGGACATCAGCCTGCACGTCGAGCCGGGGGCCGTCACGGCGTTCATCGGCCCGTCCGGCTGCGGCAAGTCCACGTTCCTGCGGACGCTGAACCGCATGCACGAGGTCACGCCCGGCGGCCGCGTCGAGGGCACCGTCCTCCTCGACAACGAGGACCTGTACGGCCCCGGCGTCGACCCGGTGGCCGTGCGGCGCACCGTCGGCATGGTCTTCCAGCGGCCGAACCCGTTCCCCACCATGTCGATCTACGACAACGTGGCGGCCGGCCCGCGGCTGAGCGGACGGCGCGTCCGCAGGGCGGAGCTCGACGCCGTCGTCGAGCGGAACCTCCGTGCCGCCCACCTGTGGGACGAGGTGAAGGACCGCCTGCACCGGCCGGGCGCCGGCCTGTCCGGCGGCCAGCAGCAGCGGCTGTGCATCGCCCGCGCGACGGCCGTCGAACCGGAGGTGCTGCTGATGGACGAGCCGTGCTCGGCGCTCGACCCCATCTCGACACTCGCCATCGAGGACCTGATCGGGCAGCTCAAGAAGCGCTACACGATCGTCATCGTCACCCACAACATGCAGCAGGCCGCCCGCGTCTCGGACCGCACGGCGTTCTTCAACCTGTCCGGCGTCGGGCAGCCGGGCCGCCTCGTCGAGGTCGGCGACACGCACAAGATCTTCAGCAACCCGTCCGTCCAGGCCACCGAGGACTACATCTCCGGACGCTTCGGGTGACCGGCGCTCCGCCACACCGTCGCGCGGCGGCGGCCCGCGCCCGGCCGCACCGGGCATGATCACCGGGAACCGCCCAGTCCAGCGAGGGATGATCACGTCATGGCACGAAACGAGCGAACGGCCGCCGCGTCCGGCACCTTCCGGATCGGGGGCGACCTGGAGGTCACCCGCCTCGGCTACGGCACCATGCAGCTCACCGGCCCGGGCGTCTGGGGCGACCCGGCCGACCCGGCCGAGGCCCTGCGCGTGCTGCGCCGCACCCGCGACCTCGGCATCACCTTCATCGACACGGCCGACGCGTACGGCCCCTTCACCGCCGACCTGCTGCTGCGCGAGGCGCTCCACCCCTACGACGACGACCTGGTCATCGCCACGAAGGTCGGCCACACCCGCCCGGGTCCCGACGTCTGGGTGCCGCTCGGCCGCCCGGAGTACCTGCGACAGCAGGTCGAGCTGAACCTCCGCCACCTCGGCGTCGAGCGCATCGACCTGCTGCAGCTCCACCGCGTCGACCCGCGGGTGCCGCTCGCCGACCAGGTCGGCACCCTCGCCGAACTCCGCGACCAGGGCAAGATCCGCCACCTCGGCCTGAGCCAGGTCACCGTGGCGCAGCTCGAGGAGGCGCGGCGCACGGCCCCGATCGTGTCCGTCCAGAACCTCTACAACCTCGCCGACCGGTCCGACGAGGACGTGCTCGAGTACGCCGAGGCACACGGCATCGCGTTCATCCCGTGGTTCCCGCTCGCGACGGGCGCCCTGGCCGCCGGCGACAGCCCGCTGACGCGCATCGCCGCCGACCGCGGCGTCGCGCCGTCCCAGCTCGCCCTGGCGTGGCTGCTGCGGCGCTCCCCGGTCGTCCTCCCCATCCCCGGCACGTCGTCGGTGGCCCACCTGGAGGAGAACGCGGCGGCAGCCACCGTCGAACTGACCGACGACGAGTTCACCGCACTGGCGGCGGCGACGGAGAACACCACCCCGGACGACGCGGCCTGACCCGTGGGCACGGCCCCGCGCGTCCGTCCGGCGGCCCGGCCGCCGCCGGCCGGCCGGCCGCGGTCAGTGGGTGAAGAAGTGCACCACCCAGTAGCACAGCGCCGCCACGGCGCCGGCCGCCGGCATCGTGATGAACCAGCCCGCCACGATGCTTTTCGCGACGCCCCACCGCACCGCGCTGATCCGGCGGGTGGCGCCCGCGCCCATGATCGCCGAGGTGATCACGTGGGTCGTGGAGACCGGGGCGTTGAAGACGTAGGAGGCCGAGTAGAGGACGGAGGCCGCGGTCGTCTCGGCGGCGAAACCGCGCGGCGGGTCCAGCTCGATGATGCGGCGGCCCAGCGTCCGCATGATGCGCCAGCCGCCCGCGTACGTGCCGAGCGACAGCATCGCGGCGCACGACAGCTTCACCCAGACGGGGATGGCGTCGCTCTCGTCCTCCACGTCGGCGATGACGAGGGCCATCACGACGATGCCCATCGCCTTCTGCGCGTCCTGCAGGCCGTGGCCGAGGGCCATGCCCGCCGCGGACACCGTCTGCGCCATCCGGAACCCGCGCTGGGCGCGGTGCGGGTTGGCGCGGCGGAAGAGCCACAGGATGCCGACCATCACCAGGTAGCCGAGCAGCAGTCCGATGACCGGCGACACGAACATCGGTATGACGATCTTGCTGAACACGCCGCCCCAGTGCACGGCTGAGCTGCCCGCGAGCGCCGCGCCGATCATGCCGCCGAACAGGGCGTGCGACGACGACGAGGGTAGACCGTAGTACCAGGAGATGAGGTTCCACGCGGTGGCGCCGAGCAGCGCGGCGAACAGGATCGTCATGCCCCGGTCGCCGGTCGGGGTGTCGATGATCCCCTCGCTGACCGTCTTGGCGACGCCGCTGCCGAGGAAGGCGCCGGCGAGGTTCATCACGGCCGCCATGCCGAGCGCGACGCGCGGCGTCAGGGCGCGGGTGGAGATCGAGGTCGCGATGGCGTTCGCGGAGTCGTGGAAGCCGTTGGTGTAGGTGAAGAAGAGGGCGGTGCCGACCACCACGATGAGGGCGAGCGTGTCCACGGCCGGCTCAGGACTCCTTGACGACGATCGTCTCCACCGTGTTGGCGACGGCCTCGAACGCGTCCGCGGCCTCCTCCAGCACGTCGACGATCTGCTTGAGCTTCATGACCTCCATCGGCCCGTAATTGCCGTTGAAGAGGTGGGCGAGAAGGCGGCGGTGGATCTGGTCGGCCTGGTTCTCCAGCCGGTTGACCTCGATCCAGTACTCGTTCAGCCGCTCCATGGTGCGGAGGTTCGGCATGGCCTCGGCGGTCAGCTCGGCGGCCCTGCCCAGGACCTCGATCTGCTGCTCGACGCCCTTGGGGAGCTCGTCGATCTCGTACAGCACGACGAGGTCGACGGCCTCCTCCATGAAGTCCATGATGTCGTCGAGGCGCGAGGCCAGGCGGTAGATGTCCTCGCGGTCGAACGGGGTGATGAAGCTGGAGTTGAGCTGGTGGAAGATCGCGTGCGTGGCGTCGTCGCCCGCGTGCTCGGCGGCACGCATGCGGTCCGCGATCTCGACGCGCGTAGCGGGCTCGGCGCCCAGGAGCTCCATGAGCAGCTTGGAACCGCTCAGCACGTTGTCGGCCGCCGTGGCGAACAGTGCGTAGAAGCTCGTCTCCCGTGGGGTCAGGCGAAAGCGCACTACTTTTCCTCTGGCGTTCATCAAGCGGGTGTCCCCGCTGATGCTACGGGCAGATTCCGGCCACGGCTAACCCTGGATGCGTGGGGTTTTTCTCATCCGTCGCGCCCCCCGCGGTGGGGTCAGCGGTTGCCGTTGTACGGGCCGTACGGGCCGTCGCTGCTGCTCCAGCCCCCGCCGCCGCGCCCGCCGCGGCCCCCGGTGACGGAGCGCACGGCCGGCCGCACGTCGACCAGGTAGACGATCGTCGCGACCGTCGCGGCGAGGATCAGCACGAGCATGGCCAGGAAGAACTGCACCGCGACCGCGATGCCGAGGATCAGCAGCCAGAACGGCTTCGTCTGCTTGTCGGCGGCGCGGAAGGCGTCCTCGCGCTGGAACAGCGCGTGCACCAGCGCGTAGACGCTCATCAGGAGCAGGGCCGCGAAGATCCAGCCCACCGGGGAGCCGAGGTCGGGCAGAAGCATTCCGTCACCACCATGTCGATCGACCTGTCGTCGTCCCCTCCACGCTACCGGCCGGGAGGCGCCCGGCGTAGTGAGCGCTACCGGCCGGTACCCGGGGACGGCGCGGTCACGCCTGCGGCGGCGTCTTCTTCGGGGCGGTCCTGCGGGCCGCGGTGCGCCGGGGCTTGGGCGCCGCCTTCTCCCCGGCGTCCGGCGCCGCCTCGGCGGCGGGCTCGGTGACGGGCTCGGTCACGGGTTCGGTGACCGGCTCGGTGACGGGCTCGGTGCGCTCGACCCGGACGTCGTCCCCGGCAGCGGCCTCGTCGGCACGGCGCCGCTCCACGACGGTGCGGCCGCGCTCGGCGAGGCCGTCGTACGCCTCGCGCGCCTTGACCGCGTACTCCAGGGCGATGCCGACGCCCTGCATCGCGACCGCCTGCGCCTGCTCGCGCAGCTTCGGCAGCCGCTCGGGGGCCTCGGCGCGCAGCCGCTCGAACGCGGCGGGCAGCTCGCGCAGCTTCTGCGCGGCCAGGTCGGCCGTGCCGGCGGCCACGTACAGCGGCGTGGCGTCGGCCAGGGACTTGCGGAGGTCGTCGGTGAGGGCCATCAGCGGTTCTCCTTGCGGAACGATTCGTAGATCTGGAGCAGTGCCTGCTTCTGCTGATCGGTGAGACCGGAATCGGCCAGGACCGCTTCCCGCACTCCGGTCGGCGGCTGCCCGGCCGCGGGCTCCTGCACACGCTCGTCGAGGATCCCGGCCTGGACGTACAGCGTCTCCGCGGAGATCCGCAGCCCCTTGGCGATCTGCTGGAGGATCTCCGCGCTGGGCCTGCGCAGCCCGCGTTCGATCTGGCTCAGGTACGGGTTGGAGACGCCAGCCGCCTCGGCGAGCTGCCGGAGCGACAGTTTCGCCTGCCGCCGCTGCTCGCGCAGGAACGCGCCGAGATCCCCCACTCCGAGTGAAGCCATGCTCCCCAGGGTGCCCCAGGTCGCTAACTATTGCAAGCAACCTGCTTGCGCCATGCCGCACAGGGGTCAGGACCGCCGGCGGCGCTCCGCGCGCTCGTACTGGAGGGGGAGGGGGTGCTCCACGCCGAGCGTGCGGGCGGCCCGGCGCGGCCAGTACGGGTCGAGCAGCAGCTCGCGGCCCAGCGCCACGGCGTCGGCCTCGCCGTTCGCGAGGATCTTCGCCGCCTGCTCCGGGTCGGTGATCAGGCCGACGGCGGCGGTCGGCACGCCGGCCTCGCGGCGCACCCGCTCGGCGAACGGCACCTGGTAGCCCGGCCCGGACGGGATGCGGGCCGCCGGCAGGTTGCCGCCGGTGGAGACGTGGATCAGGTCCGCGCCGTGCTCCGCGAGGAGGGCGGCGAGGCGCACGGTGTCGTCCGCCGTCCAGCCGTCCGGCTCGATCCAGTCGGTGGCCGACACGCGGAAGAACACGGGCGTGTCCTCCGGGACGGCGGCCCGTACGGCGTCGGCGACCTCGACGGCGAGACGGGCACGGTTCCCGAACGAGCCGCCGTACGCGTCCGCGCGGTCGTTGGAGACGGGGGAGAGGAACTCGTGCAGCAGGTAGCCGTGGGCGGCGTGGACCTCGATGACCTCGTACCCGGCGGCGACGGCGCGGCGCGCGGCCCGCGCGAAGTCGTCCACGACGCGGCGTATGCCGTCCTCCGTCAGGGCCTGCGGGACGGGCTTCCCCTCGTCGAACGGCACGGCGCTCGGCGCGACGGGCTCCCAGCCGCGCTCGCCGGCCGGAAGCGGCCGCCCGCCGAGGAACTCCTTGTCGGTGCTGGCCTTGCGGCCCGCGTGCGCGAGCTGGACGCCGGGGACGACGCCCTGCTCGCGGAAGAAGGCCGTGAGCCGGCGGTGCCCCTCGGCCTGGGCGTCGTTCCAGATGCCGAGGTCCCACGGCGTGATGCGGCCCTCGGGGGACACGCCCGTGGCCTCCACCAGGATCAGCCCCGGACCGCCGACGGCGCGGGCGCCGTAGTGCTGGACGTGCCAGTCGGTGGGGGTGCCGGTGGCGGGGCCGTCGGCGGGCGCGCTGTACTGGCACATCGGCGCCATCCACACCCGGTTCGGGAGGGTGACTCCGCGCAGGGTCAGGGGTGTGAAGAGGCTGGTGGACACGGGATCTCTCCTCGGTGGTGCGGGGGTGGGGGTCAGGCGAGCCGCTCGGCCAGCGCGGCGGCGAGCGGCGCGGAGGACGCCGGGTTCTGGCCGGTGAGCACGGTCCTGTCGGTCACGACGTGCGGCGCCCAGGGCTCGCCCGTCTCGACGCGCAGGCCGGCCTCCGCCAGCCGGTCCTGGAGCAGCCAGGGGGCCTTGGCGGCGCTGCCGGCCTGCCGCTCCTCCTCGTTGGTGAACGCCGCGACGCGGTGGCCGGCGAAGGCGTTCGTGCCGTCCGCCCTGACGGCCGCGAGCAGGGCGGCCGGGCCGTGGCAGACGACGGCGACGGGCATGCCGGAGTCCAGCGCGCGGGTCAGCAGCGCGCCCGCGTCGGCGTCGGCGGCGAGGTCCTCCATCGGGCTGTGGCCGCCGGGCACGTACACCGCGTCGTAGTCCTCGACGCGGACCCGCGCGATGGCGACGGGGCGCCGGAACTCCGGCGCGGTCTCCACGGTGTGCCGCAGCCGTCCGGCCTCCTCGGGGCCGCCCGCGGCGCCGGGCGCGAGGCTGGCCGGGTCCACGGGGGGCACGACGCCGCCGGGGGTGGCGACGGACACCGCGTGCCCGGCGGCACGGAGGGCCGTCAGCGGCACGACGGCCTCCTCCGCCCAGAAACCCGTGGGGTGCCGGGTGCCGTCGGTCAGCGTCCAGTGGTCGGCGCCGGTCATCACGAAAAGGATCCTGGCCATTGCTCTCTCCTCGAAGGGTCCGCCGGTGGAGCGGTCCCGACGGTAAACCCGCGGCTCATCCGGAAACCAATGCATCGGCCGATCCATTCCATAGGAATTCGCATGACCGCCCGGGTGCGGCCGTGCCTATCCTGTGCGGTGTGACGAACCCGACGACCGGGGGCGCCGGGATCCCGCCGCACACCGACCTCAACCAGCTCCGCACCTTCCTGGCCGTCTACCGCGCGGGCTCCCTCACCGCGGCGGCCCCGCTGCTCGGCCTCTCCCAGCCGACGGTGACGACCCAGATCAGGGCGCTGGAGCGGCGCACCGGACGCGAGCTGTTCACCAGGTCCGCGCGGGGCGTCGAGCCGACGGCGTTCGCGCACGAGCTGGCCGGCCGCCTGGCCGACCCCCTCGACGCCCTCGTCGCGCTGGAGGGAACGGGACCCGGCGCGGACGACCGTACGGTCCCCGTGTACCTCGCGGGACCCGCCGAGCTGCTCTGCACCCGCGCGCTGCCCGCGCTCGCCCCCCTGGTCGCCGGCGGCCTGCGGCTGCGCGTGGCGACCGGCCTGACCGACCCGCTGCTGGACGAACTGCGCGCCGGCCGCCACGACCTCGTGATCTCCACCCGGCGCGTCCGTGGCCGCGCCCTGGTCTCCGTGCCGCTCGCGGACGAGGAGTTCGTGCTGGTCGCCGCGCCGGTGTGGGCGCTCCCGGCGGACGGGGACGTGTGCGCCGCCGTCCGCGCCGTCCCCCTCGTCACGTACGCCGATGACCTGCCGATCGCCCGCAGGTACTGGCGGACGGTGTTCGGCAGGCGGCTCACGGCGCGGGCCGCGCTGACCGTGCCCGACCTGCGGGGCGTGGTGTCGGCCGTGGCGGCGGGCGCGGGCTGTGCCGTCGTGCCGCGCTACCTGTGCGAGGACGAGCTGGCCTCGGGCCGGCTCGTCGTGCTGCACGAGCCGGCGGAGCCGCCCATCAACACGGTGCACCTCGCCGAGCGCCCCGGCGCCGGCGCCAATCCCTGCGTGGTCCGCGTCCGGGAGCGGCTGCGGGAGGCCGCGCGGGCCTGGTAGGCGCCGCCCGGCTCAGCCGCCGGCGACGGCGGCGGCCGCGTAGAGCAGGTCGCGCGTCGCGGGGGCCGACTCGTGCTCGCCGTGCCACACCAGGCGCAGCGCCAGGTCCGGCGCCGGCAGGGGGAGGCGTACGAGGGTCCCGGCGCGCAGCGCGTCGTCCACCGCGAAACGGGGCAGCAGGGCGATGCCGAGGCCCTGCCCGGCCCAGGCGCGCATCACGGGGACGCCGCCCGCGTGCACCCGGGTGGCGTGGGTGCCGATGAGGTGGTCGGCGGCCATGCGGAACGAGCACGCCGCCGCGTTCACCAGCAGGCGTTCGCCCGCGAGGTCGGCGGGCGCCAGGGTGTCCCGTGCGGCCAGCGGGTGCCCCGGCGCGGCGACGAGCGCGAGGGGGACCGTGCCGACGTCGAGGTGGGCCAGGGGCGCGGCCGGCGCGGCGAAGCCGAGGTCGCCGAGCGCGTCGCCCGTGTCGAGGAGCAGTGCCGCCGCGAGGTCGCCCGCCACCACGGCGGCGAGCAGCTCGTCCCTGCGGGTCGCCGCCCGCACCTCGACCGCGAGGCCGGGGCGGCGGTCGGCGAGGCGCGCCAGGACGGCGGGGACGCACGTCGCGGCGATCGTCTCCAGGGCGCCGAGCCGTACGGCGGCGCGGTGGCCCGCGACATCGGCGGCGGCGCGTTCGGCGTCGTCGAGGAGGCGGCGCGCCCAGACGGTCATGCGGTCGCCGGCCGGGGTGGGGCGCATGCCCTGCGGGGTGCGGTCGAACAGCGGGACACCGAGGGACGTCTCCAGGGCGCGGATGTGCGCGGAGACGGAGGAGGGCGCCAGGTCCAGTTCGGCGGCGGCGCGGGTGACGGTGCGGTGGCGGACGACGGCCCGGAACGTCCGCAGGTGGCTGAGCTCCACTGGGTCCCCCGTCCTCTCGCCGCCGGGCGTTCGGCAGTGCCGAACGGAGTGTACGGCGCAGCCGGTGGAGCGCGGCGGGCCGTCCGGCGCAGGCTGCCCGGCATGACAGATGTCCACACCGCCCTGTCCCCTGCCGGGTCCGCCGCGCGCCGGGGGACGGCCCTGTTCGGGATCGCCCTCGGCTACTTCATGGTGCTTCTCGACACGACCGTGCTCTCGGTCGCCGAGCCGGACCTCGCCGACTCGCTGCACACGTCCATGGCGGGCCTCCAGTGGGCGGTGACCGGCTACACCGTCGTCTTCGCCGCCCTGCTGCTGACCGCCGGCGCGGTCGCGGACCGGCTGGGCGCCGACCGGGTGTTCCGGGTCGGCGTGGCGGCGTTCGCCCTGGTGTCGCTGCTGTGCGCCTGCGCGCCCGGCACGGTGTCGCTCGCCGTGCTGCGCGCGGTGCTCGGGGCCGCGGCGGCCGCGTGCGTGCCGTCGTCGCTCGCGCTCATCGGCCGGCTGTACCCCGACCGTGCCGCGTACGCGCGGGCGGTGGCGACGTGGGCCGCCGTCAGCGGCGCGGCCGTCGCGGCGGGGCCGCCCGTCGGCGGGGTGCTGGTGGGGGCGTTCGGCTGGCGGGCGGTGTTCCTGGTGAACGTGCCGCTCGGCGCGGTCGTCCTCGCGCTGACGCTGGGGCGCGGGCTGCCGCGCTGCCCGCGCGGCGACCGGCGGATCGACGTGCCGGCGCAGCTCGCCGCGTGCGCCGCGCTCGCGCTGGTGACGGACGGCGTGGTGGCGGCCGGCGGGCAGCACTGGCCGCACGCCGCGGCGTCGCTGGCGGCCGGGCTGGTGGCGGGGGCGGTGTTCGCGGCGCTCGAACGGCGCTCCGCCGCGCCGGTGCTCGACCCCGGGCTGCTCGGGGCGGCCGGCGCGCGGGCGGGCCTCGCGTCGGGCGCGGCCGTGAACTTCACGCTGACCGGCGGCCTGTTCGTCCTGCCCCTGCTGCTGGAGGACCGGGCGTACGGGCCGGCGGCGACCGGCCTCGCGCTGCTGCCGCTGACGCTGCCGTTCGCGCTGAACCCGCCGCTCACCGGCCGGATCGTGGCCGCGTCCGGGCCGCGCGGTCCGGTGCTGGGCGGGCTCGTGCTGCTGGCCGCCGGGACCGCGCTGCTCGGCGGCGCGCTCGGTACCGGGGCGCCGTACGGGTGGCTGGCCGCGGGGCTGCTGCTGACGGGGCTCGGGGTGTCGTTCGCGCTGCCCGCGCTGGTGGCCGCCGTGGTCGGGGCCGCGCCCGCGGGCTCGGCGGGCGCGGCCGGCGGCCTCGTGAACGCCGTCCGGCAGGTCGGCGCCACGCTGGGCGTCGCGCTGATGGGCGTGCCGCTGACGGTCGCCGGTACGGACGGCGGCGCCGGTGCCCCGGTCGGCGCGTTCGGGATCGCGGCCGTGGTGTGCGCGGGCGCGGCGGTGTGGTTCGCCCGCGCCCGCGCGTGAACCGGCGCTGTCCGCACGGGCCGCGTGCGCGGAGTGGTCAGATGCGGCGGCCCCTGGCCCGCTGATCCTCGACGGATGTGCCGAAGAGCCGCAGGAAGGACGGGGTCATGCAGGCGATGAGTTCGCTCAGTTCCGGATCGCTGAGGTCGTCGAGGCGTACGGCGCCGTCCACCAGGTCGTCGGCCGTGTGCGCCAGGCGTTCGGTCCGCTCCCGGGTGCGGTGGACGCGGGTCCGGTGCTCCACGCCGCTCCTCGGCCCGTCCGCCCCGTCGTCCGCCGGGGCGGCTTCGGGTTCGGGCGGCAGGCGGACGAGTTCCTGGAGGACGTGGTGCTCGGCCTCGGCCTTGAGGAGGCCGAGGCGGCCGACGCGCTGTTCGTGGGTCTCGCCGCCCGGCACCTCGTCCTCGAGGATGAGCAGGTTCCAGAGATCGCCGACCTGCTGTTCCACGAGTTCGCCGAGGCTGGTGAAGAAGGCGGTCGGGTCGGAGAGCCCGGCGCAGCGCTCGGGGAGCCAGCGCCGCCAGTAGGCGTGGGCCTCGACGCCGTACCGGTTGATGGACACAGCGGCGCGTTCTCCTTCGGGACGGGTGGCGGTCGCCGGCCGCCGCGACGCGTTCGCGCCGGTCAGGTGGTGACGGAGGATGAGGGCGCCGACGTGTCGGCGGCCAGCGTGATCGCGAGGACGCCGAGGACCGTTCCCATGACCCACCGCTGGGCCTTCAGCCAGGTGGGCCGGCGCGCCAGGAAGACGGCGATGCCGCCGGCCGCGAGGACGATGACGAGGTTGACGCCGATGCTGACGGCCACCTGGACCGAGCCGAGGACCATGCCCTGCAGGGCCACGTGGCCGGCGTCGACGTCCACGAACTGCGGCAGCAGCGACAGGTACATCACGGCGATCTTCGGGTTCAGCAGCGCCGTCGTCAGGCCCATCGCGAACAGGCGGCGCGGCGGGTCGTGCGGTATGTCGTCGCGCGGCGTGAAGACGGAGACGCCGCCGGGCCGCAGGGCGCACCAGGCGAGCCACAGCAGGTACGCCGCGCCGGCGAGCTTGATGCCGGTGTACACCTCGGGGACGGCCGTGAGGACGGCGGAGAGGCCGAGGTTCGTCGCGAGGAGGTAGACGAGGAACCCGGCCGCGACGCCGCCGAGCGAGACGACGCCGGCCCGGCGGCCCTGGGTGATGCTGCGGGAGACGAGGTAGAGCATGTTCGGCCCCGGCGTCAGGACCATGCCGAGGGCGACCAGGAAGACGCCGGCGACGGCGCTCGGTTCGATCATGCGGCCGAGAGTAATGACGGCGCACTGATCGGTGCAATATCTGCCATTGCACTCGGTGCAATCCTGTGTTTGGATGCCCCGGATGAACGACTACCAGCGGGTCGCCGACGCGGTCGCGCGCGACATCAGGTCCGGACGGCTCAGGCCCGGGGACCGGCTCCCCCCGCAGCGCGCGTTCGCCCGGCAGCGCCGCATCGCGCCCTCGACGGCCGCCCGCGTGTACGCCGAGCTGGCGCGCCGCGGTCTCACCGTCGGCGAGGTGGGGCGCGGCACCTTCGTGCGGGCCGGCGCCGACGCGGCGCCCGGCGTCCCCGCCCTGTCGGAGCCGGTCGCGCGGGGGCACGTCGACCTCGAACTCAACCATCCCCTCCTGCCCGGCCGGGCCGCCGCCCTCGCCGCCGGGCTCGGCGGGCTGCTGCGCCCCGATGTGCTGGCCGCCGCGCTCGCCCCCTCCGGCGTCGCCGGCACGGCCGCCGCGCGCGACGCGGCCGGCGCCCTCCTGGCGCGCGGCGGCTGGCGGCCCGCCGCCGACGACGTCCTGTTCACCGGGAACGGGCGGCAGGCCATCGCCGCCGCCGTCGCCGCCCTCGTGCCGCCGGGCGGGCGGCTCGGCACCGAGCGGCTGACGTACCCCGTCCTCGCGGCGCTCGCCGCCCGCGCCGGCGTACGGCTCGTCCCGCTCGCCATGGACGGCGACGGGCTGCTCCCCGAGGCCGTCGAGGAGGCGCACCGCGCGGCGCCCCTGCACGCGGTCTACGTCCAGCCCGTCCTGCACAACCCCCTGTCCGTCACCATGCCCGAGGCCCGTGCCCGCGCGCTGGCGGACGTCCTGCGGCGCACGGGTCTGCCCGCCGTCGAGGACGGCATCTGGTCCTTCCTGCGGGACGACGTGCCGCCGCTGGCCGCGTACGCGCCGGACCGTGTCGTCCTCATCGACAGCCTGTCGAAGCGGATCGCCCCCGGCCTCCCGCTCGGCTTCGCCGTGGTGCCGCCGGGGCTGCGGGACGGCGTGGCGCGTGCCGTGCGGGCGGGGGGCGCGGCGCCCGGGCGGTTCGTCCTCGAAGCGGTGGCGCGGTGGGTCGCGGACGGCACGGCCCGCGATCTCGCCGCGGCGAAGCGGCGGGACGCCGCCGCCCGCCAGGAGATCCTGGCCGGGGCGCTCGGCGGCTTCGCGCTGCGGACGGACCCGTGCTCGTACTTCTGCTGGTGGGACCTGCCGCCGGCCTGGCGCGCCGACACGTTCGTCGTGGCGGCGGCGCGGCGCGGCGTGTCCGTCACCCCGGCGGCGGCCTTCGCGGTCGGCGACGCCGGTACGCCGGCGGCCGTGCGCGTCGCGCTCGCCGCGCCGCCGCCCGAGGTGCTGGAACGGTCGCTGCGCGTCCTCGCCGGCGTCGCCCGCTCGGACCCGCGCGACGAGGCGAGCGACGACCGCTGAGCCGCCGGCGTGCGGGCCGTCGCCGCTCGCTGCCGGCCGGCACTGTCCGCGCGGTCACGGGCGCGTGTCCCGTCGTGCCGTTGGCCGGTACGGCACCGCCCCCGGCCACGCGCCACGGGCGGCGGTGCGGCCGGGCGCGGGGACGGCTTGACTCTCACATCGGTGTCAGAGTGCAGCATGACCGCGTGAACGACACCCTCACCGGCACGTCCGGTCTCGACGTCCTGCTCCGCGGCACCGGCGGCCCCGGGCTGCTCCTCGCGCACGGCGCCGGCGGCGGCATCGCCGGCAATTTCGGTCTCGTCCTCGACGACCTGGCGCGCGACCACCTGATCGTCGGCCCGCACTACCCGGGCGCCGGGGCCACGCCGGTCGCTGACGGCCCCCTCGACCTGGACGACCTGGCCGACCGGCTCGTCGCGTCGGCGGTGGCCGCCGGGCGGGAGCGGTTCGCGGTGCTCGGCGAGTCCCTCGGCAGCGCGGTCGCCGTACGGGCCGCCGCCCGCCACCCCGACCGGGTGACCGGCCTCGTGCTCACCGTCGGTTTCGCGACCGCCGACCCCGTGCTGCGCGTCGCGTCCGAGCTGATGGTGGCGCTCGACCGGGCCGGGGAGCGGCGCGCCATGGCCCGGTTCGCCACCGTCGCCTGCCTCACCGATCCGCTCCTCGCCGCCCTGCCGGCCGCCGGCATCGAGGCCGCCGTCGACGCCGCGCAGGCCGGCCTCCCACCCGGCACCGCCGCCCACTTCGACCTGGTCGCACGGGTGGACGTGACGGCGGACCTGCCCGGCCTGAGCGTCCCGGTCCTCGCCGTCACGGCGGGCGCGGACCGCCTCGTCCTGCCCGCGACCCAGCGCGCCCTGGCGGCCGCCGTCCCCGGCGCGCGCCACGTCGAACTGCCCGGCGCCGCGCACGTGCTGGGCGAGGCGGACCGGACGGTGTGGCTCGGGCACGTGCGGGAGTTCCTCGCCGACCACGGGCTGTGAGCCGGCCTTTCGTCCGGTAGCGGACCATCCGCATCTGACCAATCCGCGTGCGGATCGTTACGCTGGCCGTATGACTGCTCTCAGCCCCGGGCGCGGCGAGCCCGACCTGTCCTACTACCTCGACCACACCGGCCACGTGCTGCGCTCGCGCATGGCGGCCGCCCTCGCGGAGATCGGCCTCACGGCCCGGATGCACTGCGTCCTGGTCCACGCGCTGGAGGAGGAGCGGACGCAGGCGCAGCTCGCCGAGATCGGCGACCTCGACAAGACGACGATGGTCGTCACCGTGGACGCGCTGGAGCGTGCCGGGCTCGCCGAGCGCCGGCCCTCCAGCGCCGACCGGCGGGCGCGCATCATCGCCGTGACGGAGAAGGGTGCCGAGGTGGCGCGGCGCAGCCAGGAGATCGTGGACGGGGTGCACCGGGAGGCCCTGGGGTCGCTCCCCGACGCGGACCGCGACGCGCTGCTGCGGGCGCTGCGGACGCTGGCCGCCGGGCACCTCGCCACCCCCGTCGAGAGCCCCCGGCCGGTCCGCCGCGCCCGCCAGACGGAGCGCTGAGGAAGCAGACTTTCCGGAAGGAGATCGTCTGCAACAAAACTATATGCTACGGTCCTTCGTGTTGTCCCCGTACGGCCCGAGGAGACCGTCATGCGCAGTGATCCCGTTCCCGCAACCCCCTCCCTCCCGTCCCGGCGCGCCCGCGCGCTCGCCCTCGCCGTCGTCTCCACCGGGACGCTGATGACGGTCCTCGACGGCAGCATCGTCACCGTCGCGCTCCCCGCCATCCGCGACGACCTCGGCTTCTCGCCGGCCGACCTGAGCTGGGCGGTCAACGCGTACCTGATCCCGTTCGGCGCGTTGCTCCTGCTGGCCGGGCGGCTCGGCGACCTGATCGGCCGCACCCGCGTCTTCCTCGCGGGCATCGCCCTGTTCACGGTCGCGTCGGGCCTCGCAGGACTGGCCGGCTCCCCGGCCGTCCTGCTCACGGCCCGGTTCCTCCAGGGCGTCGGCAGCGCCCTCGCCGCGGCCGTGAGCCTCGGCATCCTCGTGTCCCTGTTCCCCGGTCAGTCGGAACGGCGGCGCGCCATCGCCGTCTACAGCTTCACCGGCGCCGCCGGCGCGTCCATCGGGCAGGTCGCCGGCGGCCTGCTGACCGACGCGTTCGGCTGGCACTGGACCTTCCTGATCAACCTCCCCATCGGCATCGCGGCCCTCCTGATCGGCCGTGCCGTGCTGCCCGCCGCCAAGGGCATCGGGATGGCCGCCGGCATCGACGCCCCCGGCGCCCTCTTCGTCACCGGCGGCCTGATGCTCAGCATCTACGCGGTCGTCGGCGCCGACGACCGCGGCTGGACGTCCGCCCAGACCCTCGGCTGGGGCGCGCTCGCCGCCGTCCTCCTCGTCGCCTTCTTCGTCCGGCAGTCCAGGGCCGCCACCCCGCTGCTGCCCCTGCGGCTCCTGCGGTCGCGCGCCGTGGCCGGGGCCAACGTGGTGCAGCTCCTCACCGTCGCGGCCACGTTCGCCTTCCAGGTGATCCTCGCCCTCCACCTCCAGAACGTCCTCGGCTACGACGCCACCGGCACCGGCATCGCCATGCTGCCCGCCGCCATCATGATCGGCCTGGTGTCCCTCGGCGTGTCCGCGCGGCTGACCGCCCGGTTCGGCGAGCGCACCGTCCTCCTCGGCGGGCTGCTGCTTCTGGCCGGCGTGGTGGGGCTGCTGATCCGCGTCCCGGCCGACGCCTCCTACGTCCGGGACGTCCTGCCGTCGCTGCTCCTCGCCGGCGGATTCGGGCTGGTGCTGCCCACCCTGGCAGCGCTCGGCATGTCGGGGGCGCGCCCCGACGACGCGGGCATCGTCTCCGGGCTCTTCGCCACGGCGCAGCAGGTCGGGTCCGCCCTCGGCGTCGCCGTGGTCTCCACGCTCGCCGCCGCGCGGACGGACGAACTGCTCGCCTCGGGACACGACCGGGCCGACGCGCTGGCCGGCGGCAACCACCTCGCGTTCGGCATCGCCACCGGCCTCGTGGTCGCCGCGATCACCGTCGCGTACGTCACCCTGCGCCGCCCCGCACGGGTCGCCGCCCTGCCGGAGCGCGAGCACGTCACCGCGGCGTGAGACGCGTGCACGGCGCAGCCCGCGGCGGACCGGGAACGGTCCGCCGCGGGCGCGGTTAGAGTGCGGACCGTGCAGTCCCCTCACACCTCGCAGCCCGAAGTCCTCGCCCGGGTCGACCGGGTCCTCGCGGACGGGGCGGCGCCCCCGTCCCCGACGGCCCGCAACGGCGCCGTGTGGCGCCTCACCCCGCCCGACCGCCAGCTCGACGCCAACGTCGTCCGGCTCGCCGCCGGCACCACCATCCCCCCGCACGTCGAGCCGGACCTCGACGTGCTCCTGCACGTCCTGGCCGGCGGCGGCAGGCTGCTGACGGACAGCGGCGCCGCCGACCTCGTGCCCGGCGCCATCGCCTGGCTCCCGCACGGTGCGCGCCGTTCCCTGGAGGCAGGACCCGACGGGCTCGCGTACCTCACCGCGCACCGCCGCCGGCCCGGGCTCGCGATCCGGTCCGCCGCGCCCGCCCCCGAGGCGGCGCCCGAGCCGGAGGGCGGCGAGACGGCCTGCTTCCTCCACCGCGTGTGCGCCGAGTGCGGCCGCTTCGCCCCCGAGGCGGACGCCCGCTACTGCGCCCGCTGCGGCGCGGAACTGCCCATCGAGGCCCACTGACCGCGGCGTCGCCCCGTACGCCTCCCGACCGTGGCGCACATCACCATCGCCTCAGCGCCCCGGGCGGTGGAAAGTTACGACCATGCGCGAAATGGCTACGGTCATCCACCGGCTGCGACATGACCTGCTGGACCACGACGGCGAGGTGCCCGCGGGCGGGCCGGTGACCGCCCCGGGACCCGACGGCACCTGGCAGGACATCGACTACGACGATCAGGACCCGGCCCACTGGGGGCCGTTCCGACATCTCGAACGCACGCTCGATCTGGCCAGGGCCGACGGCCAGGGGGTCACGGCCCTGCGCGCCCTCGACGCCTGGGACCGCGTCGCCCCGCACTCGGACAACTGGTGGTACAACGAGATCGGCGTCCCCCGGACCATCGGCGACATCCTCCTGCTGACCAGCGCCGACACGGGCACCGGCGCCGCCGCCAACGGAACCGCCACGGCCCGCGCCGACCGCTACGCGCGGCTCGTCGCCGGACTCGCCGCCACGCGGACCGTCCCCCCGACCGGCCAGAACCTCGTCTGGTCCGAGGGCATCGCCCTGCGCGCCGGCCTCCTCGCGGGCGACCCGGCGGCCGTGACCGCCGCCGTCACCGCCATGTCCGGCGTCCTGCGCGTCACGGACGCCGAGGGCATCCAGGCCGACATGAGCTTCCACCAGCACGGCGCCCAGCTCTACAGCGGCGGCTACGGCCACTCCCTCGCGCTCGACCTCTCGCGCTGGGTCCACGCGCTGCACGGGACGCCCTGGGCGTTCGGCGCCGCCGAGGTGGCCCTGTTCACCGACTTCGTGCTCGACGGCCAGCGGTGGGCGGTCCACGGCGGCGGTTTCGACTTCACCACCATGGGCCGCGAGGTGGCGCGCGCCGCCGCGCACCACGTGCCGGACGCCCTGCGGACGGTCGTGCGGCGACTGCTGGCGGCCGGCGCGCCGCGCGCGGACGAACTGGCCGCGTTCGACGCCGCGATGGCCGGCGACCCGGACGCGCCCCGCCCGGCGGGCAGCCGTCACTACCCGCGCTCCGACTACCTCGCGCACCGGCCGGCCGGCGCGGGCTGGTCCCTGTCGGTCCGCATGTCGTCCACGCGCACCGCGCCCACCGAGTGCATGAACGGCGAGAACCTGCGCGGCCGCCACCTCGGCGACGGCGTGGCCGCCGTCCGCGTCGGCGACGACCCCGAGGACGGCTACCGCGCCGTCCTGCCCGTCTGGGACTGGGCGCGCCTGCCCGGCATCACGGCCGAGCAGGTCCCGGACCCCGCGGCCCTCTTCCCCCGCCCCAACGGCCAGCACGGCGCCTCGGCACGCGTCGGCGCCTGGACGGACGGCCGTCACGCCGTCGCCCTGCACCACCTCGCGGGCACCGACGGGTTCACGGACGGCTGGAAGGCGTGGTTCTGCTTCGACGACGCCTACGTGGCCCTCGGCACCGCCATCAGCGCCCCGGGCGCCGCGCACCCGGTCGTCACCACCGTGGACCAGCGGCTGGCGACCGGCCCCCTGACCACCGGCCCCGGCTGGGTGCACCAGGGGCGCATCGGGTACGTCCGGCCGGCGGGCGTGCCCGGCACGGACGCCCCCGCCGCGCGGGTGACCAAGCGGACCGGCAGGTGGTGGGATCTCAGCAGCAGTGGCGACGACACGCGTCGTACGGCCGAGGTGTTCTGGACCGGGTTCGACCACGGACCGGCGCCGGCCGGGGCCTCGTACGCCTGCCTCGTCCTGCCGGGCGCCGACGCCGCGACGACGGCCGCGCGGGCCGCCGCCCCCGGCTTCACCGTGCTGGCCGCGACGCCCGCGACACTCGCCGTCCGCTGCGACCGCACCGGCGTGACCCTCACCGCGCACACCGAGGGACCGGAGCCCCGGTTCACGCGCGAGGAGGCGTAGGGAGGACGGGCGGGCCGCGCCGGTCCGCCCGTCAGCGCTCGAAGCGGCTCGGCAGGGGGAAGTACGACTCCAGGAAACCGGACAGCCGCGCCGCCGCGGCCGCCTTCTCCTCCTCTGGCGTCTGGACGTCGTTCAGGCAGAAGAAGTCGTAGCGCCTCGTCCCTGCGATCTCCGCCAGGATCCCGGCCGACTCCGGTTTGCCGATGTCGGCGTACCGCAGGGAGTACTTGCCGGGCACCGCGCGGCCGGTGAGGTAGGCGTGATGGTGGTGCAGCGTCGACGCCATCGCCACGTCCGTCAGGGAACGGAAGCGGGCCGCCGCCGTGCGCGCGATCTCCTCCGGGAAGCGCTCCTCCAGCTCCAGCATCACGGACCGGATCTGCGGGTGCGGCGTGTGCTTGAACTTCGCGACGATCAGCCGGCCGTGCTCCCGCATCAGCATGCGCGCCACGTTCTTGCCCGCCGAGTTCGGGGCCGGCTCGTCCGGGTGCGGGTCGCCCAGGCCGATCTGGAAGGGCGCGACGGGCAGCTTCGCGATGCCGTTGCCGTGGAAGAAGTGCCCCGCGTCCACGGGACGGCCGACGAACACGTCGTCGTTGAAGTAGAGGTAGTGCTCGGACAGCCCCGGGATGCGGTGGAGCTGCGTGCCGATCGCGTGGGAGTTGAAGACGGGCAGGACCGAGGGGTCGGCGAAGATCTCCTTGTGGTCCACGATCCGGATGCCCGGCGCGCCGGTGTCCAGCCAGGACGGGACCTGCCCGTCGGTGACGATGTGGACCGTCCGCACGAACGGGGCGAACATCTCCAGCGACCGCAGCGAGTACTTCAGCTCGTCGTGGCTCTCGTAGCGCGACGCGCCGGTCTCGCGGGCGTTGATGGCGGGCGCCGCGCCGCCCGAACGGTACGCCTCCCGCTTCGCCGCAAGCTCCGGGTCCGAGCCGTCCACCCACGTGTAGACGACGTCGACGGGGAAGTCCACGGCGTCCGCGCGCGGCTGCGCGAATCCCTCCCACGTCGGGCGGTCGCGCCCGGCGACGGTCAGCGTCGCGGGGACGAGGGCCTCGGGCGGCAGCGTGTCGGTCACGGCGTTGGCGCGCGGCGCGACCAGCGACTCGGCCACGAGCGACGGCGGCGCGAGGCTGCGCAGCGGGCCGCGCCGCTCGACGAGCCGGTCGTCCGCCAGGAACCGCCGCCCGTCGCGCCAGAACTCGACCTCGCACGCCAGGCCGAAGTCGGCGAGGACCTGCCCGGCCGGGCCGAGCTGCAGCTCACCGAAGCGGATCGTGTCCTGGCGCTTCAGCGCGGCGGGCAGCGAGCCGTCCGCGTACAGCACGGCGTCGGCGGGCAGCGCGTCGGACCCGGTCTTCATGGCGTACAGGGCCGTGCCGCCGTACGTGGCGCGCAGCGCGGCCAGCAGCCGCTTGCGGTCCGCGTGGCGCACGCCGACGACGTGGCGCGTCCGGGAGCGGCCGGGGACGAGGAAGTACTCGATCCCGGCGCCGTCCAGCGCGTCGCAGACCAGGTCCAGGTTGCGCGCGGCGGCGTCGGCGGCGCTGAAGCGGGTCACGGTCCGCCCGTAGAAGACGGTCCCCTCCACCTCGACGGTGCGCATCGCGGGGTCCGAGTCGAGCAGCGCGCGCCGCCGCGCCGCCACGCGCTCGGCCTGCTTGCGCTCCGCCGCCGCGGCCTGCTCCGCCTTGCGCCGCTCGGCCCGTGCCTGCCGTACGGGGGCCGGCAGCAGTCGCGCTCCGAGCGCCTTGATGCGTGGCTGCATGACAGGACCGGCCTTTCCGTCGCGCCTCCGGACCGGTCGCCGTACGGGTCCGGTCCGTCAAGGAACACCGGTGGGCGAACGGGTGAAGTCCGTGTGTGGTCAGAAAAGCATAAGTGTCACCCGCATGGCCCCGGCTCCTGCCCGGGGACGCCCTCCGTCCTGGTCGTCAGGTCGGCGTCCGTGATGGGGCGCAGCACGCGGCACGGCGTCCCGACCGCGACCACCATCGGCGGGACGTCCCTGCTGACGACGCTGCCGGCGCCGATGACCGAGCCGTGGCCGATCCGGACGCCGGGCAGCACGACGGCGTTGCTGCCGATCCACACCCGGTCCTCGATGACGATCGGCTCCGAGAAGCGGGCGTAGTCGACCCGGCGCGTCGGATGCACCGGGTGCCCCGTCGTGGTGAGCGTCACATTGGGCGCGATCATGACGCCGTCCCCGATCCGGATCTCGACGTCGTCGACGAAGGACAGGTTGACGTTGCCGAAGAAGTCGTCACCGATGTGGACGTTGCTCCCGAAGGCGGCGCTGAACGGCGCGTTCAGGACGGCCCGCTCACCGACCGAGCCGAGGATCGCGGCCAGCAGGGCGCGCCGCCGCTCCTCCTCGCCCGGCGGGGTGTGGTTGTACGCGAAGACCAGGTCGGCCCGCCGGCGCGTGTTCTGGAACGCCGCCTCCGACTCGGAATAGACGAGACCCCGCCGTATCCGGTCGAGGACCTCCCGCTCACTGTCCGCCCGCACCACGGCACCCCCTTCTTCCGGGCCTGCGGCCCGGTCGGTGCCGAAGCATACGGACCGGCGGGCGCACCGGCCACCGCGTCAGCCCGCTCCCCAGTACGAGCCTCCCCGGCGCGCGCCCGGCCGCCGGAGCGGGCATCCCCCTGGCAGGGACCGTACGACCGGCGCGGGCCGGCCGGCGAAGGAGCACCGACCATGACACGACCGACCATGACCCCCGACGACCTCGACCGCCGCATCCTCACCGCGCTGGTCGCCAACGCCCGTACCAGCTTCGCGGAGATCGGCGCCGCCGTCGGCCTGTCCGCGCCCGCCGTCAAGCGCCGCGTGGACCGCATGCGGGAGACCGGCGTCATCACCGGCTTCACGACCGTCGTCACCCCGGCGGCGCTCGGCTGGCGGACGGAGGCGTACGTCGAGGTGTACTGCGACGGCGCGGCGCCGCCCCGCCGGCTGGCCGAGGTCGTGCGCGACCACCCCGAGATCGTCGCCGCCATGACGGTGACCGGCGGCGCCGACGCCCTGCTGCACATCCGCGCCGGCGACATCGGGCACTTCGAGGAGGTCCTGGAGCGCATCAGGACCGAGCCGTTCATCCGCAAGACGGTCAGCCAGGTCGTCCTCTCGCACCTCATCACCACCAGCCCCGAGGCCGGCGCAACGAACAGCGGCTGACCGGGCGCATCACGCAACACCCCTGCGCGTACGCGCAACGGCGGTTCCTTGTACCGGGCGGGCGCCCTTCCTACCGTTGACGGCATATCACCGCATTCCCCCCGGCCCGCCGGAGGAACGGGAGGTCCCGCCATGCCGCCGCCCGCCGACCCCCTCGCCACCGCGCCGCCGGCGCCCGTGACCGTCCCGGCCCCGGCCCCGGCCGTGCCGGGCAGGACCGCGACACCCCGCCGCTTCCTCACCTGCGAGCCCGTCCACTTCGCCGTCGAGTACGCCATCAACCCGTGGATGGTCCCCGGCACGCCCGCCGACGCCGGGCTCGCCAGCGCCCAGTGGGCCGGTCTCGTCGGCGCCTACCGGGCGCTCGGTCACACCGTCGAGACGGTCCCGGCCGTGCCCGGCCTGCCGGACATGGTGTTCGCCGCCAACGCGGCCGTCGTCATCGGCGGCCGCGTGTTCGGCTCCCGGTTCCACGCGCCCGAGCGGCGGCCCGAGGCCGCGGCGTACGGCCGCTGGTTCGCCGGCGCCGGGTTCACGGTGCACGACCCCGGCGCCGTCAGCGAGGGCGAGGGCGACTTCGTGCCGGCCGGCGGGCTGCTGCTGGCCGGTCACGGCTTCCGCACCACGCGGGAGGCACACGCCGAGGCGCAGGAGTTCTTCGGCCTGCCCGTCGTATCGCTGCGCCTGACGGACCCGCGCTTCTACCACCTGGACGTCGCGCTGTTCGCCCTCGACGACCGCACGATCGCGTACTGGCCCGGCGCCTTCTCCCCGGGGAGCCGCGCCGTGCTGGAACGCCTCTTCCCCGACGCCGTGATCGCCGACGAGGCGGACGCCCTCGCGTTCGGCCTGAACTCCGTCTCCGACGGCCGTCACGTCTTCCTCGCCCCCCGTGCCACCGGCCTGGCCCGCGCCCTCACCGCGCGCGGCTACGTACCCGTCCCCGTGGACCTCTCCGAGCTCCACAAGGCGGGCGGCGGCATCAAGTGCTGCACCCAGGAGATCCGCCCATGACCCTCACCGCACCCCGTGGCTCCGCCGAGCTGATCCGCGCCGAGGCGCCCGTCCTCGCCCACAACTACCACCCGCTGCCCGTGGTCGTCGCCCGCGCCGAGGGCGCCTGGGTCGAGGACGTCGAGGGCCGCCGCTACCTCGACCTCCTCGCGGGCTACTCGGCCCTCAACTTCGGCCACCGGCACCCCGCCCTGATCGAGGCCGCGCGCCGCCAGCTCGACCGCGTGACGCTGACGTCGCGGGCGTTCCACCACGACGGCCTGGCCGGCTTCGCCGAGAGCCTGGCCGCGCTCACGGGCCAGGACATGGTGCTGCCGATGAACACCGGCGCCGAGGCCGTCGAGAGCGCCGTGAAGGTGGCCCGCAAGTGGGCGTACGAGGTGAAGGGCGTCCCGGAGGGCGCGGCGACGATCGTCGTGGCCGCCGGCAACTTCCACGGCCGCACCACCACGCTGGTCAGCTTCTCGACGGACGACGAGGCCCGCGCCGGGTACGGCCCCTACACGCCCGGGTTCCGCGTCGTCCCGTACGGCGACGCCGATGCCGTCGCCGACGCCGTGGGCGACACGACGGCCGCCGTCCTGATCGAGCCGATCCAGGGCGAGGCGGGCGTCGTCATCCCGCCCGAAGGACACCTGCGCGCCGTCCGGGAGATCACGCGGCGGGCGGGCTGCCTGTTCGTGGCCGACGAGATCCAGTCCGGGCTCGGCCGCACCGGCACGACGCTCGCCGTGGAGCACGAGGACGTCGTGCCCGACCTCGTCCTGCTGGGGAAGGCGCTCGGCGGCGGCATCGTGCCCGTGTCGGCGGTCGTGGGGCGCCGCGACGTCCTGGGTGTCCTGCGGCCAGGGCAGCACGGGTCCACGTTCGGCGGCAACCCGCTGGCCACCGCCGTCGGCACCGCCGTCACGGAACTGCTGGCCACCGGCGGGTTCCAGCGGCGCGCGAGGGAACTCGGCGCCGTCCTCGACGCGGACCTCACCGCGCTCCACGGCCACGGCGTCGTCGCCCACCGCGCGCGCGGCCTGTGGGCGGGCATCGACATCGACCCGGCGGTCGGCACGGGCCGCGAGATCGCCGAACGGCTGCTGCGCGAGGGCGTCCTCGTGAAGGAGACCCACGGCTCGACCATCCGCATCGCGCCGCCCCTGACCATCGGGGAGGACGACCTGCACCGGGCACTCACCGCCCTGCGCACCGTCCTGGCGGCCTGACGCCCCCGTCCGGAAACCGCCGGTGCCGGCCCCGCTCGCGTGCTGGGACCGTCCCATGCGCACCCGCCCCGCGGACGGATCGGCCGGCCGGGACCAGTACGGCAAGGCGGTCCGCTTCCGCGCCCTGCACAGCGGCGGCCGCCCCCTCGTCCTCGTCGACGTCCCGGACGCGGCGGGAGCGACCGCCGTCGCCACCACCAGCGCCGGCGCGGCCCGGGCGCTCCGGAAGGCGACCGGCCGCCGACCGCTCGTCCGACACACCCCGGGCGGGCGCCGCGGGCGGTCACATCTGGCGCACCCTGCCGGCCGGGTGGTCGGGAACACCGGGGGTCGCGGAAGCAGACAGTCCGACAAGGAGTTGGAGACTGATGACGGCTTCGGAGCCGGGCGGTGCGCTGTAGATCATCATGGTCATGTCCGGGTCGTCGGGGGCACGCATGGCGACGTAGTCGAGCGTGAGTTCACCGACTCGGGGATGGGCGAACCGTTTGCGACCGCGGGTCTTGCCGCGCACATGGTGATCGGCCCACAGGCGGCGGAATTCGACACTGCCCAGGGACAGTTCCCCCATCAGCACGGCCAGCTGGGGGTCTTCCGGGTGGCGTCCGGCGTCCAGGCGCAGGTTGGCCACGGTGTCGCGTGCCTTGGCCTCCCAGTCGGGATACAAGTCCTTGGCGGACTCGTCCAGGAAGACCAGCCGGGCCATGTTCCGCTCGGCGGCCGGCAGCGACGGGAAGTCGGCGATCAGCAATCGTGCCGGCTCGTTCCAGGCCAGGATGTCCAGGCGCCGTCCGATGATGTAGGCCGGAACGCCGGCCAGGGCTTGCAGGGCCTGGCGCATCTCGGGTCCGACCTGCTGAGGGCGGGCCGGGCGCCGACGGGTGCGGGCGGGCTTGGCGAGGTTGTGCAGGTGAGTGCGTTCGTCGGCGTCCAGCCGCAGCGCGGCGGCGACGGCGTCGAGCACGTCGGGGGAGACATTGCGGGCCCGGCCCTGCTCCAGGCGGGTGTAGTAGTCGACGCTCACCCCGGCCAGCAGCGCCAACTCCTCGCGGCGGAGCCCCGGCACGCGGCGCCGCCCGCCGAAGGACTCGGTTCCCGCCTCCTCCGGTCGCAGGCGGGCCCGTCTGGCCTTGAGGAACTCGCTGAGCTGCTGTGCACGGTCCATGGCCACAGTGTCAGGTACCGCGGCGAGGTGGTGCCTGGTCCTGCTGGACCCAGGCACGGCGGACCGGGGTCGAGCGCAGCTCTGGTCGAGGCGGGAGGCGGTTCGCAGGATGGAGGACATCCGCCGGTCGACACCGGCACCGACCACGACGATCACGACCCGCAGGGGGAGCCCTTCATGTCGAACACACTCATCATCGTTGCCTCGTTCACCGCCAAGCCGGGCCAGGAGGAGCGTCTGCGCCAGGAGCTGGACGCGATGATCGCACCGTCACTGGCCGAGGAGGGCTGCCTGGGCTACCAGCCGTACGCCGACCCCGCCCGCCCCGACCGGATGATCATCATGGAGGAGTGGGCCGACACCGCCGCCCTGGACCACCATTTCTCGCTGCCGCACTTCGCCCACGTCGCGAAGGCGCTGGACGAGATCCTCGCCGAGCCGTTCACCCTGCGGCGCCTGACCGGAATCCCCGCCTGATCCAGCACCACACGCACCCGTTCCCCGGGCCGTACCCCCGACTCGCACGACGGGGGTACGGCCCCTCGTGCGGACGGCTTCGGGAACCGACGGCGCCGGCGATCAGGACCACCGCGCCATCGATGCCCTGCGCTCACCGAAATCCGGGACGCGGCTGCCGATGATCCGGAACCGCACGGCGCGCACTGGGTCAAGGAGATCACCAAGGACTCCGGACGTCCTGTTCAGCTATCGGCCGATTGATGAGCAATCCCCGGACCGGCCCGGCCGTCTTGCCGGCACCCCGTCCTGGTCCCGTCCCGTCACGCTCCGTCCGGCGCGGTCCAGTTCCCGGCCACCCAATCCGCCAGCGTCGTCAGCTCCGGGTGCTGCGCCCGCAGCGCCGGGAGGTCCGCCGCGTAACCGTGCCGGTTGAACCAGTCGAACATCAGCGCCATCTCCTCGTCCTCCGCCCGCAGCTCCTCGACCGGCCGGGACTCGAACCGCACCGGCCGCCCCACGGCGCCCGCGAACACCTCGGCGATGCCGGGACCGGTCAGTTCGTCACCCGCGATCTCGATCCGCCGGTCCAGGTGGCCGCCCGGGTCGTCGAACGCGTCGGCCGCGAAGACCCCGATGTCCCGCGCCGCGATCATCTGGAGCGGGACGGACGGGTCGAGCGCCATCGTCAGCACCGGTTCGCCGTCCCGCCACACCGGTCCCGCGCCCGCGAAGTTGTCCATGAAGTACGCCGGCCGCAGGATCGTCGCCGGCAGGCCCAGCGCCTCGATGTGCCGCTCCACGCGGCCCTTGCTCTCGAAGTGCGGCACGCCGCTGCCCCGGTCCGAGCCGCCGACCGAGCCGTACAGGAAGTGCGACACCCCGGCCCGCGCCGCCGCGTCCGCGACCGCGCGGCCCTGCCGCGTCTCGCCCTCCGTGCCGTCGGGACCCGTGAACGTCTGCACGCTGTACACCCCGTACGCCCCGCGCAGCGCCGCGTCGAGCGTCGCCGGGTCCTCCATGTCGCCGCGCACCGTGTCGGCGCCCGCGCCGGCCAGCGCCCGCGCGGACTCGGAGCGCGGATCACGGACCACCGCGCGCACCGGACGGCCGCGCCGCAGCAGCTCGCGCGCCACCGCGCCCCCCTGCCGCCCCGTGCCGCCGAACACGACGATCACGTCGTTCGCGCGATCCGCCATCACACCTCACCGCTTCCTCTCCCGGCTCCGTCGGGTGCCCGCCGCCGGCCACGGGGACACCGGGACCCGCCGCGACCGGCCACCCGATCGTGCGGGTCGCCCGCGCCCGCGACGGCGGCGGCGCGCCGCCGCCCCGCCGGCGCGGCGGCCATCCGGGGCAGGCACCGGACGCCGGGGGGACCCGCGGAAACCCGTCGACGCACCGTCCGGCGCGCCGCCAGACTCGGTCCATGACGGACACGACGAGCACCGGAGGCCCCCCGACCGACCCCGACTGCGTCTTCTGCGCCATCGCCGAAGGACGCGCCGAGGCGAGCATCGTGCACGAGGACGAGACGGCCGTCGCGTTCATGGACCTGCGGCCCGTCACGCCCGGACACCTGCTCGTCATACCCCGCGCCCACGCGCCGGCACTCGACGATCCGGACGACCGCTCGGCGGACGCCGTGTGGACCATCGGGCGCCGGCTGGCCCGGGCGCTGCGCGATTCCACGCTGCGCTGCGAGGGCATCAACTTCTTCGTGGCCGACGGGGAGGCGGCGTTCCAGGAGGTGTTCCACTTCCACCTGCACGTCTTCCCGCGCTTCGCCGGCGACCCGTTCCGCCTCTCCGCGGACTGGCACACGCGTGAGCGGCCCGAACTGGACGCCACCGCCGCCGCCGTACGCGCGGCCCTGGCCGCCGGCCCCGGCCACGCCTGACGCGCTCACCGGGCGAGCACGGGGCGGACCCGTCAGGACGCCCCACAGATGTCGGCGCGGGCTTGCGCCGGCTCCTCCTCGGCGAAGGCCCCGTGCTCCTCCTGGTAGCTCAGCAGGTCGGCGCCGAGCAGCTCGTGCCGCGCCCGGCGGGCCATCGCCTCGGGGGCGTGTCCGGCGTGGTCGGCGGGCGGCGTGTCCGTACCGCGCGGCATCTCCGTCATGACGACATCGTCTCCCGCTCCGCCGTGCCCTCCGGCCGCTCAGGCGTGGTCCGCCGGCGCGGTCGCCCCCGCCAGGCGGTCGCGCAGGGTGGCCGCGAACTCCTCGGCCCGCGCCAGCCGCGTCCGCAGGTCAGCGACCCGCTCCCGCGCGGCCTCCTCGAAGCCGCGGACCCGCTCGACGACCTCGGCGCGCTCCGCGTCGGTCAGTCCACCGCTGTCGAGGCGGTCGGT
Source organism: Streptomyces sp. RFCAC02 (assembly GCF_004193175.1). NCBI lineage: Bacteria > Bacillati > Actinomycetota > Actinomycetes > Kitasatosporales > Streptomycetaceae > Streptomyces > Streptomyces sp. RFCAC02. The sequence goes on along the minus strand of NZ_SAUH01000001.1, from coordinate 2,710,642 downwards.
CGCCGCCAGCAGTTCGCGCATCTCCTCCAGCGCGAAGCCGAGCGGCTTCATCCGCCGGATGACGAGCAGGCGCGCCACGTCGGCCTCGGTGTAGAGGCGGAAGCCGCCCTGCGAGCGGGCCGACGGGACGACGAGGCCGGTCTCCTCGTAGTGCCGGATGGTGCGCAGGGACAGCTCGGTCCGCGCGGCGACCTCGCCGATCTGCATGTGTCCGCCGTCCACGCCCATGTCCTCGTCCCTCCGCGGAAACCTACCCTAACGTCAGGGTAGGGTTGCCGGAGTCGAGGGCCGGTCCACGCCGCCCCCGCCGTGGCCGATGCCGTCCCCGGCGCGAGAAACCCTATTCCCCCGGGAGAGCAGCGTGCGTGACTCCGTGGCCTCCGGCGCCACCGCCGGTCCGCCGTGACGCCCCTTTCCTGACCGTCCCGGCGCGCCGCCGCGTGCCTCGGGCCGTCCGCTCCGACCCACGGCCGCCGTCCCCGGCGGGCCGACCTCCGCGCGCCGCGTCCCGCCGTCACGGCGTGCCCGAGTACGACAACAGGTGACCGTTTCCTTGTCCTCCCCGCCCGTTCCCGCCCTGTCGCCCGCCGCGCGGCTGCTGCGCCCGCTGCGCCCGGACTGGCTGCGCGACCCCAAGGTCTGGCGCACCGAGATACTGGCCGGGCTCGTCGTCGCCCTGGCGCTGATCCCCGAGGCCATCTCGTTCTCCGTGATCGCCGGGGTCGATCCCGCGATCGGGCTCTTCGCCTCGTTCACCATGGCCGTCACCATCTCCGTGGTGGGCGGACGGCGCGCGATGATCTCCGCCGCCACCGGCGCCGTCGCCCTCGTCATCGCGCCCGTGAACCGCGAGCACGGCTTCGGGTACCTCGTCGCCACCGTCATCCTCGCCGGCGTCCTGCAGATCGCCCTCGGCGCGCTCGGCGTCGCCAAGCTGATGCGGTTCGTCCCCCGCTCGGTGATGGTGGGCTTCGTCAACGCCCTCGCCATCATGATCTTCATGGCCCAGGTGCCCGAGATGCACGACGTCCCCTGGGCCGTGTACCCGCTCATCGCCGGCGGCCTCGCGCTCCTGGTGTTCTTCCCGAAGGTCACCCGGGTCGTCCCCGCGCCGCTGGTGTCGATCACGGCCCTCACTGTCATCACCGTCGCCGCCGGGATCGCCGTCCCCACCGTCGGCGACAAGGGCGAGCTGCCGTCGTCGCTGCCGACGCCAGGACTGCCGGACGTCCCGTTCACCCTCGACACCCTGACGACGATCGCGCCGTACGCCCTGGCGATGGCGCTGGTCGGCCTGATGGAGTCGCTGATGACGGCCAAGCTCGTGGACGACATCACCGACTCGCGCTCCAGCAAGACCCGCGAGTCCATCGGCCAGGGCGTCGCCAACATCGTCACCGGCTTCTTCGGCGGCATGGGCGGCTGCGCCATGATCGGCCAGACGATGATCAACGTGAAGGTCTCGGGCGCCCGCACCCGCCTGTCCACGTTCCTCGCCGGCTCGTTCCTGATGGCGCTGTGCGTCGTCGTCGGCCCCGTCGTCTCCGACATCCCGATGGCGGCCCTCGTCGCGGTCATGGTGATGGTGTCGTTCACGACGTTCGACTGGCACTCCATCGCCCCGGCGACGCTCAGGCGGATGCCCGCCGGCGAGATCACCGTCATGGTGATCACCGTGATCGTGGTGGTCGCCACCGACAACCTCGCCATCGGCGTCGTCGTCGGCTCCATCACCGCCATGGTCGTCTTCGCCAAGCGTGTCGCCCGCCTCGCCGAGGCCACGGCCGTGGTCGACCCCGACGGCCGCACGGTGGTCTACCGGGTCACCGGCGAACTGTTCTTCGCCTCGTCCAACGACATCGTCGGCCGGTTCGACTACGCGGGCGACCCCGACAAGGTCGTCATCGACCTGTCCGCCGCCCACGTCTGGGACGCCTCCTCCGTGGCCGCCCTGGACGCGATAGGGGCCAAGTACGCCGAGCGCGGCAAGACCGTCGAGATCACCGGTCTCAACGAGCAGAGCGCCCGCCTGCACGGCACGCTCAGCGGCGAACTGGCGGGCAGCCACTGACGGGCCGGCCCGGCGGGCGTCCCCGCGTCCCCGGGCCACCGTGCCCATAATGTCCGGAAAGCCGGGAGAGGGTACCGGCCCAGGCGGACAGTGAGGTGGCCCCATGACCGAGCCGGCGCGGATCATCACCCCGTTCGACCCCGACACGGTCACCGCCGCCGACGTCGTCGCCGGCGTCGACCTGTCGGGACGCCGCGCCGTCGTCACCGGCGCGACGTCCGGCATCGGTGCCGAGACGGCCCGCGCGCTCGCCGCCGCCGGGGCCGAGGTCACGCTCGCCGTACGGGACACCGCCGCCGGCGCCCGCGCCGCCGCCGGGATCACCCGCGGCACCGGCAACCACCGCGTCCTCGTCGCCCCGCTCGACCTCGCCGACCAGGCGTCCGTCACCGCGTTCACCACCGCCTGGGACGGGCCGCTGCACATCCTGGTCGCCAACGCCGGCGTGCTGGCCCCGCCGGTGACCCGGACCGCCGAGGGCTGGGAGACGCACCTCGCCGTCAACCACCTCGGCCACTTCGCGCTCGCCACCGGCCTCCACCCGGCCCTCGGCGCGGCCGGCGGGGCGCGTGTCATCACCCTCACCTGCGCCGCTCACCGGCTCGCCGCCCCCGACCCGGACGACCTCGACTTCCGCGCCCACCGGTACGACCCGGCCGTCGCGTACGCCCGCTCCAAGTCCGCCACCGCGCTGTTCGCCGTCGAGGCGCACCGCCGCTGGTCCGGCGACCGCATCGCCGTCAACACCGCCGACCCGGGGCCGACGGCGACCCGCCTCACCCGCTGGACCGACCCGGACGGCGCGCCGGGGGGCGCCCCCGCCCGGCGCGGCGCGGCCACTCCCGTTGTGCTCGCCGCCTGGCCGCCGCTCGCCGACATCGGCGGCCGCTACTTCACGGCGTGCAGCGAGGCCGTCCCGGAAGCCGTCGCCCCCCACGCCCGCGATCCGGAGGCCGCCCGGCGCCTGTGGGACCTCTCGTACGACCGGGTGAGCACCTCACCGCGCGGCTGACCGATTCATCCCCTTTGTGCGGTTGAATGACGCGTTGAAGCCCGGACCGCGCGACGCCCAGGAGATCCCCCATGCGCTTTGTGACCACCCGCGACGGCGCGAACCTCTACTACAAGGACTGGGGCACCGGCCGCCCGGTCGTCTTCCTCCACGGCTGGCCCTTGAACGCCGACGCCTGGGACGACCAGCTGAACGCCGTCGCCGAGGCCGGATTCCGCGGCGTCGCGCACGACCGGCGCGGCCACGGCCGCTCCACGCAGACCTGGCACGGCAACGACATGGACACCTGGGCCGACGACCTGGCCCAGATCATCGAGACCCTCGACCTGCGCGACATCACCCTCGTGGGCCACTCCATGGGCGGCGGCGAGCTGTGCCGCTACATCAGCCGCCACGGCACGTCCCGCGTCCGGCAGGCCGTCCTCGTCGCCGCCGTCCCGCCGCTGATGCTGCGCACCGAGACCAACCCCCAGGGCGTCCCCATCGACGAGCTCGACGCCATCAGGCAGGCCATCAGGGCCGACCGTGCCCAGTTCTGGCACGACCTCGCCGGCCGCTTCTACAGCGCCGACGACGGCGCGATGAGCACCGGCCTCGCCGACGCGTTCTGGTTCATGGCGATGCACCAGGGCGTCAAGGCGGCCCTCGCCTGCGTCAAGGAGTTCTCCGAGACGGACTTCACCGAGGACCTCCGCGCCATCGACGTGCCGGCCCTCGTCGTCCACGGCGACGACGACCGCATCGTGCCGCTCGCCGCGACCGGCGAGAAGGCGGCCCGGATCATTCCCGACGCCACCCTCACCGTCTACCCCGGTGGCTCCCACGGCCTGCCCGGCGCCCCGGGCACGAAGGACCGCCTCACCGCCGACCTCCTCGCCTTCCTGCGGGCCTGAGCCCGGCCCAGGCGGCGCGGCCGGCCGTCACTCCGCCGGCGCCGCCGCGCTCTCCCGGCCGGCGGCCCGCGGCACATGGGCGGCCACCGTACGGCGCACCGCCCGCGCCTGCCGCAGCACGTCCCACGTCAGCACGACCAGCGCGCCCCACACCAGCAGGAAGCCGGCCCACCGCTCCGGCGGCATCTCCTCGTGGAACACCAGCAGACCCAGCAGGAACATCAGCGTCGGCGCCAGGTACTGCATCATCCCGACCACCGACAGCGGCAGCCGCACCGCGGCCGCGCCGAAGAAGATCAGCGGCAGCGCCGTCGCCACGCCCGTGCTCATCAGCAGCAGCGCGTGCCCCGCGCCCCCGGACGTGAACGAGCCGTCGCCCCGCGCGCCGAGCACCACCAGGAACCCGAGCGCCGGCAGGAACTGCAGCAGCGTGTCGGCCGTGAAGCCCTGGAGCCCGTCGAGCCCCGTCGTCTTCTTCACCAGCCCGTACAGGGCGAAGCTGACGCTCAGCGCCAGCGACACCCACGGCACCTGCCCGTACGCCACGCCCATCACGACGACGGCCAGCGCCCCGATCCCGACCGCCGCCCACTGTGCCGGCCGCAGCCGCTCCCGCAGCACGACGACGCCGAGCGCGATCGTGAACAGCGGGTTGATGAAGTAGCCGAGGGACGCCTCCAGCACCCGGTCCTCGGCGACGGCCCAGATGAACAGGTACCAGTTGGCGGTGATGAGGCTGGCCGACGCGGCCAGCAGGGCGAGCCGCTTCGGCTGCCGCAGCAGCGGGCGTATCCAGCCCCAGTCGCGGACGAACGCCACCAGGATCAGCGCGGTCGGCAGCGACCACACCATCCGGTGCGCCAGCGTCTCGCCCGCGCCGATCCCGTCCAGCAGATCCCAGTACAGGGGCAGCAGCCCCCACATGCCGAACGCGCCCAGGCCGAGCGCGAGCCCCGAGCCGCTGGCCGTGGCACCACCCGTGCTCATCCCTGCTCCTTCCGCGGGCGGCCGGCGATCGGGCCGCGTCCACCGCGACGGTAACGCCGCAGCGCGGACATGTCATTCCCGCCCGCCCCGCCCGGGGAGGGCGGGACGGGCGGGAACGGGTGGAGCGGGAGCGCGGGGAACCGCGTGCCGTGTCAGCCGACGACCGTCCAGGTGTCGCCGCCGGCGAGCAGCGCGCCCAGGTCGCCCTTGCCGCGCTGCTCGACCGCCTGTTCGAGCTGGTCGGCCATCAGGTCGTCGTACGCGGGCCGCGCCGCGCTGCGGAACACGCCGATCGGCGTCCGGTGCAGCGTCTGCGGGTCGGCCAGGCGGGACAGCGCGAACGCCGTCGTCGGCGAGGCGGCGTGCGCGTCGTGCACGAGCACACCGGCCGTGCCCTCGGCCGCCACGTCGACCACCGACAGCTCGCCCGTCGCCGGATCGCGGACCACGCCCCGGCTGCCGAGCCCGTCACCGCCGTCCGCCTCGGCCCACGGCGCGCCGAACCGGATCGGCTGCCCGTGCTCCAGGCGGATCACGGCCTCCTGCGCCGTCTGCTTGTCCTTCAGCAGGTCGAACGCGCCGTCGTTGAAGATGTTGCAGTTCTGGTAGATCTCGACCAGCGCCGAGCCGCGGTGCTCGGCCGCCGCCCGCAGCACGCCCGTCAGGTGCTTGCGGTCCGAGTCCACCGTGCGGGCGACGAACGACGCCTCCGCGCCGAGAGCGAGCGACACCGGGTTGAACGGGGTGTCGAGCGAACCCATCGGCGTGGACTTCGTGATCTTGCCGGACTCCGACGTCGGCGAGTACTGGCCCTTGGTGAGGCCGTAGATCCGGTTGTTGAACAGCAGGATCTTCAGGTTCACATTGCGGCGCAGCGCGTGGATCAGGTGGTTGCCGCCGATGGACAGCGCGTCGCCGTCACCGGTGACGACCCACACCGACAGGTCGCGGCGGGCCGTCGCAAGACCCGTGGCGATGGCCGGCGCGCGCCCGTGGATCGAGTGCATGCCGTACGTGTTCATGTAGTACGGGAAGCGGGACGAGCAGCCGATGCCGGAGACGAAGACGATGTTCTCCCGGGCGACGCCCAGCTCCGGCAGGAAACCCTGCACCGCGGCGAGCACCGCGTAGTCACCGCAGCCGGGGCACCAGCGGACCTCCTGGTCCGACTTGAAGTCCTTCGCCGACTGCGGCTTCTCCGCCGCCGGGACGAGGGACAGCGCCGTGCGCGTCCGCCCGGCCGCGTCGGGGGTGATCTCAGTGGTCATCGGAGAGAGCCTCCTTGAACGCGGTTGCGAGCTGCTCGGCCTTGAACGGCAGGCCCGTGACCTGCGTGATCGACCGGACATCGACCAGGTAGCGGGACCGCAGCAGCACCGCGAGCTGGCCGAGGTTCATCTCGGGGAGCAGCACGGTGTCGTACGCCCGCAGGACCTCGCCCAGGTTGGCGGGGAAGGGGTTCAGGTGCCGCAGGTGGAGCTGGGCGATCCGCCCGCCCTCCCGGCGGATGCGCCGCACCGCCGCCGTGATCGGCCCGTACGTCGAGCCCCAGCCCAGCACCAGCGTCTGCGCGCCCTCGCCGGGCGCGCCGCTCGGGTCGTCCACGACGACGTCCGGCACGCGCACGCCGTCGACCTTGGCCTGGCGGGTGCGGACCATGTGGTCGTGGTTCGCCGGGTCGTAGGAGATGTTGCCGGTGCCGTCCTGCTTCTCGATGCCGCCGATGCGGTGTTCGAGACCGGGGGTGCCGGGCACGGCCCACGGGCGGGCCAGCGTCTCCGGGTCGCGCTTGTAGGGCCAGAACACCTCGGTGCCGTCGGCCAGTTCGTGGTTCGGGCCGGTCGCGAACCGCACCCGCAGGTCCGGCAGCTCGTCGGTGTCCGGGATGCGCCAGGGCTCGGAACCGTTCGCCAGGTAGCCGTCCGACAGGAGGAAGACCGGCGTCCGGTGGGTGAGGGCGATCCGGGCCGCCTCCAGCGCCGCCGTGAAGCAGTCGGCCGGCGTCGCGGGCGCCACGATCGGGACGGGCGCCTCGCCGTTCCGGCCGAACATGGCCTGCAGCAGGTCGGCCTGCTCCGTCTTGGTGGGCAGGCCGGTGGACGGGCCGCCGCGCTGGATGTCCACGACGAGCAGCGGCAGTTCCAGCGACACGGCGAGGCCGATCGTCTCCGACTTCAGGGCCACACCGGGCCCCGAGGTCGTCGTCACGGCCAGCGAACCGCCGAACGCCGCGCCGAGCGCCGCGCCGATGCCGGCGATCTCGTCCTCCGCCTGGAAGGTGCGCACGCCGAAGTTCTTGTGCTTGGACAGCTCGTGCAGGATGTCCGACGCGGGCGTGATGGGGTACGAGCCGAGGTACAGCGGCAGGTCGGCGCGCTGCGCGGCGGCGACGAGGCCGTAGGAGAGCGCCAGGTTCCCCGAGATGTTGCGGTAGGTGCCGGCCGGGAAGGCGGACGCGGCGGGCGCCACCTCGTAGGAGACGGCGAAGTCCTCGGTGGTCTCGCCGAAGTTCCAGCCGGCGCGGAACGCCGTCAGGTTGGCCTCGGCGATCTCCGGGCGCTTCGCGAACTTGGTCCGCAGGAACGACTCCGTGCCCTCGGTCGGCCGGTGGTACATCCACGACAGCAGACCGAGCGCGAACATGTTCTTCGAGCGCCCGGCCTCCTTCCGCGTGAGGTCGAAGCCCTTCAGCGCCTCCACCGTGAGCGTCGTCAGCGGGACGCGGTGGACGCTGTACGCGTCGAGGGTGCCGTCCGTGAGCGGGTCCTGCGCGAAGCCGACCTTCGTCATCGCGCGCGAGGTGAACTCGTCGGTGTTGACGATGATCTCGGCACCGCGCGGGACGTCGGGGAGGTTCGCCTTGAGGGCGGCCGGGTTCATCGCGACCAGGACATCGGGGGCGTCGCCCGGCGTCAGGATGTCGTGGTCGGCGAAGTGCACCTGGAAGGACGACACACCCGGCAGGGTCCCGGCGGGTGCGCGGATTTCCGCGGGAAAGTTCGGCAGGGTGGCGAGGTCATTACCGAACGACGCGGTCTCCGACGTGAAACGGTCGCCCGTCAGCTGCATTCCATCGCCGGAATCGCCCGCGAACCGGATGATCACCCGGTCCCGGCGCCGGACGTTCTTGGCGGCTCCGGCGCTGTCCCCGGGATTCCCCTGGCTCGCCTGGTCGACCTCAGTGGTCACTGCTTAGCCCTCCTTGAGGCGGCTCGTGACAGCCATGGTACGCGGGCAAGGGGGGCCTACCTGCAGGTGATCACATGATGGACGGAGGCGTTCCGCTCCGTGTCGCGGGGGTTCCCCGCCGGTCGGAGCGGGTGCCGTACCGCTCAGGAATTCAGATAGCGCAGTACGGCGAGAACGCGCCGGTGATCCGTGTCACTCTGCGAGAGTCCGAGCTTCGAAAAGATGTTGCTCACATGCTTTTCCACCGCGCCATGGCTCACCACGAGCTGCCGGGCGATCGCCGAGTTCGTGCGCCCCTCGGCCATAAGACCTAGGACTTCCCTTTCCCTCGGTGTCAGACCGGTGATCGCGTCCTGTTTCCTGCTGCGGCCCAGGAGCTGCGCGACCACCTCGGGATCGAGCGCCGTGCCCCCCTGCGCCACGCGGTCCACGGCCTCGGTGAACTCCGCGACGTCCGCCACCCGGTCCTTCAGCAGGTACCCGACACCCCGGCTCGACCCGGCGATCAGCTCCGTCGCGTACTGCTCCTCGACGTACTGCGAGAGGACCAGGACCCCGAGACCGGGGAAGTCCCGCCGCAGCGCGACGGCCGCCCGCACCCCCTCGTCGGTGTGCGTCGGCGGCATCCGCACGTCCGCCACGACCACGTCCGGCGGCGTCCCGGCGGCGGCGAGCTCGCGGACCGCGGCGATCAGCGCCTCCCCGTCCCCCACACCGGCGGCCACCTCGTGCCCCCGGTCGTTCAGCAGACGCGTCAGGCCCGCCCGGAGCAGGACCGAGTCCTCCGCGATGACGACCCGCACGGTGCGCTCCCCCCGTTCGCTTCCCTCGATGTGCCGCCCGCCAGCATCTCATCCGCCGGCCGCCAGGACGCCGGTCCGCCGCTCACCCGGCGGACCGGTCGCGCCACGGCAGGGCGGCCGTCACCGTGGTGGGACCCCCGGCCGGCGACTCGACCGCCAGCATCCCGTCCACGGCCGCGAGACGCTCCGCGAGGCCCGCGAGCCCCGACCCGGCGGCCGGGTCGGCGCCGCCGCGCCCGTCGTCGATGACCTGGAGCATCAGCCGGTCGCCCGCCCGCCAGATCTCCACCGCAGCGCGCCGCGCCCCGCTGTGCTTGCTGACGTTCTGCAGCAGTTCGGAGACCGTGAAGTAGGCGATGCCCTCGATGGCCTCGGCCGGCCGCGCGCCCAGCTCGACCTCCACGCGCACCGGCACCGTGCAGCGCGCCGCGACCTGCGACAGGGACGGGCCGAGCCCCCGGTCGGTCAGGATCGCCGGGTGGATGCCCCGCGCGAGGTCCCGCAGCTCCTGGAGGGCGAGCTTCACCTCGCCGTGGGCCTCGTCCACCATGCGGGCGGCGGCCTCCGGGTCGGAGGTCAGCTTCTCCTTGGCGAGGCCGAGGTCCATGGCCAGCGCGACGAGCCGGGCCTGCGCCCCGTCGTGCAGGTCCCGCTCGATGCGCCGCAGGTCGGCGGCCGAGGTGTCGACGACGATCGCGCGGTCCGTCTCCAGCTGCCTGACCCGGGCGCCCTCGGCCGACGGGCCGAACAGCAGCGGCGCGAGGGCGCGTTCCACGGCGGCGACGCCCCGGATCACCTGCGCGCCGGCCAGCAGGACGAGCAGCCCGGCGACCACGGTCATCGCCAGCTCGAACGGGTCGTCCCAGACCCAGCCGCCGCCCTCGCCGTCGACATTGATGCCGGCGCCCGGCTCGCCGTTGGCCCGCAGGATCCAGAACGTGACCGGGTAGGTCAGGAGCCCGAGCCCCATCCCCCAGAACGCCACCGTCACCGTGAAGCTGAAGACCCCCCACGGCAGCCCGATCAGCGCGGACAGCACGGCCCGCCAGGACGCCGTGCTGCGGAGGACCGAGCCGAGCCACCGCAGCCCGCCCCGCCCGCCGGCGCGCGGCACCACCGGGTCCGGCTCGGCGATGTCGGCGCCGAGGAACACCCGTGCCCGCGCCCGTTCGAGATGGGAGAAGGTCCGCAGCAGGACCAGGACGCCGGCGAGCAGCGGCAGCCCGACGAACGTGATCACCAGCGCGCCGCTCACCGAAAGACCGACGACGGCGATGAGGAAACCGGCGATGCCCACGGGCAGGTTGAGCAGCAGGTGGGCGCCCTCCAGCAGCGCGCGCGGCCGGAACGGCGAGCCGAGCAGGGACACGATCCGGCCGCGCGCCGGGGCGCGTTCGCCGGCGTGCGGCGGAGCGGGGGGAGGGGCGGCGTTCATGGCGTGCATCCTTCGTGCGTCGGGACCTGGACCAAGCCTGTCCGACCCGGCAGCCCCGGACCATGGTGCACAGCGCAGAATCCGAGGTGGGGAAAACCCCACCATCCCGCACCCGTCCGCGCCCCGGCCGCCGTGGGTCACAACGGCGGCACGAGCGCCTAGACTCCCGTGCAGCCCCACCCCCACCGTCCCCAGCGGAGGCGCGCACGTGCCCGACTACTTCCACGGCTACACGGTCGTCGGTCTGGTCGCGGTGGCCGGTGTGCTGTTCGTCGCGGTCGCGTTCGGCGCCGGCGCGCTGCTGCGGCCGTCCGACCCGACACCCGAGAAGCTGCTGCCGTACGAGTGCGGCGTCGACCCGGTCGGCGAGGGCTGGGCGCACACCGAGATCAAGTACTACCTCTACGCGTTCCTGTACGTGATCTTCGCGGTGGACGCCGTGTTCCTCTTCCCGTGGGCGACGGTCTTCGCCGGCGACGGCTTCGGCGCGGCGACGCTCGTGGAGATGTTCGTCTTCCTCGGCTTCCTCGCCGTCGGGCTCCTCTACGCGTGGCGGAAAGGCGTACTGGAATGGACCTGACCCCCGTGCGCGCGCCCCGGCTCGGCCCGCTCGCGCGCCTCGCGCCCGAACCCCTGAAGATCATTCTCAACTGGGGCCGCCGCTACAGCCTGTGGGTCTTCAACTTCGGCCTCGCCTGCTGCGCCATCGAGTTCATCGCGGCGTCCATGGCGCGCCACGACTTCATCCGGCTCGGCGTCATCCCGTTCGCGCCCGGACCGCGGCAGGCCGACCTGATGATCGTCTCCGGCACCGTCACGGACAAGATGGCCCCGGCCGTGAAGCGCCTGTACGAGCAGATGCCCGAGCCCAAGTACGTCATCTCGTTCGGCGCCTGCGCGAACTGCGGCGGCCCCTACTGGGACAGCTACGCCGTCACCAAGGGCGTCGACCAGATCATCCCCGTCGACGTGTACGTGCCGGGCTGCCCGCCCCGCCCCGAGGCGCTGCTCCAGGGCATCCTGAAGCTCCAGGAACGCATCGCCGCCGAGTCCGTCGACGAGCGGATGGCCGCGCGCTTCGGCGCCGTGCCGGCGGCGTCCGCCGAGGCCCTGACGAGCCCGCTGGTGGCACCCCCCGGCCGCACCGGCACGGAGGGCGGCCGGTGACGGGGCACGGCGGGCTGCCCGGCGGGGCGGCCGAGTTGTTCGGTCCGGGCGCCGAGGCGTCCGAGGCGTACGGGGTCCTGACGGTGGACGTGCCTCCCGCCGCCTGGCCGGACGCGCTGCGGACCGCCCGTGACCGCCTCGGCTGCACGTTCTTCGACTGGCTGAGCGCCGTCGACGAACCGGACGGCTTCCGCGTGTGCGCCCACGTCGTTGCGCTGCCGGGGGAGGGGCGGCCGATGCTGCGGCTGCTGCTGCGCACGGCCGTCGCGCACGAGGACCCGTCGCTGCCGTCCGCCACGGACGTGTACGCGGGCGCGGCGTGGCACGAGCGCGAGACGCGGGAGATGTTCGGCATCGACTTCCCCGGCCACCCGGGGCCCGCGCCCCTCCTGCTGCCCGACGGCTTCGAGGGCCACCCGCTGCGGAAGGACTTCGTGCTGGCCGCGCGCGTCGCCAAGGCGTGGCCCGGTGCCAAGGAGCCGGGCGAGTCGGAGCACGGCGCGCCCCGGCGGCGCCAGGCGCTCCCGCCCGGTGTGCCCGACCCGAACGAGTGGGGTCCCCGCAAGGGGCAGCTCCCCGCCCGGAGCGGTGACGCCGCCGCCCGCCCCGCACGCCGTGCCCGTCCGGCCGCCGATGCCGCGCCGGAGGAGACGGCGGCGCGTCCGGCGCGGCGCATGCGGTCGGCCTCGGGGGGTTCGGCGAGTCAGCGCCCGGCGGGTGAGGGTGCGTCGGAGGAGACGGCGGCGCGTCCGGCGCGGCGCATGCGGTCGGCCTCGGGGGGTTCGGCCAGTCAGCGTCCGTCCGGCGACGACCCCGCGTCCGACCGGCCCGCCCGGCGCGGCCGGGCCGGCGACACCCCGTGGGCACAGCCGCGCGACGAGGACGGCGGCTCCCCCGACACGCCGGACGCTCCCGGGGACTCCGGCACCCCCGAGGACGGTGAGCGCTGATGGACGTCACCGATGTCCTGGTCCGGCTTGCCGCCGTCCTGGTCGCGTTCCTCGTCCTGCCGCTCCTCGTCGGCCAGGCCGAGCACAAGGTCATGGCCCACATGCAGGGCCGCCTCGGCCCGATGCACGCGGGCGGCTTCCACGGCTGGGCACAGCTCGTCGCCGACGGCGTGAAATTCGCCCAGAAGGAGGACACGGTGCCCGCCGGCGCGGACCGCCGGGTCTTCCAGCTCGCGCCGGCCGTCGCGCTCGTCCCGTACCTCGTCGTCCTCGTCGCCATCCCCATCGGCCCCGACGGGCTCGTCGGCCAGGCCGTGGACGCCGGGATCTTCTTCGTCCTCGCCGTCCTCGGCATCGGCGTCCTCGGCTCGCTCATGGCCGGCTGGGCGTCCGCCAACAAGTACGCGCTCCTCGGCGGCCTGCGCGCCGCCGCCCAGCTCATGGCGTACGAGCTGCCGCTGATCCTGACCGCCGCCTCCGTCGCCATGGCCGCCGGGACCCTCAGCCTCCCCGGCATCCTCGACGGCTTCTCCTGGTGGTGGGTGCCGTGGCAGCTCGTGGGCGGTGCCGTGTTCTTCACCGCCGGTCTCGCCGAACTGCAGCGTCCGCCGTTCGACGCGCCCGTCGCGCCCGAGGAGATCATCTTCGGCGCCTACACCGAGTACTCCGGCCTGCGGTTCGCGCTCTTCCTGCTCGCCGAGTACGCCGGCATCGTCGTCGTCTCCGCGCTGACGGCCGTCCTCTTCCTCGGCGGCTGGCACGGTCCGGCCGCCGACCGGCTCGGGCCGCTGTGGATGCTGCTGAAGACCGGCGCGCTCAGCTTCGCCGTCATCTGGGCGCGCGTCGCGTGGCCCCGGCTGCGGGCCGACCAGATCCAGAAGTTCGCGTGGACGGTGCTCGTCCCGCTCGCGCTGGCGCAGCTCGCGCTGACCGGCATCGTCAGGGTGGTGACCGCATGACTCCCGGTTCCGGCCTCGCCAAGGGGCTCGCCATCACGCTGCGCGCCATGACCCGGCGGGCCGTCACCCAGCAGTACCCGGAGACGCAGCCCGCGCTGCCGCCGCGCAGCCGGGGCGTCATCGCGCTGTTCGAGGAGAACTGCACGGTCTGCATGCTGTGCGCCCGCGAGTGCCCCGACTGGTGCATCTACATCGACTCCCACAAGGAGACGCTGCCGCCGGCCGCGCCCGGCGGGCGGGAGCGCAGCCGCAACGTCCTCGACCGGTTCGCCATCGACTTCGCGCTGTGCATGTACTGCGGGATCTGTGTCGAGGTCTGCCCGTTCGACGCCCTGTTCTGGTCGCCGGAGTTCGAGTACGCCGAGACGGACATCCGTGACCTGACCCACGAACGCGACCGGCTCCGCGCCTGGATGTGGACGGTCCCCGAACCGCCGCCGCTCGACCCGGCCGCCGAGGAGCCCAAGGAGCTGACCGCCGCCCGCCGTACGGCCGGGCGCGAGGAGCGCGACGGCGGCGCGGGGAGCGGCGCATGACCGGCCGCGACCTGCTGTCCCCCTCGGGCCAGGACATCGTCTTCCTGCTCGTCGGCGTCGTCGTCCTCGGGGCGGCCGTCGCCTGCGTCACGACCCGCAGGCTCGTCCGCGCCGCGCTGTGGCTCGTCGTCGCCCTCGGCGGGCTCGCCGTCGAGTACCTGCTGCTGACCGCCGAGTTCGTCGCGTGGGTGCAGGTCCTCCTGTACCTCGGTTCCGTCGTCGTCCTCCTGCTCTTCGGCCTGATGCTGACGAAGGCCCCCGTCGGCCCGTCGCCCGACGCCGACTCGGAGAACCGCCCGGCCGCCCTCGCCGTCGCCGGGGCGGCCGCCGCGCTGCTCGTGACGCTCGTCGTGGACGCGTTCCGTACCACATGGATCGACCTGGAGGAGCCGCACGGCACGAGCGAGCAGGTGGGGGAGAGCCTGTTCCGCTCGTGGGTGCTGCCGTTCGAGGCGCTGTCCGTCCTGCTGCTGGCCGCCCTCATCGGCGCCGTCGTCGTCTCCCGCGCCCGGAACAGCCGCCACGACCCGCCCGGCGGGGACGGCGACACCACCGGAGAGGAGCGCTGATGCACCTCGTCCACCCGGCCACCCTCGCCGTCCTCCTCTTCTGCGTCGGCCTGTACGGCGTCCTCGCGCGCCGCAACGCCGTCCTCGTCCTCATGTCCGTCGAGCTGATGCTCGCCGCCGTCAGCCTCAATCTGGTCGCGTTCGACGTGTGGCTCCGTGACACGGCGCACGCCGGCCAGGTCCTCACGCTCTTCCTGATCGCCCTGTCCGCCGCCGAGATCGGCATCGGCCTCGCCCTCGTGCTGCTCGTCCACCGCGCCCGCGGCACGACGGCGATCGACACGCTGCGTGCCCAGCGCGAGCCGCGCGGGCAGCGGCGGGAGACCGAGTGACCACCCCGTGAACACCACGACCGCCGCCGTCCTCGTACCGCTGCTGCCGTTCGCCGCCGCCGCGCTGATCCTCCTCACCGGCCGGCGCGCGCCCGGGTACGTGCGCCCCCTCGCGGTCCTGCCGACGCTCGCGTCCGCCGCGCTCGCCGTCCTCGTCGCGGTACGGCAGGGCGGCGACGCCCCCGTGACGGCCGCCACCCGGCTCGCCGACACCGGCGGGCCGCCCGTGCAGCTCGCGCTCCACCTCGACGGCTTCGCGGTCCTCGTCGCCGTCCTCGTCGCGGTCGTCGCGACCTGCGTCCAGCTCTACTCGACCGGCTACCTGGCCGGCGACCCGCGCTACGCCTCGTACGCGGCGCTCGTCTCGCTGTTCACGGCCGCCATGCTGCTGGTCGTCTACGCGGACGACCTGATCGTCCTGCTGGTCGGCTGGGAAGTGATGGGCATCTGCTCGTACTTCCTGATCGGCCACTTCTGGGAGGCGCCGGCCGCGCGCGCCGCGTCCCTGAAGGCGTTCCTCGTCACCAAGCTGGGCGACGTCCCGTTCCTCGTCGGCGTGATCGCGCTCGCCGCCGACACCGGCACGTTCCGCATCAGCGCCATCGTGACCCGGCTGACGTCCCCGCCGGCCGAGCAGCACCTCGCCCACCCCACCGTCATCGCGCTGCTGCTGCTCGCCGGGGTCGCGGGCAAGTCCGCGCAGTTCCCGCTGCACGCGTGGCTGCCCGACGCCATGGCCGGACCGACGCCCGTCTCCGCGCTGATCCACGCCGCCACCATGGTCGCCGCGGGCGCGTACTTCGTCGCCCGCCTGCTGCCCGTCTTCACCGCCTCCGCCGCCGCGCTCACCGTGCTGGCCGTCCTCGCCGCGCTGACCATGCTCGGGTCCGCGCTCGCCGCCCTCGCCCAGGACGACCTGAAGCGTGTCCTCGCCTGGTCCACCGTCGGCCAGCTCGGCTACATGACCGGCGCCCTCGCCGTCGCCGACCGCGACGCCGCCGTCTTCCACCTCCTGACGCACGGCGCGTTCAAGGCCCTCCTCTTCCTCGCCGCCGGCGCCGTCATCCACGCCGCCGGCACCGGCTCCCTGCGCGCGCTCGGCCGCCTCAGCGGGCTGCGGCAGCGCGTCCCCGACGCGTACTGGACCATGACGATCGGGCTGCTCGCGCTCGCCGCCGTGCCGCCGTTCTCCGGCTTCTTCTCCAAGGAGGCCGTCCTGACCGCCGCCGAGCACGCCGCCCTCGGCGACACCGAGGGCGTCCCGTCCGCCGCGGGCTGGCTGATCCTCGTCGGCGGACTGCTGACGGCCGTCGTCACCGCCGCGTACGCCGCCCGCCTGTGGCTGCTCACCTTCCACAGCCCCGCCGGCGACACCCCGTCCGAATCCCTGCCCACCGCCGCAGGCACCCGCCCCGTGATGAGCATCGTCCTGTGGGTCCTCGCTGTGCCCTCCCTGCTGCTCGGCCTCGCCTACGGATGGCTGGACGACTGGTGGCACGCCGACGGCCTCGCCCCCCACGCCGCCACTTCCGCGCTCGCCGTCGCCGCCACGCTGGCCGGTGTCCTCGCCGCCGCGGCCGCCCGCGGCCGTACGGGGCGCGACCCGGCCACCGTCCTGCTCGGCCCGCTGCGCCCGCACGCCGCCGCCGGATTCCACGCCGACGCCCTCTACACCGCCGTCGCCGTACGGCCCGCCCTCGCCGCCGCCCGCCTCGTCCGCTTCCTCGACCGGGCCGTCATCGAGACCTACGTACGCGGCGGCGCCGCCACGCCGGGCCGCCTCGGCGCCCTGACCCGCCGCGCCCAGACCGGCAACGTGCAGACCTACCTCAGCGTCATCGGCGCCGGCGCGCTGCTGCTCGGGGTCGCCGCCGTCCTCGTCGCCGCCGGGAAGTGAGGACCGCCCCGTGATCGAGCTGAACGACACCGTGACGCGCGTCCTGCTGCTCGCCGCCGTGGCCCTGCCGCTGCTCGGCGCTGCCGCCGCCCTCCTGCCCGCGCCGCCCGGACTGCGTGGCCCCGGCGGACCCGAACGCGACGTGCTGCGCCACGGCGTCACCGTCTCCGGCGCCGTCCTGCTGCTCACCCTCGTCCTGGCCGCCGCGTTCGACCACGACCGGCCCGGCACCGTCCAGGCCGAGACCGACGTGTCCTGGATCCCGGCCCTCGGCGTCCGCCTGCACCTCGGCGTGGACGGCGTCTCACTCCCCCTGCTCGTCCTCACCGCGCTGCTCACCTTCCTGTGCGCCCTGCACGGGTACGTCCGCCCGCCCGCCGGCGGGGACCCCCGCGCGTTCGTCGCGTTCGTCCTGCTGCTGGAGGGCGGCACGCTCGCGACGTTCGCCGTCCTCGACCTGCTGCTGTTCTTCCTCGCCTTCGAGACGGTCCTCGTGCCGATGTACTTCCTCATCGCCCGCTGGGGCGGCGAGGGGCGCGCGCGGGCCGCGTGGCGGTTCGTCCTCTACACGGTGCTCGGGTCGGTCGTGATGCTGCTCGGGCTGCTGCTGATCGGCCTGCGCGCCGGGACGTTCGACATGACGGCCCTCGCCGACGCCCACGGCGACGGCCTGTCCCGCACGACGCAGGTACTGGCCGTCCTCGCCATCGGCATCGGCCTCGCCGTGAAGACCCCGATGTGGCCGCTGCACAGCTGGCTCCCCGACGCCCACACCGCCGCCCCCACCGTGGGGTCGGTGCTGCTGGCGGGCGTGCTGCTGAAGATGGGCACCTACGGGCTCGTCCGGATCGCGCTGCCCATCGCGCCCGAGGGCATGCGGACGTTCGCGCCGTACCTCGGGGCGTTCGCCGTCGCCGGCATCGTCTACGCCTCCCTCGCCTGCCTCGCCCTCGTGCGGGAGGGCTCGGGCGGCGACCTCAAGCGGCTCGTCGCCTACTCGTCGGTCGGCCACATGGGCTTCGTCCTCCTCGGCATCGCCAGCCTCACCCCGGCCGGCGTGAACGGCGCGCTCTTCGCCAACATCGCGCACGGCCTCATCACCGGCCTGCTGTTCTTCCTCGTCGGCGGACTGAAGGACCGGACCGGCACCACCGACCTCGACCGGCTCGCCGGCACGGCCGGGGCCGCGCTGTACGGGCGGGCGCCGCGCTTCGGGGGACTGCTCGCGTTCGCGGCGGTCGCGTCGCTCGGCCTGCCAGGACTCGCCGGGTTCTGGGGCGAACTGCTCGCCATGGTCGGCGCCTACGAGCCGGCCGCCGGGCTCAGCCGCCCCGCGTTCATCACCTACACGGTCATCGCTGCGTTCGGCACACTGCTCACCGCCGCCTACCTGCTCCAAGTGGTCCGCCGCGTCTGCATGGGCGACCTACCGCCCACGGACCCCGGCGGCCCACCGGGCGGCGGCTCCCTCGCCGGGCTGTCCGACCTGCGGCGCCACGAGATCGCCGCCTTCGCGCCCCTGGCCGCGCTGACCGTGCTCGCCGGGCTGTGGCCGGCCGTCCTCCTCGACCTCACCGACCCTGCCGTACGCCTGCTGCTCCCGGGGGCCGCCGGATGACCGCCGCGATCCAGAGCGTGGACTGGGCGGTCGTCGCGCCGCCCGTCATCGCCGCCGCCACCGCCCTCGCCGTCCTCGTGACGGACCTCTTCCTGCCCGCCGCGCGCAAGCGGCTCCTCGGGCCGCTCGCCGCCGCCGGGCTCCTCCTGGCCGCACTGGCCCTGCTGCCGCTGCGCCACGGGGACCGCGTCACCTTCTGCGCGGCGGACGGCGGCTGCTCGTACGCCGCCGACCGCTTCGCCGTCACCGTCCAGCTGATCGTCCTGGGCGGCGCGCTGCTGGCCGTGCTCCTGTCCCTGCCCGAGACCGACCCGCGACGGCACGCGGGGCGCGAGCTGCCCGGCGGCGAGTACTGGTTCCTGCTGCTGTCCTCCGTCACCGGCGCCCTGCTGCTGCCCGCCTCGCGTGACCTCGCCACCCTGGTCATCGCCCTTGAGGTCACCACGCTGCCCACCTACGCCCTGGTCGGCCTGCGCAGGAACGGCGACGCCGGGGAGGCCGCCCTCAAGTACTTCCTGTCCTCCGTGACCGCCACCGCGATCGGCCTGCTGGGCATCAGCTTCGTCTACGCCGGCACGGGCAGCCTGTCCTTCGCCGCCATCGCCGACGGACTCCCCGCCGCCGACCCCCGCCTCGCCACCCTCACCGAGGCGGGCGTCGCCCTCACCCTCGTCGGCTTCCTCTTCAAGACGGCGGCCGTCCCGTTCCACTTCTGGGTCCCCGAGACGTACCTCGGCGCGCCGCTGCCCGTCGCCGCGTACCTGTCGGTCGTCGCCAAGACGGCAGGGCTCGCCGGCCTGTCCGTCCTCACCACGCGCGCGTTCCCCGCAGAGGGCGACCTGTGGGGGCCGCTGCTCGCCGTCCTCGCCGGCCTCACCATGACGGCCGGCAACGCGGCGGCCGTCCGCACCGACCCGGCCGCGCCCGGCGGCGCCGTACGGCTGCTGGCCTGGTCCTCGGTCGCCCAGGCCGGCTACCTGCTCGTCCCCCTCGCGGCGGCGGCCCACGGCGACCCCGACGCGGCCACCGGCACCCTCATCGCCTACGCCCTCATGTACGCCGCCGTGAACCTCGGCGCCTTCGCCGTCGCCGCGTACATCGGCCGCTCCCGGCCCGCCCAGCGGCTCGCCGACTACCGCGGCCTGTGGACGCGCCGCCCGCTCGCCGCGCTGGCGCTCGCGTTCTTCCTGCTGTGCCTGGCGGGCCTGCCGCCCGGCGTCGCGGGGCTCTTCGCCAAGGTCGCCGTGCTCCGCTCGGCCGTCGACGGCGGCCTCGGCGTCCTCGCGGTCGTCACCGCCGTCAACGTGGCGGCCGGCCTGTACTACTACCTGCGGTGGACGGCGTACCTCTTCCGCCCCGAGCCCGACGGCGCGCCGGACACCGGCCGGCCCGGCGCCGCCCTCACCACGGCCGCCGGGCTCGCCGCGGCCGCCGCCCTGGCGTTCTCGGGCGCCCCGCAGCTCATCCTCGGATTCACCGCCGCGTCGTTCCTCTAGCGCGCGCAGGGGTACCCGGACGGGTGACGGCGTCCTCCGCGGGAACGGAACCCGCGGGCATGGCGTTGTTCAGTTCGGCAGACACCACCCCACGCAGCGCACCTGGAGGGCACCCCGTGCACCGCCGGCACAACGGACTGAGAACGGCCGCCCTGCTCGGCGGCATGTCCGCGCTGATCCTGCTCGTCGGCAGTTTCTTCGGCCGCGGCGGTCTGGTGGTCGCCCTCGTGCTCGCCCTCGGCACGAACGCCTACGCCTACTGGAACAGCGACCGCATCGCCCTGCGCGCCATGCGCGCCCGGCCGGTCGGGGAGTTCCAGGCCCCCGGTCTCCACCGCATCGTCCGCGAGCTGGCCGGCCAGGCCCGCCAGCCCATGCCGCGCCTCTACATCTCGCCCACCGAGGCGCCCAACGCCTTCGCCACCGGCCGCAACCCGCGCAACGCCGCCGTCTGCTGCACCGAGGGCATCCTCCGCCTCCTCGACGAGCGCGAACTGCGCGGCGTCATCGGCCACGAGCTCAGCCACGTCTACAACCGCGACATCCTCATATCCTCCGTCGCGGGCGCCATGGCCTCCGTGATCATGTTCCTGGTCAACTTCGCGTGGCTCATTCCCGTGGGCCGCGACGACGACGAGGGCGGCCCCGGCATCGTCGGGATGCTGCTGATCATGATCCTCGGACCGGTGGCCGCGTCCCTGATCCAGCTCGCCGTCAGCCGCTCGCGCGAGTTCGAGGCCGACGCGTCCGGCGCCCGGCTCACCGGCGACCCCCTCGCACTCGCCGGCGCCCTGCGCAAACTGGAGGCCGGCACCCAGCACCGCCCGCTGCGCCCCGAACCGCAGCTCGAGACGGCCAGCCACCTCATGATCGCCAACCCGTTCCGCCACGGCGAGGGCCTCGCCCGCATGTTCGCCACGCACCCGCCGATGGCCGAGCGCATCGATCGTCTCGAACGCATGGCGGACGGCCGCCGCTGACGTCATCCTGGGGGAGTGCGCACTCTCCTGAACGTCATCTGGCTGGTCCTGTCGGGCCTGTGGATAGCCCTCGGCTACGCGGTGGCCGGACTGATCTGCTGCGTCCTCATCATCACGATCCCCTTCGGGATCGCCTGCTTCCGCATCGCCGGATACGCGCTGTGGCCCTTCGGCTACCGCGTCACCGAGCGCCACGACGCCGGCGCCGCCTCCCTCGTGGGCAACATCGTCTGGCTGATCTTCGCCGGCATCTGGATCACCATCGGGCACATCATCGCCGGCGTCGGGTTCTGCGTGACCATCATCGGCATCCCGTTCGGCATCGCCCACTTCAAGATGGTGCCGATCTCCCTCATGCCGCTCGGCCGCCGCATCGTGCCCACGGACGACGCCCTCCCGCACTACCGGTGGTCATGAGTCCCCGGCGGTCGCCCTGCGGGCGATGATGCGGTGCCGCAGCCAGCGGACGCCCTCGTGCAGCCCCGTGAGCGCCAGCGCGAGCCCCAGGCCGAGCGCCACGCCCCGCAGCGGATTGTCCTCGAACGCCCGGCCGCCCACGTAGCCGATCCCCGCCGAGTACGCGGCCCAGCTCACCGCGGCCAGCGCGTCGTACCGCGAGAACAGCCGCAGCGGATACCCCGTTGCGCCGGTCGTGAGCGTCGCCGCCGTACGGCCGCCCGGGATGTACCGCGCGATCACCAGCATCAGCCCGCCGCGCCGCTCCAGCATCTTCCCCACCCGGTCGTAGGCCCGCTGGGTGCGGCTGCCCGGCTTCAGCCGGGCGTAGATCCGCGCGCCCGACGTGCGGCCTATGAAGTAGGAGATGTGATCCCCCGCGAACGCGCCGAGCGCCGCCACGAGGATGATCAGCGCCAGGTTCGGGTTCCCGTCCGCTGCCGCGAAGACGCCCAGCATGACCACCAGGGTCTCGCTGGGAACCACGGGGAAGAAGCCGTCGAGCTTCGCGACGACGAAGAGCGCCAGATACACCCAGGGGGTGGCGACGAACTCCTCGATCGCGTTCAGGATCGCGTTGTCCACCCGTTCAGCCTAGGCAATGCCCGTGCCCGTTCGGACCCGGCGTTCGGCCACGGTTCTGTCCGACTTCCGTATCGGTCGCTCACGGCCGTACCCGACTTTGGTCATAACCGCGCATCCGGTCACAGCCAGCCGTTGCGCCGGAACCCTCGGTGGATCAACAGGCACGCCACGAGGATCACGCCGACGACGAGCGGATAGCCGAACCGCCAGTGCAGCTCCGGCATGGTGTCGAAATTCATGCCGTACACGCCGCACACCATCGTCGGCACGGCCAGGATCGCCGCCCACGCCGTGATCTTGCGCATGTCCTCGTTCTGCGCGACGGTGACCTGCGCCAGATTGGCCTGCAGGATCGAGTCGATCAGCCCGTCGTAGCCGTTGATCTCGCTCGTCACCCGCGACAGATGGTCGGCGACGTCGCGGAAATAGCTGCGGATGTCCGCGTCGATCGTCGGCAGCGTCGCCTCCGAGAGCTGCTGCAACGGCCGGTCGAGCGGCGCCACGGCCCGCCGCAGTTCGAGCAGTTCGCGCTTTAGCTGGTAGATCTGCCCGGGATCACCGCTGCCGCGCCGCCGCACCGCGGCGAACACCGCCGTCTCGATCTCGTCGATGTCGTCCCGCACGGCGGCGGCCACGTCCAGGTACTGGTCCACGACCTGGTCGGCGATGGCGTGCAGCACGGCCGCCGGCCCCTTGGCGAGCTGCTCCGGGTCCCCCTCGAGGCGCTCCCGCAGCGGTCCGAGCGACCCGTGCCCCCCGTGCCGCACCGTGACCACGAAGTCGGCGCCGGTGAACACCATGATCTCGCCCGTGTCCACGACCTCGCTGCTCGCCGTGAGCTGCGCGTGCTCGACGTACCGCACGGTCTTCAGCACGGTGAACAGCGTGTCCCCGTACCGCTCCAGCTTCGGCCGCTGGTGCGCGTGCACGGCGTCCTCGACGGCCAGCGGATGCAGCTCGAACAGGCGGGCGATGTCGGCGAACTCGTCGGCGTCCGGCTCGTGCAGCCCGATCCACACGAACCGGTCGCGGCGGCCCCGTACGAGCTCGATCGCCTCCCGGTTCGCGATCCGCCCCGGCCGCCGCCGGCCCTCCTCGTACACGGCGCAGTTCACGACGGCCGTGCCGAGCGGGGAGCGCGCCGGATGGCTCAGGTCGACCTTCTCCTGCCCCTGCTGCCCGGACTCCCGCCCGAGCCCGACGGCCCGGCGGAGATGGCGGATCATCGACACGGGAACACCCTTCGGTGTGCTCAGCGGTAATTGACGAACTGTACGGCGAAGTCGAAGTCCTTCTCACGCACCAGCCGCTGCACTTCCTGCAGGGCGTCGCGGCTCTTGGAACTGACACGCAGCTCGTCGCCCTGCACCTGGGCCTTCACGCCCTTCGGCCCCTCGTCGCGGATCAGCTTGGCGACCTTCTTGGCGTCGTCCGTCGAGATCCCCTCCTTGATCCCGCACGCCAGCCGGTACTCCTTCCCCGACGCCTGCGGCTCGCCGGCGTCCAGGGCCTTGAGGGAGATCCCACGCTTCACGAGCTTGGTCTGAAAGATGTCCAGAACGGCCCGGGCACGCTCCTCGGCGTTGGCCCGGATCTCGATCTTCTCCCCGGACCAGGCGATCGACGCGTCCACACCGCGGAAGTCGTACCGCTGGGAGATCTCCTTCGCGGCCTGGTTGAGGGCATTGTCGACCTCCTGCCGGTCGACCTTCGAGACGATGTCGAAACTGGAGTCGGCCATGTGCTGTGGCTCCTCGGAACTGTCGGCGGCCAGGGTCGCCGGACAGCCTAGCCACCCCGTTCGACGGACTCCCCGCACACAACCGAGTGGCGGAGCACCCGGGTGCATCGGGTAAGGTTGGCGACGTTGCGAGGCGGTGTGCCCGAGCGGCCAAAGGGAGCAGACTGTAAATCTGCCGGCTCAGCCTTCCCAGGTTCGAATCCTGGCGCCGCCACTCCAACGATGTGGCCTCTGACCTGCGGAGACGCGGTCGGGGGCCACGTTTTTTCTCTTGCGCCCCATCCGGCGGAATGTCTGCCCTGTCCCGGTTTGTCTCGCCTGATTCCGCGTGCTGACCAGCGCGTGTGGGGCATGTGTGGGGCAGCGTGGGGCGTTCTTCGCGGGTCTCAGGTCACCGGTCCGGCGAGGCGTGCCGCGATCTTGGCGTTCTCGGCGTCGTCGGTGTCCTTGATGAACCGTGTGTACACCCGCAGCAGCACGGTGACGCTGTGGCCGGCGCGCTTGGCGGCGGTCTGCGGGGCCACACCGGCGCTGAGCCACGTCGATACGCAGGCATGGCGGAGGTCGTAGGGCCGCTTCGCCAGATCCGACTCGTACTCCTGCGGCGTCAGCACCGCTTCGCGTGCCCGTGCCCAGACCTCGCCGTAGCTGCTTTCGTGCAGCAGGCCGTTCCGCAGCGTCCGGAAGATCCGTCCGTCCGGGGCGGTGCCGTACGCCTCGATGTGCCAGCGGAGCAGGGCCACGAGCTGGGGAGGGATGGGCACGGTGCGTACGGCCTTGCGGGAACGCTTCTTGAGCCCCCGCTGGTCGTGCGTCTCGCCGCTGTCCGTCCAACCGCGCCCGGACCGCGGCCTCGTCTTCTGGAGCCTGATGCAGCCGAAGCCCCGGCGTGGGAGATGGCACTGGCTCGGTCGCAGTTCGAGCAGTTCGGCGGGACGGGCGGCTGCGTAGTAGATGCAGCCGAAGAACGCCACCAGTCTCCGGCCTCGCTTGCCCTGGTTGCCGACTGCTCGCAGCAGGGAGCGTGCCAGTTCGGGGTTGGGGACGCTCGCCGGGTCGATCTCCTCGTCCACGGGCTCGGGCAGCGACCAGCTGATCCGGGGGATCAGGTTCTCGCTGATCAGCCCGGCGTCCATGGCGAAGACGACCGCGTTGTGGAAGATGGCTCGCTTCCGGGTGATGGACGAGGCCGCGGTGTCGGGCCGGGCCTCGGGCACATCGAAGACCCGCAACGGAATCGTCGAGGCGATGCGCGCCCCTGCGCGTGGCCCGCAGCCCGGCCATCAAGGTTCGGACGCAGACCGACAACTGTCATGGACCGGCGCCCACAGCGATTACTCGCGCCTGTGCACCGCTGGACGCTCTCCATCGAGCCGACAGGCGGCACCACGCCCGTGCTGAGCCGCTCCGAGTAGCGGCGTTCGACTCGGCCAAGGCGCGTCCCTCAGCGAGCTGCCCGGTCACCCGTTCAAAGACACGTTCGGCGACGGTGAGTGGGTCCGGCTCGGCCCGCACTTCCCCATTCGAGTTCGTCCAGTACCGCGCGCAGCGCGGTGATCTGTTCCAGCGGCGCAGGATCCAGTGCATGGACAGGATCGTTGGAGGCTGCCGAACCGCAGCGAGCAAGAACCGGACACTTCAGCTGCCTGCTTCTGTTGCCGACCGCTTACTCAAGAACTCCTGCGCCGCCTCGACGGCTTCCCTGTTCAGCTCCTCCACGGAGACTCCCCAGCCCTCTCCCCACTCGGCCAGGTTGAAAGCGCACGAGACGAGGGACTGCAGTTCTTCGGGGTAGCCAAGGTCATAGGCGATGTCTGCCCAGATGATGTGGGTGCCAGCGGCGGGATCCATGGTGCCGTCGGCAATCTGACCAGCGATCCAGTAGGCCATCGCCCACTTCGCGTCGCGCGGGTCAGCGGGCGGCTGGAAGAGCAGTCCCAGCTCCTCGAGTACTTGGTCGAAAAGCTCTGGCGCTTCGGGCTCCTCGCTCCGGAGGAGGCCGGCCAGCATGGCGAGGGAGGGACTCTCAACCCCAGCAATGAGCGCGTCGAGCCCTGTCCGGATGAGCCGGTCGGACCCGATGTGCCTACCAAAAGCCCGCTCTCGCGCGATGTGGCGGAGCTGCTTGAGGGCCTCATCGTGGGTCATCAGAGTCATCGTGGAACTGCACTCCGTCGTAGTGGGCCATGCTGAGGTGGCGATGCTGGATGCTGGGTGGTGAGGGCGGTCAGGAGCCGGCTCAGGAGGTCTTCGGAGAACGAGGTGCCGCGATGGTCGATGTCGTCGCCGGGGGTCAGGCTCGACAGGTAGTCCGTCGCTGACGATGGCGGATGGGCCGACCGCCGGCGGCCTGCCGTTGCCGTCGCCGTGAGTCCACAGCAGGCGCGGCGATCCGCTCGTGTCGTCCGGTCGTCCGGTCGTGTGTCCAGTGGCCATTGGCGGCAGTTCGCAGCTGTCGGCGTCGGCGCGCCAGCCCTTGCGCTCGTAGGGTCGTCGTGCATCCACTTCCCCATGCAGGTCCCCTCCGCTCGACGTGAGTGGGAGCATGACGGTCCACCTACTGGTGAAGAGGCAGTGTCCCGACCCTGCGCTATTCGGCGTGCGTGGTCGATGCTAAGGCCGCTGGACTTCGGCATGGCTGTAGCCTGTCTGACAAACTGAAGTGCGTTGAGCAGCACCGTCCGTGCAAACTCCACGCATGGGTGCTGACATCGTCGTATCGCTTCAGGAGAAGGCTCTGCAGCATGTGGCTGTTTCCTGCGGAGGAGAGCCGCTCGCTGGAGACCTCCGGGTGACGATGCACTTTCATCCCGATCGTCCCGCAGGACATCGTCTGACTCTGGCCCAGATGGTGGAAGACGGTGTTTACCGATCGCAGTTCGTGACAGGTACGAGCAACGGTGGTCTCACTGCTCATCCTGGTGGAGACCGGTGGCGTTGGGAGAGTCGTATCTTTGGCGGTGCGTACGACGAAGCCCCGGCTGACCAGCGCCCCGTATACGGAGCGCTGAACTACCGCCAAGACCCGGTCGGTGGTGCACCGCGGTTCGGCTCTTCGTACTTCAGACTCAACATCGAGACCCTGAGACGCACCACGTTCTGCTACCCCGACAGTTCCACCGAGCCCTCCGACTTCGGCACAGCAGACCGTTGCTCACTCATCGAGTTGGCCGAGGCGGGCAAGTTGGATGCCCTGGACTGTCACATTGAGGCGCAGATTCACGGACGGGTCGGGTTCGACTGTGACGTCGAGGCACTGGTGTTGGACCCGAGCTATCGCGGGACAGAGGTTGAAGTAGCAGCTCATCGCCTCCCGTGCCCAATCGAATGGCACCCAGGTTTTCGGCTCAGCGTGGCTGAACTGCGACGTCATTCAAGCTACCGGGGGCAGGAATACGTTGACCTGGGTGTCGAGATCGCCGTTGACGGCCTGCTCAACCCCAAGGTCATCGGGGATGCGGCCCGCACTGGCCGGTACGGCCTTCAGGACCTCAAGAAGGTCTGGCACTGCCTGGCGCGCTTCGGAGTACGCACACCGCCTGCTGGGTAGCAGCGCCCCTCTGGACTGGCCGACCAGGCTCGTTGCTGCGGGATTACCTGATGCATGGGGCTGTCGGTGGCGGGCAGCCACCAGGGCCAGTCTTCCGGGCGCACGAGTTCCTGCGGAATGTCGAAAACGCGGGCGAGAACGCGTTGCAGTTCCTCGCCCGGATACCGTCCGCCGCGCCGCTCGGGGTGTTCGAAGTCGGCGATGCGCTGGCGGGTGATTCCGGACCGCAGCCCTTGCCGTACGAGTTCACGGCGGACGAGGCCGGCCAGGTCCTCGAGGGACAGGCCGTGGCGGTGTCGCAGGTAGGCGAGCGGGTGTCCTGCCGGGTGCTGTGTCGTCTGCACGGGCCGATTCCACCAGTCGCGCGACGGGTCGGTGGCCCGTTCGCCCGGATCCCGGCACATTGGCGAGTGGGGTACGGCCGGGGTACAGCCGGTTCCTTGTCCGCCTGCCGCGGCCGCTGGTTCAGTGGCTGGGCGAGGCCGCGCCGGCGGCCGTTCCGCCGGATCCGGCCGGACGGTAGTCGCGTGGCTACACTGCGCGCGTCAGTGTCCGCCTGGCCGTCGGACCGGGCCGTCCCACGCCTCGTCACGCCCTCTCCCGAGGGCTCCCCGGCCATGCAGTGAGTGAGCCTTCCGGAAGGAATCGAGCCTGTGAGCAACATGACCGAGGCCGCCACCGACGCGGACCGTCTGCGCGGGGAGATGGTCGATCAGCTCGTGGAGCGCGGGGACATCACCTCACCCGCGGACTGCGGCAGATCCTGGCCTACCACGCGCTCTTCACCTGGAACCGATCCGGCCTTCCTGCCCGCACTCAGACGATCCTCGCCCACGCGGCACACGAAGCCGTCGTGAAGACCGAGGGATAGCTTTCGCTGACCCCGTAGCCACCGAGGCGTCCGTTCCCGAACAGGACTACTCGATCGTCGCCACCCAGGTCGGTGCGTCCAGGAAGAGGTCCTCGCTGGTACGCCAGACCTCGATCACCAGGTCACGTCCGTTGGCGGCTGTGTCGATGCTGTAGGAGTCTCGCCACTCCTTGGTCTCTCCGGGGGCGAGGCGTCCTTCGAGGTGCTCCTGGTCCTCGATGTACACTGAGTCGACGGTCCCACCGTTGGTCGCGCCCTCGACCGACAGGTGGAAGTCGCCGAGGTCGATCGGTTGCTCGCTGTGGTTGGTGATCGTGATCTCCACCCAGAAGGGTGTGTGTCCCTCGGTGAGTGTGGAGAATTCGCCGAGGCTGTCGTCCGGAATCTCCGAGACTCCGGTGACCGTGGTCGTGGCGCCGTCGCTCCAGTCGTGACTCTTGCCCACGGGGAGATCCGTGGGGACGGTGTCGGCGGGGTCGTCGGCTTCCTGGTCGTCGGCCGCGTCTTCGTCGCAACTGTCGTCGCGCCACGCGCCGTCCTCCCAGATCCAGCGTGCGCCGTCCTGGTCGCCGGACTCGTCGATGGCTTCGATCCCGGTGGTGCCGCGGACGCGGGCGGTCGTCCCGTCGAACTCGATGATGTCGAGGTCTTCGAGGGAGACGTCACCGTAGAAGGCGTCGATGAGTTCGAGTGCCTGGGCGGTCTCCTCGGGGGTGGTCCGCTCGCGGCAGTTGGCGGACTGGCTGGCGAGCAGGGCATCGACGTCGCCGTCATTGATCGCGGCGAGGTTGTCCTCGACGGCTTGGCGGAGTTGCTCCCGGGAGCCGCCGGCGGCGGATGGACGGTTGCCATCGTCGCCGTCCGAACTGCATGCGGCGGCGGCCAGGGTAAGTGCGGCTGTCGTGAACGCGGCCACGATGCCGTGCCGCGCGCGGGTGAGTCTCATGACCAGGAGCTTGCCGTAAGTGACATGGGCATACCGGCAGAGTGATCGTTCCGTGACGGTACAACCAGAGGGGGGACGGAACACCCCCGCTCGGCGGAGATGAGAGCGCGCACCGTGGCGGAACACCCCCGCTCGCGCGGGGAGCACTAGCGGGTGCCGCGCTCGTTGTACTCCTCCCCCGGAACACCCCCGCTCGCGCGGGGAGCACAGCAGTCTCGGCAACCCGAAGTTTCGCGTCACCGGAACACCCCCGCTCGCGCGGGGAGGACCACCTCACGGACTCGCTCCTCGACTGGGACCCCGGAACACCCCCGCTCGCGCGGGGAGGACGCGCCGAGGCCGGCGAGGTAGAGGTAGCCGGGCGGAACACCCCCGCTCGCGCGGGGAGGACAGGCCGTTTTTAGACCGTAGTCCCGGCCGTTTCGGAACACCCCCGCTCGCGCGGGGAGCACTGTACGTCGATGGTGAGCTGCGCTGCCCGCACGGAACACCCCCGCTCGCGCGGGGAGCACGTCCATCCCGTTGGCCTGCCACACTCGCCACAGGGAACACCCCCGCTCGCGCGGGGAGCACGAAGGCGGCGGACGCCCTCGCCGACGCGGCCAGGGAACACCCCCGCTCGCGCGGGGAGCACGCCACCAATGCCGACCGCCTGTACGGTCGGGTCGGAACACCCCCGCTCGCGCGGGGAGCACGCCACGCCTGAGCTGATCGGTTCGGTGGTTCTCGGAACACCCCCGCTCGCGCGGGGAGCACGTGGACGGCTACCGGAAGCTGGCGGACGGCTACGGAACACCCCCGCTCGCGCGGGGAGCACCTTGTCAGCGCTGAGAGGTACTGTCGGCCCCACGGAACACCCCCGCTCGCGCGGGGAGCACCGCACCGTCGTCGCCGACCTCGACCACCGCCTCGGAACACCCCCGCTCGCGCGGGGAGCACTGCGATTGCGGCGGACACCGTCGAGGCGGTGACCGGAACACCCCCGCTCGCGCGGGGAGCACATCAGCACGGCGAGACCGCGGCGGAGGCGCTCCGGAACACCCCCGCTCGCGCGGGGAGCACCCTTTTTGACCTGCGGTGTTAGAGCGGCTTTGCCGTTTCTTGACTGGTGGCGTCTGTGGTCATGCGTTCATGGTCTCAGAGGTGCTGGTTCGGGGTTGGGTGGCGTGCGTAGGCGCTGAGTTCTGCTGCTGCTTTTCTGGTTGCCGTGATCACTGTGTCGGTGATGTGCGGCATGACGGTTGCCGGTTTGAGCAGCAGTGCCGAGCCCATGATCAGGTCGCCCCACATGATGGGGGCCGCGCAGCTGTTCCAGCCCGGTGAGCATTCCTCGAAGCCGGTGGCGTAGCCCTGTTCGCGGATCTGTTCCAGTGAGCGCAGCAGTGCGTCGTTGTCCTGGTAGGCGCCGGGGCCTGCTTCGGTGGGGACTGGTTCGGCCAGGACTCGTTGTTGGATGGCTCTCGGCAGGTGCGCGAGGATGGTTCGGCCGCTGGCTCCGGTGCGCAGTGAGCGGGTCACTGTGAGGACTTCGCGTGGTGTCATGCCGAGTTCGCCGAGGTCGGAGTCGCCGACGGCCATGTCGATGCACTGGCGTTGCGCGCCGCCGAAGGGTGCGAGGACGTAGAGCATGGCGAGGCCGCCGTCCGTCGTTTCGCGCAGTCGGTCCAGGACCGCGCGCGTTGTGGTGCCGGGTGCGTTTGCCAGTGCGTGGATGCCCATGGAGGCCGTGCGTGTACCGAGGCGGTACCGGCCGCGGCCGACGCGTTCGAAGACGCCGAGGTGTACGCCCGTCTGCAGGATGCGGTAGACGGCCGAGTCGTCCAGGCCGGACGCGCGGGCCAGCGCGCCGGGGCCGTGGATGTCGCCGCCGAGGTCCGCGAACGCCCGCTGCACGCGGAAGACGCGCTCCGCGTGCCCGGTGCCGCCCAGGCGGATCGCGGCGCCCTCCGTCCAGACGTCGTCCGTCATGTCGTCGGGTCGAGGGACAGCTTGCCGACGTGCTCGCGCGTCGCCAGCGTGGCGTGGGCCGTTGACGCGTCGCCCAGGGGGAGGACGCCGCCGTGCACGGGTTTGACGGCGCCCTTGCGGACGGCTTCGAAGAGCGCCGTCATGCTGGTGGGCAGGGCCTCACGGTCGCGGTAGAGGTTGGGCAGCCAGAAGCCGGAGACGGTGATGGACTTCTCCAAAAGCGCCCGGATGGGCAGGTCCGCCGGGCGACCGGAGGCGAAGCCGTACAGGGCGAGCCGCCCGTGCGGCGCGAGGGCGTCGAGGACGCGGGACAGCACGGGTTCGCCGGTCATCTCCAGTGCGACCTGGACGGGGCCGCCCGCCGCGTCGAGGATGCGGGCCGTCAGGTCGTCGGCCGTCGAGTCGATCGCGGCGTCCGCGCCGAGGTCGCGGGCGAGCCGGCGTTTGCGTTCGGTGCTGGCCAGAGCGATCACCGTGGCCCCGGCCTCCCGGGCGAGCTGGACGGCGAGGGAGCCGAGCCCGCCGCCTGCCGCCGGGACGACGACGGTCTCGCCCGCCGCGACGCGGGCCGTCGTGAACAGCAGGTGCCAGGCCGACTGCCCCTGGAGCGCGAGCGCCACGGCCTGGTCGTCGGTGATGTCGTCCGGCACGGCCCACGCGACCCGTCGGTGCAGCAGGGCCTGCTCCGCGTAGCCGCCGCCCTGTGTCAGCCCGACGAAGCGCCGCCCGTCCTCCGTGGTGCCGACGACCTCGTTGCCCGGGACGTACGGCAGCGTGACGGGGGAGAGGTACGTGTTGCCGCGGACGTGGACGTCGGCGAAGTTCACGCCGGCACGTGTCACCCGCAGCAGATGGTGCGCGGCGCGGGGCCGCGGTTCGGGGATTTCCCGCAGACGGAGCACCTCGGGACCGCCGAACTCCTCCATGCTGATGGCGCGCACTTCGCTCCTTCGGGATTCCGACTTCGCCCCCGGGGAGATT
The DNA here is from genome assembly GCF_004193175.1 of Streptomyces sp. RFCAC02. NCBI lineage: Bacteria > Bacillati > Actinomycetota > Actinomycetes > Kitasatosporales > Streptomycetaceae > Streptomyces > Streptomyces sp. RFCAC02. The sequence goes on along the minus strand of NZ_SAUH01000001.1, from coordinate 2,678,650 downwards.
AGTGCACACCTCTGCCATCACGGAAATCGAGTTGCGCAGATACTTTCTCGCCTGCCGAGAAAAAGCCGCAGAAGCGTTTTTCCTTCTCGTCCCGCGAGAGGCGGGCGAGACGCAAACGACCTGGTGCGGCGCAGCGTTGACATACGCCGAGTGGTTGCGTAAGAAGTGCCCGAGCGGGTGGGTGTCACGTGAGGATGGGCAATGATTGATCGATCCGACGCGCTTTCCGGATTCTTTCTTCGGGCGCTGCGATGACTTCTGACGCGGCGTGTCGAGTGCGGTTCCGTCTGCCGGGCGGAACGGAGATCACGTTCGACCTGAAGGACGGGCACGAGACGGGCGTCCCCGGGCTCCTCCGTGACCGGACGACGCTGGCCGCTGCCCAGCTGCTGATGCCGCACCTGTCGCCGGTGCTCATCGTGGCGGCGCTCGGCCTCGACCCCCGCCTGCTGGACGAGGCCGGTACCGACGCGGCGTGACGTCCGCGGGGCGGGGCTACCCGGCGGGGCCTCGTTCGACGTCCTGCAGGTGTCCGATCAACGTCAGCACCGCCTGCCGGCTGCCGGGGGAGAGCCGGGCCGACTCCCGCGCGATGTCGCCGATCCGCTCCTCCGCCAACGCGTCGAGGAGAGCCGGCGTGCGCAGCACCCGGAGCGCCGATGCGGTCCGCTCGGCGGGGAGCGCGGCGGCCGTCTCGGTGAGTGCGCGGACGTGTTCGTCCCGGAGCGCGTCGAGTAGGGCGCTGCTGTCCAGGACGGCCCGCACGGTGTCCCTCCGGTCCGCGTCGAGGGCGTTCATGCGCAGCGCGACCTCCCGCGTCTCGTCGTCGGCGACGGCCTCCAGCCGGCGCAGCCTGTCGAGGAGGTTGTCGACGACGGGCGGTCCGGCCGGGACGTCCGCCCCGTCGACGGCGATCTCCCGCACGCCGCCTCGCTTGAGCGCGTGCAGCAGTTCCAGTTCCGATTCGGATAATGGCGCGTTGGACAATTTCTTGGACAGGCTCTGTGAGCGCTTCCAATGCCTGGATTCGCGTCGGTATATCAGAAGCCTTCGACCGCTCAAGCGCTCCCGCCACCCTGTCAGCCAGCTCCCATGTCTCTCCCTCGCTCGGGTTCACCCAAAGGCAAGCCATCGACGTGCTGGGTAACACCCTCAGGTGACCCGACAACGGCCCCTGGAGATCGGCCCATCGCCGGCCAGCCCCTGACACTGCCATCGGAATTGCCGACAACCGTCGCGGAAGCCCCCTCAAAGCACACCCTGACGAGGCTTCTGTTTTGCTCCTGCCACCCACTACTCACCAGCCACAGCATGGATGCAATGATCGAGCGGGGTTGGTGCGCGGTTGATGACCATGATTCATCCAGTCTTGCTTACCGTGAATCGACAGCATATGCGATGTCGCGTACGAGCGCGTTTGCTAGCGACACTGCCTGCTCTTTGAAGAATCCAATCCTGGTGAAGAATTCCTGCTCGGATGGAACTGTTGCGACGGTGGCGGTTAGCGCGGAGAAGAGGATATGCACCTCCTCAATCGAAAGGCCAATATCGCGGCCGGTCAGCTTCTCCTTTACTCGCCCCAAACTCGCTCGATCAACCCCGGCGCGAACCACAGAAGCGATATCCCCATCCTCGCGATCCCTCAAGAACGACAGCACCTCTCGAATCAAGTCGCGTTGCGGCTTTCCGAGGCCCAGTAAACAGAGATCACCTTCTAGCGTGACACGCAGGGTTGTTCTCATGGCATCACGCACCTCCCGCTATCCATGAAGGTGTCATAGTCATATCTGCAGCCGTGAATCATGTAGGGATTCTCCCAGAAGAGGATGCCGGTGTGCCACAGGTCATGCGGGCGTCGCGCGGGTGGCCCTGCGGAGCATGCAGATCCGCGATCAACGATGGCCGTTGAGTTGGGACGTCGGTGCCTGCTGGCCGTTGACCGCGGTGACGTGCAGTGAGGCCCTACTGGGTCAGGGTAGTTATGGAGGCCAGCAGGTCTCCGGCGTTTCGTAGGCTGGGCAGGACGAGGTTGGCGCCAGCTCGTCTGAGATCTGTGGCGGAGCTCTTGCCGCTTGCTATGCCGATCACCAGTGCGCCGCCTTCCAGCCCAGTGCGGACGTCTTCGAGCGAGTCGCCGACGATGACGGTGTTGGACTGGGTGAACTCGATGCCGTGCTTCTTCTCTGCGCGGTCCTGGGCGATGCCGACGAGGGCGGGACGGTGCTGGTCGTCGGAAGCGAAAGCCCCGATGTCAAGGTCGAGGTAGGGGGTCAGTGCGAAGGCGCGGAGTTTGATCTCGGCGTTCGGTTTCAGATTCCCCGTGACCACGGCCGGGAGAAGGGAAGGTGCCGTGTACACGGCTTGGAGCGATTCCATCGCGCCCGGCAGGAGTGTGCCGCTGTGCTTCATCTCTTCGACGTGTGTGGCTAGGCGTTGGGGCAGGCGTTGCACCATCCGGGACAGCAGTCGGGGGACGTCCCGCTCGGCCACGCCGTTGTCCAGGAGGAGCGTGCGAATAGCGAGCGGCATCGTCACTCCGGTGCCCCGTTCGGGGAGCTTCTCCGCGGGCCGGCCGACGACCTGGTGGAACGTCTCGCGGTAGACCTGTCGGTCCGTGTCGCCGACGTACAGGAGTGTGCGGTCGATGTCCCAAAGGACGAGTACGGCGTCGGACATGGTCAGGGCTCCGTCCGTAGCAGGCAGGCGTCCCGTTCGGTGACGTCCGCGGCGTGGGTGGTGTGGCCGTCCGCGGCGAGTTCGTCGGTGCACGCCTGCACGTGTTCGTTCAACCGGGCAGACTGGAGCCGTGCGGCTCGCGACAGGGCTTCGTGCGCCGTGGTGCAGGCTGCTTCGACGTCCCGCATGCGGAGGTGTGCGGTGGCTGCGCGGGTGAGGAACTGGGCTCGGGTCCGCAACTCGGCGGTGTTGATTGCTGCCTCGGCAGCGGCGAGGCTCTCCATGTCGTCCCCGATCAACAGCCCCAATGTCAAGAATCCGACCGCGCAGCTGTTCCGGTCGACATCGGCGGGAGCGGCTGCTGGTGCAGCCGCCGCGGCCCCCGGTCCGGGGCGGCCGTGGCCGCCGGTGCGGGAGACGCCGTCAGGAGCGCAGCTGGCAGCAGGAGCAGGGCTGCTGCACGCTTCACCGCCGGTCCCCTTCCCTGATGGCGATCCAGCCGGCGTCGATGAACCCCTGGGACCCGATGTCGCCGCCGACCTCGGGGGCGTCCGAGGCGATCTCGGGGGACACCGGGGTGTTCTTCCAGTCGCCGTCTTCCCAGACCACGTCGCCGGTGGCGGAGATCAGCTCTGTGTGGCGTTCCTCGCCCTCCCCGGCGGAGTAGGTGAGGCGGACGAGCGTGCTGACCCGCACGTGGTCGGCGGACAGTTCTTCCCACTGGACGCCGATGACCCATGAGTTCACTGTCGCCCCGGGCGGGATCGGCCCGGTCTCGGGGATGCCGACGTGGCTGCGCATGACCTGCGCCCCCTGGTCCGCCAGGGCCAGCAGCTCGTCCTTGTCGTCCTCGGTCGCGTAGACGCGGATGTTGCGGCGGATCTCCTCCGGGTCCCACGAAGAGGCGTAGCGGCTGCTGGAGACCAGCACGGCGATGGCGCCCTCGGGCGTGTGCGGAAACCCGGTCGGCAGGCCCTCCGTCTCGCCGCTGCCCACCGGCAACTGCACATACTGCTCCGGGGCGGTGTACCCGTCGGAGGGCGGCAGGGTTTCGACGGAACCGTCATCGTCGTCACCGTCCGGGCCGGCTGAGGAGGACGAGGCAGCGGGTGCTGCTCCGCTACCGCCGTCCTCGCCGGAGCCGCCGCCGAACAACAGAGCACCCAGCAGGCCGCTGGCGAGGAGGACGACCAGTCCGGCGAGAACGAGAATCGTCATGCGCATGCGGCGGTTGGCCGCGCGTTGGAGTTCGAGGATCATTGCCCCGCCCCTGTCAGGTGACGATCAGCGACACGACGCCGCTGGCGAGGCTGACCGCGGACAAACTGGCGATCCTGCGCATGGGGCTGTGGGCACCCTCCGCCGCGAGGCGGCTCCTTTTGCGCCGGCCGACCATCATCACGCCACGTGCGATCAGACCGGGCATCCTACGCAGGACCGGGAACCGCTTTACCCAGCCGATCCAGTCCGATTCCAGCCCTCTGAGCCCTACCGGTGTCTCGGCAGGGCAGTCCGACCCGCAGTCCTTGCCCAACAACACTGCTGATGTCGGCATCCCCGTGCAGACCAGGCCGAGCCGGGCCGTTCTCCCGGAAACGGTGGCCGTTTCAACCGTGAATTCCACCCCGGCGCCCCCTGAGGTTGTGTACATGCCGTCGGCCAGTGAGCGGTGTGACGCTACCATGCCGTTGTGTCACACCGGTATGCGTGATTACTGACCGTTACGGGCGTCGGGGTGCCTGACGGTGGGGGGATGTGTGGAGAACCGCGGCGACAGCAGACCTATGGCGGGAAGCACGCTGGGCGCGGCGCGCCGGGAGGGATGTCTCTCACGCGGACCAGGACAGGTCCTGGTCCGCCACGTGTCCTTTACTTGGAACCGATCCGGTCCGCCCCCCCCCGTATCCAGACGATCCTCGTTCACGCGGCACGGGTGGCTGTTCGCTCATGGTGCCTGAAGGCGCTGTGTGCGTGAACTGATCAGGCGCCGCCGGAAAGGGGCGGCGCCAGGGTTCAGCGGTGGTGTCGGCGTAGTCGGGCGGCGGTCAGGGCGAGCCGTGCTGCTCCGATGACGGGTGGCACGAGGGCGGTCTCGGCCGCGATCAGTGAGCCGGTGAGGGTGATCGTGCCCAGCAGGAGCCATACGAGGGGCAGTATCAGCGCCGGCGCGAAGATGAGTGTTGTCGCCAGCCGTTTCTCGCTCCGGGGCCATGGTGTGGAGCGCCACAGGCGGAACGTCGCGGCGGCCGCGCTCGCGAGGGCGAGCGGTATGCCCGCCACCGGGAGGTAGTAGAGAGGGACAGGCAGTACGGCGAGGGCGAGCGTCAGGTTCGTGCGCGACCTGCTCTCCGGCTGGTTGGTGGGCTCGTCCTCCAACGCGGCCTGTATGAGGTCCTGCGGGCTGCCGAGCTGTGGGTCCGCGAGGGTGTGACAGATGCGTCAGCAGTGGCGCTCGCCGGGGCTGTCGGCCGCAGCGTGGCGCTGCTCGAGCCGTCTGGGAGCACTCGCACCCGTGGGGGGAGCACGCGTCGAAGCAGTGTTTCGCGACCTCTGCTGCGGGACGTCGGGGCCGCGGAATAAGGGTGTAGGGCTGGGGGCGTGTTGCGGCTGTGGCGACTGCGCAGAAACAGCGATGTCCGGTTTCCGCCAGCATGGGCATTCCGTGTTGCTCATGCTGACGGCATGACGAAGTCAATCACCACGGAGTCGGTGACAGTTCTCACCGGCATGTATGCGGCTGAGGCGGAGTATCTGAATGAGGGAGGCTCCAGCGATGCCTTCTTCGAGCGGCTCGCCCCCTTCTTCGCGCCGGATGTCGAGCTGCGTCAGGCGGATGCGTTGCCCTATGGAGGTATCTGGCGCGGGCACAAGGGGATCACGCAGTTCTTCCTCAGGATGGGAGAGGTGTGGGAGTCGTTCGACATGCGGGAGCAGGAGTTTCTCGCCACCGGTGAGACTGCGGTCGTGCTCACGCAGGTTCGTGCTCGCGCGCGGGCGACCGGGCGTGAGCTCAGTTTCCCGCTTCTGCAAGCGATCACGGTGAAGGGCGGGCGGATCACCGAGGTCCGTCCGTTCTACTGGGACACGCAAGCTATCGCCGACGCCTGCGCGATGTAGAGACACGTCAACTCAAGCCACCGCAGGCAGCGACGCAACGGGAGCGGGCGAGGGCGCCGTCGGCGCGGTTGAAGGGCCGGGGCCGACAGGAGGTGGATGAGAAGCAGTTCAGGAGCGCGACCGCATTCTTTTTGATTTCCTTGCCAGCTTCGAGGAAGTCTTCCAGCATGCGGAGTGGATCATTGGTGGGAATGCGTGATGTACCGTCTTCCGGGACGATCGCGGGGAGAGGTGGATGACCAACGATCTCAGGTTCAGCTGGGAGCTGAGTGGCAGTGGGTCGGCAACATACTGCATCAAGGATCAGCACTCGGAGCGGAAGGACATAGTCAGCTATTGCACGGATGCTCTTGCTGACGTGCTTCATGGTGTGGCGGGTCTCTATGGCCCCGTGGCCGTTCAGCGCTTCTCCTCCGATCTCGAACCGGCTGAGGTGAGGTGGGTTCTGCGGCGTAGGGGAACGAAGGTTGATGTGGCGATCCACTATTTCCCGGACATGTTCGCGAGCTTCGATGTTCCCGACCGGGAGGGTGTGCTCCTCTGGGGCTCGACACAGCAGCGGGGCGCTTTCGCTCATGCCGTCATGCAAGCCGCTCAGTCAGTGCTGCAGGTCCATGGCGAGGACGGTTATCGCACGAAGTGGGTTCGGTTTGCGTTTCCCGTCGCCGCTCTGCAGGACCTCCGCCGGCTGCATCTTCAGCAGGACCCGTGTGAACGGCCGCATGATGTCGCCGGTTCGTAGGCCGTTGGGCCGTGGTGGGTGATCGGTGTCGGCCCACCACGTTCCGTTGGCCGTCGGTGTTCGCGGTCGTCCCGCTCAGACCTCCGCGCTGTCACCGAGCAGGGCCGTGTAGGCGGCCTCGGCCGCGCGGCCGGGTGTGGTGCCGGGCGGGGTGTGGTGGAAGAACGACGCGGTGGAGCCGGTGTGGACCACGCGGCCCGCGTCGAGGACGGTGACGTGGTCGGCCTCCTCCGCGAGGTCGGCGACGTCGTGGGTGGACAGGAGAACGGTCACCTCGCCGCGCAGCGTGGCGAGGATGTCCCGGAAGACGCGGCGCTGGCGCGGGTCCATGCCGGCCGTCGGCTCGTCGAGCAGCAGGACGCGGGCGTCGTGGACGAGGGCCGACGCGACGCCGACGCGCCGGAGCTGGCCGCCGGAGAGGCGGGATGTCTTCTCCGTCGCCTTGTCGGCGAGTTCGACGCGCCGGAGCGCGTCCCGTGCCCGCTGCCACGCGTCGCTCCGCGACATGCCCTTGAGCCAGCCGACGTACGCGACGTACTCGCGGGCCGTGAGAGACGGCAGCGGCGTGATGGTCTGCGGCATCCACGCCACGGCCCGACGGTAGGACGTCGAGGCGAACTCCAGGCCACCGCAGCTGATACGCCCCGAGCGCGGGGCGAGGACGGAAGCGGCGAGCTTCAGGAGGGTGGACTTCCCCGCGCCGTTGGGGCCGAGGAGGATCGTCAGTCCGTCCGGGACGGTGTAGGTCAGCTCCTCGATGACGGGCCGGCGGCGGCGCCGGTAGCCGTAGGTGCAGGCGGAGAGTTCGAGATTCGCGTTCACGGGCGTGGTCATGGTGTGTTCCTCGGGGCGCGCAACTGGATGGCCGCCGCTGCCAGGAGAAGGAGGACGGTGCCGAGCGCGGCGTGCGGCGCGCCCGCCCGTTCGGGGACGATGGTCCAGGGATACGGGTCCCGCGGCCCCCGGAAACCGACGAGCGCGACGGCGATCAGCCAGGTGGCCGGCGCCAGGACGGCGCCCTGGCCCGCGAACGGCTGCAGTACGAGCACCAGTGCGGCGAGGAAGACGGTGTTCCGCCCGGCCGCCATGACCGTCGTGGAGTCCAGTACGAGGCCGGTCAGCAGGCACATGGTGACGGCGACCGCCAGGGCCGCGCCCGTCAGCGCGGCGTCCATGGCACGTACGGGTCGCGTGCCGGAGATCTCGGCGGCGGGCAGCCGCGAGTCGAGACACAGGGCGAGCGTCGCGACGAACGGGAGCGGCGCGAACGACATGAGCGTGTGCTCAGCGCTGCCGGACGCGGTGATCGACGGAAGCGGCGTCTCCCGGCTCTGGAGCACCAGCGACAGGACGAACAGCGACAACAGCCCGAGCGGCAGCAGGACATGGGCTCGCCGGGCCTTGCACCACCAGATCATGCGGCGGCCCCGCAGGCATCGTCGAGCGCCTGCCCGTACCAGCTCAGCTGCTCGTTCTCCGGCAGCGCCAGAACGGGTTCGATCGTCTCGTGCAGGGCTTGCCGCTGGGGTTCCCCGAAGGAGAGGTCGTCGTGGCGCAGGTCTGCCTCGTACGCCGCCGTCACGCCCGTCCGTTCCGCGAGCCACATCGTCGCCGTCCTGGCGGCGTGCGGGTCGGGCCGTGTGCAGGGGAAGTCCACTGCCTCGAGGACGACCCGATAGCGGACGGTGCCCTGCCGTTCCCCGCTGGTCAGACCGAGGCGCCAGGTCCCCACCGTGGACGGGGCCTTGTGGCGTCCGTCCGTGAGGGAATCCGTCACGGTGCCCGGGCGTGTGTCGGTGATACCCAGTGCGACGAGGTCGTCCACGGCCGTCGTGACTTCCGCCCGCACAGCCTCGATGTCGCCGACCGTGGCTTCCGGCATGCAGACACGGGGGGCCGTGCCCGCGCACCGCATAGGGGCTTGCGCGGTGTTCAAGGGCGGCGCGGTGCCCCAGTCGTTCACCATGGTGTAGGCGATGCCGCTTCCGGAAACGGCCACGGCAATGGCCAGCGATACCCGTGGCAGCACATGGCGAAGCGGCAGCCACAGCAGGGCGAGCCCAATCGCGAGCGCGAGGGTGGGCAGTATTTCGGCGACGATCGATGACAGCGTTGCCGTTTCCCCGTACTCCAGCGCGACGCTGTATTCGCCCAGCATATGGCGCCGCCAGGGTACGGACGTCGCATGGGATGTCGCGACGATCAGCCAGACGACGACGGCCAGTACGGGTGCGGCGATGACGGCCGGCACCCGCGTCCCGACCGCGAACCCGATCACGGCATGCGCCACGCACAGCAGCAGACCGAGGACGAGCGGACGGAGACTCACCGGAGTGGGAAGAACCCCGTCCTGGACCAGCGCCGCACAGACCGGCGCCAGCAGCATCAGCCATGTCAGGAGGACGACCGGGAACAACGCCTGCGCGGCGATCGTGTATCGGGACCGGACGGGCGCGAGATCCCACACCGCCCCCCGCCGCAGTCGGCCGCTCTCCCAGGCCCCCAGGGCACTGGCCACGCCATAGGCGAACGCGTACGCCGACCTGAGCGGTTCGGAGACGAGGGTGGGTGCCCAGCCGTAGTCCTGGATGAAGGTGAGTCCCGATCCCGACTTCACGTAGTAGAGGATCGTGATCCCGAGAGCCGCTGGCGCAACCCACAGAGCGCTGCTCGACCGCAGCGCGGTGCGTATGTTCACAGGTTCCTCGATGGTCGCGGCGCGGAGTTCACGTCCCGCGCCGCCTTTTCCATGGGGCGGCGACTGCTGCGGGGCGGAGTCGGCGCTGACCGTATTGCCGGAAAGCGAGCGGTCATTGCGCTGTATGACCTGGGTGCGTGGACTGCTCCACTCGTCCGAAAGTGCCGGGTCTGTTACTGCGCGCAAGGTGAACGATTGGTGATCGTAATTGAAGGCCGACGGATCCGCCACGGGTTGCGGATTCCCCCGGGGGAATAAGCCGGAAAGCCGGAAAAGTAGGGGGTTATGGAAATGGCTGGGAAAGCTTCGACTTCCTGGTGCGGCTCGATCCGCTTTTCACCCTGCGCTTCGACGCGGAAAGCGCGCTGCCGGTCGATGTCGTCGCGGTGGGAGACGACGGACGGCTCGTCCTCGCCACCCCCCAGGCTGAGGCGGCGGCGTGGAGGGGGTCGGTGGAACCGTCGATGTTGAGGGGAATCGGCAATCTGAGCCAAGGGTGACGGTCACCCGTTTGGCCGGTCAGGCTCCCTCCGCGCCGTCAGACTCCTGAGGAGAAACGCTCCTGTGGGGCGTGCGGATCGGCGATGCGGGGTGGGTGTGACGGAGCGCGGCGTCCAGCGTGCACGCGCGGCCACGGAAGACCGGCCGGCGCGTGCGGTGCCGCGGCACGTGGCCTGCGTGATGGACGGCAACGGCCGCTGGGCACAGCGGCGTTCCCTTCCCCGGACAGCGGGCCACCGGGCCGCGGAGGCCACCGTCATCGACATCATCGAGGCGGCCCGCGCGGCCGGCGTCGAGTGGCTCAGCCTCTACGCCTTCTCCACCGAGAACTGGAACCGTTCCGGCACCGAGGTCGACTACCTGATGCGCCTGGCCAGCCGGGTCGTGCGCAAGCACGCGCCACTGCTGCTCGCCCGCGGCATCCGCTGCCGTTTCCTCGGAGCCGCGGATCCCCGCATCCCCCGCGAACTGGCGCGGGACCTCGACGATCTGACGACGCTGACCGCCGGCAACCGGGGAATGACGCTGACCGTCGCCTTCGACCACGGCGGACGCCGGGACATCGTCGAGGCCGCCAGGTCGCTGATCCGCGCCGGGACACCCGCCGACGAGGTGACCGAACGGCTCTTCGCCGACCACCTGCCCTTCCCCGACACCCCCGACGTGGATCTCGTCATCCGCACCTCCGGCGAGCAGCGCATCTCCAACTTCATGCTCTGGCAGGTCGCCTACGCCGAGTGGGTCTTCCCCGAGGCGCTCTGGCCGGACTTCCGCGCCCCCGACTTCCTCGCCTGCCTGCACACCTACCGGCGCCGTGACCGCCGCTTCGGCGGCGTGCCGGCCCGGACGAACGGAGACCCGTCATGACCACCGGAACCACGGGCCCGGCCGACGATGCGCCCCTGTTCGGGGCGGAATCGCAGTTCAGTGCCTTCTTCGACGACCCGCGCTGGGCGCTGGCCATGATCCGCGCCACCGTGCTGGAGGCCGCCCACCCGCAGATCGGCGCTGCCCTCGTCGACAACTCCACCTTCGTCGCCCACCCCTGGCGCCGGCTGCGCAACACCTTCCTCAGCATGCGGCGCATGTTCGACGCCGACCCGGCGGTACGCGAGCGGGAGGCCGCCCGGCTCAACAGGCTGCACGCCCGCATGAGCGGCTCCGACTCCCGTGGCCGCGCCTACGACGCCATGGACCGCGCGGCCCGCGCCTGGGTGATCGCCACCCTCTTCGAGAGCGCCGTCACCATGTGCCGGCTGAGCGGCCAGCCGCTCGACCGGGTCACCATGGAGCGCATGTACGCCGAGTACCGCGCGTTCCTCGCCGCGCTCGACGGCGACGCCGGGGAACTCCCGGCGGACCTGCACGACTTCTGGCCGTACTTCGACGGGGTCGTCGAGAACGTGCTGGAGAACACCGAGGCGGCCCGCGTCATCCTCTACCGGCTCTTCGACCACCTGCCGGCCCCGGCGCTGCTCGCCGGCGCGCCGACACTGTGGGCCGCCGGCCGGGCCGTCGTCAGCCCGCTCATCGGCGCGATCACCGTCGCCTCGCTCCCCGAGCCCTACCGGCGCAGGGCAGGACTGCCCGAGATGCCGGGCGCCCCGACCGCCATGCAGGGCGCGTATCTCGCCGCCGGGCTCACCCGTTTCCTGCCCGCGGGCTGGATCAACGCCGGGACCATCATCGAGACCCTCTCCCTCTCGCCCGGGAGCGACGACCCCCGCGCCCGGACGGTGACCGCGCTGCACGCCCGCATGAAGCAGGCGTCGGCCCTGCTCCGCCTCCTCACGCCGCTGCGTGGTGACACCGGCGACGGCACCGCCCCGGCCGCCCCGGGGGAGGGCCGTCGCATGGCGGAGGAGTTCTTCCGCCAGGTGCTGGACCAGACCGGCGACGGCCACCTCGACTGGCCCGACCTCGCCGCCATGGCACGCGAACTGGCCACCCGCCTCGACCTGGACGAACCGGAGGAGACCCGGCTCTACGACGCCTTCGCCGCCTGGTGGCGCGAACTCCAGGCCGCCCTCGACACGGACGGCGACGGCCGTGTCAGCGCCGGGGAGTACGCCGCCGCCGTCCCCTCCCTCGCCGGCCCCGCGCTCATCCGCGTCGCCGAGGTCCTCTTCGACGCCACCGACAAGGACGGCAACGGGGCCATCGACGCGGACGAGTACCGGGCACTCTTCCGCACCGCCTTCCACCGCGACCTCACCATCACCGACGGCACCTACGGCCGCAGTGCCTTCGTGGGCGACTTCCTCTCCTTCATGTCGGGCCGCCGCACGAACACGCCGTACGACCCCCTCCTCGCCGACGCCTGACGACTTCGTGCACGGTCGCCCTCCGGCCGTGTGTCGTTCACGGATCTCGGCGCGTGGGAGTCGAGCGTTGCCGTCGTAGGTCGGGGCCGCTAGGTTGCGGCGTCGAAGCAGGGGTTTCGGTTCAGTGCGGCAGTCGGTGCCATGAGCCTGTCGAGGCCGACCCCGTTCAGCATGCGACGGAGGGCGCCGTGCTCCATCTGCTCCGACTCCGCTACACCGGGACCGAGGACGATGCCGCCCCGCACGTCGCCGGTCATGTCGCCTACCTCGAGCGTCACCACGCCGCCGGGACCTTCCTCGTCTCCGGCCAGGCCGTCCCCACCTCGGAGGGCGGGGCGATCATCGCGCACGGTGTCGACCGCGACGCGATCGAGCGGATCGTCGCCGATGACCCGTTCGTCACGAGTGGCGTCGCGCGGTACACCGTCACCACCGTCGCCCCCGGCCGGATCCACCCGGTGATCACCGACGCCCTGGCACGGATCACCGTGGAGTGATCCGGCTCACACTCCGTCACACGGCCCGATCGAGCGGTGTCCTGTGCACGAACCGCTCGGAACGAGGGAGACATCATGACGGAGAACACCCATGTGGTCGTGATCGGCGGCGGGTACGCCGGCGTCATGGCGGCGAATCGGCTGACGCGGCGCGACGACGTGACCGTGACCCTGATCAACCCGCGCCCGGCCTTCGTCCATCGCGTCCGTCTGCACCAACTGGTCGGCGGCACCGCCGGCGCGGTCGTGGACTACCGGGAGGTCCTGGCCGAGCGCGTCCGGCTCGTGGTCGACGCGGTGACGCGGATCGACGCGCCCGGCCGTGGCGTGACGATGGCATCGGGCGGCACGGTGGCCTACGACTACCTGGTCTACGCGGTGGGCAGCGGGAGCGCCGACCCGCGCGTGCCGGGAGCGGGCGAGTTCGCCCACCCCATCGCCACCCTGGAGGAGGTGGAGCGGCTGCGGCCGGTCCTCGACGCGGAGCCCATGACGGCCGCGGTGACGGTGGTGGGGGCCGGCCCCTCCGGCATCGAGACCGCCGCCGAACTGGCCGAGCAGGGCCGCCGCGTCACGCTGGTCTGCGGCGGCGTGCTCGGCCCGTACCTCCACGCCCGGGGCCGGCGCGCGGTGACCGGACGGCTCGCGGAACTCGGGGTGACCGTGCTGGACGGCGAAGGCACCACGGTGACGTCGGTGACCCGCGAAGCCGTGCGGCTCGCCGACGGCCGCGAGCTGCCGAGCCGGGTGACCGTCTGGACCGCGGGCTTCGCCGTGCCGGACCTGGCCGCGCGCAGCGGGCTGAGCACCGACGCCCTGGGCCGGCTGCTCACGGACGAGACGCTGACGAGCGTGGACGACGGACGCATCGTCGCCGCCGGGGACTCGGCGGCGCCGTCGGGCCTGGCGCTGCGGATGAGCTGCCAGACCGCGATGCCGCTGGGCGCGCGCGCCGCCGACACGGTGCTGAGCCTGATCGCGGGTGAGCGGCCCGGGACGCTCAACCAGTCGTTCGGGGCGCAGTGCATCAGCCTGGGCCGGCACACCGGCGTCTTCCAGTTCGCCAACCGGTCCGACGTCGCGGTGTGGTTCCACATCGCCGGCCGCCTCGGCGCGCGGATGAAGGAGGCCGTGTGCAAGGGCATCGTGGAGCACCTGTCCGAGGAGGCCCACAAGCCCGGCGGGTACAACCTGCACCGCGTGAAGGGCGGAGCCCGGCGCCGGAAGGCCCTCGCGGCCGGACGCGGGGAGGCCCCGGCCACCGTCCGACGGGCCGCCTGACCGGGGACTCGCGGTCGTTCCATGAGAAGGACTCCGTTGTGCAAGCACGTTCGAACGACAAGGCTGGAGCCATGAGCGACCGCGCCGCCGACCCGGCGACCGAGGACTTCGTCGCCCACCGCAACCTCCTCTTCACCGTCGCCTACGAAGTGCTCGGATCGGCGGCCGACGCGGAGGACGTCCTCCAGGAGACCTGGCTGCGGTGGGTCGGGGTCGACCTGGAGCAGGTGCTCGACCGGCGCGCCTACCTCGTCCGGATCACGACCCGGCAGTCCCTCAACCGGCTGCGCACCATGCAGCGCCGCAAGGAGGCGTACGTCGGCCCCTGGCTGCCCGAGCCGATGCTCACCGCGCCGGACGTCGCCGAGGACGTCGAGCTGGCCGAGAGCGTGTCGATGGCGATGCTGCTCGTCCTGGAGACGCTGTCCCCGACGGAGCGCGCCGTGTTCGTGCTGCGCGAGGTCTTCGACGTCGGCTACGACGAGATCGCCGCCGCCGTGGACAAGAGCCCCGCGGCCGTCCGCCAGATCGCGCACCGTGCCCGCCGGCACGTCGACGCCCGCCGCCCCCGCCAGGCGGTCTCGCCGAGCGCGACCCGGGCCGTGCTCGTGTCGTTCCAGCGCGCGTATCGGACGGGCGACCTGCAAGGACTCCTCGACGTGCTCGCCCCCGATGTCGTCTTCATGGGGGACGGCGGCGGCATCAGGCAGGCCGCGGTGCGGCCGGTCGTCGGCTCCGGGAAGGTGGGCCGCTTCATCGTCGGCGGCACCGGCAAGGTCGGGAGCAGGCTCACCAGCGAACTCACGTCGATCAACGGCAGCCCGGCGCTCCTCGTGCACCTGGACGGCGAGATCGACGGCGTCATCGCGTTCCGGGTCGAGGACGGCCGCATCACGGGCATCTACTACGTCCGCAACCCGGAGAAACTGTCCCGTGTCGGAGCCGAGTTCCCGCTCACCCTGCGGTGAAGCCGGGGCGGCCGGCGAGCCGTTCGGGGTCCGGTTCAGAACGGCCCGTAGTGCGCAGGCACCAGGAACGGTGAGCAGGTGGTGCGGGTGCACCAGGGCAGGACGGTCGCAGAGGGCGATGTCCGCCGGGGCGCCGCGGAGGAGTGTGGGAAGCGCGCGGAAATCCCGCGTTTCCCCTCTTGTCCAGTGGTGTCTGGAGTGATCAGCAGGTGACGAAGCTCATGACCGGGACGGACGGCCGGCCGTCCCACGACCGGCGGCGTCGAGTCGCGAGGACGTCCGTGTCCCCGCCGCGCATGGGGTGGCCGGCGATCGTCGCCCTCGGGGTCCTGGCGCTCGCCCTCGGCGCCCTGCAGTCGGTGGTGGAGCCCGCGCTCCCGCTGCTGCAGGACGAGTTGGGCGTCAGTCCCGGCGAAGGTGCGCTGATCGGCAACGTGTTGCTCGTCACCGGTGCGGTCGTCGCCCCGGTCGCGGGCAAACTCGGCGACCGGCACGGCGGGAAGCGGGTGCTGGTCCGGCTGATGGCGGTGGTGTCGGCGGGTGGCCTGACGGCCGGTCTCGCGCCGAACCTTCCGGTGCTGCTGCTCGGCCAGGTCCTGCAGGGCGTCATGGTGGGCGCGCTGCCTCTCTCTTTCATCCTGGTGCGCAAGCACCTCGCGGCGGGGGAGTCCCAGGCGGCGATCGGGCTGGTCGTCGCGCTGTTCACGGGCGGCGGCATGGTGGGCGTGCTGTTCGCCGGGCCGGTCGCGGAGGGTCTGTCCTGGCAGTGGATGTTCGCGCTGCCGACCGTCGTGATCATCGCGGCGACGGCGGCCGTGGCCCGGCTCGTTCCGCACGATCCGCCGGTACGCCGGGACGGCGGGATCGACTGGCGCGGCACGGTGCTGCTGAGCGGCACCCTGCTCGCGTTCATGCTCGGGCTCGTCACGGTGACGGGCGACGGCGGTGCGCCGCCCCTCGCGGTCGGCGCCCTCGCGGTGCTCGTCGTCGCGCTCGCGGCCGGGTGGGTCGCCGTCGAACGCCGGGCGGCCTCGCCGATGGTCGACCTGCGGATGCTGGCGAGGCCCGTGATGTGGACCGCGTGCCTGCTCACCTTCCTCATCACCGCCGGCTCCGGGATGGTGCTCTTCCTCCTCCCCCAGTTGTTCGCGGTGCCGGGCGACGGGTACGGCTTCGGCGCCGGCACCACCGACATCGGCCTGTTCCTGCTGCCCGGTGCCGTCGCCGGGGCGGTGAGCGACTCGGTCGGCGGCATCGCGGCGCGGCGTCTCGGTCCGCGTGCCGTGGTCGCGGCGGGCGCCGTCGGCACGGCCGTCACGTTGCTCGCCCTGGCGTCGCTGCACACCGCGGAGTGGCAACTCGTCCTCGCGAAGGTGCTGACCGCCCTCGCCGCGGGCGTCGCCACCACGGCGCTGCTCGCCGGCACGGCCACCGCCGTCGAGGCCGGGGACACCGGCATCGCGACGAGCCTGCTCGTGGTGACCCGCGTGATCGGCGTCGCGCTGGGCGCCCAGATCGCCGGCGCGATCCTCGACGCCGGGGCCGGCCCGCCGCCCGAATCGGCTTTCGTCACGGGGTTCGTGGTCGCCGGGCTCGTCGCCGCGCTGCCCCTGCTCGTCGTCCGCTGCGTGGGGAAGGGGGTCCGGGCGTGAGGCGCGAGGTGCTGATCTCGGGGGCCGGCATCTCCGGTCCGGCGCTGGCGTATTGGCTGCACCGGTCCGGATGCGCGGTCACGGTGGTGGAGACGGCGGACGCGCCGCGCCACGGCGGTTACCCGATCGACGTCCGCGGCAGTGCGGTCGAGGTCGTCCGGCGGATGGGGATACTGCCGCGGTTGCAGGACGCGCACATCGACTCGCGGCGCTGCACCTTCCTCGACGCGGACGGCGGTGAGGTGGCCTCGCTCGCCCCGAGCGCCGTCGCGGGCGGCGTGGAGGGACGCGACCTGGAGGTGCGCCGGGGAGATCTGGCCGGGATCCTCCACACGCTGGTCCGCGACGACGTGGAGTTCCTGTTCGGCGATTCCATCGGCACGCTCGCCCAGTCCGCGCGGGGAGTCGACGTCACGTTCCGCAGCGGGCGGCGGCGCACGTTCGACCTGGTGATCGGCGCCGACGGCATGCACTCGCACACCCGGGAGTTGCTGTTCGGCCCGGAGGAGCCGTTCCACCGCCATCTCGGGTACCGCTTCGGCGTCTTCACCATGCCGAACACCCTCGGGCTGTCCCGCGAGGTCACGATGTGGAACGCCCCGGGGAGAGCCGCGGCCCTCTACGCCGTCGGGGAGAGCGACACGCTCCACGCCTTCCTGGCCTTCCACCGACCGGAACCGCCGGGCCGTGCCCCGGAGGACCCCGACGGCCGGCGGGACCTGCTCGCCGCGGCCTTCGCGGGCGCGGGATGGGAGGTCCCCGCGATGGTCGACGCCATGCGCTCCGCGGACGACCTGTTCCTCGACACGGCCGGCCAGATCCGCATGCCCCGCTGGTCCGGCGGCCGTGTCGCGCTCGTCGGCGACGCCGCGTACGCGCCCTCGTTCCTCACCGGGCAGGGAACGAGCCTCGCGCTGGCCGGTGCCTACGTGCTCGCCGACGCCCTGGCCCGGAACCGGGACCACACGGCGGCGTTCGCCTCGTACGAACGCGGCCTCCGCGCGTTCGTCACCATGAACCAGGCACTGGTCGCCGACGGCGGGGCCACGCTCTTCCCCACGACGGCGCGGGCTCTGGAGCGACGCGACGCGCGGCTGCGGCAGCTCGTCACCGTGCCGGCCCCGGTGGCACGACCGGCCCACTCGGCCCTCGTGCTGCCCGGGCCGTACTGAGCGCGGGAACGGCGGCCGGCCGTCACCGCCGGTGAGCGGCCGCGGTCCTGGGCAGGGCGAGCATCGCGGCGGCGGCCAGGACGTACGTCATGACCTGCCAGGGCATCACCTGGGCGAGGGCCTGGCCGAACTCCTGCGGCCCGGCCGCCGGGGCGAGTGCGTTGAAAAAGACGGTGCCGAAAACGGCGACCCCGGCGGCACCGCCGATCTGGTTCACCGTCGACAGGACCCCGCCGGCGGCTCCGGCGTGGCGGCCGGGCACACCGGCCAGGACGACGTTGACCAGGATCGGCGCGCCCAGTCCCAGGCCGAGGCCGCCGAGGAACATGACGCCGGACAGGGGCCAGTGGCCCGGAGCCGTGGCGCTGTCGCGGACCAGCCACCACAGCAACCCCTGGGAGGCGGCCAGGGTCAGGGCGCCGGTGATGACGAGGGCGCGGCCGGCGCGCGCGGCGAGGGCGACACCGGCGCCGGAGGTGATCATCGATCCGATCGCATACGGCAGGATCACCAGGCCGGTCTCCCACGCGGAGCGGCCGGTGCCGGCCTGCAGGTAGATCGACAGGACCAGGAAGAACGAGCCGAGGCCGCCGAAGAACAGCACCGACGCGACCAGCCCCGCGGTGAACGGCCGGATCCTCAGCAGCGTCGGCTCCAGCACGGGCCGGCCGCCCCGCCGGGCCAGGGCACGCTGGTGGGCGAGGAACACCGCGAGGAGCAGCAGCCCGGCCGCGAGGACGGCCCACCCGTACGCGGGCCAGCCCCAGTCGCGGCCCTGGACCAGCGGAAGCAGCACCAGGAGCACCGCGACCGCGACCAGCACGGCCCCGGCCACGTCCGGGCGGGCGCGGACCGGCGCGACCGACTCGGGAAGCACGCGGGCACCCAGCGCGAGGGCGAGGACGGCGACGGGGATGTTGATCCAGAAGATCGCGCGCCACCCCAGGCCCCACAGGTCCGCCTCGACGAGCGCTCCGCCCACCAGCGGCCCGGCGACCGACGCGAGCCCCTGGACGGCCCCGTACGCCCCGAAGGCCCCGGCCATCGCAGTCGGTTCGAACGACGACCGGATGATCCCGAAGACCTGCGGGACCATGAACCCGCCGGCCAGGCCCTGGACCGCCCGGACCGCGATCAGGACCCACGCCGAGGGGGCCAGGGCGCAGGCGGCGGACGCGACGGCGAAGCAGGCGAGGGACACGAGGAAGACCCTGCGGCGTCCGTGGTCGTCGCCGAGTCGCCCGCCCGTGATCAGTCCCGACCCGAGCGCGAGGGTGTAGGCCGCGAGCATCCACTGCAGCTCCGCCTCGGAGGCGTCGAGGTCGGCGGCGATGTCGGGGGCGGCGACGGTGACGATCGTGACGTCGAGCAGGTCCATGAACGAGGCGAACAGTATGACGAGCAGCGCGAGGGACGCCCGGTGGCCGGCAACCGGCGCCGTCTGCGCGGAAGTAGGGGAGGGATGAGCCATGTCCGCACCGTGTCACCGGTGGCGGCCACCGAGTGACCGCCATCGGTGACACACTGCCTGCCGTGGCTGACACGTCCGCGCGGATCCTGCGTCTGCTGTCCCTGCTCGAAGCGCGCGTCGAATGGTCCGGGGCCGAACTCGCCGGACGACTCGGCGTATCGTCGCGGACGCTGCGCCGTGACATCGGCACCCTGCGCGAACTCGGCTACCCCGTCGACGCGGTCAAGGGTCCCGGCGGCGGGTACCGGCTCGGGGCGGGCGGGAAGCTGCCGCCCCTGGTCCTCGACGACGACCAGGCCGTCGCCGTCGCCCTCGCGCTGCAGACCGCGCCCATGGCCGTCACCGGTATCGACGACGCCGTCACCCGCGCGCTGACCACTCTCCGCCGGATCATGCCCGCCCGCCTGCGGGCCACCAGTGAGGCGCTCGACGTCACGAGCCTGCGCAACTACTGGGATTTCTCCGCCCCACCGATCGACGTGGCAACCCTGCGGACCGTCGGGTCGGCCATCCGCAACCGCCATGTCCTGCGCTTCGACTACGCGACACCCGGCCGCCATGTCCCTGAGCCGGGCGAGCCGGGATTCCGGCCTCCCGTGGAGGCCGAGCCGCACCACCTCGTCGTCTGGGCCGGGCGCTGGTACCTCATCGCGCGCGACCGTGCCCACCGCACGTGGCGCACCTACCGGGTCGACCGCATCCGGCCGCGCACCCCTGCCGGGGCCGCCTTCACGCCCCGGCCGCTCACTCACGACGACGTCACCCGCCTCGTCGTCCGGAACCCCGATCGGGGGGACACCCCAGGGCAGTGGCAGTGCGTCGGTACGGCCACCCTCGCGCTGCCCGCCGACGTCGTCGCCCGCTGGGCACCCGGGGGGTCCGTCGTGGAGGCCGTCGACCCCGGCCGGTGCCGGCTGACCATCGGCGGCTGGTCCTGGGCCGGCATCGCGGGCCTGCTCCTCACCTTCGACACCGCGCTCGACGACATCGGCCCGCCGGCACTGGTCGACGCCTTCCGGCACATCCGGCACCGGCTGCGGGCCGTCGGATGACGGCCTATGACGGGCGGTCCGCGCCGCCGTCGGGTGCGGCGTGGGCCAGGCCCGTCCGGTAGGCGATGACGACGAGTTGCGCCCGGTCGCGCGCGTCCAGCTTCGTCATGGCGCGCTGCACGTGGGCGCGGACGGTGAAGGGGCTGAGAACCATCCGTTCGGCGATCTCCTGGTTGGACAGCCCGGTCGCGACGAGGGCCACCATCTCCCGTTCGCGCGGGGTGAGTGCGGCGAGCTGTTCGGGCCGGTGCGGCGGCGCCTCGCCCGGGGTGGCCAGGAAGCGGGCGACCAGGGAGCGGGTGGCCGCGGGGGACAGGAGGGTGTCACCGGCGGCGATCGTCCGTACGGCGTCCGCCAGTTCACCGGCCCCGATGCCCTTTCCGATGAAGCCGCCGGCCCCCGCGCGCAGCGCCCGGGCGACGTGCTCGTCGGTCTCGTAGGTGGTGAGGATCAGGACGCGGGTGGCCCGCAGCTCCGGGTCCGCGCAGATCCGCGCTGTGGCGCTGAGCCCGTCCACGCCGGGCATGCGGATGTCCATGACCACCACGTCCGGGCGCAGTTCACGGGCGAGCACCACCGCCTCCTCGCCGTCGGCGGCCTCGCCGACGACGGTGATGCCGTCGGCGCTGTCGAGCAGCAGGCGGAAGGCGCCGCGCAGCAGCGCCTGGTCGTCCGCGAGGAGGACCCGGAGCGTCATGGCGCCTCCCTGGGAGGCGGGAGGGGCAGTTGTGCGGAGACGCGGAACCCCTCCGGGTGGCCGCCGGCGGTGAGGTGGCCCCCGACGGCGGCGGCGCGTTCGCGCATCCCGATCAGGCCGTGACCGGGCGGGCGGCCCGGCGCGGTGCGGGAGCCCCGCCCGTCGTCGGTGACGGTGACGGTCACGTGGTCGCCGCTCCAGGCGAGGCGGACCCGGGCGGTGCCGGTCCCGGCGTGCTTGGTCACGTTGGTCAGGGCCTCCTGGACGATGCGGTAGGCGGTGAGGTCCACGCCCGGCGGCAGTGGTCTTTCCACGCCCTCCCGGTGCACCGACACGTCGAGTCCCGCGCTGCGGAAGGACGCGAGGAGGGCGGGGAGCCGGGACAGTCCGGGCGCCGGTCCCGCGGGGGTCTCCTCGTCCCCGGACTGGCGCAGCAGGCCGACCGTGGCCCGCAGTTCGTCGAGAGCGTCGGCGGTGGTCCCGACGAGCTGGCCGAGGCTCTCGCGGGTCTGCTCCGGGCGGGTGTCGAAGAAGTGGGCGGCGACGGTGGCCTGCGCGTTGGCCAGGGTGATCTGGTGGGCCACGAGGTCGTGCAGCTCGCGGGCGATGCGCACCCGTTCCTCGGACACTCTGCGGCGCGCCTCGCTGTCCCGCGTCTCCTCCGCTCGGCGGGCGCGCTCCTCGACGGCGGCCAGGTAGGCGCGCCGGTTCCGTACGGAGTGGCCGAGCACGCCGGCGACCAGCGGGGTCGCCGCCACCACTCCCGTCCTGCCGGCGTCCTTCCACGAGAAGTCGCCGGACAGGGGGACGGCGGCGGCCAGCGCCGCCGAGGCCAGCAACACCGCGCCGACCGCGCGGCGTTCGGTGGGCGCGGTGAGCGTGTACGAGTAGGCGGTGATCACGGCGGGGGCCACGATGAGCGGAGTGAGGAGGAGGCCCAGGGGCGGGGCCAGCACGCCGATCGCGGTCGTGGCCGCCAGGGTGGCGAGGGGCGCCCGGTGCCGCGTGGTCAACAGGGCGCAGGACACCAGGGCGATGACGTAGGCGGCGGGCCGGGGCGGCGACAGCGTGTCGTCGGCCTGAATCACGCCGCCGAGCAGACAGAACACGAACGCCGCCGCGGCGAGCGCCGCTTCACGCCACCACCGGCGGGGATCGCCGTTCGGCAGCACGGGATCCAGGATACGAGGGCGGCGGCCGGTCACTCCTGTCGGACGGCCGCCTCGATGTGGGCGAGGTGGGCGGCGAGGATGTCCTCGAACGCGGCGCCGCGGTCCGCCCCGAGCGGACGGACCTCACGGGCGAAGTGGGCGAGTGCGGGGAAGCGTTCGGGGTCGGCGCCGAGCACGGCGACGCGGAACAGCTCCATGCCCTGCTCGTACTCCCCGGCGGTGAGTGTGCTGATCCCGGCCTCGGCGGCGACCAGCGCGGCGATGAGGACCACCAACCGGTGGTAGCGGTCCGGGATCTCCTCGTCGGGCAGTCCCGACGCGCGCAGGGCCTGCAGCGCCTCCTCCATGACCATCCGGGAGCCGGTGCCGCTCGACGCGTGGCGTCCCCAGACCGCGGCGAGCTGGGGCTGCTGTCCGAAGGCGTCCCTGACGCGCAGGGCCAGGGACGTGATGCGCTGCTTCCAGTCCCCCTCGGGGCGGTGGCCGTCCATCGCGGCCAGGAGGATCCGGTCGGCGACCGCGCGCAGCAGTTCCGTCTTGTTGCGGAAGTGCCGGTAGAGGCTCGAGGAATCGGTGCCGAGGACCGCGGCCAGCTTGCGCACGCTGAACGAGTCCGCGTCGCCCGCGCGCAGCAGCTCCGCCGCCGCGTCGAGGATCTCCTCCGTCGACCACCGTCTTCTGCCCGTCATCCCGTTCCCTTCGCCACCTCGCAGACTACCTGTGCACTTGTCGTTGCACGCACTGCGTGCATAATGAGTGCTCGAATGTGCCGGGCGGTGAGCCCACCTCGGGGAGCACGGAAGGACCCATGACATGACCGAGCCACTGGATCCCGTGGCGCTGGACGCCGCGATCGAGAATGTCCACCGTGCCGGAATGCCGGGCCTGTTCGCCGAGGTCCGGGACGGCGAGCGGGTGTGGCGCGGCGCCGCGGGGGTCGCCGATACCGCGACCGGCCGGCCCGTCGCCGCCGGCATGCGGCACCGGGTGGGGAGCGTCACCAAGACGTTCACCGCCGCGGCGGTCCTGCGGCAGGTCGAGAACGGGCGGATCGGTCTCGACGCGCCGATCGGCCGGTACCTGCCGGACCTGGTCCCCGGGGAACGCGGCGGCGCGATCACCGTCCGGATGCTGCTCAACCACACGAGCGGTCTCGCGGAATACCTCCCGTACGCCTACCCGTCCCTCAAGGCGTTCCCCGCCCTCGCCGACACCTCGCCCCGGAGCCTGGAGGACCACAGGTTCACACGCTTCGACCCCGTCGAACTGATCGCCATGGGAGTCACCGCACCCGCCGTCGGCACCCCCGGCGGCACACCGGGGCTGTACTCCAACACCAACTACCTGCTCCTCGCGCAACTCCTGGAACGGGTGACCGGCACCACGGCCGAGCAGCGCATCACCCACGACGTCATCCACCGCGCCGGGCTGCGGGAGACCTCGTTCCCCACCGCGCCGCGGATCGACGGACCGCACTCCCGGCTGTACGAGTCGTGGTTCGGCATGATCGACCCACCGCGCGACCACAGCGTCTTCGACATGTCCTGGGTGGGACCGTCCGCCTCCCTCATATCGACCACCGCTGACCTCAACCGCTTCTACGGCAAGCTGCTGGCCGGCGAGATCGTCGCCCCGCCGACGCTGGCGCAGATGCAGCGCACCGTCCCGGTCGTCTCCCAGGAGGGGAAGGTCATCGACTACGGCCTCGGCCTGCACCCGACGGCCGACCCCGGCCGGCCCGTCTTCTGGGGGCACGGCGGCACGGTATGGGGCGGCGGGACCCTGGCCATGACGCGCGCCGACGGCGGACGGCAGATGGCCATCGCCGTGAACATGCAGCGGTGGAACGGGCTCGGCCCCACCGGCAGACCGCAGCCCCACCCCATCGACGACGCCCTCGCCGCCCTGTACCGCACGGCGATGCACGGCTGACCGGCCGCCGGACGGGTTGACGTGGGCCGTGCCGTTCCTAGGTTGGCAGGGTGGGGAATCAAACACTGCTCGTCTGTGGGATGGCCGCCGGGCCTCTGTTCACCGCCGTGTATCTGTGGGAAGGGGCCAGGCGTGCCGACTACCGGCCCCTGCGGCATCCGGTCAGTTCACTCGCGCTCGGTCGCGCCGGCTGGGTGCAGACCGTCAACTTCCTCCTCGCGGGTTCGCTGACGCTGCTCCTCGCCGTGGGGCTGTGGCGCGACGGGTACACCCGCTGGGGTGCCCTGTTGATCGGCGCATGGGGCGTCGGGCTGTTGGGCGCGGGTGCCTTCCGGACCGATCCGGTGAGCGGCTATCCGCCCGGCACCCCTGACCGGCTGCCGAAGTACACCCGGGTCGGGGCGTTGCACGACGCGTTCTCCCTCGGGGGATTCCTCGCCCTCACCCTGGCCTGCTTCGTGCTCGCAGCGTCCGGCTCCGCGCCGTGGGCGGTCTGGTCCGTCGCCAGTGGTGTGGTGTTCGCAGCGATGACGGCGCTGGCGGGAGCCGCGTTCGACCAGGACCAGCGATGGGCCGACCTCGGCGGACTGATCCAGCGCGGCGCGCTGACCGTCGGCTGGGCCTGGCAGTCACTGCTCGCCGCACGCGTCCTGTGGGCATGACGGTCGGCCGGTGGGCAACCGCCGCGGCTCACGGGCACGAAGGGTGCCATGAGTCGACGACGGTCGCCCGCCGGCGCGTCGTCAGGACCAGGTGACGCAGGAGTTGAGGTAGGTGCTGCCCTCGTACCGCGCGACCTGGACGGCGACGTTCTCGAAGGTGCCGTTGACGCCCTCTTCGAGGGTTCCGTACGCGCTGGTGCCTGACCCGCCGGTGGCCTTGATCCAGTCGGAGTAGACGTTGGTCCCGTTGCTGAGGCCGATCACCATGCGCACGCGGGCGTGGTGCCCGTCGGCGGAGGTGTCGGTGACGGCGCTTTCCGCGGTGACGTAGTAGTCCGGGTAGCCGGCGTTGCCGTTGTACTCGACGTCGACCACGATGCTGCCCGATGCGCCCGTGGTGCTGCAGTAGCGGTAGTAGTCGGCCGCGTGCGCCGGCGATGCCGCGAGCGCGACGAACAGGCCGCTCGCCGCGGCAGCGGTGAGTGTGCGTTTCCGCATGTGATGTCCCCCCGTGGAACGGATACTGCGGGCAGCGTAGTGCGGGGGCACGGGTGTTCGGGCGGTTTCCCGGAAACTGCGCGCGTTCTCGGACGCACCCGTACTCGTCCGGCCGGACACATCCGCAGCGCGCGGCCGCGCGCCGCTTGATCAACTACTTGGCTGATCCTCGTGGTTGTCAGTGTGCGGAGCGACATGTGAGGCTCGCTGGAATCGGGTCGAATACAGGAGGCCATTGTCATGCGTTCCTGGGTTCTCAAGGCGCCGGTTCCGGCGGCGCTCGCCTGCGTGCTGATCGGTGCCACGACGGCGCAGGCCGACAGTGATTACTACCTGAACAGCACCGGCGTGTACGGCGTCGCCAGCTACTACACGGAAAACGGCGCCAAGAAGATGAACGGGTACGTCCACGACACGGCCGCGGACGGCCATTGCGCGATGTTGTGGATGGACTACACGACCAATCCGCACAACCATCATGACGCCCAGGCCTACATCGCCTGCGGAACGGCAACCAGGCATGGGGGGTGGCCCGCAGCAGCACGGACTCCTCCATCAACGGGATCAGGGCCGCGGTGTGCATCACCGGCGTCCGCGGGTGTTACGACCAGAACGGCACGTACACCACGTGGCCCTACGGTTCGTGGGAGGCCGAGACCTGCTGGTGGTACCGGGTCGACACGGGCGCCAACGGGAAATGCGGCGAGGGCGACCCCCTCGGCTGAACGTGCTCCCGTGCTCCTCCCGGACGATGAACGGCCGGGAGGAGCACGCGGTCAGGAACAGTGGAAAGGAAGCCGTTCGTCCCGCCTGGCCCGGTGATTCTCCAATGAGCGATCGTCTGCTGTGGAGGTCCCTCGTTCTCTGGAGCGATGCGCAATTCCCCCGTGCCGTCTCCCCGTTCCAGGTCCCGCGTTCCGGCGGCGCCTTCCGGGTTGCTCCGGGTAGTGCTTTCACGTCTTCCGCCGGGAATCGCGCCGGGGCCTACTCCGGTTTCCGTATTTTCGGTGAGCGGTCGTCCGGCGCGGCGTCGCCCGTGCGCGACGGGACCGATGCCCGGGATGCGGCGCGGCCGTGGATCAGGGGGAGGAAGATCTCGTCGATGATCTCGACGAGGTTGGCGTCCGGTACGGACGGTGCGCCCCGCGCCGTGTATTCGTCGCGCAGCAGTGCGGTGGGTGTGGATGCGACGCGCGGGTGCAGTGCCTCGGGGGTGGCCTCGCCGCGGTCCACCGCCCTGCCCAGCACCGTCAGCCATGCCGCCCGGTGCGGGTCGTCGCCGGCCGCCGGGTCGCGCAACTGGGTGACCAGTTCCTGTGTGCCGCCGGCCGCCGCGATGAGGCCGCGCAGGATCTCCCCGTAGGGCGACGACCAGGTCCGGTTCGCGCGCCGCAGGAGTTCGAGGGCGTCCTCGCGCAGCGAGCCGGTGTCCGGCACCGTGGTCCGGTCGGCGGTCAGGCGGCGGTACGCGGCGACGCCGAGCGCGACGCGGTTGGGCCAGCGGCGGTAGATCGCGTTCTTGTTCGTGCCCGCCCGCCTGGCCACCGCCTCCATGGTCAGCCCCGGGACGCCGGACTCCCGCAGCGTCTCGGCCGCCGCCCGCAGGATCGCGTCCTCCAGCACGGTGCCGCGCCGCCGGGGAGCCCCGGCCCCCCGCCCCGTGTCCGTGGACTCCGGCACTGCCTGCTCCCTCTCGTCGCGCGCTCGGCCTCCTACGGTACGCGGCGTACCCGCGGACGAGCCATAGGGTACGGTGCGTACCCTAAAGGTCCGTCCGTGGAGAGGGGCGTCATGCGCGTCTTCGGCATCAACTTCGACACCGGTTTCACCAGCGCGGGGACCACCACCCGCGAACCCTTCGACCCGGCCGTCGTCGGCCGCGAGATGCGGGTCATCCGCGACGAACTGCGCTGCGACGCGGTCCGGATCACCGGCGGCGACCGCGACCGGCTGGAGACGGCCGCCCGGCTCGCGGCCGAGGCCGGACTCGAGGTCTGGTACTGCCCGTTCACCAACGGGCTCAGCCAGGACGGACTCCTCGACTTCCTCGTCGACAGCGCCGGGCGTGCGGAGAAGCTGCGGCGCGCGGGCGCGGAGGTCGTCTTCCTCACCGGATCGGAGATATCGCTCTTCACCTCGGGCTTCCTGCCCGGCGACACGTTCACCGAACGGGCCGCCCTGCTGTCCGACCCCCAGCGGTTCCGTGCCGCCCTGCCCGCCCTCCCCGCCGCGGTGAACGCCTTTCTCGGCAGGGCGGTGGCCGCCGTGCGGGCGGAGTTCTCCGGCCGGATCGGGTACGCGTCGCTGCCGTTCGAGGGCGTCGACTGGACACCGTTCGACATCGTCGCCACCGACGCCGGTTACCGCGACGACCAGAACGCGGACCGGCTCGCGGGCGGGCTGCGGGCGCTGACGGCGCACGGCAGACCGGCGGCCGTCACCGAGTTCGGCTGCGGTTCCTTCCACGGCGCCGCGGCCCTCGCCAGCCGCGGCGACGCGGTCGTCGACTGGGACGGGGACGCCCGCCCGGTGCGGTTCAACCGAACGGTCGACCGCGACGAGCGGGAGCAGGCCGCGTACCTGCGTGACCTCCTCGACGTCTTCGACGGAGCGGGGATCGACGCGGCCTTCGTCTACACCTTCGCCCGCTACGACCTGCCGCACGACGCGGACAGCGCCGAGCGCGACTTCGACAGGGCGTCCTTCGGCATCGTCAGGGTGAACGCCGCAGGCGGCACGGGCACCGCGCGCCCCGGCCTGCCCTGGGAACCCAAGGCCGCCTTCCACGCGCTCGCCGAGTACGGGCGCGGCCGGGCCGGGTGACGCGGGCGGGTCCGGCCGCGAAAAAAAAGTCCGCCGGTGATGTCGAGAACCGGCGGGTGGCTCCGTCCCCGCTGTGAACGCGACCACAATGGGTCGCATCCACGCGGAGGAGAACCACGATGGCCAAGTACCTGCTGCTGAAGCACTACCGCGGCGCTCCCGACCCGGTCAACAACGTGCCGATGGACCGGTGGACACCGGAGGAGATCTCGGCGCACATGCGGTACATGAACGACTTCGCGGCGCGGCTCGAGGAGTCCGGCGAGTTCGTCGACGGCCAGGCGCTCGCCCCCGAGGGGATGTGGGTCCGCCACGACGGCGAGGGGCGCCCGCCGGTCACCGACGGCCCGTTCGCCGAGACCAAGGACCTCATCGCCGGCTGGATGGTGATCGACGTCGACAGCCGCGAGCGCGCCGTCGAGCTGGCCGGGGAGCTGTCGGCCGCCCCCGGCGCGGGCGGGAAGCCGATCCACGAGTGGCTGGAGGTCCGCCCGTTCCTGGCCGCATCGTCCGCCGCCACGGAGTGCCATTGATGGACGAGGCCCTGCTGCGGAGCCTCACGCCGCAGGTCCTCGCCGTCCTCGTCCGCCGCGGAGCCGACTTCGCGGCGGCCGAGGACGCCGTGCAGGACGCGCTGGTCGAGGCACTCCGCGTCTGGCCGGCCGACCGGCCGCGTGATCCGAAGGGCTGGCTGGTCACCGTCGCATGGCGCAAGTTCCTCGACGCGACCCGGGCGGACGCCGCCCGCCGCCGGCGCGAGGACATCGCCGACGAGGAACCGCCGCCCGGGCCGGCGCCCGCCGTGGACGACACGCTCCGGCTCCATTTCCTGTGTGCCCACCCGTCGCTGACCCCGTCGTCCGCGATCGCGCTCACCCTGCGCGCCGTCGGCGGCCTCACCACCCGCCAGATCGCCCGGGCCTACCTGGTGCCCGAGGCGACCATGGCGCAGCGCATCAGCCGGGCCAAGCGCACCGTGGCCGGCGCGCGGTTCGACCGGCCGGGCGACGTCACCACCGTGCTGCGCGTCCTCTATCTGATCTTCAACGAGGGCTACTCGGGCGACATCGACCTCGCCGCCGAGGCCGTCCGGCTCACCCGGCAGCTCGCGGCGCGGGCGGACCACCCCGAGGTGGCGGGGCTGCTCGCCCTCATGCTGCTCCACCACGCCCGGCGCGCTTCCAGGAGCGCGCCCGACGGCAGTCTGGTGCCGCTCGCCGAGCAGGACCGCGGCCGGTGGGACACCGCGGCGATCGCCGAGGGCGTCGCGATCCTGCAGGCGGCCCTCGCCCGCGACCGGCTGGGCGAGTACCAGGCCCAGGCCGCCGTCGCGGCCCTGCACGCCGACGCGCCCACCGCCGCCGAGACCGACTGGGTGCAGATCGTCGAGTGGTACGACGAACTGGTGCGCCTGACCGACAGCCCGGTCGTCCGGCTCAACCGGGCGGTGGCCGTCGGCGAGGCGGACGGGCCGCGCGCCGGCCTCGCCGCGCTCGCGGCGCTGGACGCGTCACTGCCCCGCCACACGGCGGTGGCCGCCCACCTCCACGAGCGTGACGGTGACCTGGTGACGGCGGCGCGGCTGTACGCGGAGGCCGCGGGCAAGGCGTCCGACCTCGCCGAGCGCGACCACCTGATACGCCGGGCGGCCCGGCTCAACACCCGGTTGCGCCGCTGACGCGGGGCTGCCGATGAGTACGGGCGGCGGCGCTGGTCTGCTCTGCATGACTCGTATCGTCGCCGACATCTCGGTCTCCCTCGACGGCTTCGTCACCGGACCCGACCCCGGTCCCGCAGACGGTCTCGGCACCGGTGGCGAGGCCCTGCACCACTGGGCGTTCTCCGACGACCCCCGCGACCGGCGGGTGCTGCGCGAGGCCACCGCCCGGTCGGGCGCCGTCGTCCTCGGCCGCCGGCTCTTCGACGTGGTGGACGGGCCGAACGGCTGGAGCGACGCCACCGGCTACGGCGCGGGCGAGGTCGGCAGGCCCGCGTTCATCGTGCTGACCGGCGCGCCGCCGCGCGCGGTGCGGCTCAACGACCTCGACTGGACGTTCGTCACGACGGGACTGCGCGACGCCGTCGCGATCGCGCGCCGGCGCGCCGAGGCCGCGTCGTCGGACAGCGGCACCGACCTGGACGTCGTCCTGATGGGCGGCGGCGCCACGGTCGGCTCGGCGCTGGACGCGGGCCTGGTCGACAGCCTCACGCTGCACCTCGCGCCCGTGGTGCTGGGCGCCGGGACGCCGCTGCTCACCGGCAGGGCACCGCGCACACTGGTCCAGCGGGACGTCGTCCCGACCTCGACGGCGACGCACCTGACGTACGACGTCGTGCGGGCCTGACGGGCGCCGGCTGTCAGGGCTCCTCGGGGGTGTCGGCCGTGTGCCGGGTGTGGTGGGCCAGCAGTTTGGTCAGCAGCCCGGTCAGCCGGCGGCGTTCGTCGGGGGACAGCGGTGCCAGCAGTTCGTCCTGGCTCGCGGCGAGCCGCTGGTCGAGGCGCCGCAGGTGACGCTTGCCCGCGGGGGTGAGCGTGATGATGTTGCGCCGCCGGTCGGCGGGGTCGGGGGCGCGCTCGACCAGGCCGCGTTCCGCCAGTTCGTTGAGGGTCGCGACCATGTCGCTGAGGTGGATGCCGCTGCGGCGGCCGAGGTCGGCCTGGCTGGCGGGGCCGGAGTCCTCAAGGGCCGCCAGGGTGCGGAAGTGGTAGCCGCGGGACTGGACGGACGCGAACCCGTCGGCCACCACGCGGTGCGCGTGGTGGCCGGTCTGGGTGAGCAGCCAGCTCGGCAGGCCCTCCCACCTGGCGGGGGCCGTCCTCTGCGAAGGGGTCTCCATGCGGCGAGTCTAACAATCGTTTGGCGCTCTAATGATTGTGTTACTGTTCGGGGGTCAAACGTTAGCCCGTCGCACGTTCTGTCGGCGGACGAGTCCTCCCCTGGAGCCGACGCCATGATCACGCCGTTCCGCATCGACATCCCCCAGGCCGACCTGGACGACCTGGCCGACCGCCTCGCCCGCACCCGCTGGCCCAACGAGGTCGCCGGCGCCGGATGGGACTACGGTTTCCCGCTCGCGCGCCTCAAGGAGCTGGCCGAGTACTGGCGCACCGGCTACGACTGGCGCGCCCAGGAGGCGCGGCTGAACGAACTCCCGCACTACACCACCGAGATCGACGGCCAGACCATCCACTTCGTCCACGTCCGCTCCCCGCGGCCGGACGCGCTCGCCCTGGTCCTCACGCACGGCTGGCCCGGCTCGTTCCTGGAGTTCCTCGACGTCATCGAGCCGCTCTCGCGCGACTTCCACCTGGTGATCCCGTCCATCCCCGGCTTCGGCTTCTCCGGGCCGACCAGCGAACGCGGCTGGGACGCGGCCCGGACCGCCCGCGCCTGGGCCGAGCTGATGCGCCGCCTGGGGTACGAGCGCTACGGCGCGCAGGGCGGCGACTTCGGCGCCGGCATCTCCGTCGCGCTCGGCGCCGCCGCGCCGGAACACGTCGTCGGCGTGCACGTCAACTACCTGCCGACCAGGCCCGACCCCGACGTCGAGGTCTCCGCGGCCGACGAGGCCCGGCTGGACACGGTCCGGCGGCTGATGGCGAACCGCCCGCCGTACCAGGCCCTCCAGGCGCTCACCCCGCAGACCATCGGCTACGCGCTGACCGACTCGCCGGTCGGCCAGCTCGTCTGGATCGCCGAGCGGTTCGCGCAGTGGACCGACCCGGCGACGCCGGTCGACGACGACCGGATGCTCACCGACATCTCGCTGTACTGGCTGACCGCGACGGCGGCCTCGTCGGGCCGGTTCCACCGCGACAACCCGCGGGGGAACGCGCCGCGGTGCCGGGTGCCGCTGGGCGTGGCCGTCTTCGCGCACGACATCACGCTGTCGGTGCGGCCCCTGGCGGAGCGGCTGTACGACATCAGGCACTGGTCGGAGTTCGACCGCGGCGGCCACTTCGCGGCGATGGAGGTCCCGGAGCTGTTCGCCGAGGACGTCAGGGCGTTCTTCCTCGACCGGCTGAAGGAGGGCTGACGGGGCGCCGGTTCGGGACGGTCAGCCGGCACCGGCCGTGTTCGCAGGCGCGCTCCAGACGGCCCCGCGAGACGGCCGACACAGGAAGCCCGCGCGTTTACGCGTGGGTGGAGTCACGAGCCCAGTTCACAGTCCTTCGACCCGCATGTCACGGGCGTGTCCTGAGAGGAGCCGGCGTGCAACTGGGGCAGGCGGGGCAACGTCTGGTGGGTCGTACTGCCCGTTCGAACAGAGCGGGGCACCCCCACACGGAGGAAGACAGCATGCGCGTCCGGAAGATCTCGGTGTTCACCACAGCCGCTGTGGCCGCCTGCCTCGCGCTGACGGCCTGTGACGGCGGCGGTTCCGACGACACCTCGGCCTCCGCCGAGTCCTCGACGGCCACCGACTCCAAGGAGACCGGCTCCGACGCCAGTTGCACCGACCAGCTCGACTACACGGGGGACCCGCGGTCGAACGCGGAGATCAACTCCATTGGTGAGGAGACCGGTACGTGCCCGGAGCCGCAGGTGGGTGGTTCGGAGGCGGGTTCTTCGGGGGACGCCGAGGTGAGCTGCACGGACGAGTTCGACTACTCGGGGGACCCGCGGTCGAACGCGGAGATCAACTCCATTGGTGAGGAGACCGGTACGTGCCCGGAGCCGCAGGTGGGTGGTTCGGAGGCGGGTTCTTCGGGGGACGCCGAGGTGAGCTGCACGGACGAGTTCGACTACACGGGGGACCCGCGGTCGAACGCGGAGATCAACTCGATCGGTGAGGAGACCGGTACCTGCCCCGACCCGCAGGTGGCCGACGACCAGGCGGGCACGCCCCGCGAGCCCGGCATGGAGTGCACGGACCAGATCAACTACGCCGGGGACACGCGGCCGAATGCCGAGATCAACTCCATCGGTGAGGAGACCGGCTACTGCCCCCCGGTCCAGCAGCAGTGACGCCTCAGTGGTCGGTGGCGAGGTGGAGTTTGAGCAGGTCCACCCCGTAGTCGTTGCCGTTGGGTGTGCGGATGATGGTGTGGATGTGCTGCTGCGTCGGCTCCCCGCCCATGCCGCCCATGCCGCCACCGGGGGCGCCGCTGCTTGAGGCGTCGTCCCCGGTGTTGTAGGCGAGTGGCGACTGGGCGTCGTACTCGATGAGGACGACCGGGCTGTGGACGCGGTAGTAGAACGCCGAGTCGTCGTCCGTCTCGCCGAGCCAGTAGAAGTACGTCTCGTCCAGGTGGTCCTCGATCTCCCGCATCCGCACCTCGGCGTGCCCGCTGTCCATGTAGCCGACGTACACGCGCACCAGGTCGAGGAGCTTCTCCCGCTGGGCGGAGTCGAGTTCCGAGCCGGCCAGGCCGGCGTAGGGCAGTTCGAGGTTGTCCTGGCCGGCGCCCGCCTTCATGTCCGTGCCGCTCTTCCCGGTCTCCGAGTCGATCACCTCGGCCTGCTGCGCGCTGCTCAGGGAACGCAGCAGCGCGAGGCCGGCCTCGGTCTCGTTCGTGAAGAGGGTGATCTCCTCGCCCTCGTAGGTGGCCGAGGTGGGCTCGGAGCCCATGAACGTCGGGGTCATGACGACCTGGTCGCCGAGGACGAAGTAGTTGATGGCGAGGTGGTGACCCTCGTACTGGAAGCCCCATGGGTCCGTGGTCGAGGGGGTGCCCATGAAGGTGAAGAAGTAGTGCCCCTCGGTGAGGGTCTCCTTGCCGCCGCCGTTGTAGTCGCCGAGGAACGCGTTGAGCTTCATGATGTTGCGGGACTGTTCGAGGCCGTCGGCCGACAGGGCCTCGCCGAGCAGGGCGTAGCCGAGTTCGCGCTGCTCGTCGGTGAGGTCGCCCATCCGGACGCCGGCGCGCTCGTAGCCGTCGACGTTGCTCCAGGCCAGCCACTCGTCCGCGTCGATCTCGAAGGTGCACGAGCGGCGCTCGCTCGACGACAGCGCGTCCAGGAAGCGCTGGGCCGCGGTGACGGTGCCGTCCGTGGAGACGCCGGTGGAGTGGATCGAGTAGAGGTCGTCGACGACCGTGCCGTCCGTGGTGAGGCCGACGAAGTCGGCGTACTTCACCTCCTCGGCGCCGGGTCCCATGCCGCCGGGACCGCCGGACGGCATGCCGCTCGGGGAGTCCGTGGCCGCGGACGTGCTCGACGTGTCGGAGGAGTCCGTGGAGCAGCCGGTCATGGTCGCCACCGCGGCGACGCCGCCGGCGAGCAGTGCCTTGTTCATGAACCAACGACGCGTGTGCTCGGCCTGGGGCGAGCGGGGCTTGTGTCCGTGCATGGGGCTCAGTCTGCACGGGCAATATGAGGAAACCATGAATGTGCGCTGTGACGGCGATCAGTGTCGGTGCCGGGGTGGGATTCGCCGCAGGATTGCGGAGAGCGTGCAGGTCAGAGCGGTGAAGCGGGCTGATTCCCTATCTCGTCGCGCCGAATTCCGGCCCGTGGAACGGCTTTTTGAATGAATAGCCGTTACGCCTTCCGTGGGGCGCGGCGTTGTCCGGGCCACTTTCTTTTCCTTGCATGAGCCGGATGCGTCAGCCGGTGGCGAGGAGGGTGCGGGCGAGGGCGCGGAGGTCCTCGTCCGGATGGCCTTCGTCGAAGGGGAGGGAGTCGCCGAGCACGCGGCGCGGGGAGTCCGCGAAGGATCGGAGGGCGGGCCGCAGCTCCCCGGGTATGTCACCCGCGGCGGCCAGGGCTCTCAGGGCGCGGAGGCCGACGGGTGTCGCCCCGACCAGTCCGGTGAGGACGGGGACGGCGCGGTCGGGGGAACCGGTGATCCGGTGGTGCGCCTCGGCCGCCGCCGCCCGGGTCCACTCGTACCCGGAGGTCAGCATGGGCTCGACGAGGGGCAGCAGCGGTACGGCCGCGGCGCCCAGCGGGTGGAGGGCGTCGAGGTGCCAGTGCGTCGGACCCGGCGAGGTGAGCAGGTCGTCGAAGGTGCGCAGCGCCGGTCCCGCGTCGCCGGTCAGCCGGTGGTGTGCCGCGGCGGCCGCCGCGCGCAGCGCGGGCTCGGCGCTCCCCGTGGCCTCGGCCAGCAGGGTGATGACCTCCTGCTCCGGCGTGCCGTGGAGCCCCAGCAGGCGCGCGGCGGCGACGGGCGCGCGGCGGGTCCGCAGGCAGTCGAGCAGTTCGGGCTGCGCGGCGCGGGCGGCGGCGCCGAACGCGCCGAGGGCGTCGACCAGGGCGGATCCCTCGTTCCCCGTGGCGCCCGCCGCCAGCTCGCGGCGTATCACCGGTATCAGGCGGTCGGCGGCCCCGGGGAAGGACGCCGCCGCCGACCGGAGCGCCTGCGCGTCGGGCCGGGCCGGCAGCAGGCCGAGGGCGCGCGGATCACGGGCCCGCGCGAGGGCCAGGAGCGCGGGCACGGCCACCTCGCCGTCCTCCGCGCGCGCGTGGTGGTGGAGCGCGTCACGGAGGCCGGCGCCCGGCTCCGGCAGGAGGGCGGCCCAGTGCCCGACGGTGCGCAGGCCGTGCGCGAGGGAGCGGGCGTCCCTCCGGTGCGGCAGGGCGGCGAGCAGCAGGCCGACGACCGCCGGCTCCCGGTCCCGCCACGTCCGCGCGATCTCCTCGGCCAGCCACGAACCGCGGAAGCCGAGGTCCCCGGCCGCGATCCACTGCCCGGCCACGGTCAGCCCCGCGTCCGGGTCACGCAGGAGGAGGCGGGTGAGGGCCTCGTCCCGCGTCTCGCCGCCGGACCAGGGGAAGTCGTCGTCGCCCGGGTCGGGTTCGGCGCCGTCGGCGGCGATGACCCCGACCAGCCCGGCCGGCCAGGGCGGCTCCCGGCGCCCGGCGGCGAGGACGGCCGCGGCCAGCCTGACCTCCGGCAGCGGGCTGTCGAGCGCGGCCACCTCCCGGCCGAACCGGGCGAGGACGACCGCCGCGTCCGCCCGCACGGCGGGCACGGGGTCGCCGGCGTACAGGGCGTCGATCCGGGCCGTGGCCGCCGCGCGCGGGCCGGGCGGGAGCAGCCCGGCCACGGCCGCGACCACCCGGAGCGCCGCCCGGCGCACCGGCCGCTCGGGGGAGTCGAGGCAGGGCAGCAGGTCCGGGAGGAGGCGGCACAGTTCGGCGCAGACGGCGGCGGTCGGGCTGTCCGGCCAGTACGGGGCGTCGATGTCCTCCGGGTCGTGACCGGCGAGGGCGGCGATGAGCATCAGCACCCGGTCGGCCCGGTCCGGGACGTGCCGCGCGGCGTGGGCGAGGAAGGGGACGGCGGGCGCCGACGCGGAGTACACCGTGCCCTGGTGGTGGATGGTGCCGAACAGCTCGTGGATCGCCTCGTCGGCCGCCGCGCCGTCCTCGTCGTACAGCGCGCCGAGCAGCTCGGGGACGTCGTCGGCGGGGCCGTAGGCGTGGGTCAGGGTGTGCCAGGGGACGTCGTGCAGTTCGGCCGGCGGTCGCATGGTCCGTACTCCTCGGTCGATCGGTACGGCCGACCCTAACGATCACCACTGACAATCCCCGCGCGCCAGTTCGGCGGCGTAGGCGCGGAGCAGGGCGTGGTGGCCGTACCGGCCGGGGCGGTGTTCGGTCAGCAGGTGGACGCGGGTCAGTTCGGCGAGCAGGGCACGCGCGCGGTGTTCCGGCTCGCCCAGCAGGGCGGCGGCCGACGCGACGGTCACCGGCCGGTCGCCGTGCCGGCCGAGCAGCCGGAAGAGCCGGGCCGCGTCCGCGCCGGCGGCGTCGTACGAGCGGGCGAACGCCGCCCGGACGCCGGCCGCCGGATCGCCGTGCTCGAACACGTCCAGGAGGCCGCCGGCCCCACCGGCCGGCGCGTCCAGCGGGAAGTCCGGGTCGAGCGCGGCACGGGCGGCCACGGCCACCAGGGCCAGCGGCAGCCCGGCGGACAGCGCGGCGAGCCGTTCGGCCGCCGCGGGCTCGGCCGCGACCCGGTCCGCGCCGATCCGGCGGGCCAGCAGGTCCCGCGCGTCGGCCGGCGGCAGCGGCCCGAGGGGGACGGGCCGGGCGCCCTCGGCGGCGACCAGCGCCGCGAGCCGGTCGCGGCTCGTCACCACCGTGAGGCAGCCGGGCCGGCCGGGCAGCAGGGGCCGGACGGCCTCCGCGTCGCGCGCGTCGTCCAGCAGCAGCAGGACGCGCCGGCCGGCCAGCGCGCTGCGGAACAGCGCGAGCCGGGCGCGCCCGTCGGCGGGCTGGTGCGACGGGGGTATGCCGAGCGCCTCCAGGAACCCGGCCGCCGCGTCGGCCGGGTCGAGCGGTGCCTCGCCCGGCCGGGAGCCGCGCAGGTCGGCGTGGAGCTGGCCGTCGGGGAACCGGTCGCGTATCCGGTGCGCCCAGTGCAGGGCGAGCGCCGTCTTGCCGACCCCGGCGCCGCCGACGACGGCCACGGGCGGCAGGGGGTGCGGGGTGGCGGCGAGCAGGCCGTCGAGACGGGCCAGTTCGCTGTCCCGGCCGGTGAACGACGGCGGCTGCGGCGGGAGCTGCCGGGGCAGGACGCCGTGGTCCGCGCTGCCGCCGGGCGTCCCGTGCTGGGCGCCGCGCAGCAGCTCCGCGTGCGTGTCGCGCAGCAAGGGGCCGGGCTCCACGCCCACTTCGGCCCGCAGCCGGGCACGGGTGGCGGCGTATGCGGCGAGCGCCTCGGGCGTACGCCCGCACCTGTGCAGCGCGAGCATGAGCTGGGCCGTGAGCCGTTCGCGGAACGGGTGGCGCTCGGCGGCCCGGCGCAGCTCGCCGACGGATTCCGCGTGCAGTCCCGCGTCCAGCCTGGCGCCGAACCAGGTCTCCAGCGCGCCGAGCCGCCGTTCGTGGAGCCCGGGACCCTCCAGTGCGCGCAGCGGCTCCGTCACCCCGCCGAGCGGCGGGTCGTGCCACAGCGCGAGGGCGTCCCGCAGGAGATCGGTCGCCGGCCCGGCGCGGCCGTCGGCGAGTTCGGCCCTGGCCCGCTGCACGGCGTCGTCGAAGACGTGCAGGTCGAGTTCGCCCGGCCGGACGCTGATCAGGTAGCCGGGCGGGCGGCGGACGATGGTGTCGCGGCCGACGAGTCTGCGCAGCTCCGAGATGTGGACCTGGATCTGGCCGCGGGCGCTGGGCGGCGGGTCGTCGCCCCACAGGAGGTCGGAGAGACGCTGGTCGGACACGACGCGGCCCGCGTCGATGAGCAGCGCCGCGAGGACGGTCCGCCGCTTCGGCCCGGCGAGCGGCAGGTCGCCGTCGGGGCCGGTGAGGGAGACGGGGCCAAGGATCCGGTAGTGCATCGTGCGGGCCTCGACTCGACTCGGCGGCGGTCCGGGCGGCCCTGCCCGGCGCGGCGCGCCCCACCGTACAGGCGCTCCCGGGGCGGCGGCCCGTCAGGAACGGGGCGCCGGCTCCTCGTCGGCGGGCGGCGCCACCGGGCAGGCGGCCGCGCGGCGGCGGCGCGACACCTCGCGGCGGTAGCCGCCGGGCCTGTCCTCCCGCCGTACGGCGAGCGCGTCGGCGACCATGCCGCGGGACTCGGGGAGGCTGTCGTCGTCGGCGGCGACGAACTCGAACCGTCCGAGCGTCTCCGGCCGGTACGCCTCGGCCGGGACCGGCTGGACGGCGAACAGCGGGTAGCGGCGGGAGAGCCTGACCACCTCGTCGCTGCGGCGGAAGCGCAGGTTGCCCACCAGCGGGCCGTGCCACCAGCCCGTCTCGATCAGCCCGTCCTGCACCTCGTACGTGAGGCTGCCCGGGAGGTTGGGGACGGAGCGCACCAGCAGGCTCCAGTCCGGCGGGGTCCTGGCGATCAGGCCGGTCCAGACCTGCAGGAGTCCCGGTTCGGGAGCGGCGGAGAGGACCGGCAGGCCGAGGACGGGGTCGTCCGGCGGGTCACCGCCGAGCAGCCGCAGCATGGTCCCGGCGGCGACGTCGGTCAGCGGCAGCCAGTCGGACCAGCCCTCGGCGAGCCAGCGGAACGACGATCCGTCCCACTTGAGGAAGCAGTCCACGGGCGGGTACAGGTACCAGCCGAATCCCGAGGCGGCGCGCAGCGGTTCGCAGTGGGAGACGGCCCGGAAGGGCGCGGTGCCGAGGGCGGCGGGGTCGGCGGCCGTGGGCGGCACGGCGCCGTCGAAGCAGGCGCGGAAGGAGAAGGGCGTGGTCGTCAAAGGACCGGTACCTCTTCCTGACACGGCCGGCCCCGGGCGCGGTGGGCGCCCGGAGCCGGCCGGTACGGGTGGTGCGGAGTGATCGGTGCGGCCGGTCAGCGGCGGGTGCCGCGCACGGCGGCCACCAGCTCGTCGGAGCTGCGGGCGGCCGGCCAGCCGAGGCTCATGCGCACGGGCACGACCAGCGCGTCGCGCAGGAGGGCGGCCTCGCGGCCGGCGGCGGTGGACGTGGTCGAGGTGGTCGTGGTGGCCATGTCAGTACCTCCAGTGCTGGGGGTGCGCGGATCGCGCGACCATGCTGGACCACGGTTCTTCGGAAACGCTTCGGAAACGCTTCTT
This sequence comes from Streptomyces sp. RFCAC02, assembly GCF_004193175.1. Classification (NCBI taxonomy): domain Bacteria; kingdom Bacillati; phylum Actinomycetota; class Actinomycetes; order Kitasatosporales; family Streptomycetaceae; genus Streptomyces; species Streptomyces sp. RFCAC02. Next base: position 2,639,275 of record NZ_SAUH01000001.1, on the reverse strand, counting down.
TTCGATCGGGTCGATGCGCGGCGCAATCGCCGTCAGGCCGCCGGGTGGGGGCTGCGCATCGTGCCGGTGTACGCCTCGGGCGCGCCGTCCAGGTGCTCGCCCACCGCCGCCATGAACTCCCGCAGCAGCGGCGTCGCGTTGTGCCGGTCGAGGTCCTCGCGCGAACGCCACACCTCGTACAGGAAGAACCGGCCGTCCTCCTGCTCGTGGAGGTGGTACTCGAGGCTGCCCGCGTGCTGCCGGGACGGTTCGACCAGGTCGGTCAGGAGCGTCCGCAGGGCGGCGGCGTGGCCGGGCTTCGGGGTGAGGAAACCGTAGAGGGAGACGGGCGTGACCGTCGCTGTCGTCGTCATGTCCCCGACCGTAGGATGTGACATCGGTGTGAGTTTCAAGCCGGATGCCTGTGGGGTGGGTCACATGAAGATCGGGGAGCTGTCCCGGACGACGGGCGTCGCCGTCCGCCTGCTGCGGTACTACGAGGAGCAGGGGCTGCTGGCGTCCCGCCGTAGCGAGGGCGGTCACCGTCACTACGCGCCGGACGCCCCGGAGACCGTCGCCCGCATCCGCACCCTGCTCGCGGCCGGGCTCCCCACCCGGGTCATCCGCGAGCTGATGCCCTGTCTCACCGGCGACGGCTCGGGGGTGCAGGCGTGTGTCATCGACCACGTCAGGACGCGGCTCGCCGACCTCGACTCCCGCATCGACGACCTGGTGCGGGCGCGTACGGCGCTCGGCGGCATCCTCGACGCGTCCGCGGCCTGACCGGCAACGTCGGGGATATTGACGCGCGTTGAGGGCCGGGGGAGGATTCCGGGCGAGCTTCGGGAGGCAATGTGAAGAAGTCCGGACTGTTGCGCGCGGGAACCGTTCTGTCGCTGGCCGGCGCCCTGGTCGCCGGCGCCTCGGTGACCGCCTCGGCCGGTGAGGCCGGGGCGCAGGCGTCCTGCCCGTCCACATCCCTGTGTCTGATCAAGAACAACGTGACCGTGCTGGAGTTCGACGAGGTCGGTCCGTGGACGTACTTCGACGAGCCGCTGGCGGCGCCGATCGAGGTCGCCAACATGCGGACGGAGACCGTGTGGATCCTCCACGCCAGCGGATCGGCGCAGTGCATCTCACCGAGGACGATGGTCGACGTGCCGTGGGGCGCGTTGGAGGCCGTGCGGGTCGACGACAGCGAGGATTGCGAACTCCTGTGACCCGGGCCGCCGCCACGGCGTCTCACGCCGTGGCGGCGCCGAGGAGTTCGCGCAGCCGCAGCGCGTAGCCCGACGGGTGGCTCGTGCTGCCGTTGTGGCCGCCCGGCAGGTCCACGACCGCCGTGCCGAGCAGGTCCGCGAGGGCGTACGCGCAGCGGCGGTCGAAGACCTCCCCGGGGGTCGTGCGGCCGACGGCCGGGACGATGCGCGTGGGCACGTGCCGGAGGGCGGCCGTGTCCAGGGTGTCGCGCAGGACCGCCGTGAAGTCGTGGCGGATGAAGCGGTCGAAGTCGGCGCGGCGCCGCGCGTCGATCGGCTGGGGTGTCAGATCGGGCTCGTTGTCCGGCCCCGCGGGGTCGATGCCGAGGGCGTGGGCGATCTCCGCGAGTGCGGCGGCGAGGCCGGAACGCTCGTACGTCTTCTGGATCGCGACGAGTTCGCGCTCGTGGGCGGTGCGCGCCGCCGTGTCGGGCAGCAGGCGGGGTGCGACGGGTTCGTGGGCGATCAGCGTGTGGAGCCGGCCGGGGTGGCGCACCGTCATGTGCAGGCCGATGACGGCGCCCATGCTGCAGCCGAGCATCGCGGCCGGCTCGTCGGTGACGGCGGCGAGGACGCGGGCCGCGTCGTCGGCGTGCTCGGTGAGCGCCGTCGTGCGCGCGGGGTCGTGCGGGTGGCTGCGGGACAGGCCGCGCCGGTCGTACGTGACGATCGTGAAGGTGTCGACGAGCCGCGCCGCGAGGTCGGCGGTCCGGTCGGCGCCGCCCTCGCCGCTCTGGCCGATCAGCAGGACGGGACCCGTGCCGCGCACCTCGTAGTACAGGTGGGCGCCGGGGGCGTCGAGGGTGCCGGCGGCGGGGGAGATGCGCTGTCGCATGGGGTCGCTCCTCGGTCTCGTGGTGGTGGGGCGGTGGCAACCCTAGTCCATCGAATTAGATACATCAATACCGATGGATCGATGTCGATGTACATTCGGCGGATGAACGGAGTCGACCTCTTCCTGCTGGGCCGCGCGCTCATGAAGATCGGTGAGGACGCCATGCCCGAACCGCCGGGCGGCGCGGGCGCCCACCCCGGCAGCGCCCGGACCACGCTGATTGCCGCCAGCGACATCGCCGCCCACCCCGACACCACCGTCGGCGAGATCACCGCGCGCACCGGGCTGCCGCAGAGCCAGATCTCCACCGCCGTCGCCCGGCTGCGGGCGGCCGGTGCCGTCACCACCGCGCCGGACCCCGGCGACCGCCGCCGCGTCCTGGTACGGGCCGCGGCCGAGCCGTCCGCCCGGGTCGCCGAGATCCGGGCGGCGGACGTGGACGACGCGCTCGCCGCCGCCACCGGACTGCGCGACCCGCGGGAGCTGCGCGAGGTCGTCGACGCCCTCGACGTCCTCGCGCGCCACCTCGTCGTACGCCGCACACCCGGCGGCTGATCCCCGTTTTACGCATGCCGTAACACGGACCGGTTACCGTTCCCACAGAACGGAACAGAACTGCTCCGCATCGGAGAAACGCGTTGGTGAAACGATCAAGCGTGCGCCGCCCCACTCTGGAGGACGTGGCGCGGCGCGCGGGTGTGTCACGCTCCACCGTCTCGCGGGTGATCAACGGCGAGCCGGGGGTGAGCGCCGAGGTCGCCGAACGGGCGCGGAAGGCCGTCGCCGAGCTCGGCTACGTGCCGAACCAGGCCGCGCGCCGCCTGGTCACCCACCGCAGCGGCGCCGTCGCCGTCGTCGTGACCGAGCCGAGACGGCGCCTCTTCGTCGATCCCGTCTTCGACGGTCTGCTGCACGGCATCCGCGGCGAACTCCTGCGGCACGGGGCGCAGCTCGTCCTCCTCTTCGTCGAGGAGGACGACGACTACGCGCGCGTCGCCCACTTCCTGAGCGGCGGCCACGTGGACGGCGCGCTGCTGTTCTCGCTGCGGGCCGACGACCCGCTGCCCGGCATGATCGACCGGCTCGACCTGCCCGCCGTCTTCGGCGGCCGCCCGGTCCTCGGCCCCGGCCGCTGGGGGCGCGGCCACACCTACGTCGGCGCGGACGACCGCGGCGGCGCCGCCGAGGCCGTCCGCCACCTGCGGTCGCTCGGGCGCCGGCGCATCGGCACGATCACCGGGCCGCTCGACCAGGTGTCGTCGCTCGACCGCCTCGACGGCTACCGCGACGTGCTCCCGGACGCCCCGCCCCGCATGGTCGTCGAGGGCGACTACTCCCGGGAGGGCGGCGCCGACGCGATGGCCGTGCTGCTCGGCCGGTGCCCCGACCTCGACGCCGTCTTCGTCGCCTCCGACAAGATGGCGTCCGGCGCGCTCCAGGTGCTGCGCGAACGCGGGCGCGCCGTGCCGGAGGACGTGGCCGTCGTCGGGTTCGACGACCTCGCGTCCATCGCCGAGGCGACCGATCCGCCGCTGACCACGGTCCGGCAGGACACGGAGGAGATGGGACGGCTGATGGCGCGGCTGCTGTTCGACGACACGCGGGACGACCGGGGCGCGCCGGCCGGCCGCGCGCCGGCGTCCGTGGTGACGCCGACGCGCCTCGTGCTGCGGAAGTCCGCCTGAGCGGGGCGGCCGGGGTCAGTCCCGGCCGCCCATCCGGTCCTCCGGCGACAGGTGTTCCACCGTCACGCCCGTGTCCGTGAAGGTGCGCGTGACGGTGCCCGACGTGTAGACCCACAGGATGCGCAGCGGCACGTCGCCGACATTGCGGAACAGGTGGGGGACCGGCGACGGGACGTACGTCGTGTCGAACCGGCCGAGGCGCGTCACCTCCCCGTCCACGACGACCTCGGCCTCGCCGTCGAGGACGGTGACGTGCTCGTCGCAGTTGTGCGAGTGCATCGGCGCGCCGCTGCCCACCGGGTAGACGCTCATGCCGCTGGTGATGCGGTTCTCGCCGCCCGCCACGGGCGTCGTGACCAGCGGCGTCGTGGCGACCGAGCCGCCCCGGTCGAGCACCTGGACCTCGGACACCTTGATGATCACGGTCATGTCGTCTCCCTCCGTCCGGCCTGCGCGCGGAACGAGGTTAGGCACGACGGGCCGTTCCCGAGCGTCACGCGGCGTGCAGCTTTACGTTGCGTCCCGGGGGCCTGTGACCCCTCCCACAGAGCTGTACGTTGCTCCGCAATCGACCCCTCCCGGCCGTCAGGCCCCCGAGGCAAAGGCTGCGACAGCTCATGAGACTTCCGCCCATCAGCCAGGACGACATGACCGAACGGCAGGCCGAGATCGGCGCGCGCATCGCCGGGCGCCGGGGTGCGGTGCGCGGACCGTTCCGCGTCTGGCTGCACAGCCCGGAGCTGTGCGAACGCGTCGAGGCGCTGGGGGCGTTCGCGCGCTTCGAGTCGAGCCTCCCGGTGCGGCTGCGGGAGTTGTCCCTGCTGATGGCTGCGCGCCACTTCGACGCGCAGTACTCGTGGAATGCCCACGTGGACAAGGCGGTCGAGGCCGGCCTGCCCGCCGACGCGGTCCGCGCCATCGCCGAGCGCCGCGAGCCCGCCTTCGACCGCGAGGAGGACGCGGCCTTCCACCGGTTCTGCCGCGAGCTGCTGGAGGACCACTTCGTCGGCGAGGACACGTTCCGCGCGGCGGAGAAGCACTTCGGCGCGCGGGGGCTGGTGGACGCGGTCGGCTCGCTCGGCAACTTCAGCATGCTCGCGATGTGCCTCAACGCGTTCGAGGTCGACCTCCAGCCGGACCGCACGCCGCCGTTCCCCGACATCCGGGGGTACGGCCGGGCGGCGGCGGAGGCGGAAGGCGATCCCCGGTGAGCCGGGCACCCCGGCCCGTGGCCGAACGGCGCGCCGCCCCGGCCGGGCCGCAGCCGGCCGAGCCGGTCATCCGGGTGCGCGGCGTGACGAAACGATTCGGCGGCGCGCTGGCCCTGACGGACGTCAGCCTCGACGTCCGCCCCGGCGAGATCCACGCGCTGATGGGCATGAACGGCGCCGGCAAGTCGACCCTCGTGCAGATCCTGTCGGGCGTGCACGACCCGGACGAGGGGCACATCGAGATCGCCGGCCGGCCGCACGCCCAGCTCACGCCCCGCCTGGCGCGGCGGCTCGGCATCTCGACCGTCCCGCAGCGCAGGGAACTCGTCATGAGCCTCACGGTCGCCGAGAACGTCATGCTCGGCGACCTCCCGAACCGCCGCTCCGTCGTGGGCTGGCGCGCGGTGCGGCGGGCCGCCCGCTCGGCGCTCGCCGAACTCGGCATCGCCGTGGACGCCGAGGCCGTGGCCGGCGACCTGACCGTCGCGGAGCAGACCATGGTCGAGGTCGCGCGGGAGGTGCGGCGCGGCGGCCGCGTCCTCGTGCTGGACGAGCCGACCGCCTGCCTCGGCGCCGAGGCGGCCGAGCAGATCCGGACGCTGGTGCGCCGGCTGCGCGACGGCGGTGTCGCCGTCATCTACATCTCGCACCACATCGACGAGGTCCTCGGCCTCGCCGACCGCGTGACGGTCCTGCGCGACGGGGCCGTGGTGCGCAGTACGGAGGCCGCCGGCACGGACGAGGGCACGCTCGTGCGCGACATGGTGGGCCGCGACGTCGTCTCCTGCCGCCCCGACCGCGCGCCCGCGTCCGACGAGGTCGGGCTCGCCGTGCGGGACCTGTGCGACGGCCGCGGCATCGACGGCTTCGGTGTCGAGGTGCGCAAGGGCGAGATCGTGGCCGTGCTCGGGCCGGCCGGGGACGCGCAGGCCCGCCTGTTCGACCTGCTGTCGGGGCGCCGCAGGCCCCGGCGCGGGACGCTGACGGTCGGCGGTACGGCCGTCCCGTTCGGGCGCGTGTCCCGGTCGCTCGGCAGCGGGCTGCGCTGTGTGACGGGGGACCGGCGCACGCTCGGCCTGGTCCCCGAACTGTCCGTGGACGAGAACATCATGCTGGCGCGCGACCGCCTGGAGCGCCGCCGCCTGCACCGCACCGGGGCGCTGGCCCGCCGCGCCGCGCCGCTGCGCGACACGTACCGCGTGCGGGCGCTGTCGGCGAACCCGCCGGTGGGCCGGCTGTCCGGCGGCAACCAGCAGAAGGTCCTCCTCGCCAAGTGGCTCGGCACGGGACCCGCGGCCTGCTTCCTGGAGGACCCGACCAACGGCGTGGACGTCGCCGCCATGGCGGAGATCCACACGCTCATCGACCGGCTGGCGGAGTCGGGGGCGGCCGTCCTGCTGGCCTCGTCGTCCGCCGAGGAGGTGATGCGCCTGGCCGACCGCGTCGTCGTCGTACGCGGTGGCCGGACGGTCGCCGAGCACGACATCGGCCGCATCGGGCGCGACGAGCTGGTCGCCACCGTCCTGGGAGGAGAACTGTCATGAGCATCGGTTCACCCACCGGGGCCGCGGGCCGGACGGCCGAGCGGCCCCCCGCGACCCCGCCGGGCCGGCGCCGCGCCGCGTCGGCCGTCCTCACCGTCCCGCACGCGGGGCTGCTCGCCGTCCTGGTGCTGCTCGTGGTGTTCGCGAGCCTCCGCACGGACGCGTTCCTGACCTCGACCAACCTCCTGAACGTGCTGCGGCAGGTCAGCGTCACGGCCGTCATCGCCGGCGGCCTCACGCTCCTGATGACCGCGGGGGGCATGGACTTCTCGATGGGCAGCAACGTCGCCGTCACCACGGCTGTCGCGGCGCAGCTCATCGACCACGGCAACCCGACGTGGCTGACGGTCGTCCTGTCCATCGCGCTGGCCACCGCCATCGGCCTGGTGAACGGCCTGGTCGTCACGTTCACGAGCCTCGCGCCGTTCGTCGCGACCCTGGCGACGGCGACTCTCCTCGACGGGGTGGCGCTGCTCGTCATCGGGGGCCTCAGCATCACCATCGGGACCCGCCTCACCGCGCTGGGCAACGAGTCGTTCCTCGGCCTGCCCTACCTGCTCATCGTCGCGGTCCTCGTGCTGGCGGGCATCGCCCTGCTGATGCGGTACACGGTGTTCGGCCGGGACGCGTTCGCCATCGGCGGCAACGAGGACGTCGCGCGCCTCAGCGGGATCAACGTCGCGCGCGACAAGCTGATCCTGTACGCGTCGGCCGGCGCGCTGTCGGGCCTCGCCGGCATCATGCTGCTGTCCCGGCTGGGCGCGAGCAGCCCCGGCACGGGCGGGCTGCCGCTCCAGCTCACCGCCGTCGCGGCCGTCGTCATCGGCGGCACGTCGCTCCAGGGCGGGCGCGGCACCGTCGTCGGGACGGCGCTTGGCGTGCTGCTGCTCCAGGTCGTCGCCAACGTCCTTAACCTGCTGGAGATCTCCTCCTACTACCAGCAGATCGCTGTCGGTTCCGTGCTGCTGATCGCGGCCATCGCGAACCTGTTCCAGCATCGCCGGCTCTGACCGCCGGCGCGGCTCCTCGCAGTACGGCGCACGTCCGCACCCCTGTCCGCACACTTCACCCGCACACCGAAAGGCGGCTCCGCCATGCCTTCTTCCGCCCGCCGTACGTCCGTCGCGCTGACCGCCGCGCTCAGCTCCGCCGCCCTGCTGGGCGGCTGCGGGTCGGGCTCGGGGTCCGGCTCCGACGACGGCGTGACCCTCGGTTTCGTCAACGGCGCCAACACGGAATTCCACACCTGTCTGCAAAGAGCCGTCACCGCGGAGGTGGAGGCGGGTGACGCGGAACTGCTCACCGCGAACTCGAACCAGAATCCCGGCACCGAGCTGTCCAACATCGAGGACATGATCTCCCGGCAGGTCGACGCCCTCATCGTGCAGACGGTCAACGTGGACGCGCTGGAGGGCGACATCGCCAAGGCGCGCGCCGCCGACATCCCGATCTTCCTGACGTCGGTGATCACCGAGGACACCTCCGAGATCCTCGGCGCCGTCGTCGTGGACCTGCCGGCGGTCGGTGCGCTGGACGCCGACTGGGTCGCCCAGGACGCCGGCGGCGCGCAGGTGGAGGCGGCCGTGATCGCGGGCGCGCCGGGCGCCGCGTCCGACCTGCTGGTCGAGGGGTTCACGGGCGCCCTGCCGGACAACGTCGAGGTGGTCGCGAACCAGCCGGGCATGTTCAACCGGGCGGACGCGCAGGACGTGGCCGAGAACATCATCCAGGCGCACCCGGACCTGCAGTACGCGTTCGTCGCCAACGAGGAGATGGCGTTCGGCGCGCTCAACGCCTTCGAGGCGGCCGGCGCCGACGTGAAGATCGTGACGGTGAACGGCACGGCGGACGGCCTGGCCGCCGTCGAGGACGGCCGGTTCGCCGCCACCGTCGCCAACTCGGCGACCCAGACGGGGCAGCTCGCCGTGCGGAACACCCTCGCGCTGCTCGACGGCGAGGACGTCGAGAAGATCGCGCAGACCCCGATCACGCTCATCACGCGGGAGAACGTCGCCGAGGCGCCGCAGTACTGCCTGGAGGACTGAGCCCACGACACCGGGAAAGAGTCCGACGAATCCGTGATCACCATCTGTCGCCGGGCGGCGGGACGGATCTATATTCGGCCGGGGGCAGCGCCGCCTCTTCCGCTGCCCGAGCCGGAGGAGGAGCCCCATGGATCGCCTTCTTGTCATGCGCAGTTTTGTCACGGTCGCGAAGGTCGGCAGCTTCAGCGGTGCCGCGAAAGTGCTGGGCGCGTCGGGATCGCTCATCTCGCGCCATGTGGCGGACCTGGAGAAACAACTCGGCGTCCAGCTCGTGAACCGCACCGCGCGTTCGGTGAGTCTCACCGAACCCGGGGTGCGGTACAGCGGTTTCGCCCAGCGCATTCTGGACGAGATCGACGCCGAGGACGACAACATCGCCGAACTCCACGACCGCCCCGAGGGTCCGCTGTCCGTCATCTGCCCGAAATGGATCGGGAGTCTCGATCTCGGTGACGCCATCGCCGCGTTCTCCGTCGCGCACCCCAAAATCGCGGTGCGGTTCGAACTCGGCGGCATGTCGGACCGGACGTACGAATTCCTGGACGACGGTTTCGACGTCGCGTTCCACACGCGGGATCCGCGCGACTCCAACGTGCGGCTGAAGAAGATCGCCTCGCTGCCGTTCGTCCTGTGCGCCGCCGAGTCCTACCTGGCCCGGCACGGGGCGCTGACCTCGCCGAACGACCTCGCGTCCCACGAGTGCCTGGTCCATGTGAACGACCCGGTGTGGCGCATCGGACACGGCCACGCGAGCACCCTCCACAAGATACGCAACATCGCCTTCCTCTCGAATTCCTACATCGCTCTGCAGAAAGCCGCGGTGCACGGCAGGGGAATCGCGCTGATTCCCCACCGGCCCGCTTACGACGACCTCATGAGCGGCGCCCTGCGCGTCCTGCTCCCGGAACTCGGTGTGCCCGACCGGTCCCTCTACGCGATCTACGGCCCCGCCCAGAACACCCCCCGCAAGGTCCGGGTCTTCCTGGACTTCCTGACGTCCTGGTTCGCGGGCAACCCCATCCCCGCCTTCCACGAGACGGCCGGCGCCGCGAGCCCGCGCGGCGCGCAATGAACGGTTGAACACCGTGCGGCGTCCCGCGTATTGAACGCCGCGCCACCGCGTTTCTAGGATCAATGCCTGCCGGTGGCCCCTCGGCCTTTGCGCCGGCGAGAAAGGTGACGGCAGTGGGAATCCAGCGCATCGAATCGGTCACGTACAGCGTCACGGATCTCGCGGAGTGCGTCCGTTTCTTCGGGGATCTGGGACTCGAACTCGTCTCGGACGACGGCCACCGCGCCGTGTTCGAGACCCTGGTGGGCCAGACCCTCCGGCTGGAGACCGGGGACCTGCCCGGCCTGCCGCCGCCCGTCGAGCCCGCCCCGACCGTGCGGGAGGTGGTGTGGGGCGTCGACACCCCCGCCGAACTGGACCGGCTCGCCGCCGCCGTCGGCGCCGACCGGCCCGTGCGGCGCGGCGACGACGGCACGTACCACGCCGCCGACGAGTCCGGGTTCGGCGTCGGCCTGGCACCGGCGCGCCCGCGCGACCCGGGGCCGGTCGCCGCCCGCACCGGCAACACGCTCGGCCGCGTCACCCGCTGGAACGCCTCCGTGACCTCCGTCGGGCGGGTCAGGCCGCTGCGGATGTGCCATGTCGCGCTCAACATCCGCAAGGCGGGCCGCCGGGCCGCGGTCGCGTTCTACACCGACCGCCTCGGCTTCACCCCGACCGACATCGTCGAGCCCATGGGCACGTTCATGCAGTGCGAGGGCGACGACGACCAGCACAACTTCCTGCTCTGCCACCGGCCCGACCGGGCGGGCGTCAACCACGTCTCGTTCGAGGTGCCCGGCTTCGACGACGTCATCGAGGGCGGCAACCACATGGTCGGCCGGGGGTGGCGGGAGGCACGGCGCCTCGGCCGGCACACCGTCGGGTCGAACGTGTTCCGGTTCGTCCACGCCCCGTGCGGCGGCCGTGTGGAGTACGCGGCCGACATGGACCGCGTGGACGCCTCGTACGGCACGCGGGTCCACGAGACGGCGCCGCCCCACCACATCTGGACGCTGCGCGGCTCCCGGGACACCGAGGGCGGCCAGGAGCGCGCGCAGTGACCCGACCGCAGAAGGTGACCATGACCCCCGAGCAGTCCCCGACCGATCCGTCCCCCGCCGTCTTCCCCACCGTCCGCATGTACATCGCCGGCCAGTGGTGCGCCGGCGCCGCCGGCCGTACCGCCCCGGTGCTGAACCCCGCCACCGGGGAGCCGGTCGGGGACGTCCCGCTGGCCGAGCCGTCCGACCTCGACCGGGCCGCCGACGCCGCCGCCGACGGCTTCGCGGTCTGGCGCGCCGTGCCCGTCGCCCGCCGCACCGCGCTCCTGCACGACGCCGCCGACCGCCTGACCGCGCGCGCCGACCACGTGGGGCGCGTCATGACGCTGGAGGAGGGCAAGCCGTACGCCGAGGCGCGCGGCGAGGTCCTGCGCGTCGCGGACACGCTGCGCTGGTACGCGGAGGAGGCACGCCGCGCGTACGGGCGGATCATCCCGTCAGCGCCGGGCACGCTGCTCAGCGTCCGGCGTGAACCCGTAGGCCCCGTCGCGGCGTTCACGCCGTGGAACTTCCCGGCCGGCTCGCCCATGCGGAAGATCGCGGGCGCGCTCGCGGCCGGCTGCTCGATCGTCGTCAAGGCGTCCGAGGAGACCCCGGCCACGGCGTGCGAGATCGTCCGCTGCTTCGACGAGGCGGGTCTGCCGCCGGGCGTGCTCAACCTGGTGTTCGGCGACCCCGCCGAGGTGTCGGCGCGGCTGATCGCCTCCCCGGTGACGCGTCTCGTCGCGTTCACCGGCTCGGTCCCGGTCGGCAGGCTGCTCGCCGCGGCGGCGGGCGCGGAGATGAAGCCGGTGCTGATGGAGCTGGGCGGGCACGCGCCGGTCATCGTCTGCGCCGACGCCGATCCGGTGCTCGCGGCCCGCCGCGCGGCGGCGGCCAAGTTCGCGAACGCCGGCCAGGTCTGCACGTCGCCGAGCCGTTTCCTGGTGCACGAGAGCGTCCACGACGCGTTCGTCGCCGCGTTCGCCGAGGCCGCCGACGCGGTGGTCGTCGGGGACGGCCTTGAGCCGGGCGTCACGATGGGGCCGCTGGCGAACGAGCGGCGCCTCGCCGCGACGGCCGCGTTCGTCGCCGACGCCGCCGGGCGCGGCGCGAAGATCGTGCGCGGCGGGGAACGCCAGGGCCGGCGCGGCTGGTTCTTCCCGCCCACACTGCTCACGGACGTGCCGCCGGACGCCGAGATCCTGCACGAGGAGCCGTTCGGCCCCGTCGCGCCCGTCGTCCCCTTCACCGACCTGGACGACGCCGTCGCCACCGCCAATTCCCTGCCCTACGGCCTCGCGGCGTACGGCTTCACGCGGTCGGCGGCCACCGCGGAACGCCTCGTGGCGGACCTGGAGGCCGGCATCCTCTCCATCAACCACTGCGGCGGCTCCGTGCACGAGGCACCGTCCGGCGGCGTCAAGGCCAGCGGCCACGGCCGCGAGGGCGGCCCCGAGGGGCTGGACGCGTACCTCGTCACGAAGCGCGTCTCCCACCTGCTGGGGGACTGACCGGCGATGAGACTCTGCCGCATCGCCGTCGACGGGCGGCCCCGCTCCGGCCGCGTCGACGGGGACGTCATCCACCTGCTGGACGGGCCGCCCCTGGACGGCGGGGCGCGCGCCACGGGCGAGACCGTGCCGCTCGCGTCGGCCACGCTGCTGCCGCCCGTCATACCCGGCGTGTTCTACGCCGTCGGGCTCAACTACACGCGGCACGCCGAACACGCCCTGGCCACCGGGTACGCCACCGCCGTGCCGGAGCGCCCCGAGGTCGGCTACCGCGCCAACAACGCCCTGATCGGCCACGGCGCGCCCATCGTCAAGCCGCGCGAGGTGACCGGCCGCTTCGAGGCCGAGGGCGAACTCGTCGCCGTCATCGGCCGCACCCTGCGCCGCGCGAGCCCGGCCGAGGCGCGGGAGTCCGTCCTCGGCTGGACGATCGGCAACGACGTCAGCGCACGCGCCTGGCAGCACGAGGACCGGACGCTGTGGCGCAGCAAGAACAGCGACACGTTCAAACCGATGGGTCCCTGGATCGAGACGGACGCCGATCCGCTCGCGGCGACCACCACCGTGCGCGTCAACGGCGAGACGCGCGCCGCCTTTCCCACCGGGGCGATGATCTTCGACCCCTGGGAGTACATCGCCGAGACGACGCGCTGGATCACGATGCACCCCGGTGACGTGCTGTGGATGGGGGCCGACACCGCCTGCGCGATCGGGCCGGGCGATGTCGTGGAGATCGCGATCGGCGGGATCGGCGTGTTGTCCAACCCCGTGCGGGCCGAGTCCGGCCCGCCGCCCGAGAGGAAGAGCCGATGAGCAGCAGCCCCAAGTACATCCACCACGTGAACTTCCCGACGACCGACCCCGAACGCACCAAGGAGTGGTACGCGAAGGTCTTCGGTCTCAAGCCGATCCAGGCGAAGAGCAACACCCGCGTCCTGCTGATGACGCGCGGCGACTTCGACCTGCACTTCACGCCGGTCGAGGAGATGGACCGCATGGCGCCGTACCACTTCGCCATCGAGGTGGAGGACTGGGACGGCTTCCTCGCCCACCTGAAGGAGCTGGGGGTACGGCACACCCGGCCGGTCGAACGCCCGGAGAACCGGTCGAAGTTCTGCTACATCCACGACCCCGACCACACCATGATCGAACTGGTGTACCACGGCAACCGTCCCTCCTGAGCGCGTGCGAGACGAGGAGAACGCCATGGGCTTCGCCCACTCCGACGGCACTTCCATCTACTACGAGCGGCACGGATCGGGACCCGCCGTGCTGTTCGTCCACGGCTCGGGCGGACACCACGCGGCCTGGTGGCAGCAGGTCGCGCCGCTGCGCGAGCGGTACACCGTCGTCACCGTCGACCTGCGGGGCTTCGGCAACTCGGACTCCACCATGCCGGAGTTCGACAGCCAGGACTTCCCCGAGGACATCGTCGCCGTCCTCGATCAGGAGGACCTGCGGGACGTACTGCTCGTCGGCCAGTCCATCGGCGCGGTCGCCGCGCTGCGGGCCGGCCTGCGCCGTCCCGACCGCGTCGGCGGCGTCGTCCTGGCCCACTCGCTGGGCGGCATCGACCACCCCGAACTGTCGGCGCTGGTCGCGGCCGACCGCGCCGAGGCCGTCAAGCTGCCCGTCCTCGACCGGCTGCTGAGCAGGGACTTCCAGAAGCGCGAACCGGCCCGCACGCTGCTCTTCCAGCAGATGGGCACGTTCAACACGGCGAAGATGGCCGACCTGCGGAACCTGTCCACCGGCGGGCCGACCGTCAACGAGGTCACCGCCTCCGGGCTGCCCGTCTGCTTCCTGGCCGGTGCGAACGACGCGGTCCTGAGCGCCGCCACCGTCACCCGCGCCCACGAACTGCTGCCCGGCTCCCGCCTCGAACTCGTCCCCGGCGCGCCCCACTCCATGTACTGGGAGGCGCCCGAACTGTTCAACGCCGCCGTCGTCCGCGTCCGCGACGACCTGACCCACCGGAGCGCCGCCGTATGAGACTGACCCTGGACGAGGCGGAGGACATCGTCGCCGCGGCGCAGAAGGCCGGCCGCGCGCTGGGCAAGGCGCTCAGCATCGCCGTCGTCGACGCGGGCGGCTTCACGCTGCTCGTGAAACGCTCGGACGGCGCCCGGCCGCTCACCCCGAGCATCGCGACGGCGAAGGCGTACACGGCCGCCGTGATGGAGCGGCCCACGCACATGCTGCACGCCTGGGCCGACAGCAACCCCGGCTTCTTCGCCCAGCTCTCGCGGATGGGCACCCACCCGATCCTGGCGGCCGAGGGCGGTGTCACCGTGCAGCGGGACGGCGAGATCCTCGGCGGCCTCGGCGTCGCGGGCGGCACCGGGGACGAGGACCGGCGGATCTGCGAGGACGTACTCGCCGGCCTCGGCTACCAGTTGGAGTTCCGGGCGTGGGGCGGCGCCCCGCGGGAGGGCACGGCGGAGGGGCACCATGGCTGACACGTTCAAGTTCCGCATCGACCACCACGGCAGCCTCGTCCGGCCGCAGGAACTCCTCGACGCCCGGCGCCGCCGCGCGCAGGGCGGCCTGGACGGGGCCGGGCTGCGCGCCGTGGAGGACCAGGCCGTCGCCGACGCCGTGCGCGCCCAGCGGCGGCTCAGCCTGTCGGTCGTCACCGACGGCGAGTTCCGGCGCGAGGACTTCAGGGGCGCCGTCCTCGACGCGGTGACGGGCTTCCGCCGCACCGGGGCCACCGAGGACGACGGCCTCGCCCGGTGGGTCGCCGACGGCGAGCCCAAGGCCGGGGGACCGCTGATCGCCGACCAGGTGGCGGCCGTCGCCGCGCTCACCGTCGTCCCGGCGAAGGCGACCCTGCCGTCCCCCGCGTACCTCGCCGGCCGCTGCTTCGACCCGGACGCGACGCCGTTCGGCAGCGCCCGCGAGCTGGGCGACGCCCTCGCGCGGATCGTCCGCGACGAGATCGGCGCGCTGATCGCCCGGGGCGTCCGCTGCGTCCAGCTCACCAACCCGGACTACGCCCACCACCTGTCCGGCGGCGGGGCGCCCGGCCTCGGCCTGGCGGACGCCCTGGCCGTCGACGCGGCCGCCGTCGCCGTCGGGGACAAGCCGTCCGACGTCCGCATCGGCCTGTGCCCGGCGCACCGCGCGCCCGCCGAGGTGGCCGGGGCGGTCGCGGAGCGGCTGTTCACGGAGGTGCCGGTGGACCGGTGGATCCTGCCGTACTGCGCGGGCACCGAGGCCGAGACACGGCTGCTGCGGGCCGTCCCCGCCGACCGGGACGTGTGCCTCGGCATCGTGGACCCCGCGGCCCCCGGCCTTGAGGACGTCGACACGATCATGGACCGCATGGACGTGGCGGCGGCCTGCAAGGACATCGACGACCTGGCCGTGAGCCCGAGCGCCGGGTTCTCCGACGTGGCGGGGCGCGCCCCGCTGCGGGCCGAGGACCAGTGGCGGAAGCTCGTCCATGTCGAGACGATCGCCCGCATGTGCTGGGGCAACGAGCTGTAGGGGCCGGTACGTGAAGGGGTGTCCCCGGGCCGCGCGGCCCGGGGACACCCCCGTGTCAGATCACGTCGCCGAACCACACGGTCCGCGCCGTGAGCCGGGGCCGCACCGTGCGGGCGATGTGCTCCGCGAAGTGCGGCGTCCGCGTGTGCGCCTCGAACGCGTCCCGGTCGGCGTACTGCTCGTACAGCGTGAACGCGGCGTCGCCGCTCGCGTCCTCGGCGTCGGCGTGCACGACATAGGCGCGGTTGCCCGGCTCGCGCAGCGTCGACTCCCGCATGCGCAGCAGCGCGTCACGGACGGCGGGCGCGTCGCCGGGCGCGCACCGGTAGTGGGCCACAACGGCGTACGGCATGCGTTCCTCCTGATCAGGTGTGCTTCTGCCGGGCCGATCCCACCACGATCGGCGCCCGGTGCGGAGTGCGGGGAACGCAACCAATGCATGCCGCGCAGCGCGTGGTCGGGACCACGCGCCGTTCCTATCGTGGGGGCATCGAGGCGGGCTCCCGCGATCCCTTCTTCCGTCCTGAGGAGCAGTCATGTCCGTAACGTCCCTTGAGGTCCTCGCGGGAGGGCGGTGGGTGACCTCCGGCGCGTGGGTTGACGTCTTCGACCCGACCGACACCCGCGAGCCCGTCGCCCGGGTCCCCGCCCTGTCGCCCGAGGACGTCGAGCGGCTGTACGACGCGGCGGAGGAGGGCTTCGCGACGTGGCGCGCCACCTCGCCGTTCGTCCGCGCCAGGGTGCTGACCGACGCCGCCGCGCTCCTGCGGGAGCGGGCGGACGAGGTCGCCGGCACCGTCGTCACGGAGATGGGGAAGACACGGGCCGAGGCGCGCGGCGAGGTCGAGAAGTCCGCCGACTTCCTCGCCTACTACGCCGGCGTCGCCCGCGACGGCTACGGCACGCTGCTCCACGACGCGCGCCCCCACACCCGCGCGGAGTTCCGGCGCGAGCCGCTGGGCGTCGTCCTCGCCATCACGCCGTGGAACGACCCGCTGCTGACGCCGGCCCGCAAGCTGGCGCCCGCCCTCGCCGCGGGCAACGCCGTCGTCCTGAAGCCCGCGAGCGAGACCCCCATGTCGGGCCTCGCGCTCGCCCGCGCGCTGCACGACGCCGGCCTGCCCGCCGGTGTGCTGGGCGTCGTGACCGGCCGGACGTCCCGCATCTCGGAGGCGCTCACCGGGGACCCGCGCATCGCCGCCGTCACCTTCACCGGCGGCAACGAGGTGGGGGAGCGGCTGCGGCTCGCCCTCGCCACCCGCAACGTCCGCTTCCAGGCCGAGATGGGCGGCAAGAACGCCACCGTCGTGCTGGCCGACGCGGACCTGGACGCCGCGGCGGACGCCGTGATCGCCGCCGGCTTCGGCCAGGCCGGACAGCGCTGCACCGCGACCAGCCGGGTGCTCGTCGAGGAGCCGGTGCACGACCGGTTCGCCGAGCTGCTGCGCGAACGGGTCGCCGCCCTGCGGGTCGGCCCCGGCAAGGACGCCGGCACGGCGGTCGGTCCGCTCGTCGGCCCGGCGCAGCGCGACAGCGTCCTCGCCGACACGGCGCTCGCCGTGGAGCAGGGCGCCAGGATCGCGGTGGGCGGCGGCGTCCCGGACGACGCGGCCCTCGCGCACGGCTGCTACGTCACGCCGACCGTCCTCACCGACGTCACGCCCGAGATGGACATCTGGCGGCACGAGGTCTTCGGACCCGTCGTGGTGCTGCGGCGGGTGGCCGGCCTCGACCAGGCGATCGACGAGGTGAACGACTCGGACTTCGGGCTCGCCGCAGCGGTCTTCACCCGGGACCTGGCCGCCGCGCACCGGTTCGCGGACGAGGCGGACTGCGGCCAGATCGCCGTCAACACCACCACGTCCGGCTGGGACGTGCACCACCCGTTCGGCGGTTTCCGGGACTCGGGCTCGGCGTTCAAGGAGCAGGGCACCGAGGCGCTGCGCTTCTACACCCGGGTCAAGACCGTCGCGATCCACTTCGGCGCGTGACGCGCGCCGCCGTGAGGAAGGAGGTGGCGCATGGCTGACGAGGTCATCGGCGTCGTGGGGGCCGGCGTCGTCGGGCTCGCGATCGGCCGGGAGCTCGCCGCGCGCCGGCCGGGGACGCGCGTCCTGGTGCTGGAGAAGGAGGACCGGGTCGCCGTCCACCAGACGGGCCACAACTCGGGCGTCGTCCACGCCGGCATCTACTACGCGCCCGGCAGCCTGAAGGCGCGCCTGTGCACGCGGGGCCGCGGCATGCTGCGGGAGTACTGCGGCGAACGCGGGCTGCCGTACGACGAGTGCGGCAAGCTCGTCGTCGCCGTCGACGAGGCGGACGTGGCGCGGCTCGACGCGCTCCACGCGCGGGCGGGCGACAACGCGGTCCCGGGGCTGCGGCGCGTGGACGCGGCCGGCATCCGCGAGATCGAGCCGCACGCCGCCGGGCTCGCGGCCCTCCACTCGCCGCACACCGCCATCACCGACTACACGCTGATCGCGCGGGCGTTCGCCGACGACATCGCGGCGGCCGGCGGCGAGGTGCGGTGCGGCTTCCCCGTCACGGGCATCCACCGGGACGGCGGCGGCCTGCGCGTGGCGTCGGGCGAGCGGTCGGAGGCGGTGGACCGGCTCGTCGTGTGCGCGGGCCTGCACGCCGACACCGTTGCGGGGCTCGCGGGCGACGGGGCGGCGCCGCGGATCGTGCCGTTCCGCGGGGAGTACATGCGGGTGTCGGCGGAGAAGGCGCCGCTGGTCAGGGGGCTGATCTACCCGGTGCCCGACCCGCGGTACCCGTTCCTCGGCGTCCACTTCACGCGCCGCGTGTCGGGCGACGTGGAGGTCGGCCCGAACGCGGTCCTCGCGCTCGCCCGCGAGGGCTACCGCAGGCGCGACGTACGCCCCGGCGACCTGCGCCGCACCCTCGCCTGGCCCGGCTTCTGGCGCATGGCCCGCCGCCACTGGCGCACCGGCGCCGGCGAGATGCGCGGCTCCCTCTCCAAGCGCGCCTACATGAAGGCCGCGCGCCGCTACGTACCGGAGATCGGCGCGGCGGACGTCGTGCGCGCCGGCGCGGGCGTACGGGCGCAGGCGCTCGACCGGGACGGCGCGCTCGTGGACGACTTCCGCATCCACCGCGCGGGACCCGTCACCGCGATCCGCAACGCGCCGTCCCCGGCGGCGACCTCGTGCATGGCCATCGCCGAGCACGTCGTGGACGCGCTCCACGACGGCACGGCGGACTGAGACCCGCCGGACCCCACGGCACCGCACTCACCACAGGAGGCACCACCCATGTTCGTCGTCGACTCCCAGGTCCACATCTGGAAGGAAGAGGCCCCCGACCGCCCCTGGGTCCCGGGCGCGCGGGAGCGCATCCGCCTCAACGGGCACCGCGAGGACCCGTTCAGCTACGAGGAGTGCCTCGCCATGATGGACGAGGCGGGCGTCAACCGGGCGCTGCTCCTGCCGCCGTCGTGGGAGGGCAACCGCATCGACTACTCGCTCGAGGCGTGCGAGGCGTACCCCGAGCGGTTCGGCATCATGGCGCGCATCCCGCAGAACGACCCGGTCGAGGGCACCGCGATGCTCCGCGACTTCGCGCAGAACCCGTACGTGAAGGGCACCCGCCTCACGTTCCACCGGCCGCAGGACCGCAACTGGATGATCGACGGCACCAACGACTGGTACTGGCCGGTCGCCGAGGAACTGGGCATCCCCACCATGGTCCACGCGCCGGTGTGGAAGGCCGAACTGGGCGCGATCGCCGAGCAGCACCCCGGGCTCAAGATCATCATCGACCACATGGGCATCATGGCCCGCTGCGTGGACGACGCCATCGGCTACTGGGTCTCCGAGACCGCCGACCTGTTCAAGCACCCCAACATCTACGTGAAGGTGTCCGCGCTCCCCGGCTACTCGACGCACCCGTTCCCGAACCTCAACATAGAGAAGTACGTCCGGGAGATGGTCGACAAGATGGGTCCCGAACGCTGCTTCTGGGGCACCGACATCACCCGCCTCCTCGGGCACGGCATCGGCTACACCGACACCATCGAGCAGTTCACGAAGCACTTCCACTTCACCGCCGACGAGCTGGAGTGGATCATGGGGCGGGGCATCTGCGAGTGCCTCGGCTGGCCGATCGAGGGCTGAGGCGCGGCCGTGACCCAGCACGAGAACCAGCACCGCGCCGACGGCGGTGACGCCGTCGTCGCCGCCTTCCGCGCCGTCGGCGCCGACCACATCTTCTCCTCACCGGGCTCCGAGTGGGCGCCGGTGTGGGAGTCGCTGGCCCGGCACCACCGCGACGGCCTGCCGTGCCCCGGCTACCTCGACCTCACGCACGAGACGGTCGCCGTGGGCATGGCGACCGGCTACGGGCTCGTCACGCGCCGCCCCCAGGGCGTCCTGCTGCACGCCGGTCCCGGGCTGCTCCAGGGCTCGTGCGCCATCCACGGCGCGCTGCTCGCCGGCGTGCCGATGGTGATCGCGTCCTCCGAGTCCACGACCTACGGCGACGGCCCGGGCCCCGACCCGGGCGGCCAGTGGTACCGCAACCTGTCGGTCGTCGGCGGGCCGCACGCGCTCGCCGCACCGTTCGTGAAGTGGGCCAACCAGGCCGCGAGCGTCGCCACGCTCCCCGCGATGCTGACGCGCTCGGCCGAGCTGGCCGCGCGCGCCCCCGCCGGTCCCGTCTACCTCAACGTGCCGCTTGAGGTGCTGCTCGACCCGTGGGACGGTCGGGAGCCGGCGCCGGTCGCCCCCCGGGGCACGACGGTCGGCGCCCCGGCGGAGGTCGCCGCCGTCCTGGACCTGCTCAGGTCGGCGGACAACCCGGTCGTCGTCACCGAGACGGCCGGGCGCGAGGCGGACGGCATGGCGGCGCTCGTCGTGCTCGCCGAGGCTCTGGCCGTCCCGGTCGTGGAGCCGAACTCGGCGGTGTGCGCCAACTTCCCGAGGACGCACGAGCTGCACGCCGGCGGCGACATCGAACCCTTCATGGACGAGGCCGACCTCATCGTCCTCGTCAACTGCCGGGCGCCGTTCTACCCGCCGAGCAGGCGCCCGGCACGCGCCACGATCGTCGTCATCGACGAGGTGCCGCAGCGCCCGCACATCGCCTACCAGGTGCTGCACGCCGACCACTACCTGGAGGGCGAGGTCGCCCCGACCCTCCGCGAACTCGCCCGGCTGGCCCGCGAGACGCCGCCGGAGCCCGCCGTCCTCGCGCGCCGCCTGGAGACGCAGCGCGCACGGCACCGGGCCGGCGCCGCGTCGATCGAGGCGGTGGAACGGCGGGCCGGCGAGGCGCCGTCCGGCATCGACCCGGTCCTCCTCGCGGCCACCCTGCGGCGGGTCGTCGACGAGGACGGCGACGACCCGGTCGTCGTGGACGAGAGCATCACGCACAGCCGGATCGTGCAGCGTCACCTGCTGCGTTCGACGCCCGACTCGTACTTCTACGTGCAGGGCGGCCTCGGGCAGGGCATGGCGGTCGCGCTGGGCGTGAAGCTCGCGGCGCCCTCGCGGCCGGTCGTCCTCACGATCGGGGACGGCGCGTTCCTCTACAACCCGGTCATCGCCTCGCTCGACGCGGCACGGGCGCGGGGACTCCCGCTGCTGATCGTCGTCTTCAACAACCACGAGTACCGCTCGATGAGGATGAACCACCTGCGGTTCTACCCGGACGGCGCGGCCGTCGCGACGGGCGAGTTCCTCGGCACCGACCTGAGCGGCCAGCCCGAACTGGCGAGCTTCGCCGAACCGTTCGGCATGCACGGCGAGACGGTCACGGCGCCGGACGAGCTGGCGCCCGCGCTGTCCCGCGCGTGGAAGGCCGTACGGGCCGGCACGACCGCGATCGTCGACGTCTCCGTGACCCGCTGACCCGACCACAGACGGGAGCACCACCCATGCCACCAGCGAAAGTCGTCGTCCCGGCGGACGCGCTGACCGCGTTCACGAACGACCTGTTCCGCCGCTCGGGGCTCGGCGCCGACGAGGCCGCCACGCTCGCCGGCGTCCTGATGTGGGCGAGCCTGCGGGGCGTCGACTCCCACGGCGTGTCCCGCGTCCCCCGCTACCTCGAACTCCTCGCCTCGGGCGAGGCGAACACCGCGCCGGAGATGCGCACCACGTCGGGCGCGCCGGGCGTCGCCGTCATCGACGCCGACCGCGCGCCGGGTCCCGTGGCGCTCACGGCCGCCGCCGACGAGGCGGTGACGCGCGCCCGCGCGAACGGTGTCGGCGCGGTCTCCGTGCGCGGCACCGTCCACACCGGCGCCATCGGCTACTACACGTCCCGCATCGCCGGGGCGGGCCTCGTCGGAGTCGCCGTCGTCGCCGGCATGCCGAACATGGCCTACCCCGGCGTCCGGGGCGCGGCCGTCGCGACCAGCCCGCTGTCGGTCGCCGTCCCGGCGCGCGACCGGCCGCCGGTCCTGCTCGACATGGCGACGGCCACGATCGCGCTCGGCCGGATCGCCCAGTACCGGGCGAGCGGGCGGCCGCTCCCGGAGGGCGCCGCCGCGACGGCCGACGGCGAGCCCACGACCGATCCGGCGCTGGCGAAGATGCCGCTGCCGCTGGGCGGCGCCAAGGGCGCGGGCATGTCGCTGGTGTTCGAGCTGCTGACGGGCGTCCTCGTGCAGGCGCCGATCCTCGCCGCGTTCCACGGCGGGGAGCCCGAGGGCAAGGCGCACCGGCAGAACGCGCTGCTCATCGCCCTCGACCCGGCGGCGTTCGGCGACGCGGACGCCCTCCCCGACGACGTGGGCCGCACCCTCGACGTCCTGAAGGGCCTGCCGCGCGCGGACGAGGGCGCCGGGATCACGTACCCGGGCGAGCGCAGTGCCGCGACCGCCGCCGAACGGGCGCGCGACGGCGTGCCGGTGGGCGCGAAGGTGTGGCAGGCGCTCACCGGGGCGGCCGGCCGGCTCGGCGTACCGCTGCCCGCGCCGGTGGCCGGCTGACCGGGGGGAGGAGGAACCATGGCGGAGCGTCCAGGACGCCGCAACCCGCGTGTCACGACGGCGCGGGTGCTGCGGGTCGATCGGCTCACCCCGCGCATGACGCGTGTCGTCCTGGGCGGTCCGGGGCTCGCGGGGTTCACGGCGGGCCGGTTCACCGACCACTACGTGAAGCTGCTGTTCCCGGTGCCGGGCGTGGCGTACCCGGAGCCGTTCGACCTGCGGCGCATCCGGGACGAACTGCCGCGCGACCGGTGGCCGCGCACCCGGACGTACACCGTGCGCCGCTGGGACGCGGAGCGGCGCGAGCTGTCCGTCGATCTGCTGCACCACGGCGACAAGGGGCTCGCGGGGCCGTGGGCCGTGCGGGTCCGGCCGGGCGACGCGATCCGTTTCGCCGGTCCGGGCGGCGGCTACGCGCCCGACCCGGCGGTCGGCCACCACCTGCTGGCCGGCGACGAGACGGCGTGGCCGGCCGTCGCGGCGACGCTGGAGCGGCTGCCGCCGGGCGTACGGGCGGTGGCGTACGTCGAGGTCGCCGGTCCTGAGGAGGAGCAGCCGGTGACGACGGCGGCCGACGCCACCGTCCACTGGCTGCACCGGAACGGCGGCCGGGTCGGCGACGCACTGCTCCGCGCGGTGCGGGACGCCCCGGCGCCGCCGGCGGACGACGTGCAGGCGTTCGTGCACGGCGAGGCGGGGTTCGTACGGGACCTCCGACGCCTGCTGCGCACCGAGTGGGGCGTGCCGGGGGAACGCCTGTCGGCGTCCGGCTACTGGCGGCTCGGCCAGGACGAGGACGGCTGGCAGGCGTCCAAACGGGACTGGAACCGGAGCATCGAGGAGGAGGACACGGCACCCTGACGACGGCTACGCGCCCCACCTGGCGGTGACGGCCGCGCGTTCGCGCCACTGCCGCACACCGGGACCGTCCGGCTCCCACCGCTCGCAGAACTGGCGCAGCGCCTCGCACCTGGCGAGCATGGCCGCCCTGCGCACCGGCCAGGGCGGCACCTCGCGGCCGTAGGCGCGGAAGAAGTCACCGAGCGCGTGACGGTGTGCGGGGTGGTGCATGCGGACGATCCACTCGCACCAGGCCAGGTCCTCGACCGGCTCGCCGATGCGCGCGAACTCCCAGTCGATCACGGCGGTGACCTCGCAGGTGGCGGGATCGAGCAGGACGTTGTTCGGCCCGAAGTCACCGTGCACCAGCACCGGTCCCGGCGCGATGTCATGGATACGCCGCAGCACCTCACCGCAGCCCGCGAGGACATCCCCGGCCCGGCCGGAGTCGAGCAACTCCTGCCCCTGCACACCGGCGACGAACCCGAGCGTGAGCGAGGACGCGCTCACACCGACCACGGGCGGAACGGGAACACGCCCACGCAGCCGGACAAGCACCGCACGCTCACGCCGCAACCGCGCACGGGCATCAGGCCCCTCGTACGTCTTCAGGACAACGACCCCGTCACCGACGGTCCGATTGGTGTACCCATGCTTCAACGGACGCATCCGCCGATGATCGGCCATGGGCGGCGCCCGGTTCTATCCTGATAGGTGAGGTGACCGGCGGACTGCGGGGTGCCCATGGACGGGAACGACGTCAGCGGGCGTCGGGTCAGGCGGGCGCGGCTCGACCGGGACTGGACGCAGGAGCGGTTGGCCGAGCGGGCGGGCGTGCACGTCAATGTGGTCAAGAAGATCGAGGCGGGCGGGGCCGCGCGTATCGACACGTATCACGCTCTGGCGCGGGCGCTGGGGCTCCGGACGAGCCAGTTGTTCGAGACGCCGGGGATGGGCGCCGACACGCACGCCGACGACCGGGCCATGGCTCTGCTGGAGCTGCGCCGGGCCATCGCTCCGCCGATCGGGCTGGACGGCCGCGTTCCGGTGGACGAGGCCGGGCCGGTGGACCTGGTGAGCCTGCGGCGTACGGCGGACACCCTCGTCGGTGCTTACTACCGGGACGACTACCGAGAGTTGGGGCGGCTGCTGCCCCCGGTGGTCATGGCCGCACGGCAGGCGGTCGAGGACCTGGGGGCCGAGGCGGCGGCGCTGCGGGCCGACGTCCTGCTGATGGCCGGCCGGTACCTGACACAGGTGCGCGCCTACGACCTCGCACACACCGCGCTGCGTGAGGCCATGGAGGAGGCGGCGCGGGCCGGGGACCGTACGCGGGCGGCGGGCGGTGTCTGTCTCCAGGGCTGGATGCTGCTGCGCCAGGGGCGGTTGGACGAGACGGAACGGCTGGCCGTTGACACGGCGGACCAGGTGGAGCCGCGCCTGTCCCGGGCATCCCGCGCCGAACTCGGGGTGTGGGGACGTCTGCTGATGCGCGGCTCGGCTGCTGCTGCCCGGAACAACCGTCCGCAGGAAGCGCGTTCTCTGCTCCGCGCGGCGCGGACGGCCGCCATGGCGCTCGGAGGCCGGAGTGCGAACGACCCGTACAGCTGGGGCAGGTTCGATCTGCCCGGGGTCGTTATGCAGGGCATCGAGAACCACGCGGTGGGCGGGCACCCGGCTCGCGTGGTGGGGCTTGCCCGCCGTATCCCGCCCCGCCTCCTCGCGGGCCTGACACCCAACACGCGGAACCGCCACGTGCTGGACGTGGCGAACGCCCATGCCCGGCTGCGGCAGCCCGACGATGCATTGCGGCTCATGGCGGGCCTGCGCGAGACGACACCGGATTGGCTGCGCCACCAGGGCCTCGCCCGCGACACGTTCCGCTGCGCACGGGAGAGCCGCCGCAGACCTCTGACCTCCACACACCGGGAACTCGGGGAATTCCTGGGCCTCCCGTAGCACCCGGCCGGGACGGTCTCACGTCTCGATGAGCCCGGCCCACTTCGCCAGGACGGTCAACTCCGGCTTGGACCGGCGGTGCAGCGACACGAGCACTCGCAGGACCTCACGTGCCATGGGGTGGATGCGGGTCATCTGCGGTGCTGCTTCCCTGGCGCGCATGAGGGAGGTCAGGGCCGCGTCCCGGTCGCCGGCGGCCAGGTGCGCCCGTGCGGCGTCGATGTGGAGGTGGCCCACCCGCGTGGGTGCCAGTCCGGCGGGCGGCGACGTGACGAGGCGGCCGGCCATCGCCACCGCCCGGCGGGGGCGCTCCAGTTCGATGTGCGTGGCCAGCTCGTGCAGGACCGTGTTGCCCGGCCCGAACGTGAGGTTGTGCCGGTGACGGTCCTTGCCGGGGAGGCGTTCGGCGAGTCGCTGGGCGTGGCGCAGGTGGTGCTGTGTCGTGCCGTCGTCCCGTGCGCGGGACGCCAGGGTGACGGCGCGCAGGTGGAGACTGCCGGCGGCGACGAGTGCGGCCACGCTGTCACGGCCCGAGGCCGCCCACGTGGTGAGGGCACGGTCGGTGACCGCGAGACCTTCCAGGTAGTCGCCGGCGGACTGGAAGGTGCCCGCCTCGCTCCAGGCGGCGGCCATCTGCGCGACCGGCGCCCAGGTCTGGGAGGCCGCCCACTCCTGCCGCGCCGCCACGACGTCCGCGAGGTCCGGGTAGCCGAGGCGGTGGGCGATGGTGAACGCGCACCCGTAGGCGTCCACGAGCAACTGCCACGCCTCCGGGTCACCGGTGTCGTGCGCGTGGGCCACGGCCCGGCCGATCAGGTCGGGGAGCACGGGGAGCAGGTGGGCGTAGTCGGTGGACGCCCGCATGGCCGAGGCGGCGGCGACGTCGGCCGTGAGGGTGTCGGGCCGGACGTCGGTGATCCGTGGATGGCGGTGCCTGCGCACGGCCGACCGGAGGGCGTCGATGAGTTCGGGGCCGGGGGATTCGGCATAGGGCTGTCCGTGGAGAACGGGCAGCGGGATGCCGAGCGCCGAGGCGATGGCCGCCGCCACGGCCGGCCGGCAGGCCCGGTCGCCGACCTCGATCTTGCTCAGCAGGGACTTGGAGATCTTCGCGCGGTCGGCAAGCCTCTGCTGCCCCCAACCGCGCGCCTTCCGCTGGACGGCGATGACTTCACCGACAGCCGTGGGCGCGTCAGCACTGTGCATATGTTGAGTCTTCCCCACCGCATGCTGCTTCCGCCGTCGAACAGCGGGTACTCACCCCCGGTTTGTGCAACTTCTGTGTGCGTTCGAGCGCCCTGCCCGTAGTTGTCTGATCACTACAGGCGATGACGGCTGATACGGAGGCGTCCATTGACGAACCTCGACCACGAGGCGATGCGGCGGGATATCCGCCGTGCGCGCGAGTTGTATACCGCCCAGAGAGACGACGTGGCGCTCACAGCAGTCACGGACCGACTCCGGACACATCTCAGGACGCTGATTCCGCTGTTCTCCGCGCTTTTGCCGAGCGACCAGGGCGAGGCCGAACGCGTTGAGGCCGCTGTTGAGTCTGCGCAGTACCTGTTGGCGGTGGAGCCCGCGCCCGGGGTGTTGGCGCGGTTGGTGCACATGCAGCTCTTGTCGGATGCCGTGTCTGCTTTGAGCGCACGTCTGCGAACCGAGGGAGGCGCTATTGCGATGCGCCGGAGCCGAGAACTCACAGCTTGCCCCGATCCGGTACAGGAAAGGGGGCCGGGGAGCAGGGGCATCACCGGTCTTGAGGGGTCGGTCGGTGAGGACTCGGGCGGGGCGGAGGGTGAGTCGTGAGCGCCGGTCTTCGATGTGGGAGTTGTGGTGCGGCTGGTCCGGCGTTGGTGGTGATCTCGTTGGTGCAGGCTGAGTCGGCGGGATGGTCGCAGCATGCGTGTCGTCCGTGTCTGTTGGCCTGCCGGCTGATCCCGGTCGTGCATCATCCGGTGTCGAGTTGGGGTGAGCCGCATCAGTGGCCGGACGAGGTGCCGGACGACTTGGTGGTGCGGTTGGCCGACCTGGCGCCGGGTGTGACGCTTCAGCCGGTGGTGACCCGCCTGTTCCGGGCGGTGCGGGGGAAGGCCGAGCACGGGATCGTGGCGGCCGTGGATGAGCTGCGGGCTGCTGTGGATGCTGCTCCGGGGCCGTTGTGCATGTACTGCGAGACCACCGGCGAGCCGCTGATCACCGTGGCAGCGGGGGAAGCGTCGGCCGGTCCCGGGCGCGGGTTCCAGGCGTGCCGTGGCTGCATGGTCGAACAGCGGCTTGTTCCGTTCCTTGCTCACCCGAGCAGCAGCCGGGGAGACCTGCACTACTGGCCCGAGATCGTTCCCACCGACCTCGTGCGGCGGCTCGCCGATCTGGACGAGGACCAGTTGGCCGACGTACAACCCGCCGTGGACCGACTCTGGCCCGCCGCCACCCTGGCTGCCGCACAAGCGACCGCCGACCTGGAACGAGACGCCGCCCGCGCCATCGCCGCCGACGCCGTCGACGTCCTGCACACCGCCGTCCGCGACATGGCGCCGGAGGCCGGGACGTGACCGGCGCCTGGGTCGTCCTGGCTCTGGCCGGTGCCGGACTCGCCGCGTGGGCCGGACTGTTCGTCCACATCGCCCGCACCGTCGCCCGAGCACTCGACCAGGAACCAGCCCCCTGAACCGGCGGCGCACCCGCTGGCCATGAGCGGGTGCGCCGCCACCCGGGATGCCGGTTCGGGCGGTGCCGGTCACCAGGTGGCGCCGGCGGGCTCCTCGATCGTCGTGTTGATGCGGTTGAAGAAGTTGGTGAGGCCGATCATCAGGATGATCGCGGAGAGCTGCTCCTCGGTGAAGTGGTCGGCGGCCTCGTTCCACACGTCGTCGGGGACGGCCTTGCCGGAGCGGTCGGCGATCCGGGTGGCGGCCTCCGTCAGGGCCAGGGCCGCGCGCTCCTCGTCGGTGAAGAACGGCGCCTCGCGCCAGGCGGCCACGGCGTGCAGGCGTTCGTCGGTCTCGCCGTGCTCCTTCGCGCCCGTGATACCGGCGAACACGCAGGCGCTGCACCCGTTGATCTGGCTGGCCCGCAGGTGGACCAGCTCCAGGGTCTGCGGGGAGACGCCGCCCTGGTACATGGCCTTGTAGATGTTCTGGATGCCCTTCATGGCGTCCGGGAGGACGAGCGCGGGGTTCTTCATCCGGGCGGCGGCGGTGGCGACGGCGTTCATTCTGTTCTCTCCTCGGTGCCGGTTAGCGTCTGTCACTGGACCGACGGATTCGAACGCGAGGATGTGACAGGTGAGCGAAAACTTTTCTCTGGCCGACCGTTTCGACGCGGAACGGTCCGCGCTCCGGGCGGTGGGATACCGCATGCTCGGCTCGCTCGCCGAGGCGGAGGACGCCGTTCAGGAAGCGTGGTTCAGGCTCAGCCGCACCGATGTGGGTGACGTGAAGAACCTGGGTGCCTGGCTGACCACGGTCGTGGGCCGGATATGCCTGGACATGCTGCGCTCGCGTGCGTCACGGCGTGAGGACCCGCTGCCCGAGCAGGACGGGTCGGTCCGGCTCCCGGACCCGGTGGTCACCGCGCTGGCCCGCGTCGACCCCGAACAGGAGGTCCTGGTCGCGGACTCGGTGGGCATCGCGCTCATGATCGTGCTGGAGACGCTGTCCCCGGACGAACGGCTCGCCTTCGTCCTGCACGACATGTTCGACGTGCCCTTCGACGACATCGCTCCCGTCCTCGGCCGGACCACGGCCTCCACCCGGCAGCTCGCCAGCCGCGCCCGCCGCCGGGTCCAGGGCGCCACCCCGGCGGCCGACACGGACAACGCCCGCAAACGCGACGTCGTGGACGCCTTCCTGACCGCCTCCCGCGGCGGCGACTTCGACGCGCTCGTGTCGGTCCTGCACCCCGACGTGGTCGTGCGTTCCGACGGCGGCACGCTCATCCCGAGTCTCATGCGGCGCGGCGCGGGCGACGTGGCGTCCCAGGCGATCACCTACGCCCGCTTCGCGGCGGACGCGCGTCTGGTGCTGGTCAACGGCACGCCCGGTGTTGTGTCGTTCGCCGAGGGCCGGCCCCTGTCCGTCATGTCGTTCACCATCCAGGACGGCCTCGTCACGGGGATCGACATCCTGACCGACCCCGACCGCCTGTCCACGCTCGACCTGACCGCCTGACCGGTAGCGCCACTGCGCAGCGGACGCCGCCCGAGGAGGCGGCACCGCTCACTCGCCCCCGCCGGTCTCCGCCCGCCACTGAGCCAACAGCTCCCGCCTGCCGACCGTATCGGGGTGCTCCGACCCGAGCACACGCTCCGAGTCGGCCACTGCCTCTGCGAGAAGGACAAGGGCCTCCTCGGTGCGATTCACCTGCCAGTAGGAGGCGGCGAGGTTGGCGCGTGCGATGAGGGTGTCGGGGTGGCCGGGTGGGAGGGTGCGTTCGCGGGCGGCGAGGACCTGTTCCTCCATCGGGATGGCTTGGTCGGTGCGGCCCGTCTCGGCGTAGGAGGCGGCGAGGTTGGCGCGTGCGATGAGGATGTCGGGGTGGTCGGGCGGCAGGGTGCGTTCGCGGACGGCCAGAACGTGTTCCCCGATGCGGACGGCCTCATCGGCGCGGCCCGCCCGGTTGTAGGAGAACGCCAGGTTGATGCACGTGAGGAGGGTGTCTGGGTGGTCGGGCGGGAGGGTGCGTTCGCGGACGGCCAGGACGTGTTCCCCGATGCGGATGGCCTCGTCGGTGCCGCCCATTTCGTTGTAAAAGGCGGCGAGGTTGGCGCGTGCATGGAGGGTGTCGGGGTGGTCGGGCGGGAGGGTGCGTTCGCGGACGGCCAGGACCTGTTCCTCCAGCCGGATGGCCTCGTCGGTGCGGCCCATTGCGTTGTAGGAGACGGCGAGGTTGGCGCGGGCGAGGAGGGTGTCGGGGTGGTCGGGTGGGAGGGTGCGTTCGCGGGCGGCGAGGACCTGTTCCTCCATCCGCGCGGCTTGGTCGGCGCGGCCTGCCTGGCTGTAGGTGGCGGCGAGGTTGGCGCGGGCGAGGAGGGTGTCGGGGTGGTCGGGTGGGAGGGTGCGTTCGCGGGCGGCCAGGATATGTACCCCCAACTGGATGGCCTCGTCGGTGCGGCCGGCCTGGCTGTAGGCGACGGCGAGGTTGGTGCGCAGGACGCCGACGTCAGGATGTTCCGCACCCAGGATCCGGTTCGCCGTGTCGATGGCGCGTGACCAGTGATCGATCGCGGCGGTGAACTGTCCGACTTCCCTCAGGCTCCGGCCCACCAGGAACAGAACAGCGTGGCCGCCCTCCGCGCCGGTGTCCCACAGGGCGTCGCCGGCATGGAACGCGAGCGCGCCGGCGTTGGCTCGCAGCACATCGACGAGGGCCCAGTCGGGCTCATGCTCTTCCGGCCACAGCTCCAGGAGGGCATTCGCGGCGTCCTGGGCCGCCGCGTTGAGCACCGAATCGGACAGCGTGTCGCGCACCGCGCGGGCCGTCATGGCGTGGATGCGTACGGCCCGGTCACCGGCCCGGGGCTCGTGCGTGATGAGGCTGTAGGTGTGCAGGAGCCGTAGTGTCGCCCGTGCCTCGTCCGCTGTCACCCCGCGCTCCTCGCCCAACGCCGCACGGAAGTCCGTCAGGGAGAGAAGTACGGCTTCGGTCCGCCAGAGTGCCTCCGGGTGTCCCGCCGGGTCGAGGAGAGCGGTCAGGACCAGCGTCGGGAGGGCGAGTCCGGCCGAATCGGCGGCGGCGGCCGCCTCCAGTGACAGCAGCAGCGCCGCGCCGACCTCGCGCGGGTAGCCGTCCCCGGCGGTGGGCATCAGGGCGTCGAGCCGGGTGCCGCTGTCCGACAGCCTGTGCCGGTAATCACCGCAGGTGACGGCCTCGTTGACCAGGTAGGCCGCCGCGTGCGCGAGGGCCAGCGGCAGCCGTCCCAGGTCCTCCACCAGGACGCCCGCGTCCTCGTCCAGCAGGTGCTCCGCGTCCTCCTCCGCGAGTCGCCTGCGGAGATAGGCGAGGGCCTCGGCGGTCGAGTAGACGTCGATGTCGACGACCGCCCGGCCCCCGCCGGACAGCGCGGCGTCCCGGCGGCGGGTCGTCGCCAGGACGCGGCCCAGCCTCCCGGGCGCGGTGGGCGGCCACCACGGGGCGACGGCGGCGGGGTCGCTGAGGTCGTCCAGCACGATCAGCCACGACCGGTCCGTCGCGGCCAGCCACTCACGGAAGGCGTGGGCGTCGGCCTCGGCGTCCTCGCCCAGTGCCCCCGGAACGGCCAGGTGATGGGCGGCACGGGCATACGCGGCGACGACCTGTTCGGTCTCGGCCGCGTCCACCCACACGATCAGCTCGGTCCCCTCGCGGTCGGCGAGGCGGGCGTAGTGGGCGGCGAGCTGCGACTTGCCGACGCCGCCCCCGCCGCGCAGCACCTGCGTCAGGACGACGGTGCCGCTGCGCTCCCGCGCCCGGTCGATCCGCTGCTGGACCTCGGCCCGGTGCTGGAACGCGGCGGCCTCCTGCGGCACGGAACCGAGC
This sequence comes from Streptomyces sp. RFCAC02, assembly GCF_004193175.1. Lineage (NCBI taxonomy): Bacteria > Bacillati > Actinomycetota > Actinomycetes > Kitasatosporales > Streptomycetaceae > Streptomyces > Streptomyces sp. RFCAC02. The sequence continues at coordinate 2,607,344 of NZ_SAUH01000001.1, read as the reverse complement.
CGGACCGGCCACGTCACCTCGGCGCGCGGCGGCAGGACGTACTGGTGCACGACCTTGGTGACGCTCGCGTGGGGGCCGATGGCGGAATCCGTCGTGTCCCCGACCACCGCGACGGCCTTCTTCGCCACCGTGAGACCGGCCTCGGGAGAGGGCGCGGGGGCTTCGGCGCGGCGACCGCGACGCCACAGCGGCGGTGTCATGAACGCTTGCTGTCCTCCCCGATCGCGCTGTCCGTGACATGGCCGAAAGCCGCCGTCCCGCCGGGGGCGACATCGACGTCACCGGACGGCGGTGCGACCGGCGTGCCGGGAGCCGGGGCCGTGCCGGCCGGGCCGGAGACCGAGGCGCCCTTGCCTATCGCGCTGCCCGTGCTGCTGCCCACGAGGAGGGTCCCGCCGCTCCCCACGCGGACGGCGCCGCCGCTTCCCCCGCCCCGGTACAGGGCGATGACCGACACCACGAGTCCGGCGAGCGAGGCGACCGTGCCGGCCACTCCCGCCGCCTGGGACGCCGCGTTCAGGTCCGCCCGCACCAGCAGCAGGACGAGCCCCGCCGTCGCCAGCGCACTGACCACCGCGACGGTCCACGCCACCGCCCGCCCCTTGTTCGACACGCCCGCCTCCCTCTCCCCGATCGCCCGGCAACGCTCTGTGACAGGAGATACGCACGGCGCGGCGCGATGGTTCCGCAGCCGCCGCGGATTCAGGCCGTCCGGCCTCCGCGGATTTCGATACGGGCGTTGCGTAAATGCGGGAACCAGCCTAAGCTGATTTACGCAACGCTCGTAGCGAAAAGGGAAGTGGCGCTGTGGAACCAACTGGGCGACGCGGGCGACCGCGGTCCGAAGCGGCTGACGCCCGCATCCTCGACGCGGCGCTGGAGTTGCTGCTCGATCGCGGTTATGACCGGCTCTCGGTCGACGAGGTCGCCCTGCGGGCCGGGGTCGCCAAGACCACGCTGTACCGGAGATGGCCCACCAAGGACCACCTGATCGTCGCCGTGGTCGCGCGGCGCCAAGACGTCGTGCCGGTGGAGTACAGCGGGGACGTCCGTGCGGATCTCACCCGCTATCTGGGCGAGATCGTCACCGGCCTCCACCAGATGCGGCAGGCGGGCCGCCCCGCCACGTCGGGCGACGCCTCCGCGGGCCTGGTCGCGGAGGTCGCCGCGGCGGCCGCCCGCCACGCCGACGTCGGGGCAGCGGTCCAGGCGATGTTCCACCGCCGTAACGCTCTGGTGCTGACGCTGCTCGAACGCGCCCGCGAAAACGGAGAGCTGCGTGCCGACGTCGAGCCCGAGGTCCTGTTCGACCAGCTCGCCGGCGCCCTGTACTACCGGCTGCTCGTCACCGGCCGCCCCCTCGACGCGTCGTACGTCGACCGTCTGGTCGCCTGCGCACTGCGCGGCGCGTCCGCCTGAAACCCACTCGCCGTACGAGGGAGGTCGCACCATGCGCTCGACCACCGACACGCAGGCCGATGTCGCCTCGGCACCCATCCCAAGGAAATCCGCCCTCGCCGGCGGCTTGGGCCTGCCGGAAGGCCTCGACGACACCTACGACCAGCTCGTCCAGATGTATCTCGCCAACCTGGGGAACGAATCATGAGGATCCCGCTGTCTGTCGCAGGCGTACTGTTCCTGCTCTACCCCGCTCTCCGCCCGTGGGAGGACGAGTCCACCACCTCGGGCGCCGCCGCCGCGATGGGCTCCACCGCGTGGATCGTCTCGCACCTGTGTGCGATGATCGGGTTCATCCTGGTCGCGATCGCACTGCTGCCGATCAACCGCGTGGCGGCGATCGTGTTCTGGATCGGCGCCGGCCTGACGCTGCCGTACTACGGCGCCGAGAGCTTCGGCCTGCATGCGATCGCCAACCAGCCGCACGTCCTCGACCTGGCCGAGGACGTGCGCTACAACCCGTTCGCGATGACGATGTTCGGGCTCGGGCTGCTGACCATGGCGGCGGGCGCGATACTCGTCGCGGCCCGGACGCGCACGGTGCCGGCGGTCCTGTTCGCGGTCGGGTTCGGGCTGTTCCTGCCGCAGTTCTTCAGTCCGCCCGCACTGCGGATCGCGCACGGCGTACTGCTCGCGGCTGCCTGCGTATGGCTGGCCCGGGACGCGAAGCGGGTCCAGCCCGCGCCGGTCCCGGCCTGACTGAGAGGCGTCGAACCCGAGCATCCGGCCCGGCCCGGGCTAGTGCCGCGTCAGGCAAGGTTTGCCCGTCAAGGAGCGGCGTCCGGTGCGGTGCATCGCAAGGCGCCGGATCGCAGCTCATACCCGTCGTATTCGCGCGATTCGGCAACGCAGCGAGGTGCCGTGCCGGGCGACGCGACGGGGCGAACCTTGCCTGACGCGGCACTAGGTGCTCGGGTTCGACGCCCACGGGGAGGGTCGCGCCGCTCCCCACGCGGACGGCGCCGCCGCTTCCCCCGCCCCGGTACAGGGCGATGACCGACACCACGAGTCCGGCGAGCGAGGCGACCGTGCCGGCCACTCCCGCCGCCTGGGACGCCGCGTTCAAGTCTCCCCGCCCCTTGCCCGACACACCCGCCGCCATGGCGGCCTCCCTCTCCCCGATCGCCCGGCAACGCTCTGTGACAGGAGATACGCACGGCGCGGCGCGATGGTTCCGCAGCCGCCGCGGATTCAGGCCATGGCGGCCCGATTGGGCCACTGGTGCGGAAAACGGGGCGAAAACGAGTCTTTCGCGGCTTTTGGCCGGTTCTCCAGGATGTCGTGACAGCGATCCCCGGAGGAACCGTATGACTGTCTCCCGGCGTTCCCTCCTCCTCGCGGGCGGCGCCGCCGCCCTGGGCGCGGGGCTGCCGCGCGCGTCCGTCGCCGTATCCGGTGAGACGCCCCTGCGCCGCGACGTGGCGACCCTGATCGACCCCGCCACGGGCGCCTGGGACCCCGCGCTCCACTGGTACGCGAAGGCCGTCGGCTGGATGAAGCGGCAGCCCGTGGACCGGTGGGACTCGTGGCTCTTCCAGGCGTACACGCACGGCAAGCCCGAGGCCGCGCCGGACGACCCGCCGGAGTGGCGCCAGTGCCCGCACGGCAGCCCGCTCTTCCTGCCGTGGCACCGCTGGTACGTCCTCCGCTTCGAGCGGATCGTGCGGCGCGTCATCGTGGAGGAGTTCGGCCGCGACGACCAGGCGGCGTGGGCGCTGCCCTACTGGAACTACGCCCACCTCGGCCCGGACGGCGACCCCGGCGGCTCGGCCGGGTCCCGCCGTGTGCCGCTCGCCTTCCGGCAGCCGTACCTCCCCGCCGCCCACGGGGACGCGCCGGAACCCAACCCCCTCCACCTCCCGTCCGGCGACCCGGCGGGCCGGTGCCTCCGCGACGACGAGGCCATGGGGTGGGACATCGTCGCACCGGACCGGGCGATGGCGGAGCCCGCCTTCGGCCCGGACGAGGAGGGCACGGACCCGCGCGCCGGCTTCTCCGCCACGCTGGAGCTGTACCCGCACGGCCTCGTGCACGACGCGGTGGGCGGGCTGCTGGGCGCGGTTCCGACAGCCGCGCAGGACCCCCTCTTCTGGCTCCACCACGCCAACGTCGACCGCCTCTGGGCCGCGTGGCTCGCCCGGCCGGGCCACACCCTTCCCGAGGGGCAGCACTGGCCGGGGGAGCGGCCGGACCACACGGGCGGGACGGGGCGCCTGCCGTATCTGCTGCGGGACGAGTACGGCCGGCGGCACCTCCTCACCGGTCCCGTCTTCGCCTTCCCCGACGACGCCTACCGCTACGACTCGCTGACCGACGGCACGGGCACGGGCGCCGCACCCGCCGCCGTGCTCATGGCGCAGCCGCCGCGCGGCGGCAGCCCGGTGGCCGACTCGGCCGGCGGCGTGCGGCTCGGCGACCGGCAGGTCGTCCTCCCCCTCGAACCGGTGGACGCACTCGCAGGGACGTCCCTCGCGGACGCGCTGGACGGCGACCGCCGCGTCGTCCTCACGCTCGACGGCGTCGCGGCGGACCACCCGCCGTGCGAGACGTTCGCGGTGTTCCTGGGCGGCGACACGGCGGACACCGACACCTCGGGACCGGCGTTCGTCGGCCACCCGGTGTTCTTCGGGGCGGCGGCGCGGCCGGGGCACGGGGCGGCGGGCGACGGTAGATCGTTCCACTTCGACGTGACGGGGAACCTGGCGGCGCTGCGGGCCGCCGGCTCCGCGAGCGGCCGGGACGTGCCGGCGGTGCGGATCGTGCCGGGGCGCGGGGCCGTGCACGAGGCGGCCGCCCCGCGCATCGGAGCGGTACGCCTCACCGTCGTCTGACGGGGCGCACCGCGCCGGTGCAACGTTTTCCACAGCATCGGCCCCGCTGTGGAAAACGTTGTCGGCCCGGCAGGACGGTCAGCCGGCGTCCCGGCCCAGGAGGGCGAGCAGCCGCCGCTGCGGCGTGACGTGCCCGGCGATCGGGACGGCGGGCGCGTACATGCCCGTGGCCGCGAACCGCCCGGCGACCGGTTCGATGGCGGTCAGGCACACGTTCACCGCCTCCTCGTCCAGGGGCACGCCGAGTTCCGCCGCCATGGCGAGGCTCCGCTCGACCGTCATCCCGTCCTGGTGGGCGGGGACGGTGACGCCGGGATCGACGGCCGTCAGCAGCTCCCGCACCGCCACCGCCGTGCCGGCCCAGGCCGCGGCCGGGTCGCCCGTGACGGCCCCGGCCGGGTCCGCGAGCGGCTGTCGCGGTCCCTGCCCGGAGATCAGGGAGGCGACCTGCCGCTGTCCGTCGATCAGGTACCCGATGACGTGCGGGCCGGTCCAGCCGGGGCACGGCGAGGGCCGGCGCCAGCGGTCGGCCGGGACGCGCGCGACCACGTCGCCCACGCCGTCCAGGGCGCGCCCGTAGCACGCGACGGTGTCGTTCACGGTGTGTCGTCCTCCCGGGCGTCCGCCGACAGATACGGGGCGATGGCGTGCCGGGCGGCCCGGGCGAGCGGGGCCGCCGCGCCGTCCGGCGCACCGCCGCTCCCGAGGAGCCAGGCGCGGGTGTACTCGTGCGCGGGACCGGTCCAGACGACGACGCCGAGCGCCGGTTCGCCGTCCCACCCGCGGCCGCGCAGCCAGTCGGCGACGGTCCCGGAGAACGCGCGGCTGCGCGCCGCGATCCCGGAGGCTTCCGTGAGCGCCGTACCCATGCCACGCCGGGCCGCCCGCCCCGGCCGCCCCGGCCGCGTCGGTGCCGGGTGCGGGCGGCCGGGGCAGGGAACATCTCTACCGTCCGCCGCCACCCCGACCAGGAGCGTCCATGTCCCCGACCGTCCCGCCGGCCGGCGTGATCCCGCCCGTCTGCACCCCCCTGACCCCCGACGGCGCCGTGGACACCTCGTCACTGGTCCGGCTGGTCGACCACCTGACGGACGCCGGGGTGGACGGCCTGTTCGTCCTCGGCTCCACCTCGGAGGCCGCGTTCCTCACCGACGCGCAGCGCCGCACGGTCGTGGAGACGGTCACCCGCCACGTCGCGGGCCGCGTGCCCGTCCTCGCGGGCGTCATCGACATGACGACGCCCCGCGTCCTCGACCACGTCCGCGCCGTCCTGGCCGCCGGCGCCGACGCGGTGGTGGCGACCGCGCCGTTCTACGCCAGGACGCACCCCGCCGAGATCGACCGGCACTTCCGGCTGCTGTCCCGCGAGGCCGGGGCGCCGGTCATCGCCTACGACCTGCCCGTGTCCGTGCACACGAAGCTGAGCGCCGGCACCGTCCTCGCCCTGGCCGCCGACGGCGCCGTCGCGGGACTGAAGGACTCAAGCGGCGACCTGGGCACCCTGCGCGAGATCATCATGGCCGCGCCGCCCGGCTTCGCCGTCCTGACCGGCTCGGAGGTCGCCGTGGACGCGGCCCTGCTGATGGGCGCCACCGGCGTCGTGCCCGGCCTCGGGAACGTCGACCCCGACGGCTACGTCCGGCTCGTCCGCCACTGCGCGGAGGGCCGCTGGGCGGAGGCCCGCGCCGAGCAGGACCGGCTCGCCGCGCTGTACGGCCTCGTGCACGTCGGCGCGTCCACCCGGATGGGCCGCGGCTCGTCGGCCCTCGGCGCGTTCAAGGCGGCGCTGCGGCTGCGCGGCGTGATCGACCACGCCACGCTCGCCGAACCGCAGATCCCGCTGTCCGACGAGGAGGTCGCGCGGGTCGCGCGGCACCTGGCGGCCGCCGGCCTGCTGTGAGCCGGCGACCGCCGTCCCGGCCGGTTCAGGCCACCCGGCAGCGCAGGGGCCGCCCCGCCAGCGCCCGGTCCGCCTCCTCGGCCGCGAGGCGCTGCAGCGCCCGGAGCGACTCGGTCGAGTAGAACGCGGCGTGCGGCGTGAACACGACGTTCGGCAGGTCGCGCAGCGGCGAGTCCGACGGCAGCGGCTCGGGCGCGAGCACGTCGAGCGCCGCGGCGGCGACCCGGCCCGCGCGCAGGGCACCGGCGAGGGCGTTCGTGTCGACGAGAGCGCCCCGGGAGGTGTTGACCAGGACCGCGCCGGGCCGCATCCGGGCGAGGTTCCGCGGCCCGATGAGGTGGTGGGTGTCGGGCGTCGCGGGGGCGTGCAGGGAGATGGCGTGCGCCTCGGCCAGCAGTTCGGGCAGCTCGACCAGTCCGGGTCCGCCGGGCGGCCCGGCGGCGGGGTCGGCGTACGGGTCGGTGGCCAGCACGCGGAAGCCGAAGGCGCGCAGCCGCCGGTGCACGGCGAGGCCGATCTGCCCGAGGCCGACGAGTCCGACGGTGGTCGCGGAGAAACTGGGCAGCGGTCCGACGTCTGCGGGCGCGCACCAGCCGTCCCGGCGGATGGCCCGGTCGTAGACGGGCAGCCGGCGCAGGAGGGCGAGCAGGCTGGCGACGGCGTGGTCGGCGACGGTGTCGGTGCCGTAGTCGGGCACGTTGGCGACGCGGACGCCCAGGTCGCGGGCGGCGGCCACGTCCACGTTGTCGTAGCCGATGCCGTAGCGGATCACGGTGGCGCCGGGCGCGAGGGCCGCGAGCACCGGGCGGGTCACCGGGGCGAAGTTGACGAACGCGACGTCGGCGCCGGCCACGGCCGCGCGGGTCTCCTCCTCGGTGACGCAGTGGTGCTCGGCGAACTCGGCGGCGTGCCGCTCGGCGACCGCCCGTTCCTCGGCCACCGCGCCGAACGCCTGGTCGGTGACGACGACGCGGGTCACAGCAGCCCCCGGCGGGTGAGGTTGGTCATCAGCGCGCGGATGCCGAACGTCCAGGGCGGGGCCGTCTCGCTGTGCCCGACGGCGTTCACCAGGGTGCCGAGACGCGGGGCGGAGATCCGCACGATGTCGCCGAGGTGGTGCGTGAAGCCCTCGCCGGGGGCGTCCCGGTCCTGCGTCGGGGCGAACATCGTGCCGGTGAACAGCATCATCCCGTCCGGGTACTGGTGCAGCCGGCCCATGGCCTGGGCGAGCAGGTCGAGCGGGTCGCGGCTGATCTCGCGCAGGGAGCTGACGCTCTCGATCCGGAACCCGTCCGTGCCGGTGACGGTGAGGGTGATGTCCGTGGCGCGGGCGTCGTCGATGCCGAAGCCGTCGTCGAACAGCCGGATGAACGGGCCGATGGCGCACGAGGCGTTGTTGTCCTTGGCCTTGCCGAGCAGCAGGGCGCTGCGCCCCTCGACGTCCCGGAGGTTGACGTCGTTGCCGAGGGTGGCGCCCACGGCCCGGCCACGGGAGTCGGCGGCGAGAACGAGTTCGGGCTCGGGGTTGTTCCAGGTGGAGCGGGACCAGACGCCTGTCCCGGCGCCGGTGCCGACCGACGAGAGCACGGGTGCCTTGGTGAAGACCTCGGCGTCGGGGCCTATGCCGACCTCCAGGTACTGCGACCACAGGTCCTCGGCGATCAGCACCTCCTTGACCCGGGCGGCGTCGGGGGAGCCGGGCACCAGGTCGCCGATCCGTCCGCCGATGACCTCCTGGACGCGGGCGCGTATCCCGGCGGCGCGGGCGCGGTCGCCGGCGGCGCGTTCCTCGATGACGCGTTCGATCATGCTGCGGACGAAGGTGACGCCGCACGCCTTGAGGACCTGCAGGTCGCAGGGGGCGAGCAGGCGGGGCGCGTCCCCCGCGGGCGCGTCGCCGGCGAGGGTGGCGGCGAGCACCTCGGCCACCGGCCAGGTGCGTTCGACGGGGGCGGTGGCGGCCAGCGCGACGGCGTCCGGCCGGTCGAGCAGGTCCGCGACGGTCGGGGCGTGCGGGGTGAGGTCGGCGAGCGTGTCGCCGCGGAGCGCGACGACCGAGGGGCCGCCGTCCGCCGGGTCGTGGAGGCGGCCGACGAGGGTGGCGCGGTCGGCGTCATCGGGCAGGATCGTGGCGAGGTGGTCGGTGAGGTTCATGGTGCGGTCGGCTCCCTGCGGGCGTGGCGGCGTGCCAGGTCCCGGTAGTGGTCGGCGTTGCGGCGGATGTCCGCGGCCTCGTCCCCGGTCAGTTCACGGCGCACCCGGCCGGGTACGCCGGCGACGAGCGAGCCCGGCGGCACCCGGGTGCCCTGGAGCAGCACGGTGCCGGCGGCGACGAGCGAGCCGCGCCCGACGTGCGCGCCGTTGAGCAGGACGGCGCCCATGCCGATCAGCACGTCGTCCTCCACGGTGCAGCCGTGCACGACGGCGCGGTGCCCGATGGAGACGCCCGTGCCGACGAGGACGGGGAAGCCGGGGTCGGCGTGCAGCACGGAGCCGTCCTGCACGTTGCTGCCCCGGCCGATGACGATGCGTTCGGTGTCGGCGCGGGCCACCGCTCCGTACCAGAGGCTCGCGTCGGCCCCGAGCCGGACGGCGCCGACGGCGGTGGCGGTGGGCGCCAGCCAGGCGCCCGGGGCGAGTTCGGGCGTGTGGTCCTCGAACGGGATGGCGGTCATGCCGGGGCCAGCCGGTACCAGCGGGCGGCGGTGGCGCCGCGGATCATGGCGAGGTCGGCGGGGCCGGCTCCCGCGCGCGCCGCCGCTTCGGCGAGGTCGGCGAGCGCGCGCCCGTAGTCGCGGCGCAGCAGGACGACCGGCCAGTTCGACGCGAGCAGCAGGCGTTCGGGACCGAAGACGTCCAGCGCGTGCGCGACGTACGGCACCAGGGCCTCGGGGTCCCAGCGGTCCCAGGCGGTGAGGACGTCGATCCCGATGGAGAGCTTGCAGGCGACGCCGGGCAGCGCGGCGAGCGCGGCCAGGTGTGCGGCCCACGGCCCGGGCGTCCCGGTCTCCACCGGCGGCCTGGCGAGGTGGTCGACGATGATCCGCAGCTCCGGCACCGCGGTGGCCAGCGCCGTGACGTTCCGCACCTGCTCGGCGGTGACGGGGACGACGTCCCAGGTCAGGCCGCGGTCGGCCAGGTCGGTGAAGAGGGCGCGGACATCGGGCCGGTTCAGCCAGTCGAGAGGGTCCCGGCCGACGAGCGTGCGTACGCCCCGCAGCGACGGGTGCGCGGAGCGGGCCAGTTCGGCCCGCGCGGCGGGGGGATCGGCGAGCGGCAGCCAGCCGACGACGCCGGCCACGTAGTCGGCCGAGTCGGCGTAGGCGGCCAGCCGGTCGTTCTCCTCGGGGGTGTCGACGGACTGCACCAGGACGGTGGCGTCCACGCCGGCCGCGGCCAGCTCGGCGCGCAGGTCGGCCGGGTCGTAGTCGCGGTCGATCGCGTGGTGGTCGGGCGTACGCCACGCCTGGTGCTGGCGGGCGACGCGCCAGAAGTGGTGGTGGGCGTCGATCACGGGCATGGCGGGTGGCATCAGCGGCCCTCCCAGCGGGGCGTGCGGTGGTCGAGGAAGGCGGCGACGCCCTCCCGGAAGTCGGCGCTGCCGTAGCAGCGGCGCAGCAGGTCGTCGGTGTCGGCGGCGGCGCCGGCAGCGAGCAGCCGGCGGTCGGTCTCCTTGAGGGCGGCCAGGGTGAGCGGGGCGCAGTCGGCCAGTCTCCCGACCAGGTCAGCGGCGCGTTCCTCCAGCAGGTCGCGGGGCACGACCTCGTGCACCAGGCCGGCGGTGTGCGCCGTCACGGCGTCGAGCAGTTCGGCGGTGAGCAGCATGGCCATGGTGCGGCCCGAGCCGAGCCGGTCCTTGAGACGGGCGACGACCGGCGCGGGCAGGCAGTTGCCGAGCGTACGGGCGACGGGCGCGCCGAACACCGCGTCGGGCGTGGCGATCAGCAGGTCGCAGACGGCGGCGAGGGCGAGACCGCCGCCGACGGCCGGACCCTCGACGACCCCGACCAGGGGGGCGCGCAGCCCGGCGAGCCGGTCGAGGACGCGGCCGACGCGCCGCTCGTACTCCAGCCCGTCCGCTCCCGCGCCGTCGAAGCCGGCGAAGTGCCGGATGTCGGTGCCCGCGGCGAACGCCCGGCCGCCGGCGCCGCGCAGCACCACCACCCGCACCCCGGCCCCGTCGGCCACGGCGCAGGCTTCCGCCAACTGCTCGTACATGGCGAACGTGAGGGCGTTGCGGCGCTCGGGGTGGGCCAGCGTGATACGGACGACGTCACCGTCCCGGTGGACGAGGACCCGGCCCCCGCTCACCGGCCGGCCTCCGCCGCGTCCGCTTCCCGGCCGCGGCGTATCTCGGCCAGGACCTCCTCGGTGTGCTCGCCGATCAGCGGCGGGTGACGGCGGATGACGGCCGGGCTCGCGCCCAGGGTCAGCGGCGATCCCAGCACCTTGACGCGGCCGGCGACCGGATGGTCCAGCTCCCGCACGAGGCCGCGGGCCCGCACGTGCGGGTCGTGGTCGAGCACCTGGGCGTAGTCCAGGATCGGCCCCGCCGGTACGCCGGCGGCGAGCAGGGCGTCCACCCAGGCGCCGGTGTCGTCCTCGGCGAGCCGCTCCTCCAGCAGCGCGGCCAGCTCGTCGCGGTTGCGCATGCGGTCCATGTTGGTGGCGAAGCGCGGGTCGTCCGTGAGGTGTCCGAGGCGGAGGGCTTCGCACAGGTTCCGCCACAGACGCTGGTTGTTGGCGCCGACGGTGAGGTGGCCGTCGCGGGTGCGCAGCGCCTGGTAGGGGGCGGACATGCGGTTGGCGGAGCCGAGGGGCTTCGGCGCCGCACCGGTCGCCCAGTACTCGGTGGACTCCCACACGGACATGGCGATCACGGCCTCGTACAGCGAGGTCTCCACCTGCTGGCCGCGGCCGGTGCGCTGCCGGTACAGGACGGCGGCGAGGATGCCGCTCACCAGCAGCAGGCCGGCCCCCAGGTCGCCCACGGGCAGACCGTTCTTGACCGGACGGCCGCCGGGTTCGCCGGTGACGCTCATGGCGCCGGTCATCCCCTGGGCGATCAGGTCGTAGCCGGGGCGCCGGGCGTACGGGCCGCTGCTGCCGAAACCGGAGACGCTCGCGTAGATCAGCGCGGGGTTGAGCGCGGACAGCGTCGCGTAGTCGGCGCCGAGCCGTTCCGCCACTCCCGGGCGCCAGTTGTGCACGACGACGTCGGCGGTGCGGACCAGGTCGTGGAGGTCGGCCGTCCCCTGGGCGGACTTGAGGTCGAGGCACACGCTGCGCTTGTTGCGGTTGAGGGCGAAGAACGCGGTGGAGTCACGGCCCTCGCCGCTCTCGCCCCAGGAGTGCCTGGTCTGGTCGCCGCCGCCGGGGTTCTCGACCTTGATGACGTCGGCCCCGAGGTCGCCGAGGACCATGGTGCAGAACGGGCCGGCCATCACCTGGGTCAGGTCCACCACCCGCAGTCCGGCGAGTGCCGTGGCGTCGGGGTCCGTCTGGTCGTGCATGGTGATCTCTCTCCTGGGGGTCAGGCGGCGAGGCCGGCGTTGGCTTCCTCGAAGAACGCGTCGACGGCCTCGGGCACGGACGCGCTCCCGAAGGCGATGTCCTCGTAGGCGCGGGTGAAGGCGGACTCGAAGACGGCCATGTAGCCGGGCGGGTACAGGACGATGGGCGGGTCGTCGGCGACGATCTGCTGGTAGAGGGTCAGTTCCTGCCGCTTGAGGTCGGGCTGCTCGGGGTCGTCGAGCTGGCGCTGCAGCAGTTCGGTGTTGGTGACCGCGCCGTTCGCCGAGGCGTACAGGTCACCGCTGCGCTCGTCGTTGGCCCAGAAGTCGATGAACGCCGCGGCGGTGGGCACGTTCTCGCAGTTGCGGGGGATGGACATGCCCGAGGTGATCAGCACGTTGCCGGAGCCGGCCGGGCCGCTGGGCAGCGGGAGGGTGGTCAGCCGCTCGCCCGTGCCGGTGCCGTCCAGGGTGCCCTGGGCCGGGGTCAGCGCGTTGCCCGGGCGGTTGTCGCTGAGCACGTCGCCCTGGGCGACGTAGCTGGCCTCGGGCGAGGTGGGCTCCTCCGAGTTGGCGGCCGGGGAGTTCGTCAGGCCCTCGCCGGCCATGTCCTGCCACATCTGCCAGTACTCGGTGAGCAGGTCCTTGGAGAAGCCGAGCCGGTTCCCGTCGAACATCGTCCCGCCGAGGCCCTGGACGTAGGCGATGAAGAAGTTCGGCAGGCCGCCGCGGAGTGCGGTGGGCGCGATGTCGTCGGGCAGGGCGGCGTCGGCGTCCCGGAGGAACGCGAGGTAGTCGTCCCAGTCGTAGCCGGGCCGGGGCAGCGCGACGCCGGCCTCGTCGGCCAGGGTCTCGTTGACCATCAGCGAGTCGTACGCCGCTCCCGTGGGCAGCATGTACAGCTTGCCGTCCGGGCCGCGTCCGGTGTCGAGGACGGCCTCGGGGATGTGGCTGACGTCGATGGCGCCGGACTCGATCATCGGGTCGAGGGGCAGCAGGGTGTCACGGACGGTGAAGTCGCCCAGGGTGCGGGCCTGGAGCTGGGTGACGCAGGGCATGTTCCGGCCCGCGCCCTGGACGTTGAGGCGTTTGAAGTAGTTGCCGAAGTCGGCCGCCTCGCGTTCGACGTGCGTGCCGGGGAACTGCTCCTCGAAGATGTCGGCCACCTCGTTGGTGACCGCGTTGCGGGACGCGGAGCCCCACCAGGAGAAGCGGATGTCCCCGGTGATCTCGCCCTGCCCGCGCAGTTCGGCGTCGGTGTGGTCGGGCATGCCGTGGCCGCAGGCCGCGGTGAGCAGCGCGAGCAGGGTGGCGGCGCCGGCCGCCAGGGGGCGGCGCCGGAAGCGGAGTCTCATCAGCGTCTCCTCATTTCAGACCGCTGGTGGCGATGCCCTCGACGAGGAGTTTCTGGGCGGCGATGAAGAAGCCCAGGACCGGCACGAGCGAGAGGGTGGACATGGCGAACAGGGAGCCGTAACTGGACTGCCCGGTGGCGTCGAGGAAGGACGCGAGCCCCTGGGAGACGGTCCAGGTGTCCGGTTCGGTGAGGTAGAGCATCGGGCCGAGGAAGTCGTTCCAGGTGTTGATGAACGTGAACAGGGCGGTCGTGCCGAGCGCCGGTACGGACAGCGGGACGATGACCCGCCGGAAGATGCCCCAGTGGCCGCAGCCGTCGATGCGGGCGGCGTCGTCGAGGCTGCGCGGCAGCGCCCGGATGAACTGCACCATCAGGAAGATGAAGAAGGCGTCGGTGGCCAGGATCTTGGGGACGACCAGCGGCAGCAGGGTGTTCACCCAGCCGAGCTGGTTGAACATGATGTATTGCGGGACGAGCGTCACGTGGTACGGCAGGAGCAGCGTGGCGATGACGAGCGCGAACAGCACCTTCTTGAAACGGAAGTCCAGCCGTGCGAACGCGTAGGCGGTCAGGGAGCAGCTCACGAGATTGCCGATGATGCACAGCACCGTCAGGGTCAGTGAGTTGAGGAAGAAGCGGGAGAAGTTGAGCTGGTCGCCGCCGCTCCAGCCCTGGGTGTAGTTGTCGGTGGTGAAGTCGCCCGTGAACAGGCCCAGGGTCGTGAAGACCTTGTTGTCGGGGCGGAAGGACGCGCCGAACATCCACAGCAGCGGGTAGAGCATGAGCACCAGCAGGATGATCATGACGCTGTGTTTGGCCAGGGCGCGGAGCAGCGGGCTCCGGGTGGGCCGGCTGCCGAAGAGCGGGCGGCGCGGGCGGCGGGCCGCGCGGACGGTCGTGGTCATCGTTCGTCTCCGTAGTGGACCCAGTACCGGGTGCTGAACATGAGGAGCCCCGCGAAGATCGCGAGTCCGAGGACCAGCACCCAGGCCATGGCCGCCGCGTAGCCCATGTTGAGCTGGGCGAAGCCCTGTTCGTAGAGGTAGAGCGTGTAGAACATGGTCGAGTCGGAGGGGCCGCCGGTGCCGTTGCTGACGACGTAGGCGCCCGTGAACGCCTGGAACGCGTTGACCACGCTGAGTAGGAGGTTGAAGAAGATCAGCGGTGACAGCGTCGGCAGGGTCACGGAGCGGAAGCGGCGTACCGGTCCCGCGCCGTCCACCGCTGCCGCGTCGTACAGCTCCTGCGGGATCTGCCGCAGGCCGGCCAGGAAGATGACCATGGCGGAGCCGAACGTCCACACCTGCAGGATCACGATGGTGTAGAGCGCCGAGCCGGGGTCGCCGATCCAGCTGCCGTGGTCGATGCCGATGGAGCCCAGCGCCTTGTTGACGATGCCTTCCTCGCCGAAGATCTGCCGCCACAGCGCCGCCACCGCCACACTGCCGCCGATCAGCGACGGCATGTAGAACAGGGCGCGGTAGCCGGTGAGGAACCGCAGGCCGCGGTTGAGGACCATGGCCAGGCCGAGGGACACCGCCAGCAGCAGCGGCACGGACCACAGGACGTAGGTGAGGGTGACGTCCACCGACGAGAAGAACCGCGGGTCGGTGGTGAACATCCGCCGGAAGTTGTCCAGACCGATCCACTCCGGCGAACTGGACAGGTCGTAGCGGGTGAACGCCAGGTACAGCGAGAACAGCATCGGGCCGATGGTGAACACCAGCATGCCGATGAGCCACGGGGTGAGGAACGCGTAGGCGGCCCGGTTGTCCCCTCTGGCACGGCGGCCCTTGGACAGGGTGCGGGGTGGCTCGGGCCGGGTGGGCGTCCCGGTGCCTCCCGATCTCCCGCCCGCGTTGTTTTCCTTCATCGCGAAACCTCCGCAGGGGCGTGATGCGGCTCCGGCGGATCAGCGCCGCCGCGCCGAGCGCGCGTGTCTCTCCACGCGGTCGGCCATGGTCTGGGCGAGGAGCCCGGTCAGGGGGAGGGCGACGCCCGCGGCGCGGGCCGCGGCCGTCACCTCCCACAGGTCCTTGCTCCAGGGGCGTTCGGACACGGGTGTCCCGCCCGCGTCGTACGCGTCGGCGACGTCGTCGAAGAAGCCCCAGTGGCGTGCCACCCATGAGTCGCCGGTGCCGCCGGACACCGCGCCGAGGACGTCCTCGGCGCCGACGCCGTGGGCGGCCGCCAGGTCGAGCGCCTCGTGGGCGCCGGCGAGTGCGGCGAACATCATGAGCTGGTTGGCGAGTTTGACCGCCGCGCCGGCCCCCGGCGGGCCGACGTGCCGCACGTCGGAGCCGACCGTCTCCAGCACCGGGCGGGCGCGGTCCAGGTCTTCGGCCGCGCCGCCCACCATGACGGACAGGTCGCCGCGGGCGGCACGTTCGGCGCCACCGCTGACCGGTGCGTCCAGGAGGCCGACGCCGTGTTCGGCGGCGCGTGCCGCGAGCGCGCGCGCCGTCTGCGGCAGGACCGTGCTGTGCACCAGGACCAGCGCGCCGTCCGGCAGCGCGGGCAGCAGCGGAGTCAGGATCGCCTCGACCGCCGCGTCGTCCGGTACGGCGAGGGCGAGGACGTCGCAGGCGGCGAGGTCGGCGTCGCCCGACGCCGGGAGCGCGCCGAGCGCGGCGCACTCCTCGGCCCGGCCCGGGGCGCGGTCGGCGACGGTCAGCCGCCAGCCGCTCGCCAGCAGTGCCTCCGCCATCGGCCGGCCCAGGTTGCCCAGGCCGATGAAGCCGACGCGGGTGGATTCGCGGGCGATCACAGGACCGAGTCGTCCAGCGGCCGGCCGAGCTGCTCGTAGATGCGGCGGCGGCCGATCTTGTCGTTGTCCAGTTCCTGGCGGGCGTACTTGGCGACCGTCTCGGCGTGCTCGACCGGGACCGCCACCACGCCGTCCCCGTCCGCCACCACGATGTCGCCGGGGCGGATCAGGACGCCGCCGATGTCCACCGGCACCTGGAGGGAGTCGAACTCCACCCGGCCCTGGACCATGCTCTGGGCGCGGTAGCGGCAGAAGATGGGGACCTCCTGCATGATGCACTCGTCGGTGTCGCGGACCCCGCCGCTGGTCAGCACGCCGGTGGCGCCGGCCGCGTGCCACTCGAGCGAGTTGTTGGAGCCGACCTCGCCGACCGGCAGCCCGGCGGACTGGATCACGACGATGTCGCCCTGCTCGATGGTCGGCGTGATCCGGTTCGGGTAGATCTCGCGATACCAGCGGCCGGCCCACTCCGTGTACTCCTCGGGAGTCAGCGGCGGCACCGCCTTCTCCGACGGCCGCAGCCGCATGGTGCGGGCGATGCCGGTCATCCGCGCGCCCTGCCACAGAGGGGTGACGTCCGGGGAGACGGTGCCCTTGGCGTGCAGTCCGGCCCAGTCCAGGCCGTCACGGACGTCGGCGACGCGAAGTCCGTCGAAAAGGCGGAGCAGTTCAGCGTTTCCCATTGCAGAATCTCGATCCCGATCTGGTGCGGACCCATCCGGTTCGGCTGGGTGACTATTGTCTACAATAGTTTTCGCGGTGGTGGCAAGACCCTGGAACGATGAGGTTGTTCGACAGCCACCGCGATCCCAGACCTTCATCGAAAGGGCTCCCCATGGCATCCCAGGCCGCCAGCGACCGCGATCGTCTGAACCCGCCGAGCCTCGTCCAACTCGCCGCCGGCGCCATGCGCAAGATGATCCTGTCCGGCGAACTGGGGCCGGGGGACCGGCTGATCGAGCTGGTGCTGACGGAGCGCCTCGGCATCAGCCGGCCCCCGCTGCGCGAGGCGATGCGCCTGCTGGAGCAGGAGGGCCTGATCGTGGTGCAGCCGCGGCGCGGCGCGGTCGTGGCCACGCTCACCGACCGGGACGTGTACGAAATCCTCACGCTGCGCTCGGCACTTGAGCGCACGGCGGTCGAACTGGGCGTGCCCGTGCGGACGCCCGCGAGGATGCGGGCCTGCCGGGACGCGCTCGAGCGCATGGCCGAGGCAGCACGCGCGGCGGACCGGGCCGCACTGGTGGAGGCCGGGTACGCCTTCCACGCCTCGATCGTGGCCCTCGCGGGGCATCGGCGGATCGACGAGATCTACGCCTCCCTGCACCGCCAGCTCCTGCTGTGCATGGCGCGGAACCTGTACGTCCGGGAGCGGTACTACGAGGACCTGGAGTCCCATGTCGCGCGGCACCGCTACCTGTTGGAGCTGATCGAGGCGGGCGACCCGCAGGCCGTGCTCGATGAGCTGGCGGTGCACGGCGAGCGGTCGTTCTCCGGTGCCGACGAAATGCGCGCGGGCGGCGGGGCGCCGGAGGCGGGCGGTGGCGCGGAGGCGGACCGGGCGGTGCGGTAGTCAGGGGTGCCACCGGCCCGCTGTGAGGCGGTGGCGCGGAGGCGGACCGGCGGTGCCATGCTTGTCCGCGTGTCACGTCACCGTCAGCGCCGCGCCGCAGCCGTCACCGCGGCGGCCGCCGCCCTGCTCGCGCTCGCCGCGTGCGGCGGCGAGGCGGACGGCGGCGACGACGGGAACACGAACGGCATGGAGCAGGCGGCCTACCGCGCCTGCCGCGCCTACGTGGACGGCGTCGCCGGCGTCGGCATGACGGCGGCGGAGCGCGCCGACCTCGCCGAATCGGTGCACTCGGCGGCCTCCGGGTCGGGCGTCGCCCCGATCCGTGACGCCGCCGACGTCCTCGCGCGCACGGCCGCGTCGGGCGCGGACGACGACGAGTGGGAGATGGCCGCCGACGCGTTCGGCGTCGCGTGCATCGAGAACGGCTGGAGCACCACCGGCTGACACCGCCGACCGCGGACGCCTCCGACGGCTTCCGCCCGGATCACCGCTCCCGGCGCTGCGTCCCCAGCCACGCGTCGAACGTCGTCGGCGCGATGTGCGCGTCCTCGCCGGGCAGCAGGGCGTTACCCGCCATCTCGGGACCGAACAGCCCCGACCACGTGGGCACGAGCCGGACCGACCGCCCGCGCGCCGCGTGCGTCCGCCGCGCCATGTCCACGAGGTCCTGCGGCTCGGGACCCGCCACATCGGGGTGCCGGCCCCGCGGCTCGCCGGCCGCGACGCGGGCCAGCACGTCGGCGACGTCGGCGGGCGCCACCGGCTGCACCAGCAGCGGCGCGATCGTGGCGGTGCCGTCCTGCTCGGTCCAGCCCGTCACGGTCGCGGCGAAGTCGTGGAACTGCGTGGCGGGGACGACCGTCCACGGCACCGGCCCCTCCGCGACGAGACGCTCCTGCTCCCGCTTGCCCGCGTAGTGCGCGTTGCCGTCGACACGGCCGATGCCGGCGATCGACAGCAGCACATGGTGGCGGACGCCCGCCCGCTCCTCGGCGGCGAGCAGGTTCCGGGTGGCGGTGCCGAAGTACGCGACGGCCTCGTCCCGGTCGGTGGCCGCGCTGTTCGTGGTGTCGACGACGGCCTCCGCTCCGGTCAGGGCGGCGTCGAGGCCGTCACCGGTCGACAGATCGACACCCAGCGAACGGCTGACGCGTACGACGTCGTGCCCGTCCCGTTCGAGTGCGGCGACGGTGAGTGCTCCGATGTTGCCGGTCGCGCCGGCCACGGCGATCCGCATGGTGATCTCCCTCATCTCTCGGTGCGGTGACCCTATCTCGGATGATCTGGACGTTCAATGACCAGAATTACGGGCATGCCGCTGACGTGCCGCGCCGTGCCGCGGCGACGCGGCGGCGTTACGGTCGCAGTCATGCGCACAGTGATCGCGGGTGGACATGGCAAGATCGCGCGGCGGCTGGAGAGGCTGCTCGCCGCGCGCGGCGACCGGGTGGCCGGCCTCATCAGGAACGGGGACCACGCCGCCGACCTCCTCACGGACGGCGCGGAACCGATCGTCTGCGACCTGGAGACCGCCTCCGTCGAAGAGGTGGCCCGGCACCTGGCCGGTGCCGACGCGGCGGTGTTCGCGGCCGGCGCGGGACCGGGCAGCGGGGCGGCGCGCAAGGACACGGTGGACCGCGCGGCGGCGGTGCTGTTCGCGGACGCGGCCGAGCACGTCGGCGTGCGGAGGTTCGTCGTGGTGTCGGCGATGGGCACCGACGGGCCGCCCCCGCCCGGGACCGACCCGGTGTTCGCGGCGTACCTGGTGGCGAAGGCGGCGGCGGACGACGACGTCCGGCGCAGGCGGGGGCTGTTCACGACGATCCTGCGGCCCGGCCGCCTCACCGACGACCCGGCGACGGGCCGCGTACGCCTCGCGGCCGAACCCCTGGAACGCGGCTCCGTCACCCGGGACGACGTGGCGGCCGTCCTGGCCGGCCTCCTCGACGCACCGGGCACGGCCGGACTGACCCTCGACCTGATCGGCGGCGACACCCCCGTCCCGGACGCGATCGCGGCGGTGTCCACCCCCTGACCCGCCCCCGGCGCGCACCGCGCCGCCCGGCACCGACGTAGAACGATGCACCGCCCGGCCCGCCCCTGTCGCACGGGGGGTGGGGCCGGGCGGTGCACCGTGCTTGACCGGCGCTCGCGGATCCCGCCGCCGACCGGTCCACCCGCGAGGGAAAACGATCCACTCCCGCACAAGCCGATGCCGGGGCGGTCGATGGCGGGTATCGGTGGAACGATCCACCAGCTCCGGGCGACTACGTGCTGTCCGGTGGCCCGTCGGACTCAGGCGCCCACTGTCCCGTCGACACCCTCACGCAGAAGGTCCGCGTGCCCGTTGTGGCGGCCGTATTCCAGCAGCACGTGCACCATTACCATCCGCAGCGACACGTCCTCACCCCAACGCGGCTGATGCCCGGCCCGGTCCAGCGACTCGGCCTCCCGCTCGATACGGCGCGAGTTCTCCACCTCGGCCTCCCAGGCCGCGAACGCCTCCCTCCGGGTCGACGCGCTCGCGTCGTAGGCCGCCTGGAAATCGATGTCGGCGGACCAGACCATGGGCGCGTCGTTGTCCTCGAACACCCGACGGAACCAGGCGCGCTCCACCTCCGCCATGTGCCGCACCAGACCGAGCAGCGAAAGCCCGGGCGGCGGCATCGACCGCTCCCGCAACTCCTCATCGGTGAGCCCTTCGCACTTCATGGCGAGGGTGGCGCGGTGGTAGTCGAGGAAAGCCCGCAGCATGTCGCGTTCGCTCCCGAAACGGGGTGGTCCCATGCGCCTGTCGTCGGTCATCGGCCGTGCTCCTCGTCCGCGCCCGTGTGCGGGGCCGGGCGTCCGCTCCCGACGCCCGCGTTCCCCGCGAGGCCCGCCGACCGGACCTGACTGTCCCCACGATGGGCGCTGGGCGCGGGAATCGGCAAGGAAGGAGAACGATGCACCACTCGGCCCGCTTCCGTCGCTCAGCGAGAACAGTGGGCGGTGCATCGTTCTACCTGACTCGTGCGCGGTGGCGGAACGCCGCCGGGGTCGGCCGTGGACAACGATGCACAACGAGGGGTGTGATCCGGTCGCCGGTCCCCGTCCGGTGGGCACGGCCGCCTGCCGGCGCGTAGAACGTTGCACCCGCGACGGCGGCGTCAGCCCGTCGACTGGCGGGGGAGTTCCGGACCGCCGCCGCCCTTGTCCTCCGGCGCCCCGCAGTACTCGCGCACCGCGCTCGTCCGGGCCACCACCCTGCCGCGGTGGATCACGAGCCGGCTGTACGCCAGCGACAGCGCGCCCGCCACCGATTCCCCGCGCACCGCGAGCAGCTCCGCCGGGAAGCCCGCCTCCACCCGCACCTCCGGCGCGCCGATCGCCGCCCGCGCCCGCGCGCTCACCGCCGCGTACGCTCCGGCCGGCCGCAGCGCCCCGTGCGACGCGAGCTGGTACGCCGCGTCCAGCGGGTCACCGCGCCCCACCGGGTTCGCCGCGTCCCGCAGTGCCCCGCCCCCCGCCGCCACTCGCACACCCGCCGTCGCGAGCAGCCGCGCCGGCGTGCCGCCGGGGCCGCCGCCCGCCGCCGCGTCCGCGAGCCCGCACGGCCCCTGCGGCAGGCACACCACCGTCACCCCGGACGCGGCGAGGTGCTCCGCCGCCCGCACCGCCACGTCGGCGGGCAGCCGCGCCAGACCGTCGCACGGCCCGATCACCACGCCGAACCGCGCCGCCCCCGCCGCCGAGGCGAGCCGCGCGAGACGCGCCGGGTCGTCACCCGCCGTGTGCAGGTCCACCGGGCACCCGTGCTCGTCCGCCAGGTCGAGCACCAGGTCGGCGTACCCCGCCGGGTCGGGGTCGAGGTCGGGAGCGCCGCCGAGGGCGCAGACGCCCATCTTCGCCGCGTCCCGCAGCATGGCCCGGTTGTCCGCCCCCGCGCGCCCCGTCAGCAGGCGGGGAACGGCGACGGTCCGCAGGTCCGCCAGGTCGCGGAGCGCGGCGCGCGCCTCCAGGGCGGCCTCCAGCGCGCCCAGCCCCACCGCGTCCCCGATGCGCACATGGGTTCGCTGAGTGGTGGCGCCGTGCCCCAGCTGGACGAGCGCGGCCTCGGTCACGCGGCGGCGCAGCGCGCCGGACGTGGCGTCCGGCGGGGCGCCGCCCGCCGTGAGGGCGGTGTCGTGGTGGGCGTGCGGCTCGGCGGGCGCGGGCAGCAGGAGCCAGCCGGCGAGGTCGACACGGGCGGCCCCGTCCGCGACCCGCCCGGCGAGGCTGTCCCGCGTGCCCACGGCGGCGATCCGCCCGGCGGCCAGCAGGACGTCCACGGCACGCCCGTCGGCCAGCCGGGGGCCGGTGAGGACAAGACGGTCATCGGGCATCGCTTGGGAGCGTACGGGGCGTGCGCGCGCGGATGCGGGACGTGCCGATCGCGGGCCGGCCCCCCGGCCGCCGGGAGCGTTACCGATTTCGCCTTCCGGGCGGAACCGTGTAATCTCTTCAGCGCTCGCCCCAATAGCTCAGTCGGCAGAGCGTCTCCATGGTAAGGAGAAGGTCAACGGTTCGATTCCGTTTTGGGGCTCTGGGGTAGTTGAGGCGTCCGGCGAGGTTGTCCGGGTGTCCGTCCACCCCTGAGGCGGCGTAGCTCAGTCGGTAGAGCAAACGGCTCATAATCGTTGTGTCACCGGTTCAAGTCCGGTCGCCGCTACCACGAAGTAGCCGATTGCGGGGTCGGTCCTCCGATCGGCTACTCTCTTCTGTGTTCACATAGGTACGACCGTACGACCGTCCATTCCGTCAAGGAGCACTCACGTGGCTGCCACCGACGTCCGCCCGAAGATCACGCTGGCCTGCGTGGAGTGCAAGGAGCGGAACTACATCACCCGGAAGAACCGGCGCAACGACCCGGACCGCCTGGAGATGAAGAAGCACTGCCCCCGCTGCAACGCGCACACCGCCCACCGCGAGACGCGCTGAGCACCGGCCACCGGCCAGCACAGAAGAATCACCGTTCCACAGCCCTCGAAGAGGCCGTGCCCGTCCCGGGGCGCGGCCTTCTTCGTGTCTGTCCGCCGTTCCCGTTGTCTGTCCCCGCGTGATGCGGTGAAAGGGATGTGAGGCCCGCGATGGCACTGGACCAGTCGTTCGTGGGGCGGACGTATCCGCCCACCGAGCCGTACGAGGTCGGCCGGGAGAAGATCCGCGAGTTCGCCGTCGCCGTCGGCGACCCGAACCCGGCCTACACCGACCGGGAGGCCGCCGGGGCGCTCGGGCACCCGGACGTGATCGCGCCGCCGACGTTCGTGTTCGCGATCAGCTTCGCCGCCGCCCGGACGGTGATCCAGGACCCGGCGCTCGGCCTCGACTACAGCCGCGTCGTGCACGGTGACCAGAAGTTCGTGTACTCCCGCCCGGTGCGCGCCGGCGACCGGCTGACCGTCACGTCCACGATCGACGCGATCTCCTCCCGTGCGGGCGCCGACATGGTCGACGTCAGGGGCGAGATCCACGACGCGGACGGCGAGCACGTCGTGACCGTCGTCACGAAGCTGGTGGCCCGCGCCGTGGAGCCCGCGGGGAACGAGGGAGGTGCCGCGTGACGGCCCGTGTCAGGTACGCCGATGTCGAGGTGGGCACCGAGCTGCCGGCCGCGGAGTTCCCCGTCACGCGGGCCGCGCTCGTGCGGTACGCGGGGGCGTCCGGCGACTTCAACCCGATCCACTGGAACGAGCGCTTCGCGCGGAGCGTCGGCCTGCCCGACGTCATCGCGCACGGCATGTTCACCATGGCCGAGGCCGTCCGCGTCGTCACCGACTGGGCGGGCGACCCGGCGGCCGTCGTCGAGTACGGCGTGCGGTTCACGAAGCCGGTCGTCGTGCCGGACGACGACAAGGGCGCGGTCATCGAGGTGACGGCGAAGGTCGGCGCCAAGCTGGACGACGAGGCCCGCACGGTCCGCGTGGACCTGACGGCGCGCAGCGCGGGCGAGAAGGTCCTCGGCCTGTCCCGCGCGGTCGTACGGCTGGCCTGACGGCGCACCCCCGCTTGACAGCTAAGTGATTGGTCACTAACTTTCTTCCCATGGCCAAGGAGAGCACCCGGATGTCCGCGGCGGAGCGGCGCGAGAGCGTCATCCGCGCGGCCATCACGGAATTCGGACGCGGGGGGTACGACGGCACGTCGACGGCCGCCATCGCCCGCCGCGTCGGGGTCTCCCAGCCGTACCTCTTCCGGCTCTTCCCCGACAAGCGGGCCATCTTCCTCGCCGCCGCCGAACGCTGCAGCCTCGCCATCGGGCAGACGTTCGAACGGGCGATGGAGGAAGCGGGGGAGGGGCTGAGCCCGGCCGATGTCGAGGAGACGCTCGGGCACGCGTACGCGCGTCTGATCACCCGCGACAGTGATCTGCTGATGTTCCAGATGCAGATGTACCTCGCGGCCCTCACGGCGCGTACCAGCGGTGACGAGGCGTTCGCCGAGGTGATCCGCGGGTACTGGCGCGGGCTCTGGGACGCCGCGCACCTCGTCCTGGGGGCCGACACGGAGCGGACCGGTGAGTTCTTCGGCACCGGGATGCTCATCAACGTCCTGCTGTCCATGGGCTTTCCGGGCGACGACCCGGTGTGGACGGCCTGCGGTGAAGCCTTCCTCTCGCACCTGAGGGCGGCGTCCGCCGCGTCCGGCCCCCCTGGCCCCTCCGACTCGACCGCCTGACCCGGCCGCGCGTGCCGGTACCGGCCACGCGCGGCCCTTTTTTCGGCCCCCGAAAGTTATTGACCGATCACTACCTGACTGTCCCCCGGAGGACACCGTGGCAGGAACGGCACCACCCACCACCGGCGCGACGCCGTCGCGCGCCCTGATCGTCTGGACCCTCGTCCTCACCGGCGCCGCCACCTTCATGGCCGCGCTCGACAACCTGGTCGTCACCACCGCCATCCCCGTCATCCGCGAGGACCTCGGCGGCGGCCTGGACGACCTGGAATGGATCGTCAACGCCTACACCCTCCCGTTCGCCTGCCTCCTGCTGCCGGCCGCCGCCCTCGGCGACCGGATCGGCCGCCGCCGCGTCTTCGCGCTCGGTGCCGCCGTCTTCACCCTCGCCTCGGCCGGCGCCGCCCTGGCGGACTCCACCGGCCTCCTCATCGCCGCCCGCGCGGTCCAGGGCGTCGGCGCCGCCGGCATCTTCCCGCTGAGCATCACCCTGATCACGGCCGCCGTCCCCGCCGCGCGGCGCGGCGCGGCCCTCGGGATCTGGGGCGCCATCAACGGCCTGGCCGTCGCCGGCGGCCCCCTCGTCGGCGGCGCCATCACCGAACACATGTCCTGGCACTGGATCTTCTGGCTGAACGTGCCGATCGGTGTCGCCCTCGTCCCGCTGATCCGCGCCCGCATAGCCGAGAGCCGCGTCGAGGGCACCCGCCTCGACCCCGTGGGCACGGTCCTCGTCAGCGCGGGCCTGTTCGGCGTCCTCCTCGGCATCGTGCGCGGCAGCGAGCACGGCTGGACCTCAGGCAGCGTCCTCACCGGCTTCGTCGTCGGCGGGCTGCTGCTGATCGCGTTCGTCGCCTGGGAGCTCCGCACGCCCTCCCCGATGCTGCCCATGCGGCTCTTCCGCTCCCGCGCCTTCAGCACCGTCAACGCGGCCGGACTGCTGATGTACGCCGGGATGTTCGGCTCGATCTTCCTGCTGACCCAGTTCCTGCAGTTCATCCAGCACTACTCGCCGACCGAAGCCGGCCTGCGGATGCTGCCGTGGACCGCCATGCCGCTGGTCGTCACCCCGTTCGCCGGCGCCCTCGCCGACCGCATCGGCGGCCGCCCGATCGTCGCCACCGGCCTCGTCGCGATGGCCACGGGCCTGGGCTGGATCGCCGTCCTCGCCGACCCGGACGTGAGCTACGTCAGCCAGGTCCCGGCGTTCGTGCTGTGCGGCGCGGGCATGGCCCTGTTCTTCGCGGCCGTCAGCCCGATGGTCATGGGGGCCGTGCAGCCCCGTGAGCAGGGCATCGCCTCCGGCGTCAGCAACGCCCTGCGCGAACTCGGCGGCGCCCTCGGCGTCTCCGTCCTCGCGTCCGTCTTCGCCGCCAACGGCGGGTACGAGACGCCGCAGCGGTTCACCGACGGCCTCACCCCCGCCGTCTGGGGCGGCGTCGCCGCACTGCTGGCGGCCGCCGTGACGATCCTGCTGTTCCCCACCCGCCGCGAGCCCGCCCCCGCGCCGGCGGAGATGCCCGCGCCGGAACGCGAGACCGTGACCGTCTGAGCACCGCCGGAGGACCTCCGGCACACGTCACCGCGACGCCCGCCCACCCCACCGGGGTCGGCGGGCGCGCGTTCGCGCCCCGGGCCAGACCCTAGAGCGCCGCGCCCACCATCACCGGCTCGTTCGTCAGCGTCACACCGAACGCGTCCCGCACCCCGTCCCGCACCTCACGGGCCAGCGCCACGATGTCGGCCGCTGTCGCGCCGCCCCGGTTGGTCAGCGCCAGGGTGTGCTTGCCCGAGATCCGCGCCTGCCCCGAGCCCCACCCCTTCGAGAACCCCGCGCGGTCGATCAGCCACGCCGCCGACGTCTTCGTACGCCCCTCGCCGTCCGGATACGCCGGCGGCAGGATCTCAGGCCCCAGCTGTCCGGCCACCCGCTCCAGGAACGCCGCCCACGCTCCCTCGTCCAGCACCGGGTTGGTGAAGAACGACCCCGCCGACCACGTGTCGTGGTCCTCCGGGTCGAGCACCATCCCCTTGCCCGCCCGCAGCTTCAGCACCGCGTCCCGCGCCGCGGCCACCGGCACCCGGTCGCCCGGCTCGACCCCGAGCGTCCGCGCCGTCTCCGCGTACCGGACCGGCCCGGACAGACCCGCCGCGTCCTCCAGGCGCAGCCGCACCCGCAGCACCACGAAGCGCCCCGGATCCGCCTTGAACCGGCTGGTCCGGTACCCGAAGCCGCACGCGTCGCCCGGCAGCGTCACCACCCGGTCCGCCGCACGGTCGAACGCCACCACCTCCGCGATGACGCCCGACACCTCCTGGCCGTACGCCCCCACGTTCTGGATGGGCGTGGCCCCCGCCGACCCCGGCACACCCGCCAGACACTCCACACCCGCGAGCCCCGCGTCCACCGTGCGGGCGACGGCGTCCGACCACCGCTCGCCGGCCGCGAGCTCGAGACGCTCCCCCTCCAGGGCGAAACCGCGCGTCGCGATCCGCAGCGCCGTGCCCCGGAACCCCTCGTCGGCGATGAGCAGGTTGCTGCCGCCCGCGATGATCAGCAGCGGTGTCCCGCCGGCGTCCGCCGCGCGGACCGCCTCGACCACCTCCTCGTCGGTGGTGGCGGTCACCAGCCGGTCCGCCGGCCCCCCCACCCGGAACGTCGTCAGTGTCGCGAGCGGCGCGTTACGGATCTCCTGCACCCCGCCAGCATACGGGCGCCCCCGATCCGCGGCCGGGCGATGAGTTCCGCGCCCGCCACGGGTCAGCACGGACGGCGGGCACCGCACACCCGCCGACCGTTCCCACCGGAAGGACACCCATGCCCCGCATCGTGACCAACCTCTGGTTCGACACCCAGGGCGAGGAGGCGGCCCGCTTCTACGTCTCCGTCTTCCCGAACTCGTCCGTCACCCGCGTCACCCACTACACCGAGGCCGGCCCCCGCCCCGCCGGCACCGTCCTCACCGTCGACTTCCTCCTCGACGGGCAGCCCTTCACCGCGCTCAACGGCGGCCCCGAGTTCACGTTCAACGAGGCCGTCTCCCTCCTCGTCGAGTGCGCCGACCAGGCCGAGGTGGACCACTACTGGTCCGCGCTCGGCGAGGGCGGCGAGGAAGGCCCCTGCGGCTGGCTCAAGGACCGCTACGGCCTGTCCTGGCAGGTCGTCCCCACCCGCCTCGAAGAGCTGGTCACCGACCCCGACCCGGAGCGCGCCCGCCGCGCCACCGAGGCCATGCTCGCCATGGGCAAGCTCGACATCGCCCGGCTGGAGGCCGCCGCCGACGGCACCTGACGCCGCACCGCCGCACGGGCGCGCGGAGGCGGGATCACGGCAGGACGGCCAGGCCGCCCGCGATCAGCCGCTGCCACGACGTCAGCTCCGCCTCCGCCGCGTCCGTCCGCCACAGCGCGCACGGCAGTATCCCCGGCTCCAGCAGGTCGAGACCCTCGAACAGCCCCAGGATCTCCTCGTCCGTCCGCCACCGGCCCCGCCCCAGCGACTGCTGCAGGATCGCCTCGAGACGCGCCGACTCCTCGTCCCGCTCGCTCCGGAAGTGACTGATGTAGAAGTGGCTGCCGGACGGCACGCCCTCCCGCCACACCCGCATCAGCGCCCGCGGGTCCTCGTCGTCGTTCACGTGGTGCAGGATCGCCGAAAGCACCACGCCCACCGGCCGCCCGAAGTCGATCAGCTCGCGGACCTCGTCGTGCTCCAGGACGCCCGCCGGGTCCCGCAGGTCCCCCTGCACGACGACGGTCCGCTCGTTCTCCGCGAGCAGGGCGCCGCCGTGCGCCAGCACGACCGGGTCGTTGTCCACGTACACGACGCGCGACTCCGGCGCGTGCCGCTGCGCGACCTGGTGCACGTTGTCGGCCGTCGGCAGGCCGCTCCCTATGTCGATGAACTGCCGTATCCCCGCCTCGCTCATCGCCCCGACCGCCCGAACGAGCGCCCGCCGGTTGTCGAACGCGATGATCCGCGCGCCCGGGATGCGGGTGATGAAGACATCGCTCAGCTCCCGGTCCACGGCGTAGTTGTCCTTGCCGCCCAGCAGGTGGTCGTACACCCGGGCGATGCTCGGTTTCGTCACGTCGATGCCGGGGACCACCACCGGATCCTGCGCGAAGTATTCCGCCGCGAAATCCGCGCCGTCGCCCATGCCGCCACCCATCCGTCGTTCCCCTTCGCGACCTCACCACCGGAGGTGGCGATCACTCTAGGCGCGCCCCGCACCGGCACGGAAGCGCCCAACGCCCGCCCCGACAGCGCGCGTTGGCGGACGGATGCCCCCGCCTCACACGGCCAGCCACCCGTCGATGTCCAGCAGCACCTTCTCCCGCACGTCCTCCGGCGCCGCCGATGCCCGCACCGACTGCCGCGCCAGCTCCGCCAGCTCGTGGTCGGTGAACGCGTGGTGCTCCCGCGCGATCTCGTACTGCTCGGCGAGCCGCGACCCGAACAGCAGCGGATCGTCCGCCCCCAGCGCCATCGGCACCCCGGCCCGCCACAGCTTCCGCAGCGGCACGTCCGCCAGCTCCTCGTACACGCCGAGCGCCACGTTCGACGCCGGGCAGACCTCGCACGTCACCCGCGCCGCCGCCAGCCGCTCCAGCAGCACCGGGTCCTCGGCCGCCCGCACCCCGTGCCCCACACGGGCCGCCCGCAGGTCGTCCAGGCAGTCCCGCACGCTCTCGGGACCCGACAGCTCACCGCCGTGCGGCGCCGCGAGGAGACCGCCGTCCCGCGCGATCGCGAACGCCCGGTCGAAGTCGCGCGCGAAACCGCGCCGCTCGTCGTTGGACAGCCCGAAACCCACCACGCCCCGGTCCCGGTAGCGCACCGCGAGGCGGGCCAGCGTCCGGGCGTCCAGCGGGTGCTTCATGCGGTTGGCCGCCACCAGGACCCGCATCCCGAGCCCGGTGTCCCGCTGCGTCGTCTCCACGGCGTCGAGGATGATCTCGAGCGCCGGGATCAGCCCGCCGAGCCGGGGCGCGTACGACGTCGGGTCGACCTGGATCTCCAGCCACCGCGACCCGTCCCGCAGGTCCTCCTCGGCGGCCTCGCGCACCAGCCGCTGGATGTCCTCCGGCTCCCGCAGACAGGCGCGCGCCGCGTCGTACAGCCGCTGGAAGCGGAACCAGCCGCGCTCGTCCGTCGCCCGCAGCCGCGGCGGCCTGCCGCTGCTCAGCGCGTCCGGCAGGTGGACGCCGTACTTGTCGGCCAGGTCGAGCAGCGTCCCGGGGCGCATCGACCCCGTGAAGTGCAGATGCAGATGCGCCTTCGGCAGGGCACGGACGTCACGTACACGTTCCATCCCAGGATCTTGCCGCATCCGGCGACCCGCCCGGTAGTCGGGTGACCCGCCGGGGCGTGCGCCCGAACACGGGTCCGCCCGCGCCCCCGGTCGGAGGACCGGGGACGCGGGCGGACCGCGCGGAGGTGCGGGGAGGCGTCAGTCCCGGGCCTCCGCGAGCAGCTTCTGGAGCCGCGAGACGCCCTCGACCAGGTCGTCGTCGCCGAGCGCGTACGACAGGCGCAGGTACCCCGGCGTGCCGAACGCCTCACCCGGCACCACCGCGACCTCGGCCTCCTCCAGCAGCAGGCCCGCCAGCTCCAGGCTGTCCTGCGGCCGCCGGCCGCGGATCTCCTTGCCGAGCAGCGCCTTCACCGACGGGTAGGCGTAGAACGCGCCGGCCGGCTCGGGGCACGTCACCCCGTCGATCTCGTTCAGCATGCGCACGATCGTGCGACGCCTGCGGTCGAACGCCGACCGCATCTCCGCCACCGCGGTCAGGTCGCCCGACACGGCGGCGAGCGCGGCGGCCTGCGCGACGTTGCTCACGTTCGACGTGGCGTGGGACTGCAGGTTGGTCGCGGCCTTGATCACGTCGCGCGGGCCGACCAGCCAGCCCACGCGCCAGCCCGTCATGGCGTACGTCTTCGCCACGCCGTTGACGACGACGCAGCGGTCGGCGATGTCCGGCACGACGGACGGCAGCGACGTGAACCGCGTGTCCCCGTACACGAGGTGCTCGTAGATCTCGTCCGTGAGGACCCACAGGCCGTGCTCCAGCGCCCAGCGGCCGATCGCCTCGGTCTGCTCGCGGCTGTAGACGGCGCCGGTCGGGTTCGAGGGGGAGACGAACAGCAGGACCTTCGTCCGCTCGGTGCGGGCCGCCTCCAACTGCTCGACGGTCGCGAGGTAACCGCTGGTCTCGTCCGTCACGACCTCGACGGGCACGCCGCCGGCCAGCCGGATCGACTCCGGGTACGTCGTCCAGTACGGCGCGGGGACGATGACCTCGTCGCCCGGGTCGAGGAGGGTCGCGAACGCCTCGTAGATCGCCTGCTTGCCGCCGTTCGTCACCAGGACCTGGGACGCGTCGATCCCGTAACCCGAGTCGCGCAGCGTCTTGGCGACCAGCGCCTCCTTCAGCTCCGGCAGGCCGCCGGGCGGCGTGTACCGGTGGAAACGCGGCTCGCGGCAGGCCGCCTCGGCGGCGGCCACGATGTACTCCGGGGTCGGGAAGTCCGGCTCGCCTGCGCCGAACCCGATCACCGGGCGGCCGGCGGCCTTGAGGGCCTTCGCCTTGGCGTCGACGGCCAGCGTGGCGGACTCGGAGATCGCGCCGACACGGGCCGAGACGCGGCGCCCGGCGGCCGGCGCGACCGGCGGCTCTGCGGGGGAGGAGGAAGTCGCACTCATACAGGCATCGTCCCAGACCCGTACGGGCCGGGGCACTCGGGTTGTCCCGCCCCCGCGCGGGGCGCGGCGGGGGCGCGCGATCACGCGGGACGCCACTTGCCGTTCGACGCCCGGCGCTTCAGCACGTACACTCCTCACCGGTGGCGCCGCATGCGGTACGTTGTCGGCACCACACGGCAAAGGGTCGTAGCTCAATTGGTAGAGCACTGGTCTCCAAAACCAGCGGTTGGGGGTTCAAGTCCCTCCGGCCCTGCTACACGCAAGGTGCACAGCCGTCCGGGTGGACCGGGCGGCTTATGACCATGACCGGGATCAGGTGAGGACGAGTGGCTGGGATCACAGACTCCGTGGAGGCGCCCGAGCCCCAGCCCCGCGGTGAGGGCACCGGTAGCGGCGCCGGCAAGAACGGCGGCCGCCGCGGCAAGCGTGCCAAGCGGGGCCCCCTCGGCCGTCTCGCCCTGTTCTACCGGCAGGTCGTCGCGGAACTGCGCAAGGTCGTCTGGCCGTCGCGGCGCCAGCTCTCCACCTACACCACGGCGGTGATCGCTTTCGTGGTCGTCGTCATCTGCATCCTCACCGTGCTTGACTGGGGATTCAGCCGGGCCGTCGAGTACGTCTTCGGCTGAGCCCGTCAACCCCGTGTCCGGAAGCGCAGGAAGAAGCAGCAATCGTGTCTGACCCGTACCGCAACGACGCCGCGTCCCCCGAGACCGAGGCCGACGA
Organism: Streptomyces sp. RFCAC02; assembly: GCF_004193175.1. NCBI lineage: Bacteria > Bacillati > Actinomycetota > Actinomycetes > Kitasatosporales > Streptomycetaceae > Streptomyces > Streptomyces sp. RFCAC02. The sequence continues at coordinate 2,575,819 of NZ_SAUH01000001.1, read as the reverse complement.
GACCGCAGGCGACCTCGTCGATGAGGCGGACACCGCCCACGCGGACGAGCCCGGCGCGGACGAGGCTGCCGAGCCCGAAGCCGCCGAGGACGAGGCGGCCGAGGACGCCGAGCCCGGCGACGACGCGGAAGAGGCCGAGGCGGCCGACGAGGAGCCCGAGGAGACGGAGCCGGTCGACCCGGTGGCCCAGCTCCGCGAGGAACTGCGCACGCTCCCCGGCGAGTGGTACGTGATCCACACCTACGCGGGCTACGAGAACCGCGTGAAGACCAACCTCGAACAGCGCGCCGTCTCCCTCAACGTCGAGGACTACATCTTCCAGGTCGAGGTGCCGCAGGAAGAGGTCGTCCAGATCAAGAACGGCGACCGCCGCACCATCAAGCAGAACAAGCTCCCCAGTTACGTCCTCGTCCGCATGGACCTGACGAACGAGTCCTGGGGCGTCGTCCGCAACACCCCGGGCGTCACCGGCTTCGTGGGCAACGCCTACGACCCGTACCCGCTCACCCTCGACGAGATCGTGAAGATGCTCGCGCCCGAGGTCGAGCAGAAGGCCGCCGAGGCGGCGGCCGAGGGCGGCGCGGCGGCCGGCCGCAAGGTCGAGGTGCAGGTCCTGGACTTCGAGGTCGGCGACTCCGTCACCGTCACGGACGGCCCGTTCGCCACGCTCCAGGCCACGATCAACGAGATCAACCCCGACTCCAAGAAGGTCAAGGGCCTCGTCGAGATCTTCGGCCGCGAGACCCCGGTCGAGCTGAGCTTCGACCAGATCCAGAAGAACTGAGCCACGGGATTCGGTCCGGCCGGTGCCCAGGGGGGCGCCGGCCGGATTTTGGCCGTAAGGCGGTACCCGTTACCGTGGTCCGGTATGCCTCCGGCCGACGAGCCCGTCCGGCGGCACTCCCAACACACAGCAGAGGTAGAGGACCCGACACATGCCTCCCAGGAAAAAGGTCACCGGGCTGATCAAGCTCCAGATCCAGGCCGGCGCCGCGAACCCCGCGCCGCCCGTCGGTCCGGCGCTCGGCCAGCACGGCGTCAACATCATGGAGTTCTGCAAGGCCTACAACGCGGCGACCGAGTCGCAGCGCGGCTGGGTCATCCCGGTGGAGATCACGGTCTACGAGGACCGCTCCTTCACCTTCATCACGAAGACCCCGCCGGCCGCGAAGATGATCCTCAAGGCCGCGGGCGTGGAGAAGGGCTCCGGCGAGCCCCACAAGACCAAGGTCGCCAAGATCACGCGCGACCAGGTCCGGGAGATCGCCACCACCAAGATGCCCGACCTGAACGCCAACGACCTGGACGCCGCCGAGAAGATCATCGCCGGCACCGCCCGTTCCATGGGCGTCACCGTCGAGGGCTGAGCGCCTCCCGGCACGTCCCCCTTCTCCCGTGGCAGGGCCCGCGCTGGCCCGTACCACGACTCCCGACCAGCTTGGAGCAGCAGTGAAGCGCAGCAAAAACCTCCGCAGCGCGGACGCCCGGATCGACCGGACCAGCGTCTACGCGCCCCTGGAGGCCGTCCGTCTCGCCAAGGACACCTCGACCGCCAAGTTCGACGCGACCGTCGAGGTCGCCATGCGCCTGGGTGTGGACCCGCGCAAGGCCGACCAGATGGTCCGCGGCACCGTCAACCTCCCGCACGGCACCGGCAAGACCGCCCGGGTCCTGGTCTTCGCGACCGGTGACCGTGCCGCGGCGGCGGAGGCCGCGGGCGCCGACCACGTCGGCTCCGACGAACTGATCGAGCGTGTCGCCGGCGGCTGGCTGGACTTCGACGCCGTCGTCGCCACCCCGGACCTCATGGGCAAGGTCGGCCGCCTCGGCCGTGTCCTCGGTCCGCGCGGTCTGATGCCGAACCCGAAGACCGGCACCGTCACCCCCGATGTCGCCAAGGCCGTCACCGACATCAAGGGCGGCAAGATCGAGTTCCGCGTGGACAAGCACGCGAACCTCCACTTCATCATCGGCAAGGTGTCCTTCGACGAGCGTCTGCTCGTCGAGAACTACGCCGCCGCCCTGGAGGAGATCCTGCGCCTGAAGCCGTCCGCGGCGAAGGGCCGGTACCTCAAGAAGGCCGTCATCAGCACGACGATCGGCCCCGGCATCCCGGTGGACACCAACCGCACCCGCGACCTGCTCACCGAGGACTCCCTCGTCTGACGCACGCCGCGACAGCAACACCGAGACCGCCCCCGCGCCCCGTGGCGCGGGGGCGGTTCCCGTGTTCCCCCGGAACACCGCCGTATGCGGGGAGTAACCGTCCACATCCCGTGGAAGACGAGCATGCACGACACCCGACCACGGTCTGAGGGGACAGACATGCGATCGACACGTGTGCGCTCGTGGACGCGGACCACCGCCCTGGGAGGCGCCGCCGTGCTGCTGCTGGCCGGTACGGCCGCCTGCGGGGGCGGGGGCGACGACGAGTCCGGCGGTGGCGGCGACAGCGGTTCGGCGGCCTCGGAGGGGGCGGGAGGAGACGGCGGGTCGGGGGACGCGGCCGAGGCGGTCCGCGCGGCGGCCGACAGCGCTGACGGCACGCGGTCCGCCGCGTTCGACGCGACCCTGACCGGCTCCGACGCCATGGGCGGCGAGGTGCGGTTCAGCGGCGACATGGCCTGGGGCGACGAGCCCGCGCTCGACGCGACGATCGAGGGCGCCGCCCTCGGCGGCGGCGGGACCGGCGCGCCGGACAGCCTCCCGGTGCTGTGGCAGGGCGACACGATGTGGGCCGACCTGGGCGACACCCTGGCCGAGTCCTTCGACGGCCGCCACTGGCTGCGCATCGACCTGGCCGAGCTGGCCGAGGAGGCCGAGCGGGACGGCGACGACGCGCTCGCCCGCGGGCTGGCCGACGGCATGGCCACGGCCGCCCAGGACCCGGGGCGGCAGATCGCGCTCCTGCTGTCGTCGCCGGAGATCGAGTCCGCCGGCGAGGAGGAGGTCGGCGGCGAGGAGGCCGAGCACTACCGGGGCACCGTCACGGTCGAGGAGGCCCTGTCCGCCGGCGGCGGGGACGGGCTCACCGAGGAGCAGCGCGAGCAGCTCACCGAGACCGCCGAGCAGCAGGGCATCGACAGCTACACGATCGACGTGTGGGTGAACGAGGACGACTTCCCGGTGCGTCTGCGCCAGGAGTACGAGACGAACGCCGGGCCGGTGACGTACGAGATCACCTACAGCGACTTCGGCACCGAGGTGGACGTCCAGCCGCCCGTCGACGGCGAGACGGTGAGCATCGCGGAGCTGGCCGAGTCCTCGTCGGACACGCAGGCGGGCTGAGCGCCCCGCCGGGTCCCGTTCGTGCCCGCCGCCGGATTTGCGTCGGCGGCGGGCACTGGCCTACCCTTCCTGTGAAGCCAAAGACCGCTGGTTGCCGTCGTGCGTCCGTACGGATGTGCGAGGGCCGAAGGATCCGCTGATGCGGGCGACCTGCGCAGGTGTTCGTGCATGACCTCCAGGCGCTCATGGCAGACCCGGTGTCCACCCCCGGGCCGTCGTACGAGCCCGGACCGTCCGCCCCGAGCGCCAGCGCCGGGGCGTTTCGTTTGCGTCCAGCTCCCTTCCGTGCGGTTCGAATCACCCGGAAAGTCCCGGAAGGAGGGCCGAGGTTATGGCGAGCACCGACAAGGGCGCGGCGGTTGCGGAGATCAAGGAGAAGTTCGAGAACTCCCACGCGGCCGTCGTCACCGCGTACACCGGTCTCACCGTGGCCCAGCTCAAGCAGCTGCGCCGTTCACTCGGTGAGAACGCCCAGTACCGTGTGGCGAAGAACACGCTGAGCAAGATCGCGGCCAACGAGGCCGGGGTCACCGGGCTCGACGAGTTCTTCAAGGGCTCCACGGCCGTCGCGTTCGTGACCGGTGACCCGGTCGAGACGGCGAAGGGCCTGCGCAACTTCGCCAAGGAGAACCCCGCGCTCGTCATCAAGGGCGGTGTCCTCGACGGCAAGCCCCTGAGCGCGGCGGAGATCGAGAAGCTCGCGGACCTCGAGTCCCGCGAGGTGCTGCTGGCCAAGCTGGCCGGCGGCATGAAGGCGTCCATGGCCAAGGCCGCGGCGACCTTCCAGGCCCCGCTCACGAAGTTCGTCCGCACCGCGGACGCGCTGCGCGAGAAGGTCGAAAAGGGCGGTTCCGGCGAGGCCACTCCGTCGGAGTAGGCAGACGCCGCCCGCACCACCCCCGGTTGTGTTCCCGGCACCCGCCGAGGGACCCAGAGACATGGAAGGACCGCCATCATGGCGAAGCTGAGCCAGGACGAGCTGCTCGAAGAGTTTGCCGGCATGACCCTGCTGGAGCTGTCGGACTTCGTGAAGAAGTTCGAGGAGAAGTTCGACGTCGAGGCCGCCGCGCCGGCCGCCGTCGCCCTGCCCGCCCAGGGTGGTGGCGCCGCCGCCGAGGCCGAGCCGGAGAAGGACGAGTTCGACGTCGTCCTCACCAGCGCCGGTGACAAGAAGATCCAGGTCATCAAGGTCGTGCGCGAGCTGACCTCCCTGGGTCTGAAGGAGGCCAAGGAGCTGGTGGACGGCGCCCCGAAGCCCGTCCTCGAGAAGGTCAACAAGGAGGCCGCCGACAAGGCCAAGGAGTCCCTCGAGGGCGCCGGCGCCGGTGTCGAGGTCAAGTGACCCTCTGCCGCTGACGCGACAGCGGCCCCCTGCCGTCCGGCGGGGGGCCTCCCAGGGGCGATCACCCAGCAGGGTGATCGCCCCTGGGCGTTGTGGCGGCCGCCTCCTTGCCCCCGCCGGGGAGGCGGGTATGGTGATCTTCGGTCACCCCGGGGGCCTTGACGAACCGGAGCGGGCGCGCGATTCTCAGGTCGCGCCGCCGGAACGGTTCATGATCCGAGGCATGGATGTCCGGCGGAGTGGGAAGTGATGCGGCAGGAAGATCCGCGGCCGGCGACCGAGGCGGCCGGGCGTGGATCACGGAAGGCACGGCACGAGGACACCGAGGGCTCGTTGGTCGATAGAGGCATTGGACATCAGTGGGCCTTGTGGCTACACTGACCCTTTGCGCTGCCTAGCTGCTCCCTGCCCGTCACCAGGGGGGCCGGTACGCGCGCAGAGAGTCCGAGCCCTCGGAAGGACCCCCTCTTGGCCGCCTCGCGCAACGCCTCGACCAACAGTACGAATAACGGCACCAGCACCGCACCCCTGCGTGTCTCTTTTGCGAAGATCAAGGAGCCTCTCGAGGTTCCGAATCTCCTTGCGCTGCAGACCGAGAGCTTTGACTGGCTCCTCGGCAACGACGCCTGGAAAGCCCGCGTCGAGGCCGCGCTTGACAGTGGACAGGACGTTCCCCGGAAGTCCGGTCTGGAGGAGATCTTCGAGGAGATCTCCCCGATCGAGGACTTCTCCGGGTCCATGTCCCTGACGTTCCGGGACCACCGTTTCGAGCCGCCGAAGAACTCGATCGACGAGTGCAAGGAGCGCGACTTCACGTACGCCGCGCCGCTCTTCGTCACCGCCGAGTTCACGAACAACGAGACCGGTGAGATCAAGTCCCAGACGGTGTTCATGGGCGACTTCCCGCTCATGACGGACAAGGGCACCTTCTGCATCAACGGTACCGAGCGCGTCGTCGTCTCGCAGCTCGTCCGTTCCCCGGGCGTCTACTTCGACAGCAGCATCGACAAGACCTCGGACAAGGACCTCTTCTCCGCCAAGATCATCCCGTCCCGGGGTGCCTGGCTGGAGATGGAGATCGACAAGCGCGACATGGTCGGCGTGCGCATCGACCGCAAGCGCAAGCAGTCCGTCACCGTGCTGCTGAAGGCCCTGGGCTGGACCTCGGACCAGATCCTCGAGGAGTTCGGCGACTACGAGTCGATGCGCGCCACCCTGGAGAAGGACCACACCCAGGGGCAGGACGACGCGCTGCTCGACATCTACCGCAAGCTCCGTCCGGGCGAGCCGCCGACCCGCGAGGCCGCGCAGACCCTCCTGGAGAACCTGTACTTCAACCCGAAGCGGTACGACCTGGCCAAGGTCGGCCGGTACAAGATCAACAAGAAGCTCGGCGGTGACGAGCCGCTGGACGCCGGTGTCCTGACCGTCGAGGACATCGTCGCCACGATCAAGTACCTGGTCCGCCTGCACGCCGGTGAGACGGAGACCACCACCTCCGCGGGCCGGACGATCGTCGTCGAGACCGACGACATCGACCACTTCGGCAACCGCCGCCTGCGCAACGTCGGCGAGCTCATCCAGAACCAGGTCCGCACCGGCCTGGCCCGCATGGAGCGCGTCGTCCGCGAGCGCATGACCACCCAGGACGTCGAGGCGATCACGCCCCAGACCCTGATCAACATCCGGCCGGTCGTCGCCTCCATCAAGGAGTTCTTCGGCACCAGCCAGCTCTCCCAGTTCATGGACCAGACCAACCCGCTCTCCGGGCTCACCCACAAGCGCCGCCTGTCGGCGCTGGGTCCCGGCGGCCTCAGCCGTGAGCGGGCCGGCCTGGAGGTCCGTGACGTGCACCCCTCGCACTACGGCCGCATGTGCCCGATCGAGACCCCGAGGGTCCGAACATCGGCCTCATCGGCTCGCTGGCCGCCTTCGGCCGGGTCAACGCGTTCGGCTTCGTCGAGACCCCGTACCGCAAGGTCACCGAGGGCGTCGTCACCGACGAGGTCAACTACCTGACCGCCGACGAGGAGGACCGGTTCGTCATCGCCCAGGCGAACGCCCGCCTGACCGACGACTACCGCTTCGCCGAGTCCCGCGTCCTGGTCCGCCGCCGCGGCGGTGAGGTCGACTACGTGCCGGGCACCGAGGTCGACTACATGGACGTCTCGCCGCGCCAGATGGTGTCGGTCGCGACCGCCATGATCCCGTTCCTCGAGCACGACGACGCGAACCGCGCCCTCATGGGCTCGAACATGATGCGCCAGGCCGTGCCGCTCATCCAGGCCGAGGCGCCGCTGGTCGGCACCGGCATGGAGTACCGCTCGGCCGTGGACGCCGGCGACGTCATCAAGGCCGACCGGGACGGCGTCATCACCGACGTCTCGGCCGACTACATCACCGTCCAGTACGACGACGGCACCAACGTCACGCACCGGCTGGCGAAGTTCCACCGCTCCAACCAGGGCACCTCCTTCAACCAGAAGGTCCTGGTCGAGGAGGGCGACCGCGTCGTGACCGGCCAGGTCATCGCCGACGGCCCGTCCACCGAGCGCGGTGAGATGGCCCTCGGCAAGAACCTGCTCGTCGCGTTCATGCCGTGGGAGGGCTACAACTACGAGGACGCGATCATCCTCTCCCAGCGCCTGGTGCAGGACGACGTCCTCTCCTCGATCCACATCGAGGAGCACGAGGTCGACGCCCGCGACACCAAGCTCGGCCCCGAGGAGATCACCCGGGACATCCCGAACGTCTCCGAGGAGGTCCTCGCCGACCTCGACGACCGCGGCATCATCCGCATCGGCGCCGAGGTCGAGGCCGGCGACATCCTGGTCGGCAAGGTCACCCCGAAGGGCGAGACCGAGCTGACCCCGGAGGAGCGCCTGCTGCGCGCCATCTTCGGCGAGAAGGCCCGTGAGGTCCGCGACACCTCCCTGAAGGTGCCGCACGGCGAGACCGGCAAGGTCATCGGCGTGCGCGTCTTCGACCGCGAGGAGGGCGACGAGCTGCCGCCCGGCGTGAACCAGCTCGTCCGCGTCTACGTGGCCCAGAAGCGCAAGATCACCGACGGTGACAAGCTCGCCGGCCGCCACGGCAACAAGGGCGTCATCTCCAAGATCCTGCCCGTCGAGGACATGCCGTTCATGGAGGACGGCACCCCGGTGGACATCATCCTGAACCCGCTGGGCGTCCCCTCCCGCATGAACCCGGGCCAGGTCCTGGAGATCCACCTCGGGTGGCTCGCCTCCCAGGGCTGGAAGGTCGAGGGCACCGACGCGGAGTGGAAGGAGCGCCTCGCCGCCATCGGCGCCGACGACGTCGACCCCGGCACGAACGTCGCCACCCCGGTGTTCGACGGCGCCCGCGAGGACGAGATGGCCGGCCTCTTCGAGTCCACCATCCCGAACCGCGACGGCGACCGCCTGGTCCTGCCGTCCGGCAAGGCGCGGCTGTACGACGGCCGGTCCGGGGAGCCGTTCCCCGACCCGATCTCCATCGGCTACATGTACATCCTCAAGCTGCACCACCTCGTGGACGACAAGCTGCACGCCAGGTCCACCGGACCGTACTCGATGATCACCCAGCAGCCGCTGGGTGGTAAGGCCCAGTTCGGCGGTCAGCGCTTCGGCGAGATGGAGGTGTGGGCGCTGGAGGCGTACGGCGCCGCCTACGCCCTCCAGGAACTCCTGACGATCAAGTCCGACGACGTGACCGGCCGCGTGAAGGTCTACGAGGCCATCGTCAAGGGCGAGAACATCCCGGAGCCCGGCATCCCGGAGTCCTTCAAGGTGCTCATCAAGGAGATGCAGTCCCTGTGCCTCAACGTGGAGGTGCTGTCCAGCGACGGCATGTCCATCGAGATGCGCGACACCGACGAGGACGTCTTCCGCGCCGCGGAGGAGCTCGGCATCGACCTGTCCCGGCGCGAGCCGAGCAGCGTCGAAGAGGTCTGACGGGTCCGGCCGGGGAGGCGCCGCGACACGGCCTCCCCGGCCAGCCCCGGGACCCCGTTCAGACCACCACACACGACCCTGAGAGGGATTGACGAGAGTGCTCGACGTCAACTTCTTCGACGAGCTGCGGATCGGCCTGGCCACCGCTGACGACATCCGTCAGTGGTCGCACGGCGAGGTCAAGAAGCCGGAGACCATCAACTACCGCACCCTCAAGCCCGAGAAGGACGGCCTCTTCTGCGAGAAGATCTTCGGCCCCACCCGGGACTGGGAGTGCTACTGCGGCAAGTACAAGCGTGTCCGCTTCAAGGGCATCATCTGTGAGCGCTGCGGCGTCGAGGTGACCCGCGCCAAGGTGCGCCGTGAGCGGATGGGCCACATCGAGCTGGCCGCGCCCGTCACCCACATCTGGTACTTCAAGGGCGTCCCCTCGCGCCTCGGCTACCTGCTCGACCTGGCGCCGAAGGACCTGGAGAAGGTCATCTACTTCGCCGCGTACATGATCACGTACGTGGACGAGGAGCGCCGCACCCGCGACCTGCCCTCCCTGGAGGCGCAGATCTCCGTCGAGCGCCAGCAGATCGAGCAGCGCCGCGACGCCGACCTGGAGACCCGCGCCAAGAAGCAGGAGGCGGACCTCGCCGAGCTGGAGGCCGAGGGCGCCAAGGCCGACGCGCGCCGCAAGGTGCGCGAGGGCGCCGAGCGCGAGATGAAGCAGCTCCGCGACCGCGCGCAGCGCGAGCTTGACCGTCTGGAAGAGGTCTGGACCCGCTTCAAGAACCTCAAGGTCCAGGACCTGGAGGGCGACGAGCTGCTCTACCGCGAGCTGCGTGACCGCTTCGGCACGTACTTCGACGGGTCGATGGGTGCCGCGGCGCTGCAGAAGCGCCTGGAGACCTTCGACCTGGAGGAGGAGGCCGAGCGGCTGCGGGAGATCATCCGCACCGGCAAGGGCCAGAAGAAGACCCGTGCCCTGAAGCGGCTGAAGGTCGTCTCGCCGTTCCTGCAGACCTCGAACAGCCCGAAGGGCATGGTCCTGGACTGCGTCCCGGTCATCCCGCCGGACCTGCGCCCGATGGTGCAGCTCGACGGTGGCCGCTTCGCGACCTCCGACCTGAACGACCTGTACCGCCGCGTCATCAACCGGAACAACCGCCTGAAGCGCCTTCTCGACCTCGGTGCCCCCGAGATCATCGTGAACAACGAGAAGCGCATGCTCCAGGAGGCCGTGGACGCGCTGTTCGACAACGGCCGGCGCGGCCGTCCGGTCACCGGCCCCGGCAACCGTCCGCTGAAGTCGCTGTCCGACATGCTCAAGGGCAAGCAGGGCCGCTTCCGCCAGAACCTGCTGGGCAAGCGCGTGGACTACTCCGCGCGTTCCGTGATCGTCGTCGGACCGCAGCTCAAGCTGCACCAGTGCGGTCTGCCGAAGGCGATGGCGCTTGAGCTGTTCAAGCCGTTCGTGATGAAGCGCCTGGTGGACCTCAACCACGCGCAGAACATCAAGTCGGCCAAGCGCATGGTCGAGCGCCAGCGCACCGTCGTGTACGACGTCCTCGAAGAGGTCATCGCCGAGCACCCGGTGCTGCTGAACCGCGCCCCGACCCTGCACCGCCTCGGCATCCAGGCGTTCGAGCCGCAGCTCGTCGAGGGCAAGGCCATCCAGATCCACCCGCTCGTGTGCACCGCGTTCAACGCGGACTTCGACGGCGACCAGATGGCCGTGCACCTGCCGCTGTCGGCGGAGGCGCAGGCCGAGGCCCGCATCCTCATGCTGTCCTCGAACAACATCCTGAAGCCGGCGGACGGCCGGCCGGTGACCATGCCCACCCAGGACATGGTGCTCGGCCTGTTCTTCCTCACGACGGACGAGGAAGAGCGCGAGGTCAAGGGCGAGGGCAGGTCGTTCGCCTCCACCGCCGAGGCGATCATGGCGTTCGACGCCGGGGAGCTGTCGCTCCAGGCGAAGATCGACATCCGCTTCCCGGTGGGCTCGGTGCCGCCCCGCGGCTGGACCCCGCCGGCCCCGGCCGACGAGGACGGCCAGGGCGCCGAGTGGCAGCCGGGCGACAGCTTCCGGATGCGCACCACGCTGGGCCGGGCGCTCTTCAACGAGCTCCTGCCCGAGGACTACCCGTTCATCGACCGGTCCGTGGGCAAGAAGCAGCTCTCCCAGATCGTCAACGACCTGGCCGAGCGCTACCCGAAGGTCATCGTCGCCGCCACCCTGGACAACCTGAAGTCCGCCGGTTACCACTGGGCCACGCGCTCCGGTGTCACCGTCGCGGTCTCCGACATCGTCGTGCCGCCGGTCAAGAAGGACATCCTGGCCAACTACGAGGCGCTCGACGAGAAGGTCCAGAAGCAGTACGAGCGCGGCCTCATCACCAAGGACGAGCGCACCCAGGAGCTGATCCGCATCTGGACCCTGGCGACCAACGAGGTCGCCGAGGCCATGAGCGAGAACTTCCCGAAGGTCAACCCGATCTTCATGATGGTCGACTCCGGCGCCCGCGGAAACATGATGCAGATGCGTCAGATCGCGGGTATGCGCGGCCTCGTCTCCAACGCGAAGAACGAGACGATCCCGCGTCCGATCAAGGCGTCGTTCCGCGAGGGCCTCACCGTGCTGGAGTACTTCATCTCCACGCACGGCGCCCGCAAGGGTCTCGCCGACACCGCCCTGCGCACCGCCGACTCCGGGTACCTGACCCGTCGTCTGGTGGACGTGTCGCAGGACGTGATCATCCGCGAGGAGGACTGCGGCACCGAGCGCGGGCTCAAGCTCGTCATCGCGGCCAAGGGTCCCGACGGCGTGCTGCGCAAGGCGGAGGACGTCGAGAGCAGCGTGTACGCCCGCTGCCTCGCCGAGGACATCGTCGTGGACGGCAAGGTGCTGGCGCCCGCCGGCACCGACCTGGGCGACGTGCTCATCGACGAGCTGGTCGGTCACGGCGTCGAGACGGTGAAGACCCGTTCCGTCCTGACCTGCGAGTCGGCGGTCGGCACCTGCGCCATGTGCTACGGGCGCTCGCTCGCCACCGGCAAGCTGGTGGACATCGGCGAGGCGGTCGGCATCATCGCCGCCCAGTCGATCGGTGAGCCCGGCACGCAGCTCACGATGCGGACGTTCCACACCGGTGGTGTCGCCGGTGAGGACATCACGCAGGGTCTGCCGCGTGTGGTCGAGCTGTTCGAGGCCAGGTCGCCGAAGGGCGTCGCGCCGATCTCCGAGTCGGCGGGCCGCGTGCGGATCGAGGAGACCGAGAAGACCAAGAAGGTCGTCGTCACCCCGGACGACGGGTCCGACGAGACGTCCTACCCGGTCTCCAAGCGCGCCAGGCTGCTGGTGGGCGAGGGTGACCACGTCACGGTCGGCCAGCCGCTGACCGTCGGCGCGGCCAACCCGCACGACGTGCTGCGCATCCTCGGCCAGCGCGCGGTGCAGGTCTACCTGGTGGGCGAGGTCCAGAAGGTCTACAACTCCCAGGGTGTCGCGATCCACGACAAGCACATCGAGATCATCGTCCGGCAGATGCTGCGCCGGGTGACGATCATCGAGTCGGGCGACGCGGAGCTGCTGCCGGGCGAGCTGGTGGAGCGCTCGAAGTTCGAGAGCGAGAACCGGCGCGTCGTCGCCGAGGGCGGTCACCCCGCCTCCGGCCGTCCGCAGCTCATGGGCATCACCAAGGCGTCGCTGGCCACCGAGTCGTGGCTGTCGGCGGCGTCGTTCCAGGAGACGACCCGGGTGCTCACCGACGCGGCGATCAACGCCAAGTCGGACTCCCTGATCGGCCTCAAGGAGAACGTGATCATCGGTAAGCTCATCCCGGCCGGTACGGGCCTGTCCCGCTACCGCAACATCCGGGTCGAGCCGACCGAGGAGGCGAAGGCCGCGATGTACTCGGCCGTCGGTTACGACGACATCGACTACTCGCCCTTCGGCACGGGCTCCGGGCAGGCCGTCCCGCTGGAGGACTACGACTACGGTCCGTACCAGGGCTGAGCCGGCCCGCCGTCGCGCGTACGGCGTTCCACGGCCCGTCCGGGTGGCTTCCGAGCCGCCCGGGCGGGCCGTTCCGCGTGGTGGTGCCGTGGTGGCCGGAAGGGCCGTTCCGCCCGGCACGGGGGCTTGACGGATTCGTTTTGACCCCGGCGCGTGCGATAGGTACCCTCTGACCTTGTGCCTGGGGTGTCCCCTGCGCTTTTTCGCCGCAGTGCGGACTCCGGGATCTGCGCACCTCACCTCCCCGCCTCGCGAGGAGCGCGGTTGTCCGCAGTCTCTCCGACACACCCGACCGCGTGGGTCGGTGGTGGCCCAGGTTAGCTTCAACGAGATCGGCACAGAGAAACCGGAGATACGGTGCCAACGATCCAGCAGCTGGTCCGCAAGGGCCGGCAGGACAAGGTCGAGAAGAACAAGACGCCCGCGCTCGAGGGTTCGCCCCAGCGCCGCGGGGTCTGCACGCGTGTGTTCACGACGACCCCGAAGAAGCCGAACTCGGCCCTCCGCAAGGTCGCCCGTGTGCGACTGAGCAACGGGATCGAGGTCACGGCCTACATTCCGGGCGAGAACCACAACCTTCAGGAGCACTCCATCGTGCTGGTGCGCGGTGGCCGTGTGAAGGACCTGCCGGGTGTCCGTTACAAGATCATCCGCGGTTCCCTCGACACCCAGGGTGTCAAGAACCGCAAGCAGGCCCGCAGCCGCTACGGCGCCAAGAAGGAGAAGTAAGAATGCCTCGTAAGGGCCCTGCCCCGAAGCGTCCGGTTCACATCGACCCGGTCTACGGCTCCCCTCTGGTGACGTCGCTGATCAACAAGGTGCTGCTGAACGGCAAGCGCTCCACCGCCGAGCGCATCGTCTACGGCGCCATGGAGGGCCTGCGGGAGAAGACCGGCAACGACCCGGTCATCACCCTGAAGCGCGCCCTGGAGAACGTCAAGCCCACCATCGAGGTCAAGTCCCGCCGCGTCGGTGGCGCCACCTACCAGGTGCCGATCGAGGTCAAGCCGGGCCGTTCCTCCACCCTGGCCCTGCGCTGGCTGGTGGGCTACTCGCGCGCCCGTCGTGAGAAGACGATGACCGAGCGACTGATGAACGAGCTGCTCGACGCGTCGAACGGGCTGGGTGCCTCCGTCAAGAAGCGCGAGGACACCCACAAGATGGCCGAATCCAACAAGGCCTTCGCGCACTACCGCTGGTAGTCGCGCCCCATCGAGACCGAGAGAAGACTGAAGCCATATGGCTACCACTTCACTTGACTTGGCCAAGGTCCGCAACATCGGGATCATGGCCCACATCGACGCGGGCAAGACGACGACCACCGAGCGCATCCTGTACTACACCGGCATGAGCTACAAGATCGGTGAAGTTCACGACGGTGCCGCCACCACCGACTGGATGGAGCAGGAGCAGGAGCGCGGCATCACGATCACGTCCGCCGCCGTCACCTGTCACTGGCCCCTCGAGAACGTCGACCACACGATCAACATCATCGACACCCCGGGCCACGTCGACTTCACGGTCGAGGTGGAGCGCTCGCTGCGCGTCCTGGACGGTGCCGTCACGGTGTTCGACGGTGTCGCCGGCGTCGAGCCGCAGTCCGAGACGGTGTGGCGTCAGGCCGACCGCTACGGTGTGCCGCGTATCTGCTTCGTGAACAAGCTGGACCGCACGGGTGCGGACTTCTTCCGCTGCGTCGACATGATCGTCGACCGGCTGAAGGCCACCCCGCTGGTCATGCAGCTCCCGATCGGCGCCGAGGCCGGCTTCCAGGGCGTGGTCGACCTCGTCCGCATGAAGGCCCTCGTCTGGTCCGAGGAGACCAAGCTCGGCGAGATGTACGACGTCGTCGACATCCCGGCCGACCTCCAGGAGCAGGCCGAGGAGTGGCGCGGCAAGCTCGTCGAGGCCGTCGCCGAGAACGACGAGGAGATCATGGAGCTGTACCTGGAGGGCGAGGAGCTCTCCGAGGAGCAGCTGTACACGGCGATCCGCCGTGTCACCCTGGCCTCCACCGGCACCGGTGACACCACCGTGACCCCGGTGTTCTGCGGCACCGCGTTCAAGAACAAGGGCGTGCAGCCCCTGCTCGACGCAGTCGTGCGCTACCTGCCGTCGCCGCTGGACGTCGAGGCCGTCGAGGGCACCTCGCCCCGCAACCCCGACGAGGTCATCACGCGCCGGCCGTCCGAGGAGGAGCCGCTGGCCGCCCTGGCGTTCAAGATCGCCAGCGACCCGCACCTCGGCAAGCTCACCTTCATCCGGGTCTACTCCGGCGTGCTCCAGGCGGGCGCGCAGGTGCAGAACTCCGTGAAGGAGAAGAAGGAGCGCATCGGCAAGATCTACCGGATGCACGCCAACAAGCGTGAGGAGATCGACCGCGTCGGCGCCGGCGACATCGTCGCCGTCATGGGTCTGAAGCAGACCACGACCGGTGAGACCCTCGCGGACCCGGCGCACCCGGTGATCCTCGAGTCGATGGACTTCCCGGCCCCGGTCATCGAGGTCGCCATCGAGCCGAAGTCCAAGGGCGACCAGGAGAAGCTGGGTGTCGCCATCCAGCGCCTGGCCGAGGAGGACCCGTCCTTCCAGGTGAAGTCCGACCAGGAGACCGGTCAGACCATCATCTCGGGCATGGGCGAGCTTCACCTCGACATCCTCGTCGACCGGATGAAGCGCGAGTTCAAGGTCGAGGCCAACGTCGGCAAGCCGCAGGTGGCCTACCGCGAGACGCTGCGCAAGTCCGTCGAGCGGCTCGACTACACCCACAAGAAGCAGACGGGTGGTTCGGGCCAGTTCGCGAAGGTCCAGATCGCCCTGGAGCCCCTCGAGGGCGACGGGTACGAGTTCGAGAACAAGGTCACCGGTGGCCGCATCCCCAAGGAGTACATCCCCTCGGTGGACGCCGGCTGCCAGGAGGCGATGGAGTTCGGCGTGCTCGCCGGCTACCCGCTGACCGGTGTCAAGGTGACCCTGCTCGACGGCGCGTACCATGAGGTCGACTCGTCCGAGATGGCCTTCAAGATCGCCGGTTCCATGGCGTTCAAGGAAGCCGCGCGGAAGGCCGGCCCGGCCCTCCTCGAGCCGCTGATGGCCGTCGAGGTCACCACGCCCGAGGACTACATGGGCGATGTGATCGGTGACATCAACTCCCGCCGTGGCCAGATCCAGGCCATGGAGGACCGCAGTGGTGCCAAGGTCGTCAAGGCCCTGGTCCCGCTGTCGGAGATGTTCGGTTACGTCGGTGACCTCCGTTCCAAGACGTCGGGTCGCGCGAGCTACAGCATGCAGTTCGACTCCTACGGTGAGGTTCCGCGGAACGTCGCCGAGGAAATCATCGCGAAGGCCAAGGGCGAGTAACCCTTTAGGCTGGAGCCAGAGGGTGTCCGGGGGCCTCGCGCCCCCGGTCGCCCAGCCCTTCAGCGAAGCGGTCAAGGGCATCCCCCTCGGGGTCCTGACCGGTTCGGTCGATCATCCTGAAACCCGCTCGCGCACCGCGGACGGGCGTACAGCATCAGTCCACAGGAGGACCCCAGTGGCGAAGGCGAAGTTCGAGCGGACTAAGCCGCACGTCAACATTGGCACCATCGGTCACATCGACCACGGCAAGACGACGCTTACCGCGGCGATCACCAAGGTGCTGCACGACGCGTACCCGGACGTGAACGAGAGCTTCGCGTTCGAGAACATTGACAAGGCTCCCGAGGAGCGTCAGCGCGGTATCACGATCTCCATCGCGCACGTCGAGTACCAGACGGAGAACCGTCACTACGCTCACGTGGACTGCCCGGGTCACGCCGACTACATCAAGAACATGATCACCGGTGCCGCCCAGATGGACGGCGCCATCCTCGTGGTCGCCGCCACCGA
This sequence comes from Streptomyces sp. RFCAC02, assembly GCF_004193175.1. Classification (NCBI taxonomy): domain Bacteria; kingdom Bacillati; phylum Actinomycetota; class Actinomycetes; order Kitasatosporales; family Streptomycetaceae; genus Streptomyces; species Streptomyces sp. RFCAC02. The sequence continues at coordinate 2,559,360 of NZ_SAUH01000001.1, read as the reverse complement.
CGGCCCGATGCCGCAGACCAAGGAGCACGTGCTCCTGGCCCGCCAGGTCGGCGTTCCGTACATCGTCGTCGCGCTGAACAAGGCCGACATGGTGGACGACGAGGAGATCATGGAGCTCGTCGAGCTCGAGGTCCGTGAGCTCCTCACCGAGTACGAGTTCCCGGGCGACGACGTCCCCGTCGTCAAGGTCTCCGCGCTGAAGGCGCTGGAGGGCGACCCGGAGTGGGCCAAGAGCGTGCTCGAGCTCATGCAGGCCGTCGACGACGCGATCCCGCAGCCGGAGCGTGACGTCGACAAGCCGTTCCTGATGCCGATCGAGGACGTCTTCACGATCACCGGCCGCGGCACTGTCGTGACCGGCCGTATCGAGCGCGGCATCCTCAAGGTCAACGAGACCGTGGACATCATCGGTATCAAGGACGAGAAGGCGACGACCACCGTCACCGGTATCGAGATGTTCCGCAAGCTCCTCGACGAGGGTCGCGCGGGTGAGAACGTCGGTCTGCTCCTCCGCGGCATCAAGCGTGAGGACGTGGAGCGCGGTCAGGTCGTCATCAAGCCGGGTTCGGTCACGCCGCACACCGAGTTCGAGGCGACGGCCTACATCCTGTCGAAGGACGAGGGTGGCCGCCACACCCCGTTCTTCAACAACTACCGCCCGCAGTTCTACTTCCGCACGACGGACGTGACCGGTGTGGTGAACCTCCCCGAGGGCACCGAGATGGTCATGCCGGGCGACAACACCGACATGCGCGTCGAGCTGATCCAGCCCGTCGCCATGGAGGAGGGCCTGAAGTTCGCCATCCGCGAGGGTGGCCGGACCGTGGGCGCCGGCCAGGTCACCAAGATCATCAAGTGACCTGACGCCTCAGGGCGACCTGGACCCCACTCCCCGCACCGCGGGGGGTGGGGTTCTCGCGTTCCGGGCGCGCGCCGTCGTCCGTTCGGCGCTGATATCGACCGTTCACCGCGTGAGGCTGCGAGGGTTCCGGCAGGGTGTGTGACGCTCCTTGCCTTTCCGGAGCACTCGTCCCCCCTGACAGGAGCTGGTGAATGACGACGACGCCGCATTCCGTTCCCGAAGCCGGCGGGCCACCGGGCGGTGATCTGGAGGCGCGGTCGGCCGCGATGCACGACGACCCGAGGTTCCGCGAACTGCGGAGCCGACTCGTCCGCTTCGTCCTGCCGGCGAGCGTCGTGTTCCTCGCCTGGTACCTGCTGTACGTCCTGATGTCGGCCTACGCGCGCGGTGTGATGGCGCACAAGATCGTGGGCAGCGCCAACGTCGCGCTCGTCTTCGGACTCCTCCAGTTCGTCACGACGTTCGGCATCGCCATCCTCTACTCCCGCTACGCGGGCCGCAGGTTCGACCCGCTGGCCGACGAACTGCGCGCCGAGCTCGACCCCGACCCGGCCGTCCCCGCCGCCCGGAAGGGGGACGACGCGTGATCACCCTCGCGGAGGAGAGCACGTCCCAGGAGCGCCTGATCACCATGCTCCTGTTCTCGCTGCTGATCGCCGTGACCATCGGCGTGACGGTGTGGGCCAGCCGGCGCACCAAGTCGGCCGCCGACTTCCACTCCGGCGGGCGCGGCTTCTCGGGCCTGCAGAACGGGTTCGCGATCGGCGGCGACTACATGTCGGCCGCCTCGTTCCTCGGCATCGCGGGCATGATCGCGCTGTTCGGGTACGACGGGTTCCTGTACTCGATCGGCTTCCTCGTGGCCTGGCTGGTGGCGCTGCTGCTGGTCGCCGAGCTGCTGCGGAACTCCGGTCGCTTCACGATGGCCGACGTGGTGTCGTACCGCATGCGGCAGCGGCCCGTGCGCACGGCGGCGTCGGTGTCGACGCTCACCGTCTCGATCTTCTACCTGCTGGCCCAGATGGTCGGCGCCGGCGCCCTGGTCGCGCTGCTCCTCGGCATCGAGGAGGGCGACACGTACCTCGGCATGAGCGCGGACACGGCGAAGATCGTCGGGATCGTCGTCGTCGGCATCCTGATGGTGGTGTACGTGTCGTTCGGCGGCATGACGGGCACCACGTGGGTGCAGATCATCAAGGCCGTCATGCTGATGGGCGGCGCGCTGCTGGTGACGGCGCTGGTGCTGTCGATCTACGACTTCGACCTCGGCGCGCTGATGAACGACGCGTCGAAGGCGGCGGGGACGGGTGACGCGTTCCTCGAACCGGGGCAGCGGTACGGCGTCGAGGTCGCCGGCGACGCGTGGCAGACCCTCGTCAACAAGCTGGACCTCATCTCGCTGGGGCTCGCCCTGGTGCTCGGCACGGCGGGCCTGCCGCACATCCTGATCCGCTTCTACACGGTGCCGGACTCGAAGACCGCGCGGAAGTCCGTCAACTGGGCCATCGGCATCATCGGCACCTTCTACCTGCTGACGCTCGTCCTCGGCTTCGGGGCGGCGGCGCTGGTGGGCAGCCAGGCCATCAGGGAGCAGAACTCGGCGGGCAACACGGCCGCGCCGCAGCTCGCCGAGGCGGTCGGCGACCACTTCGGCGGGGACACGCTGGGCGCGATCATGCTGGCGTTCATCGCGGCGGTGGCGTTCGCGACGATCCTCTCGACGGTCGCGGGGCTCACCATCGCGTCGTCCTCCTCGCTCGCGCACGACTTCTACAACAGCGTGCTGCGCAAGGGGAAGGCGGCGGAGAAGGAGGAGCTGCGGGTCGCGCGGTTCGCGGCCATCGGGGTCGGCGCGGTGTCGATCGTGCTGGCCGTGTTCGCGCAGGACCTGAACGTCGCGTTCCTCGTGGCGCTGGCGTTCGCCATCGCGGCGTCGGCGAACCTGCCGGTGATCCTCTTCAGCCTGTTCTGGCGGCGGTTCAACACGCGGGGCGCCGTCGCGGGGATCTACGGCGGACTCATCGCCTCGGTGGGGCTCGTCTTCTTCTCGCCGGTCGTCTCGGGCAAGACGGACGCGGAGGGCAAGAACCTCTCGCTGTTCCCGGACGGCGTGGACTTCTCCTGGTTCCCCCTGGAGAACCCGGGGCTCATCTCGATCCCGGTCGGTCTGCTGTGCGCGGTGATCGGCACGCTGACCTCGAAGGAGGAGGACCCGGAGCGGTTCGCGCGCCTCCAGGTGCGCGCCCTCACCGGCGCCGGCGCGGAGCGGGCCACCACGAACCACTGACCGCCGCCCCCCACCGCCCGGGGCCCCGGGCTTCCCCTCCCGAGGCCCCGGGCACCTCCATGCCGGGGCATCCCGGCGGCCCGGCGCGAGCGCCTCCCCGGCGCCGCGCCCGGGCGGTGGCAGGCTGCGGGGTCACGGGCGCCCGGCGGGCGGGCGCCGCGAGCGCGAGGAGCAGCCATGGCGCGGATCGCCGTGTTCGGAGCGGGCGGGACGATCGGCCGGTGCGTCGTACGGGAGGCCCTGGACCGGGGCCACGAGGTCACCGCCGTCGTCCGCGACCCCGCGCGGCTCGCCGACCCGGACCCCGACCTGATCGTCGAGACCGGCGATGTGCTGGACCCGGCGACCGTCAGCGCGGTCGGGCGCGGGCGTGACGTGGTGGTGAGCGCGGTGGGCGGCGGTGACGGTCCGGGGCACGCGGCGCTCATCGAGCCGTCCGCCGAGTCCCTGGTCGCGGGCCTGCACGCGCTGGGCGGCAGGGCGCCGCGTCTGATCATGGTGGGCGGCGCCGGCTCGCTGCGGACGCCGGACGGGAAGCAGGTGTGGGACACGCCGGGGCTGCCTCCCGGGGTTCTGCAGATCATGCACGCGCACGGCGACGCGCTGGCGTACCTGCGCGGCATCACGAGCGAGCTGCGCTGGACCAGTCTCAGCCCGGCGGGGACGATCGAGCCGGGCGACAGGACCGGCGCGTACCGGACCGCCCTCGACGACCTCGTCACCGGACCCGGCGGGGAGAGCCGCATCTCGACCGAGGATTACGCCGTAGCACTGGTGGACGAAATCGAGCGGCCCGCGCACGTCGGACGCCGTTTCACCGTGGGGTATTGAGCACACGGCGCGCGGCGGTGCTGCCCGAAGGTGTGAACGCCGTGAAACCGGGGGCAACGTAGCCCCGCATGCGGTCACACTGGGCGCATGAAGGATTACCGGAAGAACGCGCCGCGCCACCTGACCTTCCGGGTGGCCCACCGGGACGACCCCGTCTCGGAGGTCACCGAGCAGGACGCGCTGCTGGCCGCCGAGCACTTCCCGCATGTCGTCCTGCGCGGCCCGGTCTTCGGCTACGCCGTCCAGACGCCCGACATCGACCCCGCCTGGCGGCTGGTCAGTTCGGTCACCGACGGTTTCCCGCAGCACTCACGGGACGGCCTCAACTCCCACCTGTGGTTCATGGCGAAGGACGAGACCCGGCCCGGCGACGTCCTGCGCGAGCAGCTCCTCGCGGCCGTCGCGCGGCTGGAGACCGAGCCGGTCGACGAGGTGGAGGTCGGGGACGCCCGCTACCGCATCGTGCGGGCGGACGAGTTCGCCCGCATCGGCCCGCAGGGTCTCGAGGGGCCGCGCCCCACCGACCCGGACGACCCCGGCCGGGACATCGGCGACCACCGCGCCCGCGTCCCGGAGGACCGCACCAAGGGCTTCATCGTGGACCACGCCAGCCCCACCGGCGTGATGGAGAGCATCCAGCGCATGGAGCTGCTCACCCTCCACTACCAGGCGGAACGCATCCCGGAGCAGGTCCGCGAGCACTCGCGCGCCGCCCTGACGACGCACCCGGGCGTCGTGCTGCTGCCCGCGGCCTTCACGTTCGCCGAGCGCAGGACGAACTCGTGGGAGCCCATGGCCTGCCTCCAGTCCACGCCGTCCGAGGCCCGCGCCACGCTCTACAACTACCTGGCCGAGTTCCTGCCGAAGCTGGAGCCAGAGGTCTCCGCCGAGGACGCGGCGACCTGCGCGGCGGCCGCCGAGGAGTTCAGGATCGGCCCGCCGCGCGACGCGCTGGACGTCCTCGGCCGCCACTTCCGCGTCATCCGTGTCGAGCGGCTGATGCGGGTCGGCCCGGACGGCCCGGAGCCGCCGCGGCCGTCCGACGTCGATCCGTACGGGCCGAGCGAGATCCATCCGCCGCTCGCGGAGTTCGAGGAGATGGAGGCGCGGCGCGCCGCCGGCCTGGAGGACGACGCCCTCGGCGGTTCCTGAGGCCGTCCGTGACGGCGGGGGAGCGGGCGGCCCCGGTCACGGCACCAGGACGACCTTGCCCCGCACCCGCCCGCTCTCGCACAGCTCGTGCGCCTTCGCGGCGTCCGTGAGCGGCAGGGTCTCCGTCACGCACGGGCGCAGCCCCTCCCGGTCCACGAGAGCGGCGAGGGCGGTCAGGGCCTCGGGGGACGGTTCGAGGTTGACCTCGAGGAACCGCCTGCCGCTCGCGGCCGCCCGCTCCTTGACGACCGTCCGGTCGAACCCGCGCCCCACCACGTCGATCACCACGCCGTCCGGGGCGAGCGTGGCGAGCGACCTGAGCCCGACGTCGCCGCTGATCGTGTCCAGGACCAGGTCGATGTCCCGGAGATCCGTGAAGTCCTCCCGGCCGATGACCTCGTCGGCGCCGAGGTCCCGTACGAAGGTGTGCTTGGCCGCCCGTGCCGTGCCGATCACATGGGCGCCCCGGGCGTGGGCGATCTGCACGGCGAAGTGCCCGACGCCGCCCGCAGCCCCGTGGATGAGCACCCGCTGCCCCGCCCGTACCCGGCCCGCCGGCACCAGCGCCTGCCAGGCGGTCAGCCCGGCGATGGGCAGTGCGGCGGCGTGGATGTGGTCGACGGCCGCCGGTTTGGCCGCGATCCACGCCGCGGGCACGACCACGTAGTCAGCGTGGGAGCCGCGCGGCGGGGGCGTCCACCCGTACACCTCGTCGCCGGGCCGGAAACCGCCGGCGTCCCCGCCCGTCTCCGCCACCACGCCGCTGAACTCGTGCCCCAGGGTGAACGGCGGGGGGCCGAAGCGCCGGATGAAGCCGGAGCGCACCTTCAGGTCCGCCGGGTTGAGGCCGGTCGCGCGCACGCGCACCAGGATCTCGCCGGGGCCGGGCGCGGGCCGCTCGGCCGCCACGACCTCGAGCACCTCGGGTCCGCCGAGGGACCGCTGACTGATCATTCGCATCGTCGGCATGCGGTCATCCTCGGCAGTCGCGGTATCGCTTGTAAAGTAGGCACCTGTTTGATAGGTAGGTACCTCATGGATACTGAACGGGTCACTGAACGGGACGCCGCCTGGACCGCGCCGTCCGTCGAGTGCCCCTCCCGGACCGTCCTCGAAGTACTGGCCAACAAATGGGTGCTGTACGTGCTGGGCGCCCTGCGGCAGCACGACGGCCCGATGCGCTTCAACCAGCTCGGCCGCGTCCTGCCCGGCATCACGCAGAAGATGCTGACCCAGACCCTGCGCACGCTGGAGCGCAACGGCCTGGTGGCCAGGCGCGTCTACCCGACCGTGCCGCCACGCGTCGAGTACGCGCCCACGCCCCTCGGGTACGAGGCCGGACGGCTGACCATGCTCATCGGCGAATGGGCGCTCACCCACGTCGACGAGATCCTCACCGCCCGCGCGGCCTTCGACGACCGGACCGCCACCCCGCCCGCGCCCATCGGCTGACCGGCGGCGCCGCCCGTATCGAGGCGGCGTCTTCTGTCATGGGCCTACTGGGCGCCGCCCCGCTCGGCTACGGTCGGGCCATGCTGGAGCGGATACGGGGGCGGGGGGACGGCGGCGGCGCGGCCGCCGGGAGCCGGGCGACCGTGCGGCTCCTCGGCGTCGTCCGCGACCTCGACACCGACCTGCGCGACGGGCTCACCGGCCGGGGCGCCACCGCCGCCGCCCGCCGCCTGCGCAGACTCCTCGCCGCCGGCACCGTCGTCCTCGCCGACCTCGACGGCCGGCCCGTCGCCGTCGCCGGGGAGCCCCCGGCCGACGACGACCTCGCCGCCCTCCTCGACCGCGCCTTCGAGGACGCCACCACCGCCCGCCGCGCGCCCTGGACCGCCGCACCGCTCACCGTCGCCGGCGAACTGTCCGGCGCCCTCGTCACCGACGCCGGCTCCGACGCCGAGGTGACCGCCGTCGCCGGGCTCGTCGCACGCTCCCTCGACCACGCGGCCCTGCGCCGCGCCCGCAGCCGCATCGCCCAGGCCGACCTGCGGACCCTGCGCGCGCAGATCTCCCCCCACTTCCTCCACAACGCCCTCGCCGTCATCGGCGCCCGCATCCGCACCGACCCCGACCGCGCCCGCACGCTCCTCAACGACTTCGCCGACTACCTCCGCTACAGCTTCTCCGCCACCGGCGACTACGCCACCGTCGCCGACGAACTGCAGGCCGTCCAGACCTACCTCGAACTCCAGCGCGCCCGCTTCGACGACCGCATGGACCTCACCGTCCGCATGGCGCCCGACATCCTGCCCGTCGCCATCCCCTTCCTCACCGTCCAGCCCCTCGTGGAGAACGCCGTACGGCACGGCCTCGAACCCAAGCCGGGACCCGGCTCCATCAGCGTCACCGGCTACGGCGAAGGCCCCCTGTGCGTCATCGAGATCGAGGACGACGGCGTCGGCATGGACCCCGCCCTCGCCCGCGCGATCCTCGCCGGCAGCGGCCCCCCGGCCCGCCGCGTCGGCCTGGCCAACGTCGACCAGCGCCTGCGCACCGTCTACGGCCCCGAGTACGGCCTGGTCATCGAGACGGCCCCCGGCGGCGGCACCAAGGTCGCCGTCCGCGTGCCGCGCTTCATGCGGGGAGTGGTGGCGGACTGATGGCGCTGCGCGTGCTCGTCGTCGAGGACGAGACCGTCACCCGGCAGGAACTCGCCCGCATGCTCGCCGCCCTGCCCGAGACCGGCCCGGTGCGGGAGGCCGACGGCGGCGAGGCGGCCGTCCGGCTGCTCGGCACCGGCAGCTTCGACGCCGTCTTCCTCGACATCTCCATGCCGGGGCTCGACGGGATGGCCGTCGCCCGCGTCCTGCGGATGCTGTCCGCGCCGCCCGCCATCGTCTTCGTCACCGCGTCCGAACGGCACGCCGTCGAGGCGTTCGGCATCGGCGCCGCCGACTACCTCCTCAAGCCCGTCCGCGCCGAACGTCTCGCCGAGGCCGTCGCCCGCGTCGCCGCACCCCGGGGCCGGACGGGCGCCGCGGCCCGTGACCTGGACGAACTGGCCGTCGTCCAGGTCGAGACCGGCCGCCGCACCGTCTTCGTCCGCCGCGACGACGTGCACTACGCCGAGGCCCAGGGGGACTACGTCCGGCTGCACACCGCCGCCGGTACCCACCTCGTACGCCTCTCGCTGTCCCACCTGGAGGAGGTCTGGGGACCCGCCGGGTTCGTGCGCGCGCACCGCGGCTACCTCGTCGCCGTCCACTGGGTGCGCGATCTGCGGGCTTCAAGCTCCGCCGGGCTCCTGGCCCGTACGCCCGCCGGTGAGGTGCCGGTCAGCCGACGGCACGCCCGCGCCCTCAAGGAACGGCTGCTCGCCGCGTTCCGGGACCCCGCGCCGTGACCGGCGGCCACCCGCGGCGCGTCCGCGTCACCAGCCCGCAGACCCGCATCGCGCTCGCGCGCCGCCGCCGTCCCGCGCACGCCCCGCCGCCGGCCGTCGCGCCGGGACCGGGGCCGGGGGACACCGACCCGGCCGGCACCGAGGCCGCGCGGACCCTGTTCGCACGGCAGCGGCGCATCGCGCTGCGGACCATGGCCGCGCTCGGGGCGCTCCTGTTCGGCCTCAGCGGGCTGCTGGCCGCGCTGCCCGCACTCGACCGGATCACCGTCCTCGGCTTCCCCGCGTCCTGGCTGCTGCTCATGGCCGCCGGCTACCCCGCGCTGCTCGTCATCGCCGTCCTCCACGTCCGCGCCACCGAACACGCGGAGGACGGCGCACGCGGCGCACCGCCACGGCACGGGGGGTCCTGACCGTGCCGGGGCTCGTCACCATCGGCCTCCTCGTCACCGCGAGCATGGTCATCGGCGTGTACGGCGTCCGCGCCGCCCGCGCCACCACCCCCGACTTCCTCGTCGCCTCGCGCCGCGTCGCCCCCGGCTGGAACGCCCTCGCCATCGCGGGCGAGTACGTCTCCGCCGCGTCCGTCCTCGGCCTCGCCGGACTGATGCTCAAGTACGGCATCGGCAGCCTCTGGTACGCGGTCGGCTTCACCGCCGGCTACGTCGTGGCCGCCGCGCTCGTCGCCGGCCCGATGCGCCGCTCCGGCGCGTACACCGTCCCCGACTTCGCCGACTACCGCCTGGGGTCCCGGCCGATCAGGCGGCTGTGCGCCGTGATCGTCCTCGTGATCATGTGGCTGTACCTCGTGCCGCAGTTCAAGGGCGCGGGCGTCGTGCTGCACCTGGTCAGCGGCACGCCGTACTGGGTCGGCGTCGTCCTCGCCGGCGCCGTCGTCACCGTCTCCATCACGGTGGGCGGCATGCGCTCGGCGACCTACGTGCAGGCGTTCCACTACCTGGTGAAGCTCCTCTTCATCGCCGTGCCCGCCGTCTTCCTCGTCGTCCGCGCCGGCGCCGACGCCCGCTCGGAGGCGCTGCGCGTCGACGTCACCGAGTGGAGCCGTCCGCTGCTCGACATCGAGGGGGCCGGGCAGCCGCTGCTCGCCACCTGGTCCGTGCTGCTCGCCACGACCCTCGGGGCCGCCGGGCTGCCGCACGTCGTCATGCGCTTCCACACGAGCGCCACCGCCAGGACCGCGCGGCGCGTCGCGGTGGGCGTGATCGTGCTGCTCGGCCTCTTCTACCTGTTCCCCGCCGTGTACGGGCTGCTCGGGCGCGTCTTCACGCCCGGGCTCGGGACCGGCGGCGACACCGACACGGTCACGATCGTGCTGCCCGGCGCGATCGTCCCGGGCGCCTGGGGGTCGGTGCTGACGGCGGTGGTGGCGACGGGGGCGTTCGCCGCGTTCCTGTCCACCTCGTCCGGGCTGCTGCTCGCGCTGGCCGGCGGCCTCACGCACGACCTGTCGCGGGCGAGCGTGCCCCGGCTGCGGCGGGCGGTGGCGGCGGGCGCGCTGGTGGCCGTCGTGCTGTCGCTGCCGGCGCGCTCGGTGGACATCAACGTGGCGGTGGGCTGGGCGTTCGCCGTGGCGGCCTCCACCTTCTGCCCGCTGCTGGTGCTCGGGATCTGGTGGCGCGGGCTGACGCCGGCCGGCGCCGCCGCCGGGCTCGTGGCGGGGGTGCTCTCGGCGACGGGGGCGGCGCTCGCGTCCGTGGTGACGGAGGCGGCCGGGGCCGCGGCCGTCCTGCTGGCCCAGCCCGCGGCATGGACGGTTCCGCTCGCGTTCGCGGTGATGGTGGCCGTCTCCAGGGCCGGGCCGCCGCCGCCCGCCTGGGCGGAACGCGCGGTGCTGCGGCTGCACGCGCCCGACCCGCCGCATCACTGATGAGAGTGATGTCACACTCCGGGTGGTTGACGGCGGTGGGGCGGGGGTCCGGGGCGCCCGCGGGCGGCCAACACCGGCGCGGCGCGCGGCGGGTGCGGGAGGCGGCGGGGGAGTGCGCATAGCAGGCCCCGCGCGAAGGACGGCGGCGGGGTGGCGCGCGGGGCCGGAATCCTTGGGCCGATTGGCCCCGCCGCCGCACGATGTGGCACACTGACCAGGTTGCTCGGTCGCAAGCCGATGCCGCGCGCCTCCCGCCGGGAGGACCGGAAGCGAGTCCCACTGTATTCGTCGCCCCTGATCAGGTGCGGAAATACCGGGATCTTCCGGGAAGCGTGCGCGGGGCTGCGGCCAGGCACCCGGTGGATGTTCTCCCCACACTCCTCACGGAGGAAACCCCCTGCGGTGAAATCCGGGAACGAGTACGACACGCCCGACCGCGTGGGTCGGAGCGGAGGGGGGTTCCGACGGGTGCCGGAGCGTGAAGAAGAGACAGGGACGACGAAGTAGCCATGGCGGGACAGAAGATCCGCATCCGGCTCAAGGCCTACGACCACGAGGTCATCGACAACTCGGCGAAGAAGATCGTCGAGACGGTGACCCGCACGGGAGCGTCGGTCGCGGGCCCGGTGCCGCTGCCCACAGAGAAGAACGTGTACTGCGTCATCAAGTCGCCGCACAAGTACAAGGACTCGCGCGAGCACTTCGAGATGCGCACCCACAAGCGGCTGATCGACATCCTCGACCCCACCCCCAAGACCGTTGACTCGCTGATGCGCCTGGACCTTCCGGCCGGCGTCGACATCGAGATCAAGCTCTGAGAGGCGCGGAAGAGAGATGACCAAGCAGATCAAGGGCGTCCTGGGCGAGAAGCTCGGCATGACCCAGGTCTGGGACGAGAACAACCGTGTCGTCCCGGTGACCGTGGTCAAGGCCGGCCCCTGCATCGTGACCCAGGTGCGCACCAACGACCGCGACGGCTACGAGGCCGTCCAGATCGCCTTCGGCGAGATCGACCCGCGCAAGGTGAACAAGCCCCTCAAGGGCCACTTCGCCAAGGCCGACGTCACCCCGCGCCGCCACCTGGTCGAGCTGCGGACCGCCGACGCCGCCGAGTACACCCTCGGCCAGGAGATCACCGCCGAGGTGTTCGACTCCGGCGTCAAGGTCGACGTGACCGGCAAGACCAAGGGCAAGGGCACCGCCGGTGTCATGAAGCGCCACGGCTTCCGCGGTCTCGGCGCCTCCCACGGCACCCAGCGCAAGCACCGCTCGCCGGGCTCCATCGGCGGCTGCGCCACCCCGGGCCGCGTGTTCAAGGGCCTGCGCATGGCCGGCCGTATGGGCAACGAGCGCGTCACCACCCAGAACCTGACCGTCCACGCCGTTGACGCGGAGAAGGGACTGCTGCTCATCAAGGGCGCCGTCCCCGGTCCCAACGGCGGCCTCGTCCTGGTCCGCACTGCGGCCAAGGGGGCGTGAGTTGAGCCATGACCAAGACCATTGACATCCTGTCCCCGGCGGGCGAGAAGACCGGCACCGTCGAACTCCCCGCGGAGATCTTCGACGCGAAGGTCAGCGTCCCGCTGATCCACCAGGTCGTCGTCGCCCAGCTCGCGGCCGCCCGCCAGGGCACGCACAAGGCGAAGACCCGCGGCGAGGTCCGCGGCGGTGGCAAGAAGCCGTACCGCCAGAAGGGCACCGGCCGCGCCCGCCAGGGTTCGACCCGCGCCCCGCAGTTCACCGGCGGTGGCGTCGTGCACGGCCCCGTGCCGCGTGACTACACGCAGCGGACCCCGAAGAAGATGAAGGCCGCCGCCCTGCGCGGTGCCCTCACCGACCGGGCGCAGCACGACCGCGTGCACGTCGTCAGCGGCGTCGTCGACGGCGAGATCTCGACCAAGGGCGCCCGCGGGCTGTTCGGCAAGATCGCCGAGGACCGCAAGCTGCTGCTGGTGGCCGAGCGCTCCGACCGCGAGTCCTGGCTGTCGGCGCGCAACCTGCCCAGGGTCCACGTGATCGACCCCGGCCAGCTCAACACGTACGACGTGCTCGGCTCCGAAGACGTCGTCTTCACCAAGGCCGCCTTCGACCGCTTCGTGGCCGGCCCGGCCGCGGCCGCCAAGGTCGCGTTCGACAAGACGCCCGAGGGGAGCGACGCCCGATGAGCGACGAGGCACGCACCGCCGAGGTCTCCAGCAAGGAGTTCTCCGCACCGCACGACATCCTGATCAAGCCCGTCGTGTCCGAGAAGAGCTACGCGCTGCTCGACGAGAACAAGTACACGTTCATCGTCGACCCGCGCGCCAACAAGACCCAGATCAAGCAGGCCGTCCAGGCGGTCTTCTCGGTCAAGGTCGTCGGGGTCAACACGATCAACCGGCAGGGCAAGCGCAAGCGCACCCGTACCGGTTTCGGTCGGCGCGCCAACACCAAGCGCGCCATCGTGACCCTTGCCGAGGGCGAAAGCATCGACATCTTCGGCGGCCCGGTCCTCTCCTAGCGAGAGCCGGTCCGTCCGATACCGGACGAGGACTAAGACATGGGAATCCGCAAGTACAAGCCGACGACGCCGGGCCGTCGAGGCGCCAGCGTCGCCGACTTCGTCGAGATCACGCGGTCCACGCCGGAGAAGTCGCTGGTCCGCCCCCTGCACAGCAAGGGTGGCCGGGACAACGCCGGTCGCGTGGCCGTCCGCCACCAGGGCGGTGGCCACAAGCGCGCCTACCGCCTGATCGACTTCCGTCGGCACGACAAGGACGGCGTGCCCGCGAAGGTCGCGCACATCGAGTACGACCCGAACCGCACCGCCCGCATCGCGCTGCTGCACTACGCGGACGGCGAGAAGCGGTACATCATCGCGCCGGCCCACCTGAAGCAGGGTGACCGCGTGGAGAACGGCGCCGGCGCCGACATCAAGCCCGGCAACAACCTGCCGCTGCGCAACATCCCGGTCGGTACCGTCATCCACGCCATCGAGCTCCAGCCGGGCGGCGGCGCGAAGTTCGCCCGCTCCGCCGGTGCGTCGGTCCAGCTCCTCGCGAAGGAGGGCCGCATGGCCCACCTCCGCATGCCGTCGGGTGAGATCCGCCTGGTCGACGTCCGCTGCCGCGCCACCGTCGGCGAGGTCGGCAACGCCGAGCAGTCGAACATCAACTGGGGCAAGGCCGGCCGGATGCGCTGGAAGGGCGTCCGGCCGAGCGTCCGCGGCGTCGTGATGAACCCCGTCGACCACCCCCACGGTGGTGGCGAGGGCCGGACCTCGGGTGGTCGCCACCCGGTCTCGCCCTGGGGCAAGAAGGAAGGCCGTACGCGCTCGCCGAAGAAGGCCAGCAACAAGTACATCGTCCGCCGCCGCAAGACGAACAAGAAGCGCTAGGAGCAGGTTCGATGCCGCGCAGTCTCAAGAAGGGACCCTTCGTCGACGACCACCTGATCAAGAAGGTGGACGCGCAGAACGACACGGGGTCCAAGAACGTCATCAAGACCTGGTCCCGCCGCTCGATGATCGTCCCGGCCATGCTGGGCCACACGATCGCGGTGCACGACGGCCGTAAGCACGTCCCGGTGTTCGTCACCGAGTCGATGGTCGGCCACAAGCTCGGCGAGTTCGCGCCGACCCGCACGTTCCGCGGTCACGTCAAGGACGACCGCAAGTCGCGGCGTCGCTGAGCGGGGTGCGCAGATCATGACCGACTCCCCGACCGACACCGAAGGGACAACCATGGAAGCCGTGGCTCGTGCGCGGTACATCCGCGTCACGCCCATGAAGGCCCGCCGTGTGGTGGACCTCATCCGCGGCAAGGGCGCCACCGAGGCGCAGGCCGTCCTGCGGTTCGCCCCGCAGGCCGCGAGCGTTCCGGTGGGCAAGGTGCTCGACAGCGCCATCGCGAACGCCGCACACAACTTCGACCACACCGACATCGACGACCTCTACGTCAAGGAGGCATACGTCGATGAGGGTCCGACCCTGAAGCGGTTCCGGCCGCGCGCCCAGGGCCGTGCCTACCGGATTCGCAAGCGCACCAGCCACATCACCGTGGTCGTGGGCAGCAAGGAGGGAACCCGGTAATGGGTCAGAAGGTCAACCCGCACGGGTTCCGCCTCGGCGTCACGACCGACTTCAAGTCGCGCTGGTACGCCGACAAGCTCTACAAGGACTACGTCAAGGAAGACGTGGCCATCCGCCGCATGCTGACGCAGGGCATGGAGCGCGCGGGCATCTCCAAGGTGGAGATCGAGCGCACCCGTGACCGCGTCCGCGTCGACGTCCACACCGCCCGGCCGGGCATCGTCATCGGCCGCCGCGGCGCGGAGGCCGACCGGCTCCGGGGCAACCTGGAGAAGCTCACCGGCAAGCAGATCCAGTTCAACATCCTCGAGGTCAAGAACCCCGAGCTGGACGCGCAGCTCGTCGCCCAGGCGGTCGCCGAGCAGCTGTCCTCCCGCGTCTCCTTCCGTCGTGCGATGCGCAAGTCGATGCAGAGCACGATCAAGGCCGGCGCCAAGGGCATCAAGATCCAGTGCGGCGGTCGTCTCGGCGGCGCCGAGATGTCCCGCTCCGAGTTCTACCGCGAGGGCCGCGTGCCCCTGCACACGCTGCGCGCGAACGTGGACTACGGCTTCTTCGAGGCCCGCACCACCTTCGGCCGCATCGGCGTGAAGGTGTGGATCTACAAGGGCGACGTCAAGAACATCGCCGAGGTCCGCGCCGAGAACGCCGCCGCCCGCGCCGGCAACCGTCCCGCCCGTGGCGGCGCCGACCGCCCGGCCCGTGGCGGCCGTGGCGAGCGCGGTGGCCGTGGCCGCCGTCCGCAGCAGGGCGCGCCCGCCGCCGAGGCACAGAAGGCCGACGCGACCGCGGGGGCTCCGGCCGCCGAGGCCGCGGGCACCAACCAGTCGACCGGCTCCGCCGGAGGGGAGAGCTGAGGCATGCTGATCCCTCGCAAGGTCAAGTACCGCAAGCAGCACCACCCCAAGCGGAGCGGTCAGGCGAAGGGTGGCACGGAGGTCGCGTTCGGTGAGTACGGCATCCAGGCCGTCACCGCCGCCTACGTGACCAACCGGCAGATCGAGGCCGCGCGTATCTCGATGACCCGGCACATCAAGCGTGGCGGCAAGGTCTGGATCAACATCTACCCGGACCGCCCGCTGACCAAGAAGCCGGCCGAGACCCGCATGGGTTCCGGCAAGGGTTCGCCGGAGTGGTGGGTCGCGAACGTCAAGCCGGGGCGCGTGATGTTCGAGCTGTCCTACCCCAACGAGAAGATCGCTCGTGAGGCGCTCACCCGCGCCGCTCACAAGCTTCCGATGAAGTGCCGGATCGTCCGGCGCGAGGCAGGTGAGGCGTGATGGCTGCCGGTACCAAGGTCTCCGATCTGCGCGAGCTGAACGACGAGGAGCTCGTCGTGAAGCTGCGCGAGGCGAAGGAGGAGCTGTTCCGCCTCCGCTTCCAGGCGGCGACCGGTCAGCTGGAGAACAACAGCCGGCTCCGCGCCGTGCGCAAGGACATCGCCCGGATCTACACCCTCATGCGGGAGCGCGAGCTCGGCATCGAGTCGGTGGCTCCCACCGGTGACGCCGGGGCGGGTGACAACGCCTGATGAGTGAGAAGACTGTGACTGAGACCACCGAGCGCGGCCGGCGGAAGACCCGGGAGGGTCTGGTCGTCAGCGACAAGATGGACAAGACCGTCGTCGTCGCTGTCGAGGACCGGGTGAAGCACGCCCTGTACGGCAAGATCATCCGCCGCACCAGCAGGCTCAAGGCGCACGACGAGCAGAACGCCGCGGGTGTCGGCGACCGCGTCCTCCTGATGGAGACGCGGCCGCTGTCGGCCACGAAGCGCTGGCGCGTCGTAGAGATTCTGGAGAAGGCGAAGTAACGACATGATCCAGCAGGAGTCGCGACTGCGCGTCGCCGACAACACGGGTGCGAAGGAGATTCTCTGCATCCGCGTTCTCGGTGGTTCCGGGCGCCGCTACGCGGGCATCGGCGATGTCATCGTCGCCACCGTCAAGGACGCGATCCCCGGCGGCAACGTGAAGAAGGGTGACGTCGTCAAGGCGGTCATCGTGCGCGCCGTCAAGGAGCGCCGCCGGCCGGACGGTTCCTACATCCGGTTCGACGAGAACGCCGCCGTCATTCTGCGGAACGACGGCGACCCCCGCGGCACCCGTATCTTCGGCCCCGTGGGCCGGGAACTGCGCGAGAAGAAGTTCATGAAGATCATCTCCCTCGCGCCGGAGGTGCTGTAACCGATGAAGATCAAGAAGGGCGACCTGGTCCAGGTCATCACCGGCAAGGACAAGGGCAAGCAGGGCAAGGTCATCGTGGCCTACCCGCGCGAGGACCGCGTCCTGGTCGAGGGTGTCAACCGGGTCAAGAAGCACACCAAGGCCGGACAGACGGCCCGTGGCTCGAAGACCGGCGGCATCATCACGACCGAGGCTCCCATCCACGTGAGCAATGTCGCGCTCGTCGTGGAGAAGGACGGCAAGAAGGTCACCACCCGGGTCGGATACCGCTTCGACGAGGAGGGCAACAAGATCCGCGTTGCCCGCCGTACCGGTGAGGACATCTGATGACGACTGCCACCACCAGCAGCGCGCCGCGTCTGAAGACGCGGTACCGCGAAGAGATCATCGGCAAGCTGCGTGACGAGTTCAGCTACCCGAACATCATGCAGGTGCCGGGCCTGACCAAGATCGTGGTCAACATGGGTGTGGGCGACGCCGCGCGCGACGCCAAGCTCATGGAGGGCGCCGTGCGCGACCTCGCCACGATCACCGGTCAGAAGCCGACCGTGACGAAGGCCCGCAAGTCCATCGCGCAGTTCAAGCTGCGCGAGGGCCAGCCCATCGGCGCCCATGTGACGCTGCGGGGCGACCGGATGTGGGAGTTCCTGGACCGGCTGCTGTCGCTGGCGCTCCCGCGCATCCGTGACTTCCGCGGCCTGTCGCCGAAGCAGTTCGACGGCCGGGGCAACTACACCTTCGGTCTCACGGAGCAGGTCATGTTCCACGAGATCGACCCCGACCAGATCGACCGGGTGCGCGGCATGGACATCACCGTCGTCACCACGGCGAACACCGACGAGGAAGGCCGTACCCTGCTGCGTCTCCTCGGTTTCCCGTTCAAGGAGGCGTGACCGATGGCGAAGAAGGCCCTGATCGCCAAGGCCGGCCGCAAGCCGAAGTTCTCGGTGCGCGGGTACACCCGCTGCCAGCGCTGCGGACGTCCGCACTCCGTGTACCGCAAGTTCGGTCTGTGCCGGGTCTGCCTCCGAGAGATGGCGCACCGCGGCGAGCTGCCGGGCGTCACGAAGAGCTCCTGGTAACACCGACTACGCCGTAGGTCCCCCGGAAGCGGGGAAACCCCGGCGAGAGAGGCCCAAGGCCGTTTCATGACCATGACCGACCCGATCGCGGACATGCTCACCCGTCTGCGCAACGCGAACTCGGCGTACCACGACTCCGTCGTGATGCCGCACAGCAAGATCAAGACGCACATCGCGGAGATCCTCCAGCAGGAGGGCTACATCACCGGCTGGAAGACCGAGGACGCCCAGGTGGGGCGCGCCCTGGTCCTCGAGCTGAAGTACGGCCCGAACCGCGAGCGTTCCATCGCCGGCATCAAGCGGATCTCGAAGCCGGGCCTGCGGGTCTACGCGAAGTCCACCAGCCTGCCGAAGGTCCTCGGCGGCCTGGGCGTCGCGATCATCTCGACATCGCACGGCCTGCTGACCGACAAGCAGGCGCAGAAGAAGGGCGTGGGTGGGGAAGTCCTCGCCTACGTCTGGTAACGGAAGGGAACGGAGGAAGAGCCATGTCGCGCATCGGCAAGCAGCCCATTCCGGTTCCCGCCGGTGTGGAGGTCACCATCGATGGCCGCACGGTGGCCGTGAAGGGGCCGAAGGGTTCCCTGAGCCACACCGTCGCCGCCCCCATCGAGGTGTCCCGCACGGAGGACGGCACCATCCTGGTGTCCCGTCCCAACGACGAGAACCGCAACCGTGCCCTGCACGGCCTGTCCCGCACCCTGGTCAACAACATGATCACCGGTGTGACGCAGGGTTACATCAAGAAGCTCGAAATCAGCGGTGTCGGCTACCGTGTCCAGGCCAAGGGCTCCAACCTGGAGTTCTCCCTCGGCTACAGCCACCCCATCCTGGTCGAGCCCCCGGAGGGCATCACCTTCACGGTCGAGAACCAGACGCGCTTCAGCGTCGAGGGCATCGACAAGCAGAAGGTGGGCGAGGTCGCAGCCAAGATCCGCAAGCTGCGCAAGCCCGACCCGTACAAGGCCAAGGGCGTCAAGTACGAGGGCGAAGTCATCCGCCGCAAGGTCGGAAAGGCTGGTAGGTAGTAGCCATGGCATACGGTGTCAAGATCGCCAAGGGCGACGCGCGCAAGCGGACCGCCACGAAGCGGCGGCACATCCGCATCCGGAAGAAGATCTCCGGTACGGCCGAGCGTCCGCGCCTGGTCGTCACGCGCTCGAACCGGCACATGGTCGCGCAGGTCGTGGACGACTCCGTCGGCCACACCCTGGCGTCCGCCTCGTCCCTGGACGCGTCCATCCGCGGCGTGACCGGTGACAAGAGCGACAAGGCCAAGCAGGTCGGCGCACTGGTCGCCGAGCGTGCGAAGGCCGCCGGCGTGGAGTCCGTCGTGTTCGACCGCGGCGGCAACAAGTACGCCGGGCGCGTCGCCGCGCTGGCCGACGCCGCCCGCGAGGCGGGGCTCAAGTTCTGAGCCGGTCCCGCTACGAGTAACTGAGGAAGGTAATCCAATGGCTGGACCCCAGCGCCGCGGTGGCGGCGCCGGTGGCGGCGAGCGGCGGGACCGTAAGGGCCGGGACGGCGGCGCTGCCGCCGAGAAGACCGCGTACGTCGAACGCGTCGTCGCGATCAACCGCGTCGCCAAGGTAGTGAAGGGTGGTCGTCGCTTCAGCTTCACCGCGCTGGTCGTGGTGGGCGACGGTGACGGCACCGTGGGTGTCGGATACGGCAAGGCCAAGGAGGTGCCGGCCGCCATCGCCAAGGGTGTGGAGGAGGCCAAGAAGCACTTCTTCAAGGTCCCCCGCATCCAGGGCACCATCCCCCACTCGATCCAGGGTGAGGAGGCCGCGGGTGTCGTGCTGCTGAAGCCGGCGTCGCCCGGTACCGGTGTGATCGCCGGTGGCCCGGTGCGTGCCGTGCTGGAGTGCGCCGGCATCCACGACGTGCTCAGCAAGTCGCTCGGCTCCTCCAACCCGATCAACATCGTGCACGCCACGGTGGCCGCTCTGAAGGGCCTGCAGCGCCCCGAGGAGATCGCGGCCCGCCGCGGCCTGCCGCTGGAGGACGTCGCTCCCGCCGCTCTGCTGCGGGCGCGTGCCGGGGTGGGTGCGTGATGGCACAGCTCAAGATCACCCAGGTGAAGTCCCGGATCGGGAGCAAGCAGAACCACCGCGAGACGCTGCGCTCCCTCGGGCTGCGCCGCATCAACGACGTGGTGGTGAAGGAGGACCGTCCCGAGATCCGCGGCATGGCGAACACCGTGCGGCACCTCGTGACGGTCGAGGAGGTGGACTGAGATGGCGGACCTCGCCAAGGACACCCAGGCCGGCGACCGCAGCGAGCCCCTGGGCCTGCACAACCTCAGCCCCGCCCCCGGCGCCAGGAAGGCCAAGATCCGTGTGGGTCGCGGTGAGGCGTCCAAGGGCAAGACCGCGGGCCGCGGTACCAAGGGCACCAAGGCCCGGTACCAGGTCAAGGCGGGCTTCGAGGGCGGTCAGCTCCCGCTGATCCAGCGGCTGCCGAAGCTCAAGGGCTTCCGCAACCCCGCCCACAAGCAGTTCCAGGTCGTCAACCTCGACCGGCTCGCCGCCCTCTACCCCGAGGGTGGCGAGGTGACGGTCGCGGACCTGGTCGCCAAGGGCGCGGTGCGCAAGAACGAGCTGGTGAAGGTCCTCGGATCGGGTGAGATCTCCGTGGCGCTCACGGTGACGGTGGACGCCGTCTCCGCGTCCGCCAAGGAGAAGATCACCGCCGCGGGCGGGACCATTACCGACCGTTCCTGAACAAACCGGATATCGGTCGGTAGGGAACGTGAGTGACCGGGGATGCCCAGAGAGAAGGGCATCCCCGGTCAGTCGTTCCAGCCCGGCGGTTACGCCGGTAAGGTGGCGTGCGTTGTCGCCTCAAGACTGCTAGTTGTGCCTCATCCCGTTGGACTTCAAGACCGAAACCTCTCGCGCACGACGCGGGGGGCGCAGGAGGAGCCGTGCTCACCGCGTTCGCACGGGCGTTCCAGACGCCCGACCTGCGTAAGAAGCTGCTCTTCACCCTTGGCATCGTCGTGGTGTTCCGGCTCGGACAGCATGTGCCGGTGCCGGGCGTCAGCTTCCAGAACGTCGACCAGTGTGTGAAGGAGGCCGATGCCGCCGGTGCTGGTTCCGGCCTGTTCGGTCTGGTCAACATGTTCAGTGGCGGCGCCCTGCTGCAGCTGACGATCTTCGCGCTCGGCATCATGCCGTACATCACGGCGAGCATCATCCTGCAGCTGCTCGTCGTCGTGATCCCCCGGCTGGAGGCCCTCAAGAAGGAGGGGCAGGCCGGTCAGGCGAAGATCACACAATACACGCGCTATCTCACGATGGCGCTCGCGGTGCTCCAGGCCACCGGCCTGGTGGCGACCGCCCGCAGTGGCACCCTCTTCCCCTCGTGCTCCGTGGGTGGCGACATCATCCCGGACGAGGGCCTCTTCACCACGATCGTCATGGTGATCGCCCTGACCTCCGCGACCGCGCTGATCATGTGGATGGGTGAGCTGATCACCGACCGCGGCATCGGCAACGGCATGTCGATGCTGATGTTCGCCTCCATCGCCGCCGGCTTCCCGGCCGCGATGTGGCAGATCAAGCAGCAGGGCAGCCTGGCCGGCGGCTGGATCGAGTTCGGCGTGGTGGCGCTGTGCGGCATGGCCATGGTGGGCCTTGTCGTGTTCGTGGAGCTGGCCCAGCGCCGCATCCCCGTCCAGTACGCCAAGCGGATGATCGGCCGTCGCTCGTACGGCGGCACCTCGACCTACATCCCCCTCAAGGTGAACCAGGCCGGTGTGATCCCGGTCATCTTCTCCTCGTCCCTGCTCTACATCCCCCAGCTCATCGTCCAGTTCGCCGGCACGGATTCCGGTGGTTGGACCGACTGGGTGCAGCGGTACTTCACGAAGGGTGATCACCCCCTCTACATCGCGGTGTACTTCCTGCTCATCGTGTTCTTCGCGTTCTTCTACGTGGCCATCACGTTCAACCCTGAGGACGTGGCGGAAAACATGAAGAAGTATGGTGGGTTCATCCCGGGTATCCGGGCGGGCCGCCCCACGGTCGAATACCTGAGCTACGTGCTGAACCGCATCACCTGGCCCGGGTCGCTCTACCTGGGGCTCATCGCCCTGGTGCCCATGGTGGCGCTGGTCATGTTCGACGCGCAGCAGGACTTCCCCTTCGGTGGCACCTCGATCCTGATCATCGTGGGTGTGGGCCTGGAAACGGTGCGGCAGATCGAGAGCCAGCTCCACCAGCGTAATTACGAAGGGTTCCTCCGCTGATGCGCATCGTCCTCGTCGGTCCGCCGGGTGCGGGCAAGGGCACACAGGCCGCCCTGCTCGCCGAGCGCCTGTCGATCCCGCACATCTCCACCGGTGATCTGTTCCGCGCGAACATCCGCCAGGGCACGGAGCTCGGCCGCCGCGTCAAGTCCATCCTGAACGAGGGCGGCCTCGTCCCCGACGAGATCACCCTCGCGATGGCCGCGGACCGCATGGCGCAGCCGGACGCCGAGGACGGTTTCCTGCTCGACGGCTTCCCCCGCAACATCGTCCAGGCCAAGGCGCTGGACGACGTGCTGGGGGAGGCCGGGCAGCGTCTCGACGCGGTCCTGGACCTGGAGGTCCCCGAGGACGAGGTGGTCAAGCGCATCGCGGGCCGCCGCACCTGCCGCAACGACAGCAGCCACACCTTCCACGTCGAGTACAAGCGCCCGAAGCAGGAGGGCGTGTGCGACGTGTGCGGCGGCGAGCTGTACCAGCGGGAGGACGACCGGGAGGACACCGTCCGCCGCCGGCTCGCGGTCTACCACCAGGAGACCGAGCCGATCATCGACTACTACCGCGAGCAGGGGCTCGTCGCCACCATTCCGGCGCTCGCCCCCGTGCCCGAGGTGACCCGGCGGGCCGTGGAGGCCCTGTCGGAACGCGCCGCCTGATCCGGCGGCGCGGGGAGAGGGAAGCGCATGCTGGAGCTGAAGACACCCGAGCAGATCGCGCACATGCGTGCCGCAGGTCTGGTGGTCGCCGAGATACACCGCCGGACGGCGGAGGCGGCGGTCCCGGGTGCCAGCACCAAGGACCTGGACGACGTCGCCGCCCAGGTCCTGGCCGACCACGGTGCCAAGCCGAACTTCCTCGGCTACGGCGGCTTCCCCGCGACGATCTGCACCTCCGTGAACGACGTCGTCGTCCACGGCATCCCGGACCGCGCGACGGTCCTGAAGTCCGGCGACATGATCTCCATCGACGCCGGCGCCATCGTGAACGGCTGGCACGCCGACGCGGCGATCACCGTGTTCGTCGGCGACGGCCACGGCGCCGAGCTGCTGGAGCTGAGCCGCGTCACCGAGGACTCCCTGTGGGCCGGTATCGCGGCCATGCGCAAGGGCAACCGCCTCGTGGACATCTCCCGCGCCGTCGAGACGTACGTCCGGCGCCAGCCGCTGCCCCCGGGCGGGAAGTACGGCATCGTCGAGCAGTACGGCGGGCACGGCATCGGCAGCGAGATGCACATGGACCCCCACCTGCTGAACTACGTGGACCGCCGGCGGGGCCGCGGGCCGCGCCTCGTGCCGGGGATGTGCCTCGCGATCGAGCCGATGCTGACGCTCGGCACCCCGAAGACGCACGTCCTGGCCGACGAGTGGACCGTGAAGTCGAACGACGGCACCTGGTCCTCGCACTGGGAGCACTCCGTCGCCCTGACGGAGGAGGGGCCGATCGTGCTGACCGCCCCGGACGGCGGCCGCGCGCGGCTGGCCGCCCTCGGCGTCACGGCGGCGCCCGACCCGCTCGCGTAGTCCGTTTCGTGATCTCTCTTCGGGGGAATGGATCACTGATTCGTCTTTTCGGGTGGGCAGGCGTAAACTGACCCTTCGGTCCTGGTGCACCCATGCGTTCAGGGCTGTCCAGGTAGCCGATCCCGGAAGGTGAAGCGCTCAAGTATGGCCAAAAAACAAGGGCCATCGAGATCGAGGGCACGGTCGTCGAATCTCTCCCGAACGCGATGTTCAGGGTGGAGCTTCAGAACGGGCACCAGGTCCTCGCGCACATCAGCGGCAAGATGCGGATGAACTACATCCGTATTCTTCCCGACGACCGGGTCGTGGTGGAGCTCTCTCCCTACGACCTGACGCGCGGGCGGATCGTCTACCGCTACAAGTAGATCGAGATCAGTGGATCTCTCGACCCGGAGAACCTCAGAACCATGAAGGTCAGGCCGAGCGTCAAGAAGATCTGCGACAAGTGCAAGGTGATCCGCCGCCACGGCCGGGTCATGGTCATCTGCGAGAACCTGCGCCACAAGCAGCGCCAGGGCTGATCGCGGCGGGCCTGCACTCACGCAGCCGCTTCCACACGCCACACACAGATACGCAGTCGCCCGACCCCTCGCGCGCCGCGCGCGGGGACGACACCCCCGGTCGGAGGCCGGGGACCCGGAGCGCTCCCTCGGGAGCCCCAGGGAACGGCGCTGCGGCAGACCTCCACTACCGCTACAGGAGCCAGATCAATGGCACGCCTCGCAGGCGTTGACCTTCCGCGCGACAAGCGCGTCGAGGTCGCCCTCACCTACGTCTTCGGCATCGGGCGCACCCGTGCCAAGGAGACCCTGGCCGCGACCGGGGTGAACCCGGACACGCGCGTCCGTGACCTCGTCGAGGACGACCTCGTCAAGATCCGTGACTACGTGGACGCCAACCTCAAGACCGAGGGTGACCTCCGCCGGGAGATCCAGGCCGACATCCGCCGCAAGGTCGAGATCGGCTGCTACGAGGGCCTGCGCCACCGGCGTGGGCTGCCCGTGCACGGCCAGCGCACCAAGACGAACGCGCGCACCCGCAAGGGTCCGCGCCGCGCGATCGCCGGTAAGAAGAAGCCGGGCAAGAAGTAGTCCGCACCGGAACCTTTCCATCAGGTCCGGTAGCAGGACCGATCACCTCAGCAGGAGTTAGGACCAGATGCCTCCTAAGGGCCGTACGGCCGGCGCCAAGAAGGTGCGCCGCAAGGAGAAGAAGAACGTCGCTCACGGGCACGCCCACATCAAGAGCACGTTCAACAACACCATCGTCTCGATCACCGACCCCACGGGCAACGTGATCTCCTGGGCCTCCGCCGGCCACGTCGGCTTCAAGGGTTCCCGGAAGTCCACGCCGTTCGCCGCGCAGATGGCCGCGGAGAGCGCCGCGCGCCGTGCGCAGGAGCACGGCATGCGCAAGGTCGACGTCTTCGTGAAGGGCCCGGGGTCCGGTCGTGAGACCGCGATCCGCTCCCTCCAGGCGACCGGCCTGGAGGTCGGTTCGATCCAGGACGTGACCCCGACCCCGCACAACGGCTGCCGCCCGCCGAAGCGCCGCCGCGTCTGACCAGGTGAAGTAGGAGACTGATAGACAATGGCGCGTTACACCGGGGCCGACTGCAAGCGTTGCCGTCGGGAGAAGCAGAAGCTCTTCCTCAAGGGAGCCAAGTGCGAGAGCGCTAAGTGCCCGATCGAGATCCGTCCTTACCCCCCGGGTGAGCACGGACGCGGGCGCACCAAGGACAGCGAGTACCTGCTGCAGAAGCGCGAGAAGCAGAAGTGCGCGCGTATCTACGGTGTCCTGGAGAAGCAGTTCCGCGGGTACTACAACGAGGCCAACCGGCAGACCGGCAAGACCGGTGAGAACCTGCTGCGCATCCTCGAGACCCGCCTCGACAACGTGGTCTACCGGGCCGGCTTCGCCAAGTCCCGCGACCACGCCCGTCAGCTCGTCCGGCACGGCCACATCACGGTCAACGGCCGGAAGACCGACATCCCCTCGGCGCGCGTGTCGCCCAACGACATCGTCGAGGTCCGTGAGTCCTCCCGCAACCTGACCCCCTTCGAGGTGGCCAAGGCGGAGGCCGGCGAGAAGACCGTTCCCGCGTGGCTGGAGACCGTCCCCGCGCAGCTTCGGATCCTCGTCCACTCGCTGCCCGAGCGCCAGGTGATCGACACCCAGGTGCAGGAGCAGCTCATCGTCGAGCTGTACTCGAAGTAGTACGGCCCGGCACACGCTCGTCACGGGGTACGGGCGGGCCGGCCGCGCGCCGGCCCGCCCGTACGTCCGGGGGAGCGGTGTTCCACCTGTTGTCTGGCTCGGCATCAAATAGCGGGTGCCGAAGACTGGAGTTCCTCACATGCTGATCGCTCAGCGACCGTCACTGACCGAAGAGGTCGTGGACGAGTTCCGTTCCCGGTTCGTCATCGAGCCGCTGGAGCCGGGCTTCGGCTACACCCTCGGCAACTCCCTGCGGCGTACCCTCCTCTCCTCGATCCCGGGCGCGGCTGTCACCAGCATCCGGATCGACGGTGTCCTGCACGAGTTCACCACCGTGCCGGGCGTCAAGGAGGACGTGACCGACCTCATCCTCAACATCAAGCAGCTCGTCGTCTCCTCGGAGCACGACGAGCCGGTCGTGATGTACCTGCGCAAGCAGGGTCCCGGGCTCGTCACCGCCGCCGACATCGCGCCGCCGGCCGGTGTCGAGGTGCACAACCCCGACCTCGTTCTCGCCACCCTGAACAACAAGGGCAAGCTGGAGATGGAGCTGACCGTCGAGCGCGGTCGCGGCTACGTTTCCGCGGTGCAGAACAAGCAGGCCGGTCAGGAGATCGGCCGCATCCCGGTGGACTCGATCTACAGCCCCGTGCTGAAGGTCACCTACAAGGTCGAGGCCACCCGTGTCGAGCAGCGCACCGACTTCGACAAGCTGATCGTCGACGTCGAGACCAAGGAGGCCATGCGGCCGCGTGACGCCATGGCGTCGGCGGGCAAGACGCTGGTCGAGCTGTTCGGCCTCGCGCGCGAGCTGAACGTGGACGCCGAGGGCATCGACATGGGCCCGTCGCCGACGGACGCGGCGCTCGCCGCCGACCTGGCGCTGCCCATCGAGGAGCTGGAGCTGACCGTCCGCTCCTACAACTGCCTGAAGCGCGAGGGCATCCACTCGGTGGGCGAGCTGGTGGCCCGGTCCGAGGCGGACCTCCTCGACATCCGCAACTTCGGCGCCAAGTCGATCGACGAGGTCAAGGCGAAGCTGGCCGGCATGGGCCTGGCCCTCAAGGACAGCCCGCCCGGATTCGACCCGACCACCGCGGCCGACGCGTTCGGCGCGGAGGACGACGGCGACCCGGGCTTCGTGGAGACCGAGCAGTACTGAGCCGACCGGCCCCGGGCCGTCCGTCATCCGGCGGGCGGCCCGGCGGCCGATCCGCCGCCGGGGCTCCCCGGCGGCTCCGCTGACACCGGTACCTGGTACGGCCGGTGCAGAACCGACAGGAGAGAGTCATGCCTACGCCCACCAAGGGCCGCAGGCTGGGCGGCAGCCCCGCCCACGAGCGTCTGATGCTGGCGAACCTCGCCACCTCGCTGTTCGAGCACGGCCGGATCACCACGACCGTCGCCAAGGCGCGCCGGCTGCGTCCGGTGGCCGAGCGGCTCATCACCAAGGCGAAGAAGGGCGACCTGCACAACCGTCGCCAGGTGATGCAGACCATCCGTGACAAGAGTGTCGTGCACACCCTGTTCACGGAGATCGGTCCGAAGTTCGCCAACCGTCCGGGCGGCTACACCCGGATCACCAAGCTCGGCCCGCGCCGCGGCGACAACGCGCCGATGGCCGTGATCGAGCTGGTGGAGGCCCTCACCGTGCAGCAGGAGGCGGTGGGCGAGGCCGAGGCGGCGACGCGGCGTTCCGTGAAGGAGTCCGACGCGGCCAAGGCCACCGCGGACACCGAGACGGAGGCCGTGAACGAGGCCGCCGACGAGGCGAAGGGCGAGACCGCGGAGGAGTCCTCCGAGGACAAGTGACGCCCGCCCGCGCACAGTGCCGGTGCCCGTTCCCCGAGCCGGGGGACGGGCACCGGTGCGTTGGGGGATCCGCGTCACTTTGTTCACCCTGTGGCCGGCGGCGGGTACTGTCCATACCGCTGCGTATGGCGAAGGGGGTTTCCATCCTGGGAACGGCCATGCGCGCGTGCGAGGAGACAGTTGTGAAGAACGTACGACGGAGTGCGGTGCTCGGGACGTCGGCGGCGCTGCTGGCGCTCGGTCTGGGGACCGCGCCCGGAGCGGTGGCCGCCGAGTCCGCGGCTGCCGCGTGCACGCACCCGAGCTGGTCCAACCGGGACGCGGGGGTCGGGTCCCTCGAGGGCAGCAGGTACGAAGCCCCGCTCCACTCCGGGCCGAACGCGGGCTGTCCGGTGGTGGGTGAGGCCCTGTTCCACATGGACATCTACTACCACTGCTACGTCATCAACTCGGCCGGGAACTCCTGGAGTCACGTCCGCGCCTACAACCGTTTCGACGGTGAGTCCATCAACGGCTGGATCTGGGACGAGTACCTGGACGACTTCGGGTCCACGCGCGCCTGCTGATCCCCTCGCGCCCGGTCACCTCCGCGTCCCGCCCCGTCCGTACGGGGCGGGCGCTCGTGGGCGGGCGGCGGGTACTGTCCATACTGCTGCGTATGGCGAAGAGGTCTCCAACAGGGAGCGGCCATGCGCGAGTGCGAGGAGACAGTCGTGAAGGACATACGACGGAGCGTGGTGCTCGGGACGTCGGCAGCGCTGCTGGCGTTCGGTCTGGGGACCGCGCCCGGGGCGGTGGCCGCCGAGACCGCGGCAGCCGCGTGCACGCACCCGGACTGGTCCAACAAGGACGCGGGGGTTGGGTCGCTCGAGGACGGCAGGTCGTCGGCCCCGCTCCATTCCGGGCCGAACGCGGGCTGTCCGGTGGTGGGTGAAGCCCTGTTCTACATGGACATCTACTACCACTGCTATGTCTTCAACTCGGCCGGTAACACCTGGAGTCACGTCCGCGCCTACAACCACTTCGACGACGACTCCATCAACGGCTGGATCTGGGACCCGTACCTGGAGGACGTCGGGTCCACGCGCGCCTGCTGATCCCCTCGCGCCCGGTCACCTCCGCGTCCCGCCCCGTCCGTACGGGGCGGGACGCCTTTCGTTGACGAAAGTCGGGGGTGGAGGCGCCGTTCGGCAGATACGGGGCGGGGGTGCCGCTTCCTAGCGTGGTCCGCGTCGATGGTCCGCTGACGACGGAAGGGCGCGGGAGACGACGTGATCACGCTGGAGGGGCTGACGAAGCGCTACGGGGACTCCGTGGTGGTGGACGGGCTCGACCTGACGGTGGCGGGGGGCCGGGTCACCGGGTTCCTCGGGCCGAACGGCGCGGGCAAGTCCACGACGATGCGCATGATCCTGGGGCTCGACCGGCCCACGGCGGGACGGGCGCTCGTGGGCGGGCGGCCGTACGCCGAACTGCGGCATCCACTGCGCGAGGTCGGCGCGCTGCTGGACGCGAAGGCCGTGCACCCGGGCCGCTCGGCGCGCACGCACCTGCGGGCGCTGGCGCGTACGCACGACATCCCGGAGCGCCGGGTGGACGAGGTGCTGGCGACGGTGGGTCTGACGGAGGTCGGGGGGCGGCGTGCCGGCACGTTCTCGCTGGGCATGAGCCAGCGCCTCGGGGTGGCCGCGGCGCTCCTCGGCGACCCGCGGGTGCTTGTCCTCGACGAGCCGGTGAACGGTCTCGACCCGGACGGGGTCATCTGGATCCGGGAACTGATCAGGTCGCTGTCGGCCGAGGGCCGGGCGGTGTTCGTCTCCAGTCATCTGATGAGCGAGATGCAGCTCATGGCGGATCAGCTCGTGGTGATCGGGCGGGGCCGGCTGATCGCCGACGCGCCGCTGGCGGAGGTCATCGGGGCGAGTTCCGGGGTGGCCGTCGTCGTGGGGAGCCCGGACCCGGCGGGGCTCGCGGCGCTCGGCGAGCTGCTGGCGGGCGAGGGGGCGCGTGTGTCGGCCGAGCCGGGCGGGCGGCTCGCGGTGGGGGGCGTCTCCGCCGAGCAGGTGGGTCTCGCCGCGTACCGGTCGGGCCTGCCGCTGTCCGAACTGACGACGCGGCAGCCGTCGTTGGAGGACGCCTACCGGGAACTGACCGCCGACGCGGTGCGGTTCGCGGCGTCCTGAACCGGTGGCGTACGGGGATCGAGCGAGGAACGGAAGAGGCATGGAGACGCGTGTGTGGCGCGGGACGCTGGGCTCGGAGTGGATCAAGTTCTGGTCGGTGCGGTCCACTTGGTGGGCGCTGGCCAGCACGGTGGTGCTGATGGCGCTCGTGTCGCTGGTCATGGGCATCGACTTCGCGGGTGACGTGGAGGCCGGGGAGAGCGCGGACGGGCTGACGCTGTCGATCGGGGAGCCGGCGAGCGAGTCCGTGATGCTGGCGCAGTTCGGTGTCGTGGCGCTGGCGATGCTGGCGATGACGACGGAGTTCTCGACGGGCTCGCTGCGGGTGACGCTGACGGCGGATCCGGCGCGGGGCCGTGTGCTGGCGGCGAAGACGATCGTCGTGACGGCGGTGACGCTCGTGCTGGGCGCGGTGGCGGCGTGCGTCGGGCTCGCGGCGTCGGCGGTCGGGCTCGGGGAGTACGGCACGGGCGGCGCGGGGGAGCTGTTCGGGGACGGCGTGGCGATCGTGCTGTACCTCGTGCTGACGGCCGTCCTGACGGTCGGTGTGGCGGCGTGGATCCGCAGTTCGGCCGGCACGATGAGCGTCGTCCTGACGGTGATGCTGGCGCTGCCGATGGTCGCGGCGACGACGGGCGCCGAGTACCTGCCGGGGCGCGCGGGGCTGATCCTGCTGGACAGCGACACGGCGAACCCGCTGTCGCCGGTCGCGGCGGTGGTCGTCATCGCCGCGTGGGCGGCGCTCGCGCAGGGGATGGGGTACGCGGCGCTGCGGCGGCGGGACGCGTGACGCGGGGACACCGGCCGTAGGATCATCCGTTCATGGACATGGAGGGAATGGTCGCCGTGCCGCCGGGACGGGTCACGCTGTCGGACCGGCGGACGCGGCGTACCTGGCCCGTCGAGGTGGCGCCGTACCGGCTCGCGGCGGTCCCGGTTACGCGCGCGCTGTACGCGGAGGTCACTGGCGGCGCCGCGCCTGGGGAGGGCGAGGGGCGGCTGCCCGTCGCCGAGGTGTCGTGGCGGGACGCGGTCGCGTTCTGCGACGCCCTGTCGCGGCGGGAGGGCCGCACGCCCGCCTACGCGTCCGGCGGTGACGACGTCGTTCCGGACACGGCCGCCGACGGGTACCGGCTGCCGACCGAGGCCGAGTGGGAACACGCCTGCCGCGCCGGGACGACCGGGCCGCGCCACGGCCCGCTCGACGACATCGCCTGGTACCGCGCCACGTCGGACGGGCGTCCGCACGAGGTGGGCGGCAGACAGCCCAACGCGTGGGGCCTGCACGACATGCTGGGGAACGTGTGGGAGTGGTGCTGGGACCTGTACGACCCGGAGGTGTACGGGACGTACAGGGTGCTGCGCGGGGGCGGCTGGTTCGACGAACACTGGAGCTGCCGCGCATCCGTACGCCGCCGCAGCCACCCCGCGTTCCGCGTGGACGACGTGGGCTTCCGCGTGGCACTCACCGGCCACGGCTGACGAGCGGCGCGGCGTCAGCGCAGGACGACCGGATTGCTCAGTGCCGCCATGTGGCCTTCACTGTCCCTGACTTCGACGCGGATGAAGGTCGATTCGGCGGCCGTGGTGTGCCATTCGGCGGTGGCCGGGGCCGTGCCGGGGATGTGCGTGCGGTGGGTGCTGCCGCGTTCGGTGCGGAAGTCGATCGTGCCGTCGGGGACGCCCCGCACCGTGACGCGTGCCGTGGCGGGTGCGCCGCCGGTCGTCAGCCGGTCACCGATGCCCGCCGTCCGGCCGGCGGCGGAGACGGTGACCGCGAGACCGACGGCGGCCGACGCGGCGATCCAGCTCCGGCCGGCGCCGAGGCCGGCGAGCAGCGCCCCGGGGGTCGGCGCGTCGGCCAGGACGACGGTGTGCGGGGTGCCGATCTGACCCGCCAGGTGGGCGTCGCTGTCGCCCATGGCGGGCCGCCAGTGCCCCCGGGGGACGTCGGTGGCGAGGGCGCGTTCCCAGGTGGCGAGGGCCGCCTCGTTGTCCGCCTGCCAGGGTCGTCCGGACGCCCACGGCCCGTTCCACACCTCGACGGCGTCGAAGCCGGCGAGCGGGTACCGGAACGCGCCGGTCGGGTAGGGGGCGTGCGGGTGGGCCGCCACGCACAGCCCGCCGACGCCGTGCACCTCGGCCAGTCGCGCGCCGATCGTGCCGTCGTGCGCCGTGCCGCGCCAGTCGATGACCTGCCCCGCTGCGAGCCCGAGCGCCAGCCAGTGCCCGGACGACGTGGTGACCTCCTCGCCGGGGATGACGAGCGGGCCGCCGTCGGCCGTGCGCCACGCGTCGAGGCCGGCGGCGGCGTTGTGCTCCGTGACGGCGATGAAGTCGAGCCGCGCCGCGCGGGCCTCGGCCAGCAGGCGCTGCGGGGTCAGTTCACCGTCGGAGTGGACCGAGTGCACGTGGCAGTCGCCCCGGTACCAGCGCCGTCCCGATGCCGGCATGGCGCGCTCCGTCCTCAGTGGGTGGTGGGTTCGCGGTCCTCGTCCACGATGTCGGCCTTGTGTGCCAGGACGGCGGCCTGGACGCGGTTGCGTACGCCGAGGCTCGTGAAGATCGCGGTCATGTGGGCCTTCACCGTGCCCTCGACGAGGTGCAGGCGGCGGGCGATCTCGGCGTTGGACAGGCCGGCGCCGACGAGGGCGAGGACGTCGCGTTCCCGCGCGGTCAGCCGTGCGACCTGCTCGCCGGCCGTGCTGGTGCCGCGCTGCCGGGTGTCCTGCCCGAGCCGGGCGATGACGCGGCGCGCGACGCGCGGCGAGAGGTACGCGGCGCCGTCCGCCGCCGCCCGGATGCCGGTGAGGAGGTCGCGCGGGTCACCGGACTTGAGCAGGAAGCCGGTCGCGCCGCCGTCGAGGGCGCGCACGATGTACTCGTCCTCGCCGAAGGTCGTCAGGATGACGACGGCCGTCCCGGGCAGGGCGCGCCGCAGCTCCTCGGTGGCGGCGAGGCCGTCGAGCCGGGGCATGCGGATGTCGAGGACGGCGACGTCGGGCCGGTGCCGCAGCGCCAGTTCGACGGCCTCCCGGCCGTCACCGGCCTCGGCGACGACCTCGAACCCGGGGCTCATCTCCAGGATGGCGCGGATACCGGCACGGATCATCGGCTCGTCCTCGGCGAGGAGGACACGCAGACGCCGTGCCGGTCGGTCCGTATCAGTCACGGTGCCAGCGTACGGGGGGCGGTGGACGGCTCCCCGCCCGGTGCCTCGCCGGCCGGGGCCGTCCACCCGGAGAACGAGGGGAGCGGGTGGTCCGCGTCTGCAAGCCAGGGGTGTTGTGTGCCGTCCGGGGTCACCGTGAGGCCGAAGCAGTCGATGGCCGGGGAACCCTGACCCTGCCACCATTCCAGCGCCCCGGACACCTCGTCCCACAGCGCGCGCGGGCCGGACTGGCGTACGGTCGCCGTGGGTTCGCCGTGCCTGAAGGTGACCGACGCCCAGCAGCGTGACCCCTCGGTCATGTCGAAGAACCACAGCGTGGACGCCTCGTCGCCGGCGTCCAGCAGGTGGGCGCAGTGCGGCACGCAGAGTCCGAGGACGAACGACGGGCCGCCGAAGCGCCGGTCCTCGCCCAGGTCGGCCAGCGGCACCGTCGTGGCGGACTCGGCGGCGTCCCCCGGGTACGGGCCGACATGGTCGCGGAAGCGGTCCCAGTCGAGCCGCTGGGCGCGGAGCTTCATGAACTCCAGCGGGCGCAGGAACGGGCCGCTCGCGCTGCCGTCCTCGGCCACGGTCAGGCGCAGGAGGGCGTCCTCGTTCGAGTAGTGCGTGCCCCACGGGGCCACGATCAGCCCGCCGGGGCGGGTCTGCCGCAGCCATGCAGGGGGGACGTCCCGGACGCCGACCGTGGCGATCAGGCGGTCGTATGGCGCCCCGTCCGCGTACCCGTCCCGACCGTCGCCGCACACGACGTGCGGGCTCGCGCCGGCCTCGCGGAGCGCCGTGCGCGCGCGTGCCGCGACGGCCGGGTCGATCTCGACCGTGACGACCCGGCGGTCGCCGAGGCGGGCCGCCAGGAGCGCGGCGTTCCAGCCTGTGCCGCCGCCGATCTCCAGCACGCGCGCGCCCGGGAACACGTCGAGGTCGGCCAGCATGCGCGTGACGACGGACGGCATGCTCGCCGAGCTGGTCGGCAGCCGGCCCGGGGCCTCGCCGGCGTGCTGTCCGTCGTCCCACTGGGTGGTGACCGGGACATCGGCGTACGCGTACCGCTCCCACGTGGCGGGGTCGGTCCGGCGGTCCACCGCGCGGCTGGCGCGTGTGGCCATGTCATAGGGCCACATGAGGTCGGGCAGGAAGGCGGCACGGGGCACCGCCTCGAACGCGGGCGCCCAATCGGCGGTCAGCGCGCCGGAGTCGAGAAGGAGCCGCGTCAGCTCCGCCCGGGGGCCGACGCAGTCCGTGCGATCGTTCCGCACGTTCACTTGCGGTGTTCTCCGTCTCATCTGGGTGGACCGCCTTCGGCGACGGGGTGTCGTCCGGCGGTTCGGTGTGTGGGCACAAGGCGAGGCAAGCATGGGCCGGTGCATGATCGACCGTGCCCGATCGGACGCGTCATCACTCAAGAGAGTCAATCGCCCTCGCGATCAGTGTCCGCGCGTCCGCGCCGTGCACGGCCGATTCGACGAGGCCCTTGAATGCCTGGGAGTACGCGCGGATCTCGCTCGGCCGTGCGATGGTGAGGAACGCGGAGACGAGTTCCACGTTCACCTGGGAGTCGTCGAAGATCCAGAAGTCCTCGACGGGCCAGAGCGCGGAGCGGTCGGCGTCGAGCGGGATGATGCCAAGACTCACGTTCGGCAGTGCACTGAGCGACGAGAGGTGCGCGAGCTGCCCGGCCATGGTTTCCGCTCCACCGATACGGTGTCGGAGCACACTTTCCTCCAGCACAACAGCGAACCTGCGCCGCCCGTCGTGCAGGACGCGTTGCTTGTCGACGCGGACCTGCACGGCCGCTTCCACGTCGTCCGGAACGGCACGCCGGTCCCGAATGGCCCTCAGAAGGGCATGGACGTACGCGCGGGTTTGAAGCGGTCCGGGAATCAGCCACGACGAGTACGCGCGGAAGTTCTTCGTCCGCTCCCACAGGGGGACGACC
Source organism: Streptomyces sp. RFCAC02 (assembly GCF_004193175.1). Classification (NCBI taxonomy): domain Bacteria; kingdom Bacillati; phylum Actinomycetota; class Actinomycetes; order Kitasatosporales; family Streptomycetaceae; genus Streptomyces; species Streptomyces sp. RFCAC02. The sequence goes on along the minus strand of NZ_SAUH01000001.1, from coordinate 2,524,563 downwards.
GACTCCTGTGCGCGCTTCAGTCCGGAACGCTCCATCCGCCGCCACTCGACGTACGCCCCGTCGATGACCCGGGTTGTCGCGATCAGGTCGGCGGCCTGGTCCGGCACGCCGCACAACCGTGCCCATAGCCGCAGGTCGCTATCCGACGGGGCGGTGCGTCCGTGTTCCAGCCGGCTGCATTTGCTCGGATGCCAGCCGGCTCGATGAGCCAGCTCCCTCCCGGTGAACCCGGCATCCCTCCGCATGTCGCGCAGACGCGTCCCGAGGGCTTCCCGGGCTTGCTGGACGCTGGATGAAGAAGGCATGTTCGGTCTGGTGTCGTGCTGGTCAGGCGGCTCTGTACTCCTCGTGCGGGATCGCGGCTTCCCACAGTGTGTCGAACGCCGTGGCACATCCGGAGACGACTTCCGGGGCTGTCACCAGCTCTTCGCCGGTCATCCGGCCGTCGCCGTCGAAGTGGTTGAACAGCACCGTTGAGCGGTCGAACAGCCACAGGTCGTTTCCCGGCAGCAGGAGCGCGTTCGCCTGTCGGCGGGGCAGCCAGCGCACCTGTTCGCCCGCTTTGATGTTGTGCCCGGTCGTCAGGTCGTACTCGTAGCGGATGTAGGCGCTCACCGGCTCGGAGACGACCCGGGCACGGCGGACCTCGACGCCCCGTGAGACGGCGGATGACACCAGATCGATCCACCACGGCCAGCGCTCGGCCGGATCGAATCGATCGCCCGCCTGCCACGCGGCGAAGGCATCGTCCTCCTCGTAGCCGTCGCGCATCTCCAGGTGGTACGCGCTGCTCCGCGCCGAGCGGAACAGTTCTTCGAACCTAATGCTCACTGGTGCCCTGCACCTCCGGGAAAAACTGCATCATGCGGGGCGGGAACTCGATCACGGTCTCATGCGGTGGAATGTCCATCTCCGCCAGTCGTTCGTGATCGGTGACCCGCCAGCCCTGCAGAATGTAGTTCCCGGTCTCGTCGTCCAAGTACACAGTCGGAGAGCCGTTGTTCGGGCTCTCGGGGTCTTTGCCCAACCTACGCAGGGCCATGGGGTCCTCCGGTTTCTCACGGAAACGCCGACGTGGGGGAGCGTGCACTGCATCCGTTGGCCCCTGCCAGTGGATTGCACGAACTTGCGCGGACCGCCGCGCGATCCGTGCTCTTCGGGGCCTTGTGCGCGAGGTCAGTCGGAGGTGTCGTCGGTCGGTGTGTCCAGGAGCAGTCTGTCCTTCGACACCAGGTGGTCGTCGCGGAAGCACAGGCGGTAGACGTGGGTCGGGGAGAATCTCTCGCTCGCCGCGTAGTACTGGCAGGTCGAGCCCGGCGGGGGTGCCGGTTCGTCGTCGGGGCGCTGGGCGAACTCGCCGCCCGGGAGGCTGCGGTCGATCACCGTGCGGGAGTCGCCGATCTCCAGGGCGTCGTACGTCTCCGCGTCGAGTGCCGGTACGCCCGCGACGGCCACGTACACCGAACCCGCCAGCGCCACCCCGCCCACCGTGATGCCGACGGCCTTGGCGAAGCCGCGGCGCAGGGTCCTGCGGCCGATGACCAGGGTCTCGGAGTGGTCGCCGGACGGTGCCGGGTCGCGGTCGGCGGGGGAGGTGGGGCGGTGCGGCAGGTCGGCGGCGACCCGGTAGCCGCCGTCGTCCGTCGGGCCGGTGTCCAGGGTGCCGCCGAGGAGGCGTACGCGCTCCCGCAGGCCGGTCAGGCCGTGGCCGCTGCCCGGGGCGCGGGCGGCGGTGGCGGGGGCCGGCGGCGGGTCGTTCGTGACGCGCGCGGTCGTGACGCCGTCGCCGTGGTGGACGGTGACGCGGACCGGCGCGCCCGGGGCGTGCTTGGCTGCGTTGGTCAGGGCCTCCTGCACGAGGCGGTGCAGCGCGTGGGCCGTCATGGGCGACAGGTCGTCCGGCGCGGTGCCGGTGGTGTCGAGGGTGACCGTCATGCCGGAGGCGCGGCAGCGGTCGGCGATCTGCCCGGGTGTCTCGACGGCCGGGGTGACGGGGGCGGCGGGGTCGTCGCGCAGGACGCCGATGATCTCGTGGAGGCGTTCGGTGGCGGCACCGGCGCCGGCGCGGAGTTCGGCGGCCTGGGCGCGGACGCGGGGGTCGAGGTCGGGCGTCATCTCCAGGACGGCGGCGCGGACGGCGAGGAGGCCGAGGTCGTGGCCGAGGGAGTCGTGCATGTCCTGGGCGATGCGGGCGCGTTCCCGCAGCCGGGTCTGCTCGGCGACGAGAGCGGCCTCGTGTTCGAGGCGGCGGGCGCGCCGCCAGCCGGCCTCGTCGAGGGCGAGGCGCTGGTACGTGTAGCGGCCGACGAGCCAGGGGAGGAGGGCGAGGATCAGGAGTTCGAGGGGGACGAGGGCCAGTTCGCGTACCGGGTCATCGCCCAGCAGTGGCATCGCGCAGGACGGCAGTACGGCGCAGGCGACCCAGCCGGGCGTACGGGGGCGTCGGGTCGGGTAGCGGCCGGCCAGGAATGCGATGAGGGCGACGGCGGCGTAGCAGCGGTCGTCCCAGGCGGCGGATGACACCGCGATGACCAGGGCGGCCGGGGGCAGGAATCGGTGGACCGCGCCCGTTGCCACGATGATGCCCGTGAGGGCGAGACCGTGGTTGGCGCTGGGTATGCCTTCGGCGTTGACGCTCAGGACGCCGCAGAGGGCCAGGACCCACAGCCCGGCCTCCGCCAGGAGTCCGGGCCGCCGGCCGGAGAACCCGTTCGCCGCCGCGCCGGTGCTGTCGTCCGTCGCGTTCATGTGACGAGCGTACCGGCGGGTTCGTGGCGGGCTTGAGTCTCCAGCCGCTGGAGACCGCAGGCTGTACGGCATGACCGGCGAACCGCTCCTCACCATCGGCGACCTGTCCCGCCGCACCGGCCTGCCCGTGCGGACGATCCGGTTCTGGTCCGACGAGGGACTGGTTCCGCCGACCGACCGCACCCCCGCCGGCCACCGGCTGTACGACACGGCCGCGCTCGCCCGGCTCGCGCTCGTCCGCACGCTGCGCGACCTCGGCGTCGACCTCGCCGCCGTCCGCCGCGTCGTGGCGCGCGACCTGTCGGTGCCGGAGGTGGCCGCCGCCCACGCGGACGCCCTGGACGCGCAGATCCGCACCCTGCGGATGCGGCGTGCCGTGCTGCGCGTGGTCGCCGCGCGGGGGTCCACCACGGAGGAGATCGCGTTCATGCACCGACTCGCCCTGCTGTCCGACGAGGAACGCCGGCGGCTGATCCACGACTTCATCGACGCCGCGTTCGGGGGGCTTGAGGCCAACCCCGAGTTCGTCGCCATGATGCGCGGCGCCATGCCGGACCTGCCGGACGACCCGACGCCCGAGCAGGCCGACGCCTGGGTGGAGCTGGCGCAGCTCACGCAGGACCCGGCGTTCCGGGCCGCCGTGCGCCGCATGGCCGAGCACCAGGCCGCCGACCGATCGGCGGGCGACGACACCGGGCTGCACCACGAGCTGACCGCGTACGTCCGGGAGACCGTCGGCGAGGCGCTGGCGGCGGGCGTACGGCCGGACGCGCCGGAGGCGGGACCGTACGCGGCGCGGATGCTCGCCCGGTACGCGGAGACGTTCGGCCGCCCCGACGACGCGGCGCTGCGCGGCTGGGTGCTGGAGCGTCTCGACGCGGGGAACGACCCGCGCGCCGAGCGGTACTGGCACCTGCTGGCCGTCATCAACGGGTGGCCCGTGCCGCCGTCGCTGACGCCCGTCTTCGCGTGGTTCACCGAGGCCTTGCGGGCGGCGGAGGAGGGGTGAGCGGGGCGGTGTCCGTCCCCGGGAGGACATCCGGGGACGGACAGGCACCGCGCGAGTTCCGTCCGCAGGCGCTCGAAGACGACAGCCGTCCGTTCCTAGCGTGTGGGCCACCACGTCGCGGCGCTTCCGCCGCGGCGGAAGCGCGAGGAGGACACTGCCCATGAGACGCGGAGGACTGGCCGGTGCCGTGGCGGCCGTGATCGCGGCCGGCGTACTGGCCGGCGGGGTCGCGCGCGCCGACGAGCCGGAGGCCGCGCCGCGGCTGGCCGAGCCGGGCGGGCGCCACCCGGTCGGCATGGAGACGGTGCATCTGGTGGACGAGGACCGGGCCGACCCGTGGGTGCCGGACGAGCGGCGCGAGCTGATGGTCTCCGTCTGGTACCCGGCCGCCGAGCCGTCGGACACGCCCGCCCCGTACATGACCCCGGACGAGTCGGCGGCGTACCTGGGGGCGGCCGGGCTCCCGCTGGATCCCGACCTGCTGAGCACCGTCGTGACGCACGCGACCGTCGGTGCCGAGCCGGTGCGCACCCGCCGGGGGCTGCCGCTCGTGCTGCTCTCCCCGGGCTTCGGGATGCCGCGCGCGACGCTGACCGGACTCGCGGAGGAGCTGGCGAGCCGCGGCTACGCCGTCGCCGGGATCGGGCACAACCACGAGGCGGACGGCACCACGTTCCCCGACGGGCACACCACCGGCTGCACCGCGTGCGGCGACCCGGACTGGCCGGCGGTCGGGGCCGTACGCGCCGCCGACGTGTCCTTCGTGCTGGACGAGCTGACCGGGGACGCCCCGGCCTGGGAGCACGGCGGCATGGTCGACGACGGGCGCGTCGCCATGGTCGGGCACTCGGCGGGCGGCTTCAGCACGATTCCGGCCATGCTGGCGGACCGGCGTGTCCGGGCGGCCGTCGGCATGGACGGCAACTTCCACTATCCGAACGACACGCCCATCGGCCGGCCGGTGCTGATGATGGGCGGGCCGAGCCACGTGCCGGGCGGCCCCGATCCGACGTGGGACGAGACCTGGGACGAGCTGACCGGCTGGAAGCGGTGGGTGAGCGTCGGCGGCGCCGGACACCTCTCCTTCACCGACGTGGCACCGCTCGGCGAGCAGGTCGGCTTCCCTCTGCAGGACCTCGACGGGGCGCGGTGCGACGCGATCACGCGCGCGTACGTCACGGCGTTCGTGGACCGGCACCTGCGGGGACGGGACGCCCCGCTGCTCGACGGCGCCTCGGCGCGCTACCCCGAGGTGCTGTTCCACGACCCCGCGTAAATGTTTTACAGGTGTAATACCTGCTAAAATGAACGTATGCCCACCGTCGTCACCTCCCCGCGCCGTCTGTCCGCCCCGCCGCTGCCCGTACTCGCGTCGCTCCGCCTCGCGCGGCCGTCCGACTCGTGGCACAAGCGGGCGTTCAGCGTCCTGATCGCGGCCGGGGTCCCGATCGTGGTGCTGCTCGCCATCGGCCGGCTCGACCTCGCGATGTACACGATGGGCGGCTCGTTCTGCGCCCTGTACGGCCACGACCTGCCCTACGCCGCCCGCGCGCGGACCGTGGCGTGGGTCGTGGCCGGCATGGTCGCCGGCTCGGGCGCGGGCCTCGTCACCGGCGCCCTCACCGACTCGCTGCCCGTGCTGATCGCCGTCGGATCACTCCTCGCGGCGGTGCAGAAGACGGTCTGCGACGGCGTCCGCATCGGGGCGCCGGGGCCGGTCATCCTGACGTTCATCTCGTCCGCGTGCCTCTTCGCCGACCAGCCGCTGGGGCGCGTCCCCGAACTGCTGCTCCTGACCCTGGTGGCCGGCGTCCTCGGCTGGCTCGTCACCCTCGCGCCCGCGCTGCTGCGCCGTGACGGCCCGGAGCGCCGCGCCACCGCGCGCGCCCTCCTCGCCGCCGCCCGCCTCATCGACGCCGGTCCCCTCCACAGCCCCGCCGTCTCCCGTGCCGCCGACGGCGCGGACGCCGCTGCATGGCACGCCCTGCTGGCCGCACGCCCGCACGACGCCGCCCGGCACACGCCCCTGCGGCGCCTCCTCCTGCACGCCGAGACCACCGCCGCCGACCCCACCGCCGGGCCTGCCGACGCCGCACGGCTGCGGTCCTGGGCGCGCCTGCTGCGGCGGCGCGGCCCCGTACCGATCCCTGCGTGGGACGGCCTGCGCGGCACCGCCATGGAGGAGCAGCTCCTCGGCATCGAGGCCGAGCTGGCCGAGGCGCGCCCCCACCGTGCCCGGGGGCCGGCCCTGCGGGCGTTCGCCCCCGGCTCGCCGCTCCTGCCGATCGCGCTGCGCACCGGCCTGGGCTGTCTCCTGGCGGGCGGCGCCGCTGCGGCCCTGGGCGTGGGCCGCCCGTACTGGGCCATCGTCACGGCCGCCGCCATCTACCAGGCGAACGTCACCCTCACGTGGGGCCGCGCACTGCAGCGCGTCATCGGCAACGCCCTGGGCGTCCTGCTGTTCGCCGCCGCCGTGCCGCTGATCCACCTGGGACCCGTCGCGCTGGCGTGCTGCTGCCTCGTGCTGGCGTTCGCGGCGGAGGCGTTCATCACACGGAACTACTGGCTCGGCAGCCTGTTCGTGACGCCGATGGCGCTGCTGATCACCGAGTTCGGGCGGCGCCAGTCGTCCGGCGGGCTGATCGCGGACCGAGTCCTCGACACGGTCACCGGCGCCGTGTTCGGCCTGCTGGCCGTCGTCCTGGTCACGAACCGGCGCGCCCTGGCCCGGGTGCCCCGCCTGACGGCCGCCGCCGACCGCGCCCGCGCCGAGACGGAACGGCACCTCGCCGCCGGCGACCCCGCCCCCGCCGCCCTGGAGGCCGCGCGCCGCCGCCTCGCCACCGCACTGGCCGACCTGCGCGCCGCCACCGACACGGCGGCGGGGGAGTGGCGCCACCGCACCGTCGCCGTACCGGACGTGCTGCGCGTCGAGCAGGCCGGACACCGTACGCTCGCCGCTGCGGTCCGCTACCGCACCCGAGCCCACACCGCAGCCGACACGGAAGGCCCGCGCAGCGATGCCGCACCCCGAGACACCGACGCCCCCGCAGGCCGGGGCGGGACGGCCGCCGCGTGACGGCGCCGGCGACGACACCGTGGCCGTCGTCGTCCGCCAGTGGCGGTCCGTCCTGCCCGGCATCGACACCGCCCCGATGGAGCTGATCGGCCGCGTCAACCGCTGCGCCGCGCTCCTCCAGCAGGCCGAGGAGGCGCCGCTGCGCCGGGCCGGGCTGACGCGGGCCGAGTTCGACCTGCTGGGCGCGCTGCGCCGCACCGGACACGACCTGAGCCCGGGCGACCTGGTGCGGGAGACGTTCTCGTCCGGCGCCGCCGTCACCAAGCGCGTGCGGCAGCTCCAGGAACGCGGCCTGCTGCGGCGGCGCGGCGACACCCACGACCGGCGGGCCGCGCTCGTCAGCCTCACCGACGAGGGCCGCGCGCTCGTGGACCGGCTGATGCCGGAGCAGCTCGCGTACGAGCGGTCCATCCTCGGCGGCCTGGACGAGGCGGCGCAGCGGGAGCTGTGCGAGGGGCTCGGCGAACTGCTCGGCCGCCTCGAGGGCCGCATCGCCCGCCCCGTGGAGGGCGGGTAGGCTCCCGGGCGTGAGGTGAACTCCCGTGTGGCGGCGGCCCGGTGGTCCGGGGACGCGCCGCCACGGACGCGTAGCGCAGACGCCCGTCCGCTCCCGACCCGGAGTCCACCCATGCCGCGGATCCCTGCCTCCCTGTCCGACGTACTCGCCCTCGCCGACGCCGATCCGGCGGTCCTGGGCGTGATCCTCAGCGGTTCGCGCGCCCACGAGGGGATGCCGACCGACCGTTCCGACGACGACGTCCACATCGTGGTGGGGGACGGCCGCCCGTCGGTCTTCGACGGCCTGGACGGCCACCGTTCCGCGCGCCTCGACCTCGTCGTCATGACGCTGGACGCCTTCCGCACGCGCGGCCTGCCCGGCGACCCCGCCGCCTGGTCGCGCTACGCGTACGCCCGCGCCGCCGTACTCCGCGACGCGAGCGGCGGAACGGTCACCCGCCTCCTCGACCGCAAGCGCGCCCTCACCGCGGAGGAGGGCCGTACGGCCGCGCGCGGGTGGCTCGACGCGTACACGAACCAGACGTACCGGTCCCTGAAGAGCCACCGCGACGGGCGGCCGGACGCCGCGCACCTCGACGCGGCGGAGGCCGTTCCGTACCTGCTGGAGACCGTCTTCGCCCTGCACCTGCGGGTCCGCCCGTACAACAAGTACCTGCGGTGGGAGCTGGAACGGCACCCGCTCGGCGCCGGCGTGTGGTCCGCCGGGTCTCTCCTGCCGCGCCTGGAACGGGTCGTGGCGTCGGGCGACGCGGGGGAGCAGCGGTCGCTGTTCGGCGACGTGGAGCGGGCCGCCCGCGCGGCCGGGCACGGGGACGTACTGGACGCGTGGGGCGACGACCTGGCGCTGCTGCGCGGCTGACGCGGTGGGCCACCGGGTGCCGAGGGGGAAGTACGGCCGGTGGCCCGCGCGCGTCCCTCAGTGGTGGCCGGAGTCGAGGCTTTCCAGGTGCAGCCGGATCGTCTCGCTCATCTCGATGGCCAGGGCGCGGAGTTCGTCGAGGGTGAGCTGCCGCTCCTCCTCGTCGTCCCCGGCGCTGTCGAGGTACTCGGGCTCGTTCGTCTCCTCCGTCCCGCTCACCGCGCCGCCGCCTTCCTCAGCACCTCGGTGAGGCGGACGGCGACGTGGACGGGGCAGCGGCCGAGTTCGACCAGGGGGAGCGGGTAGAGCCCGGCGTAGGTCACCGGGTCCACGCCGAGGGACGGGAAGGTCAGCCCGTGGAGTGCGAGCGCGTCCCGGAGTTCGTCCGTGGCCTGCTCGACGTCGTGCATGGCCTGCTGTGGTGCCAACTGTTCGACCTTTCAATGCAAAGGGTGATCGGGCACTCACAGCCTGCCGCGCCTGGGCTACGGTGAAAACCGTCTGAAGTGCGCAGCGCGCCGAGCGGCGAAGGGGAGTCACGCCATGGCCAACAGGAAGGACCTCAAGCCCGGCGACTCGCCGGCGGCGTTCTGCGGCGCGTACATGCGCGACCACCGCGAGCGGGCCGGCCTGACCCTGGAGGCGCTGGCCGTCCGCGTCTTCTCCGGCGCGGGCTACCTGGCCCAGATCGAACGCGCGGAACGCCGCCTCCAACCGGAGCTCGGCATCCTGCTGGACCGCGAGTTCGACACGGGCAAATTCTTCGAGGACCTGGCCACGGCGCTCTGCAAGACAGCCGGACACGCTGAGCACTTCGTTCGGGCGGCTGAGTTCGAGAAGTCCGCAGAAGCGATTCACGAGTACGTCCCGGGCGTAGTGCCGGGCATGCTCCAGATCGAGCCCTATGCCAGGGAGATCATCGAGGCGGCCGACCCGTACCGGTCGGCCGACAAGATCAATGCGCTGCTTGCAGCTCGTTTGGAGCGCTCCGAGTCGCTCTTGCTGGCGGGCAAGGTCAAGTACTGGGCCGTGCTGCCGGAGGCAGTGATCAGCGCGCGTATTGGCGGTCCGCAGACGATGAGACTGCAGTTGGAGCACATCGCAAACTTGGTCCGTGAGAAGCGAGCGGTGATCCAGATCCTTCCTGCGGATGCCACCGCTGCCCCTGCGGCGACTCTGATGATGGAGCTGATGACCTTCGCCGAGGGGCAGCCTCTGGTGTTCTTCGAGACGGATCACGCTGGCCAGCTCATCGACGATCCGGCTTTGGTGCAGGCGCACATCAGGTCCTACGATTGGCTCCGGGCGGGCGCCCTGCCGCCGGAAGCGTCCCTCAAGCTGATCCGGGACAAGATCGAGGAGCTGGGCGAGTGACCGACGCGCACGGGGCGAACGACCTATCGTGGCGTTCTTCCAGTTACTCCAGCGGCAACGGTGGCAACTGCGTCCAGGTCGCGGACGCCGTCGTCGGCGCTGTCCCCGTGCGCGACAGCAAGTGCGCAAGCGGCCCTGTTGTGTTCGTCACCACTCCCGCGTGGCGGGCCTTCGTCGGCGCGCTCGGCCTGCCACTGGGCCGGTATGGCAAGGGAACCGGCACTCGGTGAAGGCCCCGACTCGTCTGCGCCGTCCCTCAGTACTGGCGAACCGACCGCAGGGTGCAAGTACGCGTCCGCTCTCGTGACGAAGGCCCCCGCCGCGTGGCGAGGGCCGGTCACTCGGGGGCGGGTCACCCGTGGCGCTTGGCGAACTGCACGAGACCATCGAACCCTTCACGGGTCAGGGCCAGGTGCGGGCTGTTCGGGGTCTTGCTGTCACGGACCAGGAAGTCACCAGTCGCGCGCGCGTGGTCGGGAGCCCATTGGACGCACTGCCCTCCCTGACCATCGCTGTACGTGCTGCCAACCCAACGCATGTCACGCGGATCCGTTGTGCTGCTCATTCGCGTGTTCCTCCATGATCGAGTGGATAAGGCGCAGTGACCGGGCCTCTGACTCGGCCGAAGCGCGCAGCCGCTCGTACATGGCCGTCCAGTCGCGTACGGCCGTCGCGGAGTCGTTCACGTGCCCATGCCCTGTCGTCTCCGAGTACAGAACCGTTGTCCCGTCGGCTTGCGTAAGCAGCGTAAACGGGAGCCCGGACGCGGGGGCACCCGCTTTGAACCGGAGGACCTGCAGAGTGACGTGAGGGCTCGCGGCCAACCCGAGCAAGCGGTCAAGCTGTCCAACCATGACGGCAGAGCTACCAACCACCGTCCGCAGGACCGCTTCGTGAAGGATCACCCACAGAAGGGGCGGAACCTCGCGCTCAAGGATCTCGTGACGCCGCAACCGGAGTTCGACCCGGCGCATGATCTGCGCGTCCGTCTCGCGTGGGTGCGCTGCTCGGTACACGGCTTCGGCGTACTCCGCCGTCTGTAGCACACCCATAACGAACGCGTTTGAGTAGTCCTCTACCTTTGCCGCACTTTTCTCAAGCTCGATATAGGGAACGAACCACTCAGGGTGTCCTTGCTTGCTCAGCTTGTTCCGAAGACGGAGGTAGACCCCCGGAGTACCGGCTACGCGGTCCATAGCCATTGCGAACGCTTCCGACGCCAGAACGGTGCCGTTTTCAACCTTGCTGATCTGTGCTTGCTGGTAGTGCAGCTTTTCAGCGAATGCACCTTGCGAGAGCCCCAGCGCGTCCCGCAGTGCTTTCGCCTCTTCACCGAAGTACGCGGCGCCGTTCGCTGGCTCGCGCACCTGATCGGCTGCCTCGCTCACGTGTTCAACTCACCCTTATTCCGTATCGGTTGGAATGGCTCCCAGCCTGTTGAGCGTACGCCCGTGATGGTGATGATAGGAGCACGCAACGTGAGTAACCGTCTTGCGAGAGGGAGAACGAACAGCGGTGTACGGATCGACCGCGCCGCAGCAGACGGAGGAACGGCCGCCGGAGCGTGGGACGCCGGACCACGGCCCGATGATACGGAAGGTGGGGAAGTGCCAGGCCGCAGCGGGGCGTCGTGCGCGATCCCTCGCCGAGTTCGACGGAAGTAAGGAGACGGACGCAAGCGTGCTGATGCGTCAGCGTGAGAGACAGGAACACTGCGAATGACTCGCCGGGAGTCCTGACGTGCCCTATTCGGTCGTGCGGGGCGAACAGCAGAACCGGCACCGGTCGTCGGGTGGGCTGCAAGTGCGCATCGATAACGAAAAGTTCCCCGTATGGGCAGAGTCGAAGGAGGGGGAAATGGAAGATTTCACACCCCCAGTGAAGCGTGTTCGCGACTTCGAAAAATTGTTCACCAGCAAGGCGCGGCGGCGGGTGCAGTCACCGGCTGAGACATACGAGTACAAGAAGACCTCGGGTTCGTCCGATGGCGCCAAGACGTACGACACCACCGCCGTCTGAACCGTTCGGCTTCAACGCCCGAGGGGGCGGCGTTGCCGCGCCCCTCGGGCTCCCCGAAGGGAGAGCACGCGTGATCAAGTTTCGCCTTACTCCGTATGCCAGCACGGTATGGACGTGGAACGGGAGCGGGTATGTCACTACCGACCGGATGAGCGAGATCGTTCCCTATGGTCATCCCTTGGTGGAACACGTCGCTGTCACGGACGGTGCCCGCACACTTCTCGTTGTGCGTGAGTGCGTCGCTGGCCGGGAAACGCGTGATACCGCGCTCCGCGACGTCACACCTGGCGAGTTCGACGAGGCCCGTACTCTGGCGGAGCAGTGGCCCACGGACTACGTACTCGTAGAGACCTCCCCTGGTGAACCGTGCCGTGTAACCGCTGGCCCCGGGGGTGTCGCGCCGCTCTATGTCGCGCACGACCGCACAAGCCTGCACGGGTCATGGGACATGGCTGACCTTGCCGAGCATGCCGCCGGCCTCAGCTCACGTGAGGTCGCGCGGCTGCTGGTCTACCGGCCCCGGTACGGTGCCGAAACGGTGTTCCGGGGCATCTACCGCGTGACCGAACGCGCGACTGCCATCTGCGGTGGTCACCTCCACCTGCACTACCCCGAGCCGGTATTGCACAGTGGACCGCGCGAACTGGCCTCCGACGCCGATGTTCTCGGGGCGTTCGTGGAAGCGATGGACGATGCTCTCGACCTCCGGCCGATCGATCGTGTGGAAACGGTGCTGCACCTCACGGGCGGGTTCGACTCCGGCACTGTGGGAACCCGCCTCGCCGAGCGATACCCGGGTCGCTTCCCCACCGCCGCCCTCATGATCGCCGGCCCGGGGCGCGTCCATCAGATCCGCCGACGTTCGGAGATCCTCAAGACGCTGCCGTTCGGGGAGCCGGATCACCTGATCGACGCCCTGGAGTATGCGCCGTTGTCACGCGAGTGTGCCCGGGTCAGGGGTGAGAGGATCAGCCCGTACGAGGAGCCTCTTCACCGGCCGTTCACCGTGCTGACCGAGGCCCTGGCGCGCCAAGGTGCTCGCGTGGTGGTGACCGGGCTGGGTGGAGACGAGATGGTCGCTCTGTCGCAGGCGGAGTATCCGCACAAGTCCATGGGCGAGATCGGCGACGGCCTGCCTTGGATCGGGGACCGAGCGCGCGCCGCGCTGGAGTTCGCCGACGACGGCATCGCCCCGCCCGCTGCCGTCAACTCGATGACTCTGCTGTCGCTGGAGACCACGGCGCCCGTACTCATGCGGGCGGGCATCTGGCCCGTGCATCCTTTCGCCCATCCGGGCATGGTCCAGCTCGGCGAATGGTTGCCCATGCACTGGCGGGAACTCAAGCAACTACAACGCCGCAGGCTTGCCGCACTCGGGCTGAGCGCGGACGTCACCGAATCCCGAGAGCGTGAGTCGTTCGCGGAAATCGTTCAGCACACGCTCACCACGATTGCCCGTCCACTGTTCGCTGAGATGTTCCGCGACGGTTCGCCGCTCTTTGACGAGAAGCTGGTGGACCCCGACGACCTTCGCGTCGCTGTGCGCCGGCTGGCTGAAGGGCCGTACCGCGAGGACGGAGACGCGCAGTTGCTCGAAGTCCTGGACCTCCACTTTGCCGCTCGATCGTTCCTCTAGTCTCGTTCAACCATCAGGAGGCGCCGTGTTCGCCATGCGTCCGGCCACAGCCGATGACATCCCCGCCGTCGAAAGGGTGATCCTCGCCCGCTCCGGTTGGCTGGAGGAGCGCGGGCTCCCGAGCTGGCGGGAGTACGCGGCCGAACTGGCGCGGCAGGCGGAGAACCCTGATGGTGACGTGTGGGTCCTTGCCGAGGATGACGGGCGCGTCATCGGATGCACCACCGCGCAGGAACAGACTCCCCCCTGGGGTTGGACGGAAGAGGAACTGAACGAGCCGGCTCACTACCTGTACTCGACGGTCACCGACCCTGCCTACCGCGACATGAAGCCGGGAACCGTGATGGCGCTCTGGGCGGTGAACCGGGCAGCGCGGCAAGGGCGCAAGTGGGTTCGCCGTGGCTGCCACTTCCCCGAATTGGTGAGGTATTACGAGACCCAAGGGTTCAGGTTGGTACACGAAGTGCAGCGCACGCACACCAAGGTCTACCTCATGGGCCGACGGGCCGAGCGCGTCACGGACTTGGAAGAACGGTTCAGGGCGTTGTCGGGACCCCCGGAGAGCCCCGCGCAAGCGCTTGACCTCTGAGCGCCCACCGGAGGGAACGTCCGCTGTTGGATGCGGGCTCGCCCGGAGTCGCAGCGGCGTCGTCACGTGACGGTCAGGCGCGCGCTGGGTTTCTCGATCACCACGCCGTCCGGCTGCTCCGCGTCGTTGCGGCGGTAGGCGCGTACCACGGGGTCGCCGGTGCGGCGTGCGGTCCGGTCCCACCTGACGACCGCGTCGGCCAGGGAATCGCCGAGACGATGGCGGTCGGGGCCGTGGCTGATCACGCCCAGTTCGAAGTGGTCATGCTGCTCCGGCGCCTGGCGCAGGGCCAGGTACGCGAGAGAGCTGCCGTTCCACACCGTGGCCGCGCCGGTCCCCAGGACCCAGCCGACCAGTCCGCGTTCCGCCGCGACTCCGGAAGCCCGCAGCCGGCCGTACGGGGCGAGTGAGCCGGCGAGCCAGACGTCGAGCCGGGGCAGCAGTCCCTCCGAGCCGTTCAGACGTACTCCGGTCCACGTCTCGTGGCTGTGGGTGGAGAACGCCTGCTGGAGGGCCGGTTCGTCGCAGGGCTGGTTCTCGTCAACGACGAGGCGTACGTCATCACCGGCCAGCTCGATCGTCCGGGGCGCGTGCGCGCTCCTCCCCTGCATGGCCAGGAACCCGGACACGATGGAGGCGTCGCTGCGCAGGTGCCCTTCCTCCCGGACGAAGGCGAGTGTGCGCGCAAGCCCGCGGAACCGGAGGGGCACGATCAGACGTCCGTCCGGGGCCAGTTGGTCGAACCATGCGTCCGGGAGGTCGGCCGATCCGGTGGTCACGACGATGCGGTCCCACCCGCCGTCCGGGGCCTCGGTCAGCGGCAGCGCGCCGTCACCCGTCCTGATGCGCACGCGCTCGTACCCGGTCTCGCCGAGCAGCCGCCGTGCGCGACCGGTGATGTCCGGATCGATGTCCAGGCTGGTGACAGCTCCGGTCGGGCCGACGATCTCGGCCAGCAGCGCGGCATTGCAGCCACCCGAACCGATCTCCAGCACGCGCATGCCCGGTGTCGGCCGGGCGGCCTCCAGCATGCGTGCGTGGAGCCAGGGCGCGGTGACCGAACTGACCGCGCGTCCGTCGTCCGCGCGCTTGGTGAAGATGGCTTCCGGTGCCCCGTACACCTGTTCCGCCGGCACCTCTGGGGCGAAGCGATGGCGCGGGACGGCCCGGAACGCGGCTTCCACGGAGGAGGACACGATGGCGCCGCGCTCCACCAGCCCTCGTACCATCCGTTCGCGCAGTTCTTCCGGGCTTGTATCTGCCGCAGTCGTCATGCCACTTTCCTTCGTCACGCTGTGCCTGACCTCATTCCGTCCCCGGCGGGGCCTCGAAGCAGAGGTCCAGCGCCTCGCGCGGATTCTCCAGGGCGATTTCGGCGGCCTCGCCCTGTGAGGTGACCTCGAACTCACGGCGGCGCGCCACGTACCACTCGCCATCCTGCGTGATCGTGGCTGTCACATGAGGTGTTCTCGCGGGCCTGCCGGCAGTCTTGCGCGTGCTTCCTTGCTGGTCAGCGGCCTGGCCCTGCTGTCACCCGCGTCGGGGAAACGTCTCTCGCAGGCCCGCCGGGTATTAGTCCGGTGATCGAAATCGAAAATATCGGCGAGCGTTGATCCGGCCGTTGAATGACGTCTTGTTTCCCGCCGGTCCGGCTTCTTGCCCACGAGGCCGCTCCCCTCCAAGCGACGTGTGCCGGCCCAGTGGTGGCGCGCTCGTGGATGCGCGGGCGTGGTCTTCGGGTGGGGTCAATCGGCCATGCGTGTCTTTCCTGCCATGTCCGAATCCCTATCCGGCCTCATTCGTGGAGCCCTGAATTGTCAGTGGCTACTGCTGAACTCCATCTCCAGGCGAGCCGCACAGGGCGGCGAGCGCCGGCAGGGAATGAGGGAAGCGGTGCCACGCAAGGTAGTTCCGGAAGGGTTCGTGCACGTCAGGTCGTACATTCGGCGGAAGCCGTCCGCCGGGGGGAGGCCGAAGCTCAGCGGTTGGGCGATCGCGGGTCTCGTCGCAGGCGTGTGGCTTTGGGGGCAGGTCATCGGATTCGGCGGTTCCGATGAGCGGGAGACCCCGCCGCCGAGCACCTCGGTATCGGAAGCGGCGGAGCGCTGATGGCCCGGCGTCGGTCCCGATGGGCACGTCGTCCGCGCGGAGCCGCTGATCTGCTCGGAGCGCTCCTGGTGCTCCTGGCGGCGGTCTGGGTGGTGGTCCGAGTGGTGGAAACGGCCGTCGGCCTCCTGCTCGCGGCATGGCCCGTTCTTGTCGTGGCGGCTGTCGGTGGCGGGGTGCTGCTCGCCCTGCGGGAACGCCGTCGCGCGGCGGCCGCACGGGTGCGGGCGGCCATGATCGCCCGGCTGCGCATCACCCTCGCCGATCTGGACTCCATGGGTGACAAGAGCTTCGAGTTCGCGCTCAGTAACCTGCTGATACGCGACGGTTGGCGGGCGCGGGTCGTCGGAGGAACCGGCGACCAATCGGCCGACGTGATCGGCGACCACGAGCGGTGGGGACGCATCGTGCTCCAGGCCAAGCACAGCCGTACCGGCGGCAAGGTCCGCTCCGCCGTGATGTATCAGGTGAACGGCACCGCGGGACCTGTGCACGGTGCCGACAGCGCGGTCGTCGTCACGAACACAGCCTTCACGCGCGATGCCATGGCATGGGGGGAACGCCACCGCGTGCACTGGGCCGATCGCGACCGTCTCCGCGCCTGGGCCGAACTCGGCACACCGCTCCATGACCTGCTCCGTCTCCCGCGACGGCGCACGCGATTCCCCAGGAAGTGGCGGACGTCCGGCGCGGCGCCCCGGGCGTCGGGACCGCCAGTGCCCGGATCATCTGCTTGAGGCGGCTTCGACATCCCCGGTGGCAACAGAGTTGAGCGACTGGGGGTGCCGGATCAGGCGTCAGGGAGGCGTCCCGGTCAGGCGGGTGGGGTCACGAAGCCGGTCAGGGCGCGCAGGCCCCGTACCACCTCGGGCGCTTCGGGTGCCTGGTCCGGGTCGGTCAGCCACTGGGTCATCAGGCCCGTGAAGAGAGCCATCTGCGCCGCGCCCAGTGTGCGCGCGTCCGTGTCGTCGATCTCGTCCTCCGGAGTGCTCAGCAGCAGCGCGGCGAGGCCCCGCCGTCCCTGGGCCTGGCCGCCCGCCAGGTAGGCGCGCAGGTCGTCGGAGTGCTCGGCCTGGAGCAGCGCCTCCAGTGTCGCCAGCCAGAGGGTCCGGTCCTCCCGGAACGACGTGATGATCGACGCCCACAGGGCCTCGTAGCGTTCGGCCGGGGTGCTGTCCGTCCCGCCGAAGGAGGCGAGGGCGCGCCCGAGGCGGGTGCCCCACTCGTCGATCGCCTCGATGAGCGCGGCGTTCAGCAGCGCCTCGCGGGAGCCGAAGTGGTAGCCGATGGCGGCCATGCTCACGCCGCCGGCCGCCGCGGTGATGTCGCGCACCGTGGTCCTGGCCCAGCCCTTCTCCTCCAGGCAGCGCCTGGCACCCGACAGCAGGTCCTCTCGATTTCCCATGCGGGGCACGCTACCCGAAGACTTGCGCGGACGCATTGGGCGAGCGTCTTGTGCAAGCGCCCAAAAACTGGCTATGGTCATGCCGCAGTCACCGATTCGAGGGAGCAGCCATGCGCCACATCCGTCCCGCCCGCCGTCTGATCGCCCTGTCCGCCGTCACCGTCCTCGCCGCCGGGGCACTCGGCACCGGCACCGCCGCCGCCAGGAGCCCCCACCGGGACGGCGGCCCGGCCGAGGCGCTGAACCGCGCCGCCCGCCCGCTCGGCGACCTCGCCTCGCTCGGCCGCATGATCGGCGACGCCCGCGTCGTCGGCCTCGGCGAGGCGAGCCACAGCGCCCACGAGTTCTTCACGCTCAAGCAGCGCGTCTTCCGCCACCTCGTCGAGGCCAAGGGCTTCACGACCTTCGCGCTGGAGGTGAGCTGGAGCACGGGCCTGCGGCTCGACGCCTACGTCACCCGGGGCGCCGGCGACCCGGCGCGCATCATGGACGAGGAGTTCGTGGGCGAGTACGCCTTCTGGAACACCGAGGAGTACCTCGACCTCATCCACTGGATGCGCCACTACAACGTCACGCACCCCGACCGGCCGCGGCTCCGGTTCGTCGGCAACGACCTCGGCTACGCAGGTCCGGAGGCGTTCGACCAGGTCACCGACTACCTCGCCCGCCACCGCCCCGCGCTCGCCGACCGCGTGGCCGCGCTGTACGAGGGGCTGCGGCCGGCGGACGGTACGCAGGCCGGCGCGTGGATGGCCGCGCAGCGCGCCGGGGACATCGACGCCCGCCGCGCCCAGGCCGAACGGGCGGACGCGGCGCTGGCCCTGCTGCGCGACGAGGCCGCGCCCGCGGACGGCGCGTACGCGCGGGCCGTGCAGAACGCCACCGCCATCGCCCAGAGCTTCACCGCCTACGCCTACCCGGACGAGCGGTTCCCCGAGCGGATGCGGTACCGGGACCAGGTCCTCGCGGCCAACACGGCCTGGTGGGTGCGCAACGAGGGCGGCCGGGTCCTGCTCGCATCCAGCAACGGCCACGTCGGCTACGTCAGCGACAACCCGGAGATGTTCCCCCGGCCCGCCGGCGCCTTCCTGCGGGACGACCTCGGCGACGACTACGTCAGCGTCGGGCTCACCTTCAACGAGGGAACGATCAACGCCCTGCCGGACTTCCTCGCCCAGCAGCCCGGGACGTACACCGTCGATCCCGCCCCCGAGGGGTACAACGAGCACACCCTCGACCGGGTCCGCCTGCGCGACTTCAGCATCGACCTGCGGACGGTGCCCCGCGCCGCGCGCGAATGGCTCGGCGAGGCGCGCCCCACCCGTTCGTACGGCCTGTACTGGTCCACGGAGGCGCCGGAGATCGCGCTCGGCGCGTCGTACGACATCCTCGTCCACCTGCACGAGGTCGAGGCCGGGCACCTGCGGTGACGCGCGGGGGGCCTCAGACGGCGGCGGGCCGGGCCGGCTCCGGGTGGCCCGCGCCGAGCGGGGTCAACGGCCGTCGGGCAGGTCACCGTCGGCGAGCCGCACCGCATCGGCCCGGCACACCTCGACAGTCCGCGCGACACCCCCCGGCGGGGCCCATCGCACGGACTCGACCGCGGGGCCGTGCCGCTGGTCGAAGAAGCAACGGCCCTCCGGCGCGGGGGAGTCCAGCCCCAGGCGCCTGTCCAGCCGCTCCAGAGCCACGCGGCCCTCGGCCAGGATGCCGGGCACGTCCGCCGGGGGAGCGCTCTTGGCGCGTTCGTACGCGTCCAGCGCCAGGGAGTGGTCGGCCAGGTGCCGGTAGGTGGTGCCCAGATCGCCGGGCGTGAACGGATGTACGGAGAGCAGCGCGCCGAACTCGGTGATGGCCCGCTCGGCGTTCCGGGCCTGCCGCTCGGGGTCCACGCGGGCGCGGTACCCGGCCCGGCGCCACTCCGCGCTCCCGGCGCCGGAGCCCTCGGACGCACGACCCCGCTCCTTCGCGGCCCTCCGGTCCACGGGGCGTGCCGTGGGGGCGGGCATGGTCCGCCGCGCCGAGCGGCGGCCCAGGCGGTACAGCGTCCCCGCCAGCGCGGCGGCGAGCACGAGGTACCAGACGACGTACGCCACCGGTGGCGGCGCCTCGATGGCGAAGGCCAGCGCAACCATGGTCACCACGAACAGCCAGACCCCGTGCAGCACCCCGTACAGCAGGGCTGCGAACAGGAGACGGCGGCCCGCGGAACGGGGGGACGTGGCGGAGGCCCGTGGACCCGGTACGCGGTAGTACGCCGCGCCCAGGCCCGCCGTGATCACCGCGTAATGCAGCGCCGCAACCCCGCTCCCGCTCGACACGCCGACCACGAGGAAGAGCTCCGCGACCGCCACCTGCGCGAGAGCGACCAAGGCCCCGAACCGCACGGCGGTCCGCACGGACACGCCCTGCCGCGCGCTGTCCCGCCCGACCAGCGTCAACCGCCGCTCCGTCATCACCGGCCCGTCCCTTCCGCGTCACGCATCGACACCATCCGGCACGATGCCCCGGGCGGCCCCGCGCTTCCAGGGCGGAAACCCATCACACGGACTCAGCCCTCGTTGCCCGCATCCGGCAACGAGCCATCCGGCACCTCGATCCCTCGAGAACGGGACCCACCGGTGACGAGCCCACGCCCCTCCCGCCACCGCCCCGGGCTCGCCGACGGCCTGGCCGCGCTGTACGAGGGCCGGCGGACGGGACGTGGCCCGCGCGACTTCGGCATCGACCCGCGTACGGCGCCCCCCGCCGCACGCGAGTGGCTCGGCGAGGCCCGGCCCACCCGCACGAGGTCGAGGCCGGGCACCTGCGGTGACGCGCGGGGGCCTCAGACGACGGCGATGGCGTCGATCTCCACGAGGCAGCCCGGGTTCAGGCCCGCGACGACGTGGACCGTGATGGCGGGCGGCGGGTCGGCCCGGTCCCACACCTCCTGGAACGCCGCCACGCCCTCGTCGAACGAGTGGCCGTCCACGACGGCGATGGTCCAGCGGACGATGTTCCCGAGGGTCGCGCCCTC
Source organism: Streptomyces sp. RFCAC02 (assembly GCF_004193175.1). Classification (NCBI taxonomy): domain Bacteria; kingdom Bacillati; phylum Actinomycetota; class Actinomycetes; order Kitasatosporales; family Streptomycetaceae; genus Streptomyces; species Streptomyces sp. RFCAC02. The sequence goes on along the minus strand of NZ_SAUH01000001.1, from coordinate 2,504,201 downwards.
GCTCTCCAGGATGACCGCGAGGTTCCGGAAGATCTGCCGGGCCTGCTCCCCGACCGTGGGCCCGACGACCCGGCCGTCCGGGCCGACGCCGTTCTGCCCGCCGATGTAGATCGTCTTCGCCGGCCGCTCCACCACGACGGCCTGGCTGAAGGCCGGACTCCGGTGCAGCCCCTCCGGGTTGATGTGCCGTACGCCCATGCGTCGCCTCCACTGGTGCATGAAACTGTTTTAAGGGGTTTCCCGTGGGGACCCCAGTTATAGTGGTTTCATGCGAGCGAACGCAACCGGACGCGTGCTGACGGACTCCCGGGGGACGTCGTTCCGTTACGACGCCGGCGCGGTCTGCCTCGACTTCGCCCACACGGGCGGCGAGGGCCGCTACGCGGTGTTCGAAACCCTCCACGAGCCCGGTGACCTGGGCGCGTGGCTGGCCCAGCCGCCGCTGTCCGCCGGGCCGACGGTCCCCGTGACGGCCCGTGAGCTGGCCGCCGCGAAGGCCCTGCGGCAGGCGATCTGGGAGACGGCGCACGCCCGCGCGGCACACCGGCCGCTGCCCGGCACCGCCGTGGACACCATCAACCGGGCCGCCGCGGGACCACCCCTCGTCCCCGCACTCGGCGCCGACGGCACGACCGCGCGGTGGGCCGCGCCGGTCCGGGCGGCGCACGCCCTGTCCAGCCTGGCCCGGGAGATGATCGACCTGCTGTCGGGGCCGCTCGCCGGACGCGTCCGCGTCTGCGCGAGCGACGATTGTCCGCTGGTGTTCGTCGACTCGTCCCGCCCCGGCGCGCGGCGCTGGTGCTCGATGGAGCGCTGCGGCAACCGCCACAAGCTCCGCGCCCACCGCGCCCGCCGGTCGGTGGAAGACGGTGGGCGACCCCTGTAAGGATCCGGACGGCGCCGGACAGTACCGGGGCATGGAGTCGGACGAACAGGCTGAATACCTCGACCGGTTGTTCCGGTCGACATTCCATCGGGTGATGGCCTACTGCCTGCGTCGCGCCCCCGGACCGGTCGCGGAGGACGCGGTCGCCGAGGTGTACGCGGTGGCGTGGCAGCGCCGCCGCGACCTGCCGGGCGACGAGCGGGACGCCGTGCCCTGGCTGCTCGGGGTCGCCCGCAAGGTCCTCGCCAACCAGCGGCGCGGCCGGCACCGCTGGGCACGGCTGCTCCGGCGCGCCGGTGACCTGGCCGTCCCGCCGCCCGCCGGGGGCGAGGGGCCGGACATCTCCGCCGCGCTCGCCACGCTGTCGGCCACCGACCGGGAGGCCCTGCGCCTCGCGTACTGGGACGGGCTGTCCCACCGCGAGATCGGCGTGGTGCTCGGGATCTCCGAGGGCGCCGCCACCACCCGCCTGCACCGCGCACGGACACGCCTGCGCGCGCGGATCGTCCGAAACCGCCCCGCCCACCCGGCCAAGCCCGAAGGGACACCCCATGCTCGATGACGAACTCGACGCGGCGATGCGCGGAACCGACCCGCTGCGGGGGCGCGAACTCCCCGCCGCGGACAGCCCGTACGCGACCCGGATCATGGACCGTGCACGCGCGGCCGGGCGCCGCGCCCCCCGGCGGCGGCGCGTGTGGGCGATCCCCCTCGCGGCCGGGTTCGCCGTGGCCGGCGCCACGGCGGCGGCCCTGGCGTGGGTGGCGGGCGACGGCGCCGGACACGCCCTCGACACCACCGCCGTGGACTGCAAGGGGCCGAACGGCGACGCGCACATCCCGTTCAACGCCGTGCGGGACGACCCGGCCGACCTGTGCCGTACGGAGTGGAACGCGGTCTTCGCCGAGCCGGCGCCCGACCTGCTCACCGCCTGCGTGGACAGTTCGGCGCAGGGCTCGATCCAGGTGTACCCGGGCGGACGTGACGTGTGCGCCGAGCACCGTGCCGACCCGTACGCGGGGGTGACCGACGAACAGCTCGCGTTCGCGCGCCTCCGCCTCGGCGTGGAGGACCTGTTGGGCGAGGGCGGCTGGGAACGGTGCCTGCCGCGCGAGGAGGTGGAGGCGGCCATCGACACGCTGCTCGCCGACAACGGCCTCACGGACTGGACGCTGCACACCACCGTGGACGACGAGCACTCCTGCTGGCACCTCGGGCACTACTTCGAGGACGAGCGGGAGATCTGGATCCAGCCGGCGGTGTGACTGCGGCGCGGGCGGGCGGCATCCGGGGCCGGCCGTCCGCGCGCCCGCGTCTAGAGTTGCGGGCGACCGGCGGACGCGAGGGAGGGGAGTGCCGATGACGCCGCGTGTGCGCGCCCACGAGGCGGACGGCACGGTGTGGGACGACCCGTCCGGGGACCGGCTGCACGACCTGATCGCGGACCTGAACCTCCGGTTCGACTTCCTGATCGTGGAGCGTCTCGACCTGGAGCCGGCCGACCAGCACTACATCCAGGTCCGGCTGAACGAGGACCTGAGCCACACCGTCGAGTACCGCGAGGGCGGTCCCGACGCCCACTGGACGGCCGATCTGCCGCACCGCGACGACCCGTGGGGCGTCGAACCCGTCGCCGACGTGGTCACGAGCTGGGCGGCGGAAGGCGACGAGGCGTGGCGCGGCGCCCTGCCGTGGCGGAAGTGGCGGGAGGGGCCGGAGGGCTGAGCGGTACGGGAACCGCGCGTGGCCGAGAAGCGTGTCACCGCAACGGACGGCCGCCCGGCCGGACGCCCTCGGCAAGGAAGCACCCATGCGCGCACCGCTCCTCCGCACCGCCCTGCCGGCCGCCGCCCTGGCCGCCGCGGTCCTGTCGCTGACGGCCTGCGACGACGACGCGACCGACACACCGGACCGGGGCGCCGCCACCGAGCAGGCACCGGCGGAGGAGGAGACGCCGGCCGACGCGTACGCCGCTTACGGAGGGCTGTACGAGGCCGACCCGGCCGACCCCGGGCACAGCGGCGAGTTCCTCATCGGCGACTCGTCCCGGGACGGCCTGGCCGAGGTGGCGTTCAGCGCCGACGGCACGCCGGAGGGCGACCTGTGCTTCGGCGAACTCGGCACCGACGGGCACTTCGCGTTCCCCGACGGCGGCTGCGCGCTGGAGGGCGGCCCCGGCGCCTGGCCGGACCACGAGGGCGACCTGACGCTGGACGGGGACGGCGTCCTCACCGTCACCTGGGCGTCTGGCACGACGACCGGCTACCTGGCCAACGGCACGTACGGCCCCGGCCTGTCCGACGAGGACGCGGAGGAGGTCACCGGGATCTTCGCGGTGCTGCGGCAGGACTACGCCTGGCACTAGGCTCCCGGCCGCCGGTGCAGGGCGAGACCGGACGTGCCGGGCGCCTCGGCGCCCTCGCGCAGCACCTTCTCGCGGTCGTAGTCGGCGTCCAGCCGGCGGAACCGCACCGGCTCGTCCGTGAACAGCCCGTCGAGGCGCCGCTTGTACGCCCGCGTCGCCTCGCCGAACGCCTCGTCCGACAGGCCCATCGTCCCGTGCACGCCGAACGGTTCGAGCGGCGTCATCCCGGTGTACCAGAACAGGCCGTGCTGGACGGGGAAGAGGATGTCCTCCAGGTGACCGTGGACGCCCCGCTCGCCGAACGACGCGGCGTGCCCACCCGTCGTCACGGACACGAGCGCACGCCGGCCGCCGAGCGCGCCCTCGGTGTACGGCGGCGGCAGGGCCGGGCCGTGCGCGTATCCGGCCGTGAACACCCGGTCGATCCAGCCCTTCAGGATCGCGGGCACGGAGAACCACCACAGCGGGAACTGGAGGATCACCGCGTCCGACCACGAGACCTTCTCCTGCTCGGCCGCTATGTCGGCCGACAGGCGGCCGTCGAGCGTCGCCCGCTGGGAGACGGTCTGGACGTCGAGCCGCTCGTCCGGGGCGTGGCCGGGGTAGTCGTCCGCGTCGAGGGCGGCCTTCCACTTCATCGCGTACAGGTCGGACACCTGCACCTCGTGGCCCGCGGCGCGGAGTTCGTCCATGGCGAAGCGGGTCAGCGCGGCGTTCAGGGAACGCGGCTCGGGGTGGGCGGCGACGACGAGGATCTTCTTCGGGGAGCCGGTTCGCGGCGTGGTCTCGGTCATGCCCACCACGCTCCACCGGGCGCGCGACGGCAGCCAGTACCCGCTTCGACCGGCGGAATCGCGATCCTGGTGTCCGCGGGACCAGGATCCGTCGTTGCCCTGCGCGGCAGCCGCCGCGTAGGGTCGTACGCGTGAACACCGGACCGGCGCGACGCCACGCACGGATCGGCGACCCGGTGGCCGACTGACCGCACGGCGGGTGCCCGGCAGGCACCCCCTTCGCGCGGCACGCGGCCCCCCGGCGCCCGGCACGACGAGCATCCATCTCCGTGTCGAGCGACGAACGAGGTCAGCCGCATGCCAGTCACGTTCAACCACACCATCATCGCCGCGAGGGACCGGGCCGAGTCGGCCCGCTTCTTCCGCGACCTCCTCGAACTCCGGGACGCGCCGTCCTGGGGGATCTTCACCAACCTCCACCTGGACGGCGGGGCGCTGCTCCAGTTCGCCGAGCCGCCGGTCGAGATCCAGATGCAGCACTACGCGTTCCTCGTGGACGACGAGCTGTTCGACCGGGCGTACCGGCGGCTGCGCGAGCAGGGGATCGAGCACTGGGCCGACCCGCAGATGCGGCGCCCCGGCGAGATCAACCACGGGCACGGCGGACGCGGCGTGTACGTCAAGGACCCCGCGGGCCACGCGATCGAACTGATCACCCACCCCTACGTGTGACGGCGGCCGGCCCTCCGGAGTCCGCTCCGGTACGGGCCGGCACCGCCCCGTACGCGGATGTCCGCACCGACCCGTGCCCCGGCATCGGCCTTTTCCTAGGGTGCCCGTATGACCATCGACACGGGGACCGCCGGCTCGCTCTTCGACTCCCTCCGGGCGGACGCCATCACCGGTCCGGACCGGCTCCGCGAGCTGTATCCGCGGCCGAACCCGCACGCGCTCCGCAAGGAGACCGACCGCCTGACCGACGGGACCCGGGCGCTGATCGGCTGTTCCTCGCTGGTGTTCATCGGCAGCGCGGACGGTGCGGGCCGGGCGGACGTGACGCCGCGCGGCGGCCCGGCCGGGTTCGTCTCGGTGCTGGACGAACGGACCCTGGCGATCCCCGACGCGACCGGCAACAAGCGACTCGACACCCTGCACAACGTGCTGGAGACCGGACGCGCCGGACTGCTCTTCCTCATCCCCGGCCGCCCGACCACGCTGCGGGTCAACGGCCGCGCCTGCGTCTCCGCGCGCCCGGAGCTGCTCGCCCGGCTCACTCCCGTGGGGAAACCGCCGGTCACCGCGATCGTGGTGCACATCGAGCAGGTCTACCCGCACTGCCCGAAGTCGCTGATGCGCGCGGGCGCCTGGGACCCGGAGCGCTGGGTCCCCGCCGACGCCCAGCCGACCAGCGCCGAGGTGACGCTGGCGCAGCTGAACGTGCCGGGCCTGACCGTCGAGCGGATCGAGGAGGCCGAACGCGAGTCGCTGAGGCTCCGCTACGAGTGAACGCCGCGGACGCTAGGCGGTCGGCCTGCCCAGGGCGGTGAGGACCGCGCGCGCCTGCGCGGTGGCCGCCCCGGCGTCGGTGCTGAGGGGGCGCAGGACGACGGTGCTCGCGCCGGCCTCCCACAGTTCGGTGACGCGCGCGGCGGCCGTCGCGGCGTCCCCGGCGGCCATGAACACGTCGTCGGGCGGTATGCCGAGCCACCGCGCGGTGTCCGCGACCACCGGCGCGACGGTCCGGGCGACCTCGCCGGGGTCGTCCGAGACACACAGGTAGGCGAAGACGGTGAGCCGGTCGTCGCCCCAGGGGCGGGGCGCCGCGGCGCGGCCCCGGTCGGCGAGGGCCAGGGCGGCGGCGATACGGGCCGGTCCCTGGCCCTCCGAGAGGATCAGGCCGTCGGCCACCCGGCCGGCCAGTTCGAGGGACTTCGGCCGGACGACGCCGGCGACGACCGGCGGCGGCACGGCGGGCGGGTGCACCAGACGTACGCCGTCCGCCGTGACGGCGCGGCCCGCCAGGTCGGCCCGTTCGCCGTGCAGCAGCGCGCGGACGACGGTGATCGTCTCGCCGAGCAGGGCGAGTTTCGCGGGTGTCGCGGCGCCGACGCGTTCCATCCACTCCGGTACGCCGTGGCCGATTCCCGCCGCCAGCCGGCCGGGGAAGACGCGGGCGAGCGTGGCCAGTTCCATCGCGAGCAGCGTGGGGTTGCGCAGCGGCGCCGGGGTGATGCCGATGCCGAGCCGCAGGCGGTCCGTGGCCGCCAGGGCGACGGCCGCCGACGACACGGCGCCGGCCCACTCCAGGTCCTCCACGACCCACAGGTCGTCGGCGCCCGAGCGCTCCGCCACGCGCGCGAATTCGGCCAATTCCTCGGGGTGCAGATCTCTGTCGAACATCACGCCGATACGTTTCTTCACGTGCCAAGCCTACGGCCGGAAAACACCGGGTTCCCATCCGGTTTCCGCCACTTGACGGGTGACATGGCCTCGCCAGAATTCGGCCGCCCGGCGCGCCCACCGTGCCGCTGTGATGCTTCCCACAAAACGACAAGCACCCCCAATTACCAACGCGTAACTGTCGGTTCGCGATCTACTGTGGGCGCCGAGCGTCAATACTGAGCTTGGTTGTGCACCAACAGGGGAGTAGTCAGCTTGCCCACCATGGACAGCCTTGCCTCCGCGTCCGCCGAACCGGAGGCGTCAATCGAATATTTCGACAGCATTGTGGGCCGGGGAGTCCGTCTCCGGATCGGGGAGCGGTCGTACATCGACTGCGCGTCCGGTACCTTCAATCTGTCCCTCGGCTACTCGAACCGGCAGGTCATCGACGCCCTGCACGCCCAGCTGGAGAGGGCGAGCCACCTCTCCTCGGAATTCACCCGTGCGAAGTCCGAGCAGGTCTTCCGGCTCCTGAAGCCGTTCCTGCCCGAGCACATCGGCGCGTTCTGGTTCCGCGACATCACCGGTTCCACTGCGAACGAGTGCGCCATCCGCATCGCGCAGAAGGCGACCGGAAGAACGGACGTCGTCTCGCTGTTCCTGTCCCACCACGGGCAGAGCGCGGCGGCCACCGCATTATCCGGAAACGCCTTCCGGCAGCGCAGTTTCTCGCTGCCCTTCGCGGGGTCGGTGAAGATTCCCGCCCCCGACTGCGCCAACTGCTTCTACCGCCAGTCCCCCGATTCCTGCGGAATGCTGTGCGCGCGGCGGCTGGACGATTTTGTTGAATTCGCATCCAGTGGCCGGGTGGCCGCGCTCCTCATCGAGCCGGTCCTCGGCAACGGCGGCAATCTGGTGCCGCCCGCCGGATACTACGGCGTGCTGCGCGAGGTCTGCGACCGGCACGGCATCCTCGTCATCGCCGACGAGGTGCAGACCGGCTTCGGCCGCACCGGCACCTTCTTCGCCTCCACCGGCATCGCGGCCGACCTGCGGCCCGACATCATCACGTTCGCCAAGGGGGCCGGCGGCATCGGCATCCCCGCCGCCGGCGTCGTCATGCGGCCCGAGCTGGACGTCCTCGAGCCGTGGGAGCACTCCTCCACCTCGGGCGCCAACCCGCTGTCGCTCGTCGCGATGGAGGAGACCGTCCGCCACATCAGGGACCACGGCGTGCTGGAGGGCGTCACCCGGACGTCCGCCGTCGTCGAGGCCGGCCTGCGCGCGCTGGAGGATCGTTTCTCCTGCGTGCGGAACGCCCGGGGCGTCGGCCTCATGCGCGCCTTCGACCTGCCGACGCCGCAGGACGTGGCCCGCTTCATCACGGTCGCCAGGGACGAGGGACTGATCCTGCGCGGCAGCCGCTACGGCTTCGGCACGGCCGTCAAGGTACGGCCCCCGCTGATCGTCACCGAGGACGAGGCCCACGAGATCGTCGACCGCCTGACGTCGGCGCTGATCCGTTTCGAGAAGGACGAGGACCCCCGATGACCCCGCACGACACCATGACGGCGCTCAAGTTCCGCGGCCCCTGGGACATGGCGCTGACCGAGGTGCCCCGGCTGCACGCCACCGGCCCCGACGACGTGGTGGTGGACATCGCGTACACCGGGATCTGCGGCACCGACCTCGGCGTCGTCTCCGGCTCCTACCCGGTGGCCGTGCCCGGCGTGACGCTCGGCCACGAGTCGACCGGCATCGTCGCCGAGACCGGCCCCGAGGTCACCTCGGTCACGGTCGGGGACCGCGTCGTCATCAACCCCACGCCGTACTGCGGGGTGTGCCGCATGTGCCGGACCAACCGCATCAACCACTGCGAGGGCAAGCACGGCACAGAGAGCGGCATCAGCTACGACGGCACGTACGCCCACCGGTACCGGACCACCTCGGGCTTCCTGCGCCGCGTCCCCGACCACATCCCGCTGCGCGCCGCCGCCCTCACCGAGCCGCTGAGCTGCGTCGTCTCCGGGGTGCGCAAGCTGACCCCGCCGTCGCTGTCCGCCCACACCGTCGTCTTCGGCGCCGGGCCGCTCGGGCTGCTGTACGCGTGGGCGCTGACGCTGAAGGGCCTGTCGCCCGTCGTCGTCGAGAACGCCCCCGCGCGGCTCGCGTTCGCCACCAAGGTGCTGCCCGCGTCCATCCCCGCCTTCGCGTCGCTGGACGAGGCGCGCCGCAGCCACTTCGGCGACCCGGCAGCGCCGCTCGACGTCGTCGTCGACACCACGTCCGGGCTGCTCGAATCGCTCTACGAGGAGCTGGCGCCGGGCGGCACGTTCCTGTCCATCGGCCTGAAGAGCCGCGCGGTCTCGCTCGACGCGATGCACCTGGCCGACCGCAGCCTGTCCGTCATCGGGTCCATCGACTCGCTGCACGGCTCGTTCGACGAGGCGTTCCACCTCGTCACCTCCGGGCGGATCCCGGTCGAGCGGCTGGTCAGCCATGTCGTGCCGATCGCGGACTACGAGGAGGCGTTCGCGCTGCTCGGCTGCGACATACCCGGCAGGACGCTGACCGGCGCCGGCACCGAGAGCTGCAAGGTCCTCATCGCGTCGGGCGCTGAGCCGGCGGGGGAGGAGCGGTGAGGTTCAGCGTCGTCATCCCCTACCGGCAGCGGCTCGCGAACCTGCGGCTCGCCCTGTCCTCCCTCGCCGAACAGACCCTGCCGCGCGACGAGTTCGAGGTCGTCGTCGGCGCGCTCGACTACTCGCCCGAGTACACGGCAATGTGCGCGGGCTTCCTCGACCGGCTCGACATCGTCTCCGTCCTGTCGCCCGCGCCCTGGCAGGTCGGGCACGCCCGCAACCTCGCGCTGCGGCAGGCGAGGGGCGACGTGATCGTGTGCCTCGACGCCGACATGACCGTGCCGCCCGGCTTCCTCGCCGGCCTGTGGGAGCGGCACTACGCGTACGGCCAGCGGGTGTGCGTGACCGGCCAGATGCTCGACTACGACAACAACGGCAGCGACGTCGCCGAGGTGACCGCCCGGCCGTGGGAGCACTACCGCGCACAGCTCGCCGCCCTGGAGGCACGGGCTGCGGCGGGCGACGGCGTACGGGACGACCCGCGCCTCGGGACGCCGCACGTCATCCCGTGGGCGTACGCCTGGACGGCCCTCGTCGCGGTGCCGCGCGCCCTGGTCGAGGAGCACGGGCTGTACTTCGACCCGGAGTTCCACGGCTACGGCGTCGAGGACCTGGAGTGGGCCTACCGCATCGCCGCCACGGGCACCCCGGTCGTGATGGCGCCCGACGTGTACGGCATCCACCTGCCGCACGCGCGGAACGTCGCGGCCAACAAGGAGACGGAGACCCGCAACTACCGGTACTTCGTCCGCAAGTGGCCCGGACCCGACACGGAACTCGCCGCAGCTTTCGGCGACTTCGAGGCCAACGCGATGGCGCGCGAGTACCGCGCGGCGCTCGCGGGCGCGGCCGGTCCCGGCCGGTCCCTGGCCGTGGTGCGGTCCGGCGACCGGCTGTGGATCGGGGCCGAGGCGGACGCGGCGGGCGGCGCGGTGACGGGCGGACCGTTCCCGGCGGGGGCGGAGACGCTGCCGCTCGGAGGTGTCGCGCTGCCGTTCGACGACGGCGGCATGGGCGAGGTCCGCGTCCTGCCGGCCGTCGGACGGCTGCCCGCGCGCTACCGTGACGCCGTCCTCGCCGAGGCGCGGCGCGTGGCCGCCTCCGGCACGGTGACGGAAGGGGACGCGGCATGAACGGTTTCGGCGCCGGCTTCGACGGCATGCGCTGGCTGAACGAACCCCCCGCGTGGTCCGTCGAGTCCGGCCTGCTGACCGCCACGACCGGTGAGCGGACCGACTTCTGGCGCGAGACGTTCTACGGCTTCGTCCGCGACGACGGTCACTTCCACCACCGGGAGGTCACCGGCGACTTCACGGCCCGCGTCACCCTGTCCGGCGACTACGCGACGCTCTACGACCAGGGCGGCCTCATGGTCCGCGCGGACGAGCGGACCTGGCTGAAGGCGGGCGTCGAGTACACGGACGGCGTCCCGCACGTCAGCGCCGTCCTGACGCGCGGGCACTCCGACTGGTCCGTGCTGCCCGCGCCGGACGCCGCCGACCGGGTCGAGCTGCGCGTCACCCGGCACGGCGACGCGCTCCGCGTCCAGTACCGGCGGGCCGACGGCGGCTGGCAGTTGCTGCGGCTCGGGTACCTGCCGCTGCCGGAGACGTGCCTCGTCGGGGTCATGTGCTGCTCGCCGGAGCGTGCCGGATTCACCGCGCGGTTCACGGACTTCGCCGTGACCGCGCCCATTCCGAGGGACCTGCATGACTGAGCTGCCGACGCTGCTCGGCCTGGCCGTCCGCGCCGCCCACCGGGGCGGCGCGGAGCTGGCCGCGCGGGCGGGCCGCGCCACCGGCGTCGGGCACAAGTCCACGCCGACCGACCCGGTCACCGACGCCGACCGGGCGAGCGAGGCGGCCGTCACCGAGCTGCTGACCGCCGAGCGGCCGGGTGACGGGCTGCTGGGCGAGGAGGGTGCGGAGCGTCCTTCGGAGACGGGCCTGCGGTGGGTGCTCGACCCGCTGGACGGCACGGTCAACCACCTGTACGGCATCCCGCACACGGCCGTCTCGGTCGCCTGCGAGCGGCTGGGCGACGACGGCGTGTGGCGCGCGGTCGCCGGGGTGGTGTGCGACCCGGCGCGCGGCGAGACGTTCACCGCGACGCTGGGCGGCGGCGCCCGGCTGAACGGCGCGCCGGTGCGCGTCAACGACCCGGTGCCGCCGCCGTCGGCGCTGGTCGCGACGGGCTTCGCGTACGGGGCCGGGTCCCGCGCGCGGCAGGCCGCCGTCGTGCCGGGGCTGCTGCCGCGCATCCGCGACATCCGCAGCGGTGGCAGCGCGGCGCTGGAGCTGTGCTGGGTGGCGTGCGGGCGTACCGACGCCTACTACGAGGACGAGCTGGCGCCGTGGGACACCGCTGCGGGTGCCCTGATCGCGGCGGAGGCCGGGGCGCGGACGACGGTCCTGCCGCCGTCCGGCGTCCTGGCGGCGGGACCGGCGTTGCACGCGGAGCTGGCGGCCCTGCTGACGGGCTGACCGGCACGGCCGCCCGCGCCGTCCCGTAGGTTGACCGGTCATGAGCGACGGGATCGCCGAGGACGAACTGACCGGTCCGTGGAAGGGCTTCGCCGCCGCGCCGGTGACGGGCGGCGGCGGCGCGGGCGTGCTCGTGCTGTCCGGGTCGAGCGGCCGGATCGAGCGCGAGCGGTGCCGCCTGTTCGCCCGCGCCGGAGTGACGGCGGTGTCCGTGCGATGGTTCGGCGGGGCGGGGCAGCCGCCCGGCGTCTGCGAGGTACCTCTTGAGACCTTCGCCGACGCGGCCGGGCTGCTGCGGGAGCGCGGCGCGGCGCGCGTCAGTCTCCTCGGCACGTCCAAGGGCGCGGAGGCGGCGCTGCTCGTCGCGGCCCTGACCGGCTGCGCGGACGCCGTGATCGCGCTCGCCCCGACCTCGGTGTGCTGGGCCAACGTCGGACCGGGCCGCGACGGCCGGGACCGCCCGTACCGTTCGAGCTGGACGTGGCGCGGACGGCCCGTGCCGTTCGTCCCGCTCGACGGTTCCTGGACGCCGTCGGAGCCGGAAGGCGCGCCGGTGGCGGTGCGCGGGTGGTACGAGCGCAGCCTCGTGACGTACGCGGATCTGCTGCCCGCCGCCGCCATCCCGGTGGAGCGGGCCGTGGCGGACCTGGTGCTGGTCGCGGGTGGCGCCGACCGGATGTGGCCGTCCGCGCGCTTCGCCGGTGAACTCGCCGCGCGGCGGACGGCCGCGGGGCGCGGCGCGGCGGTCGTCGTCCGGGCCGACGCGGGCCACCGGACCGTGTTCCCGGGCGAGTCCGCGCCGCCCCCGTCCCCGCGCTTCGACCACGGCGGCACCCCGGAGGCGGACGCGGCACTGGGCGCCGAGGCATGGCCGCACGTCCTGTCGGCCGTACGCGGCGGCGCCTGAGACGCCGGTTCCGCCGGAGGGGGTCAGCCCAGGTGCTGCCGGAAGAAGCCGGCGGGTTCGGGGGCGAAGACGTCGTCGTGACGGACCCGGGGGCCGGCGGAACAGCCGCTCGCCGTGGGGATGTGCTCCAGGTACGGCCTGGTGTCGGCGTCGTACGGGTTGACCGTGTCCGCGCCGCCCCGGCGGATGCCCACGGGCACCCGCACGGTCGCCAGACTTTCCGGGGTCACGGGAGCGCGTCAGGTCGCCGTCGCGCCGGCGGGGGCCGCGAGGCGGGCCAGGGCGGTGGCGTCCGGGGTGTCCTCGGTCGCGGAGAACACGTGGATCTCCAGGCCGGAGTCACCCGTCCCGGCCGGTACCCGCAGGATCTGGTAGTCCAGGTGCAGCAGGCCGGCCGCCGGGTGCCGCAGGCGTTTGCGGCCCGCGACGCACACGATGACCTCGCCGGTGGCCCACATGCGGGCGAAGTCGGCGCTGCTGTCCGCCAGTTCGGCGATGAGCGCGGTCAGCTCCGCGTCGTCCGGGTAGCGGCCCGCGAACACCCGGAGCTGGCCCACGGTCTCGCGCGCCCGCTCCTCCCAGTCCGGGAACACCTCGCGCGACGCCGGGTCGAGGAAGAGGTAGCGGGCGTGGTTGCGGTCGCGGCGGCCCGGGTCGGCCAGGCCGCCGATGAGTTCGGTGCCGAGCGCGTTCCACGCCACCACGTCGAGCCGGTGGTTCGTGACGAACGCGGGGAACTCGTCCAGGCCGTCCAGGACCCGGCGCAGCAGCGGGCTGACCGTCGCCCGGGGCGCGGGGCCGCGCCGGGCGGCGGCCAGCGTGGCGAGGTGCTGCCGCTCCGGCACGTCGAGGCGCAGGGCGCGGGCCAGCGCGTCGAGGATCTCGGGGGACGGCGCGGTGGCGCGGCCCTGTTCGAGCCGCACGTAGTAGTCCACGCTGATGCCCGCCAGGTGGGCCAGCTCCTCGCGCCGCAGGCCGCGCACCCGGCGGCGGGTGCCGGCGGTGATGCCGACGTCCTCCGGCGCGACGCGCCCGCGCCGGGCGCGCAGGAAGCTCCCGAGCGCCCGGTGGGGGTCGGTCGCGCCGCTCGCGTCGTTGCTGCCGTCCATACGTTCCAGTATGCGCGGCGGGGCACGGACGGTCCGCGTCAGGAGAAGTCGGTGATGACGACGCGGGCGGTGCTGCCGTCCTTCAGCGCCTCGTACCCGGCGTCGATGCCGTCCAGGCGGATCTCCCGGGAGACCAGGTCGTCCAGGTTCATCCGGCCCTGCAGGTACATGGCGGCGTAGAAGGGGATGTCCCGCTTGAGGTTCGACGACCCCATGTAGACGCCCTGGACCTTCTGCGACCCGCTCAGCGCGACGAGCGAGCTGACGTCCACGCCCGCGTCGTTCGAGCCGACGCCTATCAGGTACAGGCCGCCGCCCTTGCCGAGCATCCGCATGCCCTGGGCGGTGACCGGGCGGACGCCCACGAAGTCGAAGACGTGGTCGGCGCCGGTGCCGGTGATGTCGTGGACCGCCTCGACCGGGTCGGTGGTGCGGGAGTTGACGACGTGGGTGGCGCCGAACGCGCGGGCGCGCTCCAGCTTGGCGTCCTCGATGTCCGTGACGATGATCGTGCCGGCGCCGGCGAGCCGGGCGCCGCTGACCGCGTTCAGGCCGACGCCGCCCGCGCCGATGACGACGACGCTCTCGCCCTGCCGGACGTCCGCGCTGTTCAGCACGGCACCGGCGCCGGTGAGCACGCCGCAGCCGATGAGGGCCGCCTGCGCCCACGGCATCTCGTCGGGGACGACGGCGAGCTGGTTCTCGTGGACGAGGGCTTCCTGCGCGAAGCCGCCGAGCGCCATGCCCTGCGCGACGGGCGCGCCGTTCCAGGTGATGCGCGGGGGCTGCCCGGGGGAGCGCAGGGTGGCCTCCGGGCGGAGGCAGATGTGCGTACGGCCGCCGAGACAGTTCACGCAGGCCCCGCAGTGCTGGATCAGGCTGCCGACGACGTGGTCGCCGACCTTCACCTGCGTGACCTCCGGACCCGTCCCGGTGACCACGCCGGCCACCTCGTGGCCGAGGACGACGGGGAACTCGCCGCCGATGAAGGTGGCGACGCTCAGGTCCGAGTGGCACAGGCCGGACGCCCGCACCTCCACGCGGACCTCGTGTCCGGCCGGTGCGGCCAGCTCGACCTCCTCGACGGTGAAGCCCTGCCCCAGACCCTTGGTGACGGATGCCTTCATGATCGTGCTTCTTTCCTGTGCGAGCCGCCGGTCACGGCACGGCGGCCGGGAGGGGGCCGCGCGCGGGGCCGGCGGTGCTGAGGAGCGTCGGCGCGGGGCGCGGTCGTGGTGACGGCGGAGGGGCCGGGAGCGATGCTTCCCGGCGGCTCCGCCACTGCCGTCATCATGGCACCGCCCGGCCGAAAAGAAAAGAGACACGTGTCGATCAACGCAGGTGGTGAGGGTGTGCATGGGCTGCGTTAGGCTGCTCGGGATGTCAGGTGCAACGCAGCGTCCGCCCGGCGGCGGCGACGGGGGGACGGCGGATCTCGACGTCCGCGCCCGGCGCACCCGCGACCGCCTGCGCGCGGCCGTTCTGCGGCTGGCGTCGGAGCGGCCCGTGGAGGACGTCGCGGTGGCCGACCTCGTACGGGAGGCCCGCGTCAACCGCACCACCTTCTACAAGCACGCCGCCACCCCTGCGGCCGTCCTGGAGCAGGTGCTGTACGCCGACCTCGACCGGGTCCGCGCCGGGTGGATCGCCGACGCCCTGGCCGCCGAACTGCCCGTCCCCGTGATCTGGGAGCGCGCGTCCGGGGCGCTGCTCGACCACCTGGAGCGTCACGACGCCCTCTACACCGTCGGCCTCGTGGGGCGGCGCAGCGCGGTGCTCCACCGCCTGCTCGTCGACCACTTCACGGCCTCGGTCCGCGCCCTCCTCGACCGTGACCCGGAGAAGCTGCCGGACGGCGAGGGGCCGGCCGAGTGGCGCCTGGACGCGTACAGCCGCTTCGTCGCGCACGGGGAGGCGGGGATCGTCGAGGCGTGGCTGTCCCGCCCGGCGCCGCGCGACCGCCCGCTGTTCGTCTCGGCGGCCGCGGCCCTGCTCCCGCCGTGGCTCGCCGCCCGGCCGCACCGGCCCTGACGCCACCGCGACCGGGCCCGCCGCTCACACGGCTGTCGTGGCGCGCAGGTGCGCCAGGGTGGCCTCGCGGTCGATGCCCAGGTGGGCCGTCACCGCGGCGACGGGGTCGGTCGCGTCGCAGTCGAGGAGCGCCGCGAGAAGGTGTTCCGGCGTGATCCGCCGGCCGCCGCCCCGCCGTGCCTCCGCCAGGGCGCGGGGGAGGACGGCGCGCGCGCCCGAGGTGAACGGTGTGCGCTTGCCCGACGCGGGGACCGGCGGCCGTTCGACGCCCTGCGTGTGGATGCCGATGGCCGCGAGCGCCTCCCGGTCCAGGTCCGCGAGGGCCGAGCGCGCGGTGTCGGCGTCCGCGACGAGGGCGCGGGCCGCCGCCGGTTCGCGCAGGACCCCGAGGAGCAGGTGTTCCGTGCCGATGCGGCGGTCGCCGCGCAGCCGGGACTCCTCCAGTGCCGAGGAGACCGCCGCGCGGGCCGCGCCCGTGAACTGTTCGAACATCGCGTCTCACTTCCCGTGCTTGGCGTGCGCGGACTGCCGTGACACGCCGAGGGCGTCGCCGATCTGCTCCCAGGACCAGCCCTGCTCCCTGGCCCGTGCGACGGCCGCCGCCTCGACCTGTTCGGCCAGGCGGTGCAGGGCGCCCACGGCCCGCAGTCCGACGGCCGGGTCGTGCGAGCGAAGGCGTTCCGAGAGGTCTCCGGCGTCCATGCCTGTCAGCCTGGCCTGACAGTCCTCCGCGTGTCAACCCAGCCTGACAGGAAATGCGGGCATCCCGCTGCTCCATGCGGGCGACGGCGGGTGGGGCGTACGCGGGCCGGTGGTGCCGTGTGTCGCGCGTTTGCCCAGGTAGGCGGCCGGCGACCGGTGCCGCACGGGAGGCGGGGGTACGCAACACAGGAAATCGGATATACGCCATCAAATGCTCACAACTCGATACGCTCCTCCGCATGTCATCTGTGCTGACCGCCGCGCGCCCCCATCGGGCGCCGACACCGACGACCACCGTGGCCGTGGTCGGCCTCGGCTACGTCGGACTGCCCACCGCCATCGCGCTGCGGACCGCGGGCCACCGGGTCGTCGGCCTGGACGTCGACCCCCGGCGCATCGACCTCATCACCCGGGGCGGCGCCGACCTCCTGCCCCACGACCAGGACCGCCTCGGCGCGTACGTCGGCCGCCCCGGCTTCGCCCTCACCGGCGACCCGGCCGCGCTGGCCGGCGCGGACGCCGTCGTCGTCTGCGTGCCCACCCCCGTCGACCGCCACCTCGTCCCCGACCTGACCGCCCTGCGCGCCGCCTGCGAGACGGTCGTACGGCACGCCAGGGCCGGCCAGACGATCGTCCTCGCGTCGACCAGCTACGTCGGAACGACCAGGGAACTGCTCGTCGGCCCGCTCGCCGCCCGCGGCCTCGTACCGGGCCACGACGTGCACGTCGCCTGCGCCCCCGAACGCGTCGACCCCGGCCGTCCCAAGCACGCCCAGGAGACGACCACCCGCGTCGTCGGCGGACTCAGCCCGGCGTGCGGCCTGCGGGCCGCCGAGATCCTGCGCGGCACCGCCGGTGCCATCCACACGGTCGGCTCCCCGGAGGCCGCCGAGCTGACCAAGCTGCTGGAGAACACCTTCCGGGCCGTCAACATCTCCCTCGCCAACGAGTTCGCCGACATCGCCGGCGGCCTCGGCCTCGACCCGGCCGAGATCGTCGAGGCGGCGGCCACCAAGCCGTTCGGCTTCATGCCGTTCTGGCCGGGACCCGGCGCCGGCGGCCACTGCATCCCCTGCGACCCCCACTACCTGCTGTGGCAGTCCCGCGCCCGCCGTACGCCGCTGCCGGTGACCGAGGCCGCCATGACCGCCCTCGCCGCACGCCCCGGCGCCGTCGCCGAACGCGCGCTCGGCCTGCTGGCCGAGCGCGGGGTCCCCCGGCACGACGCCCGCGTGCTGGTCGTCGGCGTCGCCTACAAGCCGGGGGTCGCGGACGTCAGGGAGTCGCCCGCCGTCGAAATCCTCGCGGCCCTGTCCGCCGCCGGCGTCCGTGTCGCGTACACCGACCCGCTGATCCCCGCCCTCACGGCCGGCGGGCGCGTCCTGCGCCACCTCGACCCGTGGGCTCCGGCCGGCGACCCCGAGGACACGGGTCCCGCCTGGGACCTGGTGGTCGTGCACACGGCCCACCCGGGGCAGGACCTGACCTGGCTCGACGAACGCACGCCCGTACTGGACGCCACGTACCGGCTGCGCGACGTGGGACACCGGGTGGTCCTGTGAGCGCGCCACCGCGGACCGCGGCCCTGCCCGCCGCCCGGCGCACCGTCCCAGCTCCCCTCCCCGTTCCGGCGGCCGCCGACCGCGGCCGGCCGCGCCGCTCCCGGCTCCTCCTGGCCGCGCCCCTGCTGCTCCTCGCGTGGGGCGTGCCCAGGCTGGCGCAGGCCGTGACCCCCGTGCCCGCCCCGGCCGCCGCGTACGGCCTGCTGGCGATCGGCCTGTCCGCCGCCATGATGGTGCTCGCCTACCGCCGCTACGACGACCCGGCCGAGACCGTCATGCGCCGCAGGACCGCCGACGCCGCCGCCTTCCCCGCCCTGCCGGAGCGGCCGTCGGTGAGTTTCCTGCTCGCCGTGAAGGACGAACGCGACCGCGTCGAGGCGTGCGTACGCTCCATGGCCGCCAGCACATGGCCCGACCTGGAGATCGTCGTGGTGGACGACGGGTCCACCGACGGCACCGGCGACATCCTCCGCCGCCTCGCCCGCGAACTGCCCGTCCGGCTCGTCACGCTGGAGCGGAACATGGGCAAGAAGCACGCCCTCGTGCGCGGGGTGGCGCACGCCGGCGGGCAGGTCATCGCGTTCACCGACTCCGACTGCGTCCTCGCGCCCGACGCCCTCGCCCGCTGCGTCGCCGCACTCCGGCGGCACCCCGAACTCGGCGCGGTCAGCGGCCACGCCCGCGCCCTCAACGTGGGCCGCAGCCGCCTCGCGCGGCTCCAGGACGTCTGGTACGAGGGGCAGTTCCGCATCGCCAAGGCGGCGGAGTCGGCGTTCGGCGCGGTCACCTGCGTCTCCGGGCCGCTCGCCGTCTTCCGGCGGGAGGCGATCGAGGACCACCTGCCGGCCTGGGCCGGGGACCGGTTCCTCGGCGCCGAGTTCCGGTTCGCCACCGACCGCCAGCTCACCGGCTGGGTCATCGGCCAGCGGTGGCGGCGCACGGCGGCACGGCCGCGCCCCGCCGCGGCGGCGCACGCCGCGCGCCCGTGGCGCACCGCGTACTGCCGCTCCGCCTGGGTGTGGACGGCGGTGCCCGAGACACCCCGCGCGTTCCTCCGTCAGCAGGTGCGGTGGAAGAAGAGCTTCCTGCGCAACCTCGTCTTCACCGGCGGCTTCATGTGGCGGCTCGGCGCCGTGCCCGCGCTGCTGTACTACGGCCACGCCGTGCTGGTCCTGGCGTCGCCGTTCATGGTGGCGGCCCACCTCCTGTGGTGGCCCGTGCAAGGGCTCTGGGTGCTGACCGCCCTCTACCTGGCCGGCGTGCTCGTCAAGGGCCTCGCCTGGGGGCTCGCCTACCGGCTGGACCATCCCGGCTGCCCGCACTGGCGGTTGCGGCCCCTGATGAGCCTGCTGTCGGCCACCGCCCTGGCCTGGCTCCTCCCGTACGCCCTGCTGACGATCCGGCGCGGCGTCTGGACGCGGGGGGTGGCCCGGTGAACCGGCGGCGCTCCGGCCTCCGTTCCACGGCCGCCGCGCTGCTGGCGCTGTGCTCCGTGCTCGCCCTGGGCCTCACGCCGCAGACGGCGCACGCGTCCGCTCCCACGGTCGTCAGCCTCACGTTCGACGACGGGTACACGACGCACTGGACCGAGGCGGCGCCGATGCTCGAACGCCACGGCCTGCGCGCCACGTTCTACGTCAACACCGCCCGCATCGACCGCTCCGGCAGGCTCACGACCGACGAGGTGCGGCAGCTCGCCGACGCCGGGCACGAGATCGGCGGGCACACGCTCGACCACGCCCGGCTCACCGACGTCACGGCCGACGAACGGCGCCGGCAGGTCTGCGACGACCGCGACACCCTGCGCGGACTCGGCCTGCCCGCCACCACGTTCGCCGCCCCCTTCGGAGCGTCCGACGCGGACACGATGCGGGAGATCGCGTCCTGCGGCTACACGGCGGCGCGGGACGTGGGCGGCCTGGTCGACTGCGACGGCTGCCCGCCCGCCGAGACGTTGCCGCCCCGCGACGCCTACGCGATCCGCACGCCGTCCTCGGTCGGCGAGGGCACCACCGTGGCCGGCCTGAAGGCCATGGTGCGCGGCGCGGAGACCGCCGGCGGCTGGCTCCCGCTGGTCTTCCACCACATCTGCGACCCGTGCGAGGGCAATGCGGGGACCAAGGCGATCGCGCCGCGCGACCTGGAGCGGTTCCTGGCGTGGCTGGCCGCGCGCGAGGGGCGCGGCACCGTCGTGGCCACCGTCGCCGACGCGCTCGCC
Organism: Streptomyces sp. RFCAC02; assembly: GCF_004193175.1. Taxonomy (NCBI): domain Bacteria; kingdom Bacillati; phylum Actinomycetota; class Actinomycetes; order Kitasatosporales; family Streptomycetaceae; genus Streptomyces; species Streptomyces sp. RFCAC02. The sequence goes on along the minus strand of NZ_SAUH01000001.1, from coordinate 2,484,180 downwards.
CGGGGCGGCGGGAGCTGACGGACGGCCCGCCGTCAGGCGGGTGGGGCGTACTGGGCCTCGCCGTGGCCGAACGACCAGTCGGCCGGGGCGTTCTCGGTCAGGACGACGACCACGTTGCGCGGCTCGGCGGCCCCGTACTCCGCGGCCAGTTCGGCGATCCGCCGGTACAGCGTCCGCTTCTGCTCCGGCGGCCGGCCGGCGCGCAGGGTGATCGACACGATGACGACGCCGTCGTCGCGGTCCACGCCCGGATAGCCGCCGTACCGCAGGGTGCCGTCGTGGCCGGTCAGCACGTGGAAGAGGTCGTCGGGCGGGAATCCCATGGCTTCGCCGAGGGCACGGTGGACGGCCCGGGACAGCGCGTCGAGGCGCTCGGGGCCGGCGTTCAGGGCGTCGATGCGGACGAGCGGCATGGCGGCGGTCTCCTTCCGGCGCGGCCGGGACCGGTCGCGCCGGACGCATCATACATACCAGTAGGTATAGAACGGGGCGGGTGGTCGCGGGCCTGTTCCCGTACGGGCCGCGCTCCTACGCTGGAAGCCACCCATCGCGTGGGGGAGGGCGCCATGGACGGCTCGGCGGTTCTCGTGGTCCTGGCCCTCGCCGCCGTCCTGCTGTGGCTCGCCCGCCGCGGCGAGGCCGGTCCCGGCCGGGGCGGCGACCTCGGCCCCTACCTGCGCGCGGCCCGCAGGGAGGCCCGGCTCGCCGCCAGGGCGCGGGCGGCCGGGGACCGGCGCCTGGCCGAGATCACGGCGGCCGGCGCCGACTTCGCGCGGCGCGCGACCGCCCAGGGCCTCGCCCCGGACGCCGAGCTGTGGTCGTCGGACGGCGGAACGGTGCCCGCCTGGCGCGTCGGCTCCCTCCACGTCGCCCCGGACGGCACCGTCTACGGCCCGGACGCACCGCTCGCCGAGCCCCTCACCAGCGCCTCCCGGGTCCCCGCCTGCACCTCGGCCGAGGGCGTGGAGACGTTCAAGCGCGCCCTCGCGCGGAGACTCGTGGCGGGCGGCTGACCGGCTCCCGCGGCCGCCCCGCACAATGGCCGCATGGAACCTTCCGCGCCCCCCACGCCCCGGCCGTCCACCCCGTTCACCATCGGTTTCGACCTCGACATGACGCTGGTGGACTCACGGCCCGGCATCGCCGACACCTACCGGGCGCTCGCCGCCGAGACGGGGACCTTCATCGACGCGGACCTCGCCGTCAGCCGGCTCGGTCCGCCGGTGGAGCAGGAGATCGCGCACTGGTTCCCGGCCGACCGGGTCCGCGCCATGAGCGACCGGTACCGCGCCCTGTACCCGGCCCACGGTGTCGAGGGCACACTGCCGCTGCCCGGCGCGCGCGAGGCCCTGGACGCCATCAGGGCGCGCGGCGGACGCTCCATGGTCGTCACGGCGAAGCACACGCCCAACGCCCGCCTGCACATCGAGCACCTGCAGCTGGCGGCGGACGTCCTCGTCGGCGACCTGTGGGCCGAACGGAAGGGCGTGGCGCTGCGCGAACAAGGCGCGAGCGTGTACGTCGGCGACCACGTGGGCGACGTACGGGCGGCCACCGCGGCCGGAGCACTGTCGGTGTCGGTGACGACCGGCCCGTGCGACGAACACGAACTGCGCTCGGCCGGCACCGCCGTCGTCCTGCCGGACCTGCTGTCGTTCCCGACCTGGCTGGACAACTGGCTGGAGGGGCATGGAGAGAACGCCGGAGCGTAACCACCGAACGAAGAGAGACGGCAGTGACAGAACCGACGGACATCCGCCGGGACGTGACCGACGAGCAGTGGGCGAACGCCCGGCTGATCTGGGACTACCACCTGATGGGTCACGAACTCCGGCCGGCGGACGCGGCCATCGGCCTCGGCAGCCATGACCTCGGCGTGGCGACGAGGACCGCCGAACTCCACCGGGCCGGGTTCTTCCCCGTCCTCGTCTTCACCGGCGGGAACAGCCCCACCACAGCGGCCCGCTTCCCGCGCGGCGAAGCCGTCCACTACCGGGAGCACGCGATCGCCCTGGGTGTGCCCGAGGCGGCCGTCCTGCTGGAGCCGCACGCGGCCAACACCGGTCAGAACATCGTCCACTCCCGGCGGGTCCTGGCCGAGGCGGGCGTTACCCCGGCATCCGTGCTGCTGGTCTCCAAGCCCTACATGGAACGTCGTGCGTACGCCACGGTCCGCAAACTCTGGCCCGGGGTCGACGTGCGCTGCGCCTCGGAAGCCCTGGAGCTCGACGACTACGTCACGAGCATCGGTGACGAAAGGCTCGTCCTGGACATGCTCGTCGGCGACCTTCAGCGGGTGATCGAGTACCCAAAGCTCGGCTTCGCCATCGAACAGGACGTCCCGGACGACGTGCTCGCCGCGTACGGAGGCCTCGTCTCCGCGGGTTTCACCAGCCGTCTCATCGCGCCCTGACGCGAACCGGGTGGCACGGCTCAGGTGGGCAGGCCACAGCGGGCGGGCGCCGTCGTACCCATGGGTGTCGTCCCGCCGGGTTTGTCGGCGTTTCGCCCGATGGGCCGCCTTGGGGGAGGCATGAAAAGAGCGAAGGAAGACACAGCTTTCCCTCGCCACTCTCAACGTATAGCGCACCCGGGGGCTTGCGGCAAGGCCCCCGTCGTGCCGCACAATCGCTCATCCAATGCCGGAACCTGTCGGAATGGGTGGTTCGCGAAGTGTGTGCAATGTTGTCGGCGCAGGAGCGTCGTGGTGGTGTGTTCGAGCTTGCCGATCGGCTCGCCGCCAAGGCCGACCCCGCGCTGATCGCCGCCGACGAGCGGCACTTCGCGGCCGTCGCCGGGAGTCTTGAGCGGTCCGTCGCCGAGCTGTCCGGGCGGCTCGACGCGCTCCGCAGGGCGCCCGGCGGACTCGGCCGCGAGGCGATGGACCGCGACGCCGAGATCCACCGGCTCACCGCCCGGCTGCGCGCCCTGAGCCGCTTCGGTCTCGACCTGTGCCTCGGCCGCATCGTCTCCGCCGACGACCCCGAGCCCGTGTACATCGGTCGGCTCGGCCTCACCGACGAGACGGGCCGCCGGCTGCTCATCGACTGGCGCACCCCGGCGGCCGAGCCGTTCTTCGCCGCCACCCACGCCGACCCGATGGGCCTCGCGAGCCGCCGCAGGTACCGCTGGACCGGCGGCCGGATCAGCGACTACTGGGACGAGGTGTTCGCCGCCGACGCGTTCGATGGGCACGCCGCGCTCGACGACCAGTCCGCGTTCATCGCGAGCCTCGGCGGCGACCGGTCGGCCCGGATGCGGGACGTGCTCGGCACCATCCAGGCCGACCAGGACGCCATCATCCGCGCCGGCTCCCGCGGCGCGCTCGTCGTGGACGGCGGCCCCGGCACCGGCAAGACCGTCGTCGCCCTGCACCGCTCCGCGTACCTCCTGCACGCGGATCCGCGGCTCGGCCACCGCAGGGGCGGCGTGCTGTTCGTCGGCCCCCACCGGCCCTACCTGGCGTACGTGTCCGACGTCCTGCCCAGCCTCGGCGAGGAAGGGGTGCAGACCTGCGTCCTGCGGGACCTCGTCCCCGAGGGTGCGTCCGCCGTCGCCGAGGCGGATCCCGAGGCGGCCCGGCTCAAGTCGTCCGCCGACATGGTCCGGGCCGTCGAGACGGCCGTCAGGTTCTACGAGGAGCCGCCCACCGAGGACCTGATCGTCTCGACCCCCTGGGACGACATCCCGTTGAGCGCCGGCGACTGGGCCGAGGCGTTCGACGCCGTCGAGCCGGGCACCCCGCACAACGAGGCGCGCGAGCAGATCTGGGAGGAACTCGCCACCCTCCTCCTGCAGCGGATCGACGGCGACGACGTGCCGCCCGACCTGTTCCGCCGGTCGCTGCGCGCCGACCGTGACCTCGTCACCGCGCTGAACCGCGCCTGGCCGCTGCTGGAGGCGACCGACCTCGTCGGCGACCTGTGGACGGTGCCCGCCTACCTGCGGATGTGCGCCCCCTGGCTCACTCCCGACGAGGTACGGCGGCTGCGGCGGACCGACGCGCACGCGTGGACCGTCGCCGACCTGCCGCTCCTCGACGCCGCCCGGCACCGGCTCGGCGACCCCGAGGCGGCCCGCCGCAGGCGCCGGCAGGACGCCGCGCTCGCCGCCGAACGCGCCCGCATGGCCGACGTCATCGACGACCTGCTGCGGGCCGACGACGACGGCGAGGGCGCCGTCACGATGCTGCGCGGGCAGGACCTGCGGGACAGCCTGGTGGACGAGGCCGCGGCACCCATCGCCGACCCCGACCGGCTCGCGGGACCGTTCGCCCACGTCATCGTCGACGAGGCGCAGGAACTGACCGACGCGGAATGGCAGATGCTGCTGCTGCGCTGCCCGTCGCGGAGCTTCACCATCGTCGGGGACCGGGCGCAGGCGCGGCACGGCTTCACCGAGTCGTGGCGCGAACGGCTCGGCCGCGTCGGCCTGGACCGGATCGGGATGGCCTCCCTGAGCATCAACTACCGCACGCCGGAAGAGGTCATGGCGGAGGCCGAGCCGGTCATCAGGGCCGCCCTGCCGGACGCCAACGTGCCGGTCTCGGTGCGCGCCGGCGGCATCCCCGTCACGCACGGGTCCGCCGCCGACCTGCCCTCGGTGATCGACGGCTGGCTCGCCGCGAACGCCGACGGCGTCGCCTGCGTCATCGGCGCCCCGGCGTTCCCCGAGCGGCCGCGCGTCAGGTCGCTGACCCCGGCGCTGGCGAAGGGCCTGGAGTTCGACCTGGTCGTCCTCGTGGACCCGGAGGCGTTCGGCGACGGCGTCGGCGGCGCGGTGGACCGCTACGTCGCGATGACACGGGCGACCCGGCAGCTCGTCGTCCTCACGGGCGGCTGAGCGACGCGTTCACCCGCCGTGGACGATCTCCAGCTCCCATTCGTGCCGCCGCTGTGCGTGCAGCCGCCAGTAGTGCTCGGCTATGTCCCGCGGATCGAACGCCGTGCCCGGCGCGACCGGGCCGGCCACGGTCACGGTGGCCACGTGGACGCCCGAGGACCCGTACTGCGCATCCAGGAGTGCGACGAGCGCCCGCACACCTGCCTTGCCGAGCGAGAGGCTCACGTACTCCGGCTTCGGCTCGGGCATGCCGCCGGTGACGATGAACGAACCGTTCCCTCGGCTCGCCATCGCCGGTGCCACATGGGCGGCCGCGGTGAGCGCTCCCACCACGTTGACCGCCCAGGCGTCCAGGTGGGCACGTACGGACAACTCGCCGGGCCTGTCGGGGCGGATGAGCGCCGCGTTGTAGACCACGGCGTCCGGCGGGCCGAGTTCCTCCGCCGCGGCGTCGAGGGCGGCCCGCAGCGCCGTCTCGTCGGTACTGTCGGCGGTCAGGGGGACGACGCGCGGACCGACGTCCCCGACCGCGTCGGCCACGGCCGTCGCCGTCCGACGGGTCCGGGCGATGACGGCGGCGGGAAGCCCCGCACGCGCGAACCGGCGGGCGACCGCCTGCCCGATCCCCGGTCCCGCTCCGATGACCACAACTCCCGGCATAGCCGCTCCCTCTCACCCGTCAGCGCTTCTGGGAGCAAGCTAAGGTCTCTCATCGGTGTGAGGGTCAAGAGCGAAGTGGGGCCGCATGAGAATCGGTGACGTGGTACGCCGGACCGGCGTCAGCCAGCGGCTCTTGCGTTACTACGAGGAGCAAGGACTGCTGCGGCCCGCGCGGCTGCCCAACGGGTACCGCGAGTACACCGAGGCGGACGTCGCGACGGTCCACCGCGTCCGCACGCTGCTCGACGCCGGTCTTGGCACCGCCGTCATCGCGCGCCTGCTGGACTGCGTCCACGAGGACGGCGACGTCATGGCGCTGTCGTCGTGCCCGGGCACGATCGGCCGTCTCCGCCGCGAGCAGGCCCGTATCGCCGGCGAGGTCGCGCGACTCCAGGCGTCCCACCGGGCACTGGGCACCCTGCTGGCCGCCACCCTCCCGGAGCCGGAGCCGGCACCGCCGATCAACGGGTGACCAGGGGCCGCCCGGCGTCAGCCGTGGTCCGGGCCGCCGTCGCGTGCCGTGCGGCGCTGGTGCGCGATGGAGCGCAGCAGGCCCGCCGCCGCGATCAGGAAGCCGACGCCCATCAGCATCGACACCGCGTACGCGACGGACGGCAGCGGGTCCGTGCCGATGAACAGCGGGACGACCGTGACCAGTGTCGCGATCGCGCCGACGAGGAAGACGACACCGCCCGTCCGCACGAGCGCGTCCCCTGGATTGTTGTCACTCACCCCTCCAGGGTCGCAGACGCCCGGGCCGCGGCATACTCCGGCCGTGCCCTGGGCAGTCATCCTCCGAAACGGCCCGGCGGCATCTTGTCACCGGGCCGGGGCCGGTTAGCCTTGGCTGCGAGGCGGGTCCAGCGGCCCGCCGTACCTGTATGACGAGTGCGAGGACGGGGACACGTGCCTACCGGCAAGGTGAAGTGGTTCAACAGTGAGAAGGGCTTCGGCTTCCTCTCCCGCGACGACGGCGGTGACGTCTTCGTCCACTCCTCCGCCCTGCCCAGCGGTGTCGACACCCTGAAGCCGGGCCAGCGCGTGGAGTTCGGCGTCGTCGCCGGGCAGCGCGGTGACCAGGCGCTCTCCCTCACCCTGCTCGACCCGGTGCCGTCCGTGGCCGCAGCGCAGCGGCGCAAGCCCGACGAACTGGCCGGCATCGTGCAGGACCTCACGACGCTGCTCGAAGGCATCTGCCAGCAGTTGGAGCGCGGCCGCTACCCCGAGCGCGCCAGCGGCCGCAAGGTCGCCGGCATGCTGCGTGCCGTCGCCGACCAGCTCGACGTCTGACGCGGGCGGAGTTCAGGAGTCGAGGGCCGTCGTGGCCGGCAGGAGTCCCTCGCCGGCCGCGCGCGTCAGCAGCTCCCGCACGGCGGCGTGGCCGGCCTCGCCGAGATCGGCCGTGAAGTCGTTGACGTACAGGCCGATGTGGGCGTCGGCGACGGCCGGGTCCATCTCCTGCGCGTGCGCGAGGACGTAGGCGCGGCTCGCCGCCGGGTCGTCCCACGCCTGCCGCACGGAGGCGCGGATCGCGTCGGTGACGGCCCGCAGCCGCTCCTCGCCGAGCGACCGCTTCGCGATGATCGCGCCGAGCGGGATGGGGTGGCCCGTCGTGCCCTCCCAGAACTCGCCCATGTCCGCGACCTTGTGCAGCCCGTAGCCCCGGTACGTGAAGCGCGCCTCGTGGATGACGAGACCCGCGTCCACCTTCCCGTCGCGCACGGCCGGCATGATCTCGTGGAACGGCAGCACCACCACCTCGCCGACGCCGCCCGGCACCTGCGCCGCCGCCCACAGCCGGAACAGCAGGTACGCCGTGGACTTCACGCTCGGCACCGCCACCGTCCTGCCGGTCAGGTCGAGCGGCCCGGCGCCCTCCGTCCGCGTGAGGACGAGCGGCCCGCAGCCGCGGCCCAGCGCGCCGCCGCACGGCAGCAGCGTGTACCGGTCCAGCACGTACGGCAGGACCGCGTACGACACCTTCAGGATGTCGCCCTCGCCGCGCTCGGCCATGGCGTTGGTGATGTCGATGTCGGCGAACGTCACGTCGACCGGCGGCGCGCCCGCGACCCGGCCGTGCGCCCACGCGTGGAAGACGAACGTGTCGTTCGGGCAGGGGGAGTAGGTGATGCCGAGCGGCCGCTCCGCGCCGGTGGTGGGGGACGTCATGAGTGATCTCGCTCCTTCGCATGCGGGGTCGCCGCGGCCCAGGCCCGCAGGGCCGGTCCGGCGGCGGTGAACGCCCGGGTCAGCGCCGCCAGGGCCTCGGGGACGCGCCAGCCGGCGCGGTCGCGGGGGCCGACGGCGTTGGACACCGTGCGGATCTCCAGGACGGGCAGTCCGTGCAGCGCGGCGGCGGTCGCGACGCCGGCGCCCTCCATCGCCTCGGCGACCGCGCCCCGGTGGCGCGCGGCGAGCGACGCGGCGCGCTCGGCGGTGCCGGTCGCCGTCGAGACGGACAGGACGGGGCCGACGACGGCGCCCGTCGCGCCGGCGACGGCCCGGGCCAGGTCCGGGTCCGGGCGGTGCGCGACCGTGCCGAAGCCGAGGGCCGCGGCGTCCGTGAAGCCCTCGGCCGTGTCACTGCCGAAGTCGGCGGTCAGGATGTCGGACGCCACGACCGTCCCGCCGACCGGGACGGCCCCGGCGAAGCCGCCGGCGATGCCGGCCGAGACGACCAGCCCGTGGCCGCCGCCGAGGGCGAGCGCGGTGGCCGTCCCCGCGGCGGCGGCGGCCGGTCCGGCGCCGGCGGCGAGCACGTCCAGCTCGACGCCGTCGCACAGGGGCACGCGCGCGAGTCCGAGGCCGCCGGTGAGGGGACGCCGCACGGGCGCGCCCCGCCCGGCGCGCGCGACCGCCTCGCCCTCCGCCGCGACGGCGGTGGTGACGAGGATCCGCAGCATCGAGGGGGCGCCCGTCGGCTCAGTCCTCGTCGTCCGTCGAGATCCGCGCGCCCCAGACGCCCTCGGCCTGCTCGTACAGGTCCTGGATGGTGGCGATCTGCGCCATGTCGAACCCGTCCACCACCTTGACCAGGGTCACCCGCGCCGGGCCGCCCGTGGGCTGCCCGCCCTGCTGCGCGACCTGGCTGTCGGCCTGCGCCGCGGCCTGCGTGATCGTGTCCACCGGCACGGTCTGGTACGTCGAGGTGTACGGCTCGTTGAGCGGCAGATCGTTGACCAGGACGATCCAGCCGCCGCCCTCGGCGATCTCCGGGTCCACGCCGATGCGGAACGTCTCACCGGGCTTCGCGGTGAACGACGGCACGTCCTCGGACGCCGCGCACTCCTGGCCGCGCTCGGCGCCCAGCGTGTCGCCGCCGCCGGCCCAGCAGTCGTGGTCGGCCTCGGCGGACTCCGTGCCCGCGTTCAGGGTGAAGTGGGCGCTCGGCGTCGGCGCGTCGCAGCCGGTCAGCGCGGCGAGACCCAGCGAAACAGCGCCGACGGCAAGAGTGGAGCGGATGGCGCGGCGGCGCCGGTTCGTGGAGAGCGCAGTCATGCGGGCAGGGTACCCGCGCGCCCCGTCCTCACCGGACTCGGGGGTGCGACGTGCCGCGCCGTACGGCGCCCAGCAGCGCGCGCAGGCTGAACGCCAGCCCGACGAACACGAGACCCGCCGACACCCACATGCCCAGCTCGCCGTTCAGCGGCAGCCCGATGCCGATCGCACCGCCCAGGACCCACGCCATCTGCACGGCCGTCTCCGAGCGGGCGAACGCCGACGTCCGCACGACCTCGGGCACGTCGCGCTGGATCATCGCGTCGAGCGACAGCTTCCCCAGCGCCTGGCAGACGCCCGCGACCGCGCACACCAGCACGACGGTGCCCGCCGCGTAGTGGAGCCCGGCGGCCGCGGTGGCGGTGAGGGCGAGCAGCAGCATGACGAGGAGGATCAGCTCGGGGGCGCGGTCGCGCAGCCAGTTGCCGAGGAGGTTGCCGGACGCGTTGCCCGCGCCGGCGGCCAGGCCGACCAGGCCGAGCGAGAACGCCGCCGTCAGCCCCGGCAGCGACTCCGAGCGCAGCAGGAACGCCATGAAGAACAGCAGGAACCCGGACAGCGCGCGCAGCGACGCGTTCGCCAGGAGGGCCTTCGCCACCGGCGATCCGCCGGCCGGGAGCAGCCCGCCGCGCCCGCCGTCGTCCCGTTCCCTGGCCAGGGCGGCGCGGGTCTCGCGGAGTTCGGCGAGGTGGTACGTCCGCTCGCCGCGCGCCAGGTCCACCTGCCCGGGCAGCCGGAAGGAGAGGAACGCGCCGACGACGGTGATGGCGCAGGCCGCGTAGAGGGGCCAGCGTTCCCCGAGGGCGCCGAGCGCGAGGCCGAGCGGCGCGGCGGCGCCGGCCGAGATGAGGCCCGTCAGCGTTATCCGGGCGTTCGCCTTCACCAGGGAGATGCGGGACGGCAGCAGGCGCGGCACGACGGCGGCCCGCACGATGTTGTACGCCTTCGAGCAGACCATCACGCCGAGCGCCGCCGGGTACAGGGCGAGCCCGCCGCCCGCGACGGCCGCCGCGATGACGAGGGCCAGCGTGCCGCGCGCGAGGAGCGCCCCCGCCATCGCGGCGCGCCGCCCGTGCGGCACCCGGTCGAGCAGCGGGCCGATGACGGGCGCCAGCAGGATGAAGGGGGCCATCGTGATGGCCAGGTAGAGCGCGACCCGGCCGCGCGCCTCCGCGGTCGGCACGGAGAAGAAGATGGTCGACGCCAGCGCCATCGTGACGAGCATGTCGCCGGCGGAGTGCACGGCGTGCAGCTCGATCAGTTTCGAAAGCCCCGTCTCGCCCGCGCCCTGAGCGGTCGTCGCGCGGCGGATGCGGCGTCCGACGGCGAGCGGGACGGCCCGTACGGCATGGCCGGCGGACCGGGCGCCGCGGGTGAGGCGGCCCGAGCCGGTCTTGGGGTCGGTGTCGGACGAACTGCCAGCGGCCACGGTCTCAAGCCTACGCATATGCGACCCCCCGGTTCCTGCTGCGCGCACTGCTGTCCTGCCGGTTTTCACCGGTGTTCCCGACGGGCGGGCGTGCCGTTCCGGTTACCCCGTGGGGGCGTGCGCGAACGGGGCGCGCGGACGGGTTCACGACGCGCCGGCGCCCGGCCGCCGGGTGCCCGGGGGTCCGGCGGCGGACGTGGGCGGCGACCGGTCGGGGCGTGCGGTAGCGTGGGCGGACGGTGCGCCTTGCCTCGTTCAGCACGACGTCTGCAGCGGTCCCAGAGTCCGCTCCGTCGGCTCCGTTCGCCCCCTGGCGCCCGCACCGGTACGACGGCGGAGGAGAGAGAGTTCTCGTGAATGCTGGGATGCGAAGCCGTACGCCCGACCGGCTCTGCGCCGAGGCGGTGGACGTGGCCCGCGACGCGGCTGCCAGGGCCGCGCACCCGCAGCCGCTCGGGGCGTATCTCGGGGCCGTCGCCGAGGGCGACCGGCTGGTGACCCACCTCTTCGCCAGCGAGGACCCCGGCTACCCGGGGTGGCGCTGGGGCGTCACGGTCGCGCGCGCCGCGCGCGCCAAGTACGTCACGGTGGACGAGGTGGCGCTCACCCCGGGGCCCGACGCGCTGCTCGCCCCCGCCTGGGTGCCGTGGCACGAGCGGCTGCGGCCGGGCGACCTCGGCCCCGGCGACCTGCTGCCCGCCGAGGACGACGACCTGCGGCTCGAACCGGGCTGGACCCCCGGCACTGCCGAGGCCCCCGAGCACGCCACCGCCGAGCGCGCCCAGGTCACGGATGTCGCGCTCCAGCCCGGTCTCGGCCGGCGGCGCGTCCTGTCGTGGGCCGGTGTCAGCGAGGCGGCGGACCGCTGGGAGGAGACCCACGGGCCGCGCACGCCGATGGCGGAGAACGCCCCGGGGCCGTGCGTGAGCTGCGGGTTCCTGCTGCCGATGGCGGGTCAGCTGCGGCAGGCGTTCGGTGTCTGCGGGAACGGCTACTCGCCCGCCGACGGCCGGGTCGTGTCCCTGGCGTACGGCTGCGGCGCGCACTCGGAGGCGGCGCGGGCGCCCGAGCCGCAGCGGCCGGCCCCGCCGGTCATCGACCACATGGGCGCCGACCCCCTGTGACCGGCGGCTCCGCGGCGGCCCGCCCCGGGCCGCCGCGGGCGTGACCCACCGGAATCCGGGCGCTACCGCACACCCGGTACTGTCGCACCCGTGACCACCGACCACAGCGACGATCCCTTCGACACCGGACGGTTGCGGTCCGGCGTGCTCAGCGCCTGGTCCGCCTCGCCGGCGCGCTTCCGCGAGGACGCGAACGCGGAGGAGGACCTCGCCAGGGGCGGCTACCGCGACCGCCTCGTCGTCGAGCTGGCGCAGAACGCCGCCGACGCCGCGGCGCGCGCCGGCGAGCCGGGGCGCCTGCTGCTGTCCCTCCGCGACGGGACCCTGGTCGCCGCGAACACCGGTACGCCCATCGACGCGGCGGGCGTCGAATCGCTGTCCACGCTGCGGGCCTCCGCGAAGCGCGACGGCGAACCGGCCCCCGGCAGCGGCACGGCCCCGCCGGGCGCGCGGGGCGCGGTCGGCCGCTTCGGCGTCGGGTTCGCCGCCGTCCTCGCGGTGAGCGACGCCCCGGCCGTGGCGAGCGCGACCGGCGGGGTGCGCTGGTCCCTCGCCGAGGCGACGGCGCTGGCCCGGGAGACCGCCGAGGGCAACGACCGTCTCGTCGCCGAACTCGACCGCCGCGCCGGCGAGCGGCACGCCGTCCCGCTGCTGCGGCTGCCGCTGCCCGCGCAGGACCTCACCGTGCCGGACGGGTACGACACCGCCGTCGTCCTGCCGTTGCGCGACGTGGCGGCCGAGGACCTGGCGAACCGGCTGCTCGACGGCGTGGACGACACGCTGCTCCTCGCGCTGCCGGGGCTCGTCGAGATCACCGTCGTCACGCCGAGCGGCGAGCGGACGCTGACCCGCGCCCAGTTCGGCCCCTACACGCAGATCACGGAGGAGCCGGGACCGGCCGGCAGCGCCGTGCGCTCCACGCGCTGGCGCGTCGCGACCGCGAGCGGCGAGGCCGACCCCGAGCTGCTGGCGGACCGTCCGCTGGAGGAGCGGGAGCGGCCCCACTGGTCCCTCACCTGGGCCGTGCCCGTCGACGCGGAGGGCGCCCCCGCCGCGCCCGCGAGCGCGCCCGTCGTCCACGCGCCGACGCCGACGGACGACCCGCTGGGCCTGCCGGCGCTGCTCATCGCCTCGTTCCCGCTGGAGCCGACGCGCCGCCACGTCGCGCCCGGCCCGCTCACGGACTTCCTGCTGCGCCGCGCCGCCGACACGTACGTCGAGCTGCTGACCGCCTGGCGGCCCGTCACGGCCGGGACGCTGCAGCTCGTTCCCGGGCCGCTGGGGCGCGGCGAGCTGGACGGCGCGCTGCGCGTGCTGCTGCTCGACCGGCTGCCGGGCGCCGCGTTCCTGCCGAGCGGGGCGCCGCCCGGCGGCGAGGACGCCCCGGAGGCGCTGCGCCCGTCCGAGGCCGAGCTGGTGGAGCGCGCGGGCGCCGACACCGTCGCCGTCCTCGCCGAGCTGTTCCCGCACCTGCTGCCGGCCGGGCTCGAACGCCGCGCGGAGCTCCGCGTCCTGGAGGTGACCCGCGTCCCCCTCGGGGAGGCCATCGACCGCCTGGCGGGCGTCGAGCGGCCCGCCGAGTGGTGGTGGCGGCTGTACGAGTCGCTCGCGGGCGTCGATCCCGAGCTGCTGACGGGGCTGCCCGTGCCGCTGGCGGACGGCCGTACCGTCATCGGGCCGGGACGGGTGCTGCTGCCCGTCGCGGGCACCGACCCGGACGCCCTCGGGCGCCTCGGCCTGCGGATCGCGCACCCCGACGCGGCGCACCCGCTGCTGGAGAAGCTGGGCGCCGCCCCGGCGACCCCGCGCGCGGTCCTGACGAGCCCGCAGGTGCGGGCCGCCGTCGCCGCGTCCGCCGACCCGGACGCGTGGGACGGCCGTGACGTGTGGGACGAGGACGCGGTCCCGGCGGCCGAACTGGCCGGCATCGTCCTCGGCCTCGTACGGGACGCGGGGCTGCGGCCCGGCGACGAACCGTGGCTCGCCGCCCTCGCGCTGCCCGACGAGGACGGCGAACTCTCCCCGGCCGGCGACCTGGTGCTGCCCGGCAGCCCGTTCCAGGAGATCATCCGCCCCGGTGAGCTGCCCGCCTGCGACGCCGCGCTCGCCGAACGGTGGGGCGCGGGGCCGCTCACCGCCGTGGGCGTGCAGGCCGACCTCGCGCTGGTGCGGGCCGGTGACGTCGTCCTCGACCCGGACGAACTGGAACCGCGCGACAGCGCCTTCGCCGAACCCGACGACATCGGCCTCCTCGACGCCGTGGACGTGTGGTGCGAGGACCTCCTCGACGCCCTGCCCGGCACGGACCTCCCGCCGGTCGCCGCCGAGGTGCTGGCCGTCCGCGACCTGGAACTCGTGGACGACGACCAGTGGCCCCGCGCCCTGGCCCTCATCGCCGGGTCCCCCGAGCTGCGGGCCGCGCTGACGGCGCCGGTGCGCGTCCGCATGCCCGACGGCACGGTCGAGACGGCCCGCCCGTACACGGCGTGGTGGCTGCGCGGCGCCCCGGTGCTCGACGGCCGCCGCCCGGCGGGCCTGCGCGCGGCCGGCGGCGACCCGCTGCTCGCCGGCCTGTACGAGGACGCCGACACGGCGGACGTGGACGACGAGGTGCTGCACGCCCTCGGCGTGCGCACGTCCGCGCGCGCCCTGCTCGCCGAACCGGGCGGCGCCGCCGACCTGCTGGCGCGCCTCGCCGACCCGGAGGTCACGGGCGTGACGGCCGCCCAGCTCCACGGCCTGTACGCGCTGCTGGCCCGCCTCGACCCGGAGGACGTGACGCTGCCGGACGAGGTGCGGGCCGTCGTGGACGGCGAGGTGCGGATCGTTCCCGTGGCGTCCGCGCTGGTGGCGGACGCGCCGGACCTGCTGCCGCTCGCCGCGGGCCGCGCGCTGCTCCCGGTGCCGCCGGGGCTCGCGGCGGACCTGGCGTCGGTGCTGGACGTGGCGCCGCTGAGCGCGGCCCTGCCGGCGCCGCCGCCGGCGGGCGGCACGGAGCGCGCGGTGCCGGACGCCGCCCGCGCCCTGCTGGGCGACGACACCCCGGCGACGTATGTGGAGCACGACGGACTCGTCGTGGACGGCACGGAGATCGCGTGGCGGCTGACGGCGGACGGGGTGCTGCACGCGGCGACGTTCGAGGGGCTCGCGGCCGGGCTCGCGTGGGCGACGGGCCGGTGGCCCCGCAGGTTCGAGCTGGCCGCGCTCCTGGAGGACCCGGCGCGGGCCGCGGAATTGGAGACGGCGCGATGGTTCGACTGAGGCGGGCCGTGGCGGTGGCGGCGCTGCTGGTGCCGCTGCTGTCCTGCGGCTCGGGCGGTTCCGGCGACGGCGACAACGCGGGGACGGACGAGGCGGGCGGGGCCACCGCCACGGCGACGGAGGCCGCGTCCCCGGCACCGGCTGAGTCCGAGCCGTCGGAGGAGCTCGAGGAGTCCGAGCAACCGGCCGGGACCGAGCAGCCGGACGATGCCGCGGGTGCCGCGGGCGACTGGTGGCGGCCGGCAGCCGGTACGGACTGGCAGTGGCAGCTCACCGGCGAGATCGACACCTCCGTGGACGCCCCGGTGTACGACATCGACGGCTTCGAGACCGACGCCTCGGTCGTGGACGGACTCCACGCCGACGGCCGCAAGGTCATCTGCTACATCAACGTCGGCGCGTTCGAGGACTGGCGCCCCGACGCGGCCGACTTCCCCGACGAGGTCATCGGCAACGACCTGGCGGAGTGGGAGGGCGAACGCTGGCTGGACGTCCGGCGGCTCGACGTCCTCGAACCCATCATGGCCGCCCGCTTCGACATGTGCGCCGAGAAGGGCTTCGACGCCGTCGAGCCGGACAACATGGACGGCTACGACAACGACCCCGGCTTCCCCCTGACCAGGGCGGACCAGATCGCGTACAACCGCATGATCGCCGACCTCGCCCACGAGCGCGGCCTCGCGGTCGGCCTGAAGAACGGCCTGGACCAGATCGACGAGCTGGTCGACGACTTCGACTTCTCCGTCAACGAGGAGTGCGCCCACTACGAGGAGTGCGAACTCCTCACGCCGTTCATCGAGGCGGGCAAGCCGGTGTTCCACGTGGAGTACGAGATGACCACGGACGAGTTCTGCCCCATCACGCAGCCGCTCGGCTTCAGCTCCCTCGCCAAGAACTGGGACCTCGACCCCTGGCGCGAGACCTGCCCCGCGCCCTGACCGCCGCGCGGGAGGGTCAGCCGGCCTCGCGGGCGGCGGCGGCGCGGATGGCGGCGTCGCGGCGGCGTACGAACCAGATGCCGAACGTCCCGAGGCCCGCGCCCGCCAGGCACGCCCACAGCCACCACGTGTGCCCGTGGTCGGCGAACCAGCCGTAGAAGGGGAGCTGGGCGAGGAACAGGACCGTCCACACGACGGTGCCCGTCACGATCGTGCCGACCACCGGGCCCTCCAGGGGCTCGGGGGCCTCGCGTTTGCCGTCCGTCAGGTCTGCCCAGCGCATGGGCTCAGCGTACCCGGCGGTGATCGGCGTGGAGTGCGTCACTCCACCGGCCTACGTGGAATGTCCGCCGTCCGATGAGCGTAATATATTTCGTTAGACAAGCTAAAGACCCCCTGGCGGTGACGCATGCCCCACCTCAAGCTGGACAGCCCCCCGGACGCCGACGCGGTGAACGAGCTGCGCATGGCCGTCCTGCGGCTCTCCCGGCGGCTGCGCCACCTGAGCACGGACCGCACGCTCAGTCTCGCCGAGCTGTCGGCCCTCGGCACGCTCGTGCGCTGCGGACCGCTCGCCCCGGGCGAGCTGGCCCGCAAGGAGCACGTGCAGCCGCCGTCCATGACGCGCATCCTCGCGCTGCTCCAGGAGCGCGGCCTCGTCGCCCTCGCGCCGCACCCGGAGGACCGCCGCCAGAAGCTCGTGGCCGCGACCGACGAGGCGGCCGAGGTGGTCACCGCGAGCCGGGCCAAGCGGAACGAGTGGCTGGCCGCGCTCGCCGAACAGCTCGACGAGGAGGAGTGGGCCACGCTCCGCTCGGCGGCCCCCGTCCTCCACCGCCTCGCCCACCTCTGACGGACCTTCCCGCACCACAGCACCACCGCAGTACCGCAGCACAGCACCGCAGCACGACCGAACCACCCGCACCACAGCACGGCGCGCACGCGCGCAGCGCACGAAGGAGTGTTGACCCTTGAGTCCGGGACCCGGAGCAGACTCCGCACCCGCACCCCTGACGACCACCGACAAGATCTCCACCTTCAGTTCCTTCCGGATCCGGAACTACCGGATCCACTTCGCGTCCTCCGTCGTGTCGAACATCGGCACGTGGATGCAGCGCATCGCCCAGGACTGGCTGGTCCACGAACTGACCGACTCGGCCGCAGCCGTCGGCATCACCATGGCCCTCCAGTTCCTCCCGATGCTGCTCTTCGGTCTCTACGGCGGTGTCCTCGCCGACCGACTCGACAAGCGCCGCCTGCTGCTCGCCACCCAGGGCGCGCTGGGCGTGACGGGCCTGACGCTCGCCGCCCTGACGCTGTCCGGCGTGGTGGCCGTCTGGCACGTGTACGCCGTCGCGTTCGTCGTCGGCCTGGTCACGGTCGTGGACAACCCGGCCCGCCAGACGTTCGTCTCCGACATGGTCGGACCGCGCCTCCTGCGCAACGCCGTGTCCCTCAACTCGGGGAACTTCCAGTCCGCCCGCCTCGTCGGCCCCGCCGTCGCCGGTGTGATGATCTCGGCCGTCGGGTCCGGGTGGGCGTTCCTGCTCAACGGCCTGTCGTTCGCCGCGCCGATCATCGGACTGCTGATGATGCGCACCTCCGAGCTGAACCCCGCCGAGCGCGCCCCGCGCGGCAAGGGCCAGCTCCGCGAGGGCCTGGCCTACGTCGGACGGCGGCCCGATCTGCTGTGGCTCATCGTGCTGGTCGGCTTCATCGGCACGTTCGGGTTCAACGCGGCGATCTGGCTCGTGGCGTTCACCGACACCGTGTTCCACTCCGAGGCCGGCACCTACGGCCTGCTGAACTCCCTGATGGCCGCCGGATCCGTCGTCGGCGCCCTGCTGGCGGCGCGCCGCACGAGCCGGCGGACGCGGTTCACGGTGGCGGCCGGCGCGCTGTTCGGCGTGGCGCTGTTCGCGGCGTCCCTGGCGCCCTCGTTCTGGCTGTTCGCGCTGCTGATGCCGGTCGTCGGCATCATGTCGCTCACCTTCCAGGTCACGGCGAACTCCAGCATCCAGCTCGGCAGCGACCCGGCGATGCGGGGGCGGGTGATCAGCCTGTTCATGATGGTGTTCGTCGGCGGCACCCCGATCGGCGGTCCGCTCACGGGCTGGATCACCGACGAGTTCGGCGCCCGCATGGGCATGGCGTCCGGTGGCCTGGTCTGCCTCCTGTCCGCGATGGGCGTGGCGCTGGTCCTGGCCAGGATCGGCGGCCTGCGGCTGGAGATCAGCCTGCGCCCCGGCCGGCGGCGCGTGGCGTTCGTGCCGCGCGAGGCGAAGGAGATGACCGCCACCGCCTGACGCCCGGCCCCGGGCTCCTCTCGACGGCGCCCGTCCCGCATCATGGGACGGGCGCCGTTCCGTGCGTGAGGGCGCCGGGGAGAAGGGGGAACGGGTGAGGCTCTTCGCCGCTGTGGTGCCCACCGACGAGGTGGTCCGCGAACTGACCGGGGCCGTCCGCGGCCCGGCCGCCCTGCCCGGCGCCGACGGCCTGCGCTGGAACGCGGCCGTCGACTGGCACGTGACGGTCGCCTTCTACGGCGAGGTCCCGGACGACGGGCTGCCCGCCCTGCGCGCCGGCCTCGTCCGCGCGGCGGCGGGGACCCGGCCGTTCACGCTGGGACTCACGGGCACCGGGACGTTCGGCGACCGTGTGCTGTGGGCCGGCGTCGGCGGCGACGTGCCGGCCCTGACGCGGCTGGCGGGGACCGTACCGCCCGGCGCGTCCGGCCACGACGGCTACCGGCCGCACCTCACGCTCGCGCGTGCCCCGCGCGGCGGCGCCGGCCTCGCGCCGTGGACGGCGGCCCTCGCCGGCCTGCGGACGTCCCCCTGGGAGGTGACCCGCCTCGCGCTCATGGGCAGCGAGACCGGACACCCCTACTCGACGGAGGCCACCTGGCCGCTGGGCGTACCGTTGGTCCCGTGAACGCCAGGACAAGGACCAGGATCGTGACGGCCGCCCTCGTGGCCCTCCTCGCCGTCGTGGCACTCGCGGCGGTCTTCGGCTGAGCCGTCCCGCACGGGTGAACCCCGCGCTCCCGGGCACGGGCGTCACCGGTGTCGTGCCATGCTGCGCCGCATGGATCCGAACCGGTTCGACGGCTACGTCCGCACCGGCCCGACCGGCCACCTGCCGCTCCGCGACGCCGCACGGCAACTCGACGCCGTCGTGCGCTACGCGGCGGCCGCCCGGGCGCTCCAGGCCCGTCTGGAGGAGCACGGCGATGTGCCCGCCGCCGACCCGGAACGCGCGCTCGACTTCGCCCACGACGCCCCGTACGTGCGGCTGGCCGACGACGACGGCGAGGTCGTCGCCGTCGTCGTCTCACCCGCCGTCATCGAGGTACTGGCGGACGCCCTCGGCCTGACCGCCGCCGCACTGGCCCGCGCCACCGGCACGGACACCCCCGTCACGACGGACGCCCTGCGGACACGCCTCCCGCTCCCGCGCTGACCGGGACCGTCACCAGGCGAACGCCTCCGGGGACGGGCCGGGGCCGGGGAAGATGTCGTCGAGGCCGGCCAGTACGTCGGCGTCCAGCTCCAGGTCCACCGCGCGGACGGCCGAGTCGAGCTGCTCCCTGACCCGCGGGCCGACGATCGGGCCGGTCACGCCGGGGCGGGTCAGCAGCCAGGCGAGGGCCGCCTCACCCGGTTCGAGGCCGGCCTTCGCGAGCAGGTCCTCGTACGCCTCGATCTGCTCGCGCCTGCCGCTGTTCGCGAGCGCGTCGGCCGACCGGCGTCCGGCGGCGCCGCCCTCGCGCTCCTTGCGGACCGCGCCGCCCAGCAGGCCGCCCGCCAGCGGCGACCACGGGATGACGCCGAGGCCGTAGCCCTGGGCGGCCGGCAGCACCTCCATCTCGGCGCGGCGCTCCACCAGGTTGTACAGGCACTGCTCGCTGACCAGGCCCAGGGACCCGCGCCGCGCGGCGGCCTCGTTGGCGCCGGCGATGTGCCAGCCGGCGAAGTTCGACGAGCCGGCGTACAGGATCTTGCCCTGCTGCACGAGGACGTCGACGGCCTGCCAGATCTCGTCCCACGGCGTGGCGCGGTCGATGTGGTGGAACTGGTACAGGTCGATGTGGTCGGTGCCGAGCCGCTTGAGGCTGGCCTCCACGTTGCGGCGGATGCTGAGGGCGGAGAGGCGGTCCGTGTTGGGCCAGGGGTCCTGTCCGGTCGGCGTGGTGCTGCCGTAGACCTTGGTGGCGAGGACGACCTTCTCGCGGCGCCCGCCGCCCCGCGCGAACCACGAGCCGAGGATCTCCTCGGTGCGGCCCCTGGAGTCCGGGCCGCCGTAGATGTTGGCGGTGTCGAAGAAGTTCACGCCCGCGTCGAGGGCGGCGTCCATGAGAGCGTGGCTGTCCTCCTCGGTCGTGAACGGACCGAAATTCATCGTGCCGAGGACGATGCGGCTGACCTTGAGACCCGTGCGTCCGAGCTGTGTGTACTGCATGATCGCCAGACAACTCCCTGGAGTGCGCTCCACGCAAGAGGCGACGCCCGTGGCGGACCGTCGGGTCCGGCACGGGCGTCGGCCGGTGTGCGGGCGCTCCCCCGGCGCCCCGGGGGATCAGGCGCGGCGGGCCTGGAGCGTCACGACGGCGGCGGCCGCGACACCGACCACCGAGCCGAGCAGGGCCAGCCAGATGCCGGCGCCGGCGGAGATGTCGATGGCGTCCAGCACGGCGTCGATCTGCTCGGACGACACGCCCTCCGACTCGCCCTCGGCCCGCACGGCGCGGTCCGGGGAGATCACGTTCAGGACGGCGAAGACGAGGCTCACGAGGTTCGCCACGATGGAGACGGTGGCGAAGAGCACGTTCTTGCGGAGCAGGGCGACGACGAGCAGGGCTGCCGCGATCAGGGAGGCGATCAGCGTGTAGAGGCCGTCGCCCTCGGTGCCGCGGGTGGAGGCGTCGAGCTCACTGCTGCTGGACCAGGCGAGCACCGAGCCGAGGACGACGACGAGGGAGCCGATGATGGCCGCGATGAGAAGGTTGCGCTGCTGTCCGGCGGCGCCCCCCGCGGGCGTCGCGGACGGAGCCGCTGGGTACTGGTTGTCTGCACTCATGGCCGAAAACGTAGGTAGTGAGTGAGCATGACAGCAACGTGGTCATCCCATTTGTCGTCTCATGTACTCATCTCTTCGCCGCTTCTTCGTGCGGAGTTCGCATGTCCTCCTCATCAGGAACGAGCCCTCCCGCTTGGGCGACCGACCACAGGGCCGTGAGCGCGCACAGCGCCGCCGCCGCGGCGGTCAGCCAGACGCCGGGCGCCGAGGCGTAACCGAGGAGGACGGAGACGATCTCGTCCTCGCTCTGCCCGCTGCGGCCGAGCCCCTCGCGCGCGTAGATGCGTGCCGAACGCTCGGGGTCGAACGCGTTCAGGGCGGCCCACGCGGCGGCCCCGGCGGCCGGCAGGGCCGCGACGACCGACCACAGCGGGATGCGGGTCACGATCGCCGCGAGGTGCAGCACGCCGGCCCCGACGGCGAGCCACAGCGTGTACCTGCCGTCCCCGTCCATGCCGCTCACCTCGGCCGGACCCCAGGTCGGGTTGTCCACGGTGGCCCAGACGAGCAGGGAACCGGCCACCGCCCCGGCGGCGCACAGGATTCCCGCGACGGGCGGTAACGGGGACGGCCGGACGGTCCCGGAACGGCCCGCGGCACGGCGGCCGTTGTGTCGGTGAACGGTCATGATCGAGACGGTAGGGAACGCGATCGGTGGCGGCAATGTCGCGGAACGCGACTTCTCTATGCGTGAACGAATGTTTGCCGCGCGGTCACCGGCGTTCGCAGTTCGTCCAGAACATCGACACCCCCGGGGCCTGGCAGGCTTGGCCCATGCCCACCTGGACACCGCGCCGGTCCGGCGCCGCCGTCGCCGCTGTCGTCGCCGCCGCCCTGAGCGTCGCCCTGCCCCTCCCCGCGCAGGCCGCGGACGACGGTGAACCGGAAGCGTTCACCATCTCCGACGAGCGCATCGTCGAATCGAGCGGCCTCCAGTCGTCCGGGATCCATCCCGGCGTCTACTGGACGCACAACGACAGCGACGACACCGGCCGCGTGTTCGCCGTCGACGGCTCGACGGGCGAGACCGTCGCCACCGTGACGCTCGCCGGCGTCGAAGCCCGCGACGTGGAGGCCATCTCCCTCGGCCCCGACGGCGACCTGTACGTCGGGGACATAGGCGACAACTTCGACGGCGCGTGGAGCGAGGTGTACATCTACCGTTTCCCCGAGCCGGAGACCCTCGCCGACATCACCGTCGAACCCGAGGTGTTCACCGTCACGTACGACGACGGGCCGCGCGACGCCGAGGCGCTGATGGTCCACCCCGTCACCGGCCGCGTCTACATCGCGAGCAAGAAACGGGAGGGCGACGCCGCCCTGTACGCCGGCCCGGAGGAGCTGTCGGCGGACGGCGTGAACGTCTTCGAACGCGTCGCCGACCTCGACCTGTGGGTGACGGACGGCGCGTTCTCGCCGGACGGCACCCGGCTGCTGCTGCGCGGCTACTTCGGCGCCGGGATGTACCGGTGGACGGACGACGGCACGCCCGAACCGTTCGACCAGGTCGTCCAGGTGCCGATCCAGCAGCAGGGTGAATCGGTGACGTTCACCCGCGACGGGCGGACGCTGATGTTCGGCAGCGAGGGGGAGAACAGCACCGTCGAACCGGTCCGGCTGAAGGGCGACATGCTCCCGGACTCGGTGGCGGACGAGGACGGCGACGGCGAGGGCGACGGGTCGGGCGACGACAGCGGCTCCGGCGCGTCGGGCGACGGGGACGACGGCGGGGCCGACCTCTCCCTGTCCGGTGGGGCCGTGGCCGTCGTCGTGGTCGCCATCGCGGCCGTGCTGGGGGTGCGCCGCCTCGTCAGCCGCCGGCGGTGAGCCAGGGCCGCAGGATCTCGACGATCTCGTCCAGCGGCGGTTCCAGGGAGGCGTCGTCGGCCATCACATAGCGGTCCTCGTGCACGAACGTGTACTGGAACGCGTCGGGCGCCGGCTCGTCGAACGTCTGCGGCGGCAGCGCGGCGAACGCCTCGCCGTCCACCAGGTCGGTCAGCGTCGCCAGGTCGGCGGCGGACAGTTCGTCCCGTACGACGGTCTCGGCCGTCCCGGCGGCCCGCATCACACCGCCGCCGCCGTCCACCGCGACGAACACCCCGCCGGCCGCGCCGGCGAGCCCGCCCCGCACGCTCACGGTCAGCAGCTCACCCGGCACCTCGGCGTCCGGGGCGGCGTCGCCGCCCGCGCCGCCGCCACCGCCCCCGCCGCAGGCCGCGAGCAGCCCCACGAGCATCCCGGCCGCCACCGCGCGACGCCGTATCCGTGCCACCACGCACACCCACTCCCCGCCGGTCGGGACACCGAAGTCACCGCGCGGCCGAACGTAACACCCCATCGGGGGACGGGGAACACGCGCGGAGCGGCCCGCCGTCAGCCCTCCGCGGCGGGCCGCGCGATCCGTGCCTCCGGCAGCCGGGCCAGCACGGCGCGCACCGTCTCGTCCGGGGTCTGCCGCGAGGTGTCGAGCCACAGGCCGAGGCGGGGCGTGCCGCGGCGCAGCGCGGTGTCGAGCGACGCGACGGTCCAGCCGCCGCCGTAGCCGGTCTTGGGCCGTTCCGCCTCGCGCCGTGCGACGGCCGTGGGGGAGGGGGCGAGCACCACGACGTACAGGGACGGTGTGGTGACCGCCGCGACCCAGTCGGCCAGGTCGGGGCCGATCACGATGTCCTGCACGACCGCCGTCCACCCGGCCGCCGCGTACGTGTCGGCGGTGGCGGCCGACAGGCGGTGGCGGAGCCGGAGCTGGGCCGCCTCCTCCGGGGTACCCGCCGGCGTCGGGTCCGCGCGGCCCGTGACCATCATGCGGCGGAAGACGTCGCCGCGGACGTGGGCGGCGCGGGGCAGCCGTTCGGCGATGAGCTGGGCGACGGTGGACTTGCCGGCCGCCATGACGCCGGTGACGAGGACCACGGACGAGGCGAGCGCGGCCACCGGGTCCCGGCCGCCGGTCACGGCGCACCGTCCGTGCCGCGGAGCATCGCGGGCAGGATCGCCGTGCGGATGTACTCGTCGGACGGCGCGCTGCCGCGCATCATCACGTGCAGGAAGATCAGGGCCGGGCCGATGTCGGCGCGGACCTCCAGATCGGGCACGTCCCCCACGACGCGGCGCAGCCGCTCGTAGTGACTGTCGCGCAGGGGTGCGAACTTGGCCTCGCGCACGGCGTCCGCGAGCTGCGGGTCGGTACCGGTCAGGATGATGGAGAGCAGGGGCGTCGCGCGTTCCCCGAGGCGGGAGGCGAGGGTCTTCAGGCCGGTGACGAGGTCGGCCATCGGGTCGTCGGTGACCGGGATGTCGCGGTCCCGCGCGGCGCCGCGCAGCGCCGCGAGGACGAGGGAGCGCTTGTCCGGCCAGCGGCGGTAGAGCGCGCCGAGGCCGACCCCGGCCTCCCGCGCCACGTCCGCGACGCGCAGACCGGTGTACCCCTTCTCCTCCAGCAGCTCCAGCGTGGCCCGCAGCGCGGCCTCCCCGACCGCCGGATCGAACGGCCGCCCCGGCCGGGCGGTTGTCATGTCATCCACACGCAGACCGTACGCGACACCACGCCGCCCGGCTCCGCCGCGCCCGGAAACGGCCGTTCCCGCATCGGGGCGGCGGGAGCCGCCGCCACTGGCATGGCTGGCGACTACGGCGGCACAGCCTGGAGGGGCCGGCCTCGCCGGCGTCACGGGCGCTTCGCGAGCATCGCGGCGACCTCGCTGTGGTGGCGGATGTAGACGGCCAGGTCCTGGCTGAGCAGCTCGGTGACCCACATGAGGTCGTCCATCCGGCGCTCCAGGGGCGCCGCCAGAAGTGGCTCCCAGTGCGCGGCCCGGTTGCGCAGCTCGTGGAGTCTGCCTACCCGCCGGTCGAGCGCGCCGCGGTCGGTTCCCCGGGGGAAGGCCCGGTGGAGGTGTGGCACCCACAGGGTCTTCTCGTGTGCAGCGGATGACAGGAACCGCCACAGACCCAGTGACAGATCCGCGATGATCTTTCCCGGCGGGGCCTGCGCGCCATACCGTCCGCGGAGGCCGTCGATGGCCCGGCGGAGCTTGTCGTTGACGTCTACGTGACGTGGGCCGCGCGGGCCACCCCGCTTCTTCCGCATCAACGGTGCCCGCAGCGGGCTGGCCGGATCGTCCAGCCAGTGACCGCTCCCGGTCCAGGTCGCGTCCAGCGCCGCGGCGTAAGCATTGCGCAGCGCGACCTCGAAGTGTCCGAGATCGTGCAGGACCGCGCACGACAGCTCGCTGTTCCACTGGTACAGCCTCAGCGCCCGGGCACGGTCGCCGTCGGCCTCGTTCAAATACACTCCGTAACGGGCCGGGCTCAGCCAGGCATCCACCCATGGGCCGGCGCTTGGGGGCGAGGGAATGTGCGCCACGTTGTGTCTCCGTCGAATCCAGGTATAGTTGTGCGAGAGAAGCCCCGGTGGACCGCTGACCTTAGTGGTCATGTCGCCGGGGCTAAGCCATGTCCGGGGCCGGGCGCCCCCGTCCGCCGACGGGGTCGTGTGGTGGCCATGGGGGCAGTGTGCCGGACGGGCGGGCCGGGCGTGGGGTGTTTCGCCGGGTGGCAGACTGGCCCCCATGCAGCTTTCGTTCACCGACCTCGACGGTCCGGATACGGATGACGCCGGGGCCGGTGGGCGTCTGGAGCGCCGGTTCGACGCGCCGTTCGTGGCGCGGCTCGCGCTGCGCGAGAAGCAGGTGCAGCAGTCGTACCGGCCCGTCATCGGCATCCACAAGTGGTTCGCGCGGCGGCCCGGAAGCGTGTTCCGCAGCCTGCTGCTCGCCGAGTTCGGCGACCGCGACCTGTCCGAGGCGTACTGGCGGGGCAACCGCGTCGACGGCGTCGTCGCCGACCCGTTCATGGGCGGCGGCACCACCGTCTTCGAGTCGCTGCGCCTCGGCCTCGGCGTCGTCGCCGGTGACGTCAGCCCGATGTCGTACTGGCTGGTCAGGCAGGCCGTCGAACC
Organism: Streptomyces sp. RFCAC02; assembly: GCF_004193175.1. Classification (NCBI taxonomy): domain Bacteria; kingdom Bacillati; phylum Actinomycetota; class Actinomycetes; order Kitasatosporales; family Streptomycetaceae; genus Streptomyces; species Streptomyces sp. RFCAC02. Next base: position 2,458,386 of record NZ_SAUH01000001.1, on the reverse strand, counting down.
CCTCGACGAGGACGCCTTCACCCGCGCCGGGCAGGAGGTCCACGCCGCCCTGAACGACCGCGTCGGCGACCTGTACGAGACCCGCTGCACCGGCTGCGGCGACACCGCGCCCGTCAAGTACTTCCTGTGGGTCAAGACGTGCCGCTGCCCCGGCTGCTCCGCGACCGTCTCCCTCTTCCCCGGCCTCCGCGTCGCCGAGTCCGTCCGCCACCCGAAGGAGGTGTACACCTGCCCGACCTGCGACACGCTGCACGAGTTCGCCAAGGGCGAGGAGCGCACCTGCCCCACGTGCGCGCGCGACCTGTCCCGGGGCAACGCCCGTCGCGGGAAGACCGAATGCCTCGCGTGCGGCCACACGTTCGCCCACGCCGACCACCTCGCGTCCCCGCCCGAGCACCGCCTCTTCGCCATCGAGTACCAGTGCTCCCACTGCTACGCGGGCACCCCGGGGCGGCAGTTCAAGAGCCCCGACGCCGAGGACCACGCCCGCGTCGGGCGTGCCGCGGACCGCCTCGCCGCCGACGACACCCTCACCGCGCTGCTGCCCGACGAGGAGATCCCCGAGGGCGACGAGACGAACCGCCTCCTGCGCTGGAAGTACCGCACGTACCGGCAGCTCTTCGGCGTCCGCCAGCAGCTCGGCCTCGCCACCCTCGCCGGCCTCCTGCGCGACGTCCCCGACCGCCGCACGCGCCACGCCCTGGCCACCGTCTTCAGCGACGCCCTGCGCTACCAGAACCTCCTGTGCCGCTACGACACCTACGCCCTCAAGTGCCAGGACATCTTCTCCGTCCACGGCTTCCCCGTCGGCCTCGTCGTCTGCGAGAACAACCTCGCCGGCATCCCCCGCGTCGGCTCAGGATCGTTCGTCCACTTCCTGGAGAAGTACGCGAAGGCCAAGCGGTACGCCCGCGAGCCGTACGAGACGCTGCCGGGCCCCGGGCCGCGGCGGACCGTCCCCGCCGCGGGCGAGACGATCGAGGCGCCCCTCACGGCCGCCGAACCGGACGGCGGCGGGCGCGCCGCGTGGCTGCGCTGCGGCCCGTCCCAGGCGATGGAGCTGCGGCCCGGCAGCATCGACGCCGTCCTCACCGACCCGCCGTACTACGACAACGTCCAGTACGCCGAGCTGATGGACTTCTGCTACGTGTGGCTGCGCCGCGTCCTCGGCGACGAGGTCCCCGAGTTCCGGGCGCCCACGACCCGCACGCCCGCCGAGCTGACCGGCAACCGGACGCTGAGCCGCGGCCTGGACGCCTTCACGGCCGGCCTGAGCGACGTGTTCACGCGGATGGCGCGGGCGCTGAAGCCGGGCGCGCCGTTCGCGTTCACCTACCACCACAACGACCCGGAGGCGTACGTCCCGCTCGCCGTCGCCATGCTGGACGCCGGGTTCACGTGCACCGCCGTCCTGCCCGCGCCCGCCGAGATGGCCGCCTCGCTCCACATCGCCGGCACGAACTCGTCCATCCTCGACTCGATCTTCGTGTGCCGCGACGCCACCACGGCCGTGCCGGAACCGGGCCTGCCGATGGACACCGCCGCCGTGGACGCCGCCGTCGCCCGCGACACCGCGAGCATGCGCGCCGGCGGCTACGCCTGCACCGCCGGGGACACCGCCTGCCTGCGCGCGGGCCACGTCGCCGCGGCGGCCGTCCGTACCCTCGCCGCCGCCGGCTGGGACGCGGCGCCGCCCGTCGAGGCCCGCATGGACGCCGTCCGCAGGGCCGTCCGCGCCCTGACCTGACCCGCGCCCCACCGTCGCACCCCCCGGAGCCCGAGATCACCGACACCCAGGACATACCCGAGACGTCCGAGCCCGCCGTCCGCCCCTACGAGGTGGACGGCATCACGCCCGGCTCCCCGCAGCTCGACGCGCTGGTGCGGACGACGTTCGCGGACCTCACGAGCCGCTTCATGACCCTGCCGCGCGGCGACGCGTTCCTCGACTACCCGGACTTCCGCGCCGGCTACGAGGCGCTGCGCCGCGCCACCGGCGGCTTCGCCCGCCTCGACCCCGGCGCCTGCCGGGCGGCGCTCGCGGAGGACGCGCGGGCGTTCGTCGTCCTGCGGACCGTCCTCGGGGTGTCGCCGCCCGAGTGGGCCGACCTGACCGCCGAGGAGACCGGCCTCGTCCTCCCGGCGGGCGCCGCCCGCATGATGGACAGCCGGGCGCGCCGCGACCCCGCGTTCTTCCGCGGCGCATCCGCGCTGGTGGGCGAGCGGGTGACGGCGATGCTGGAGGCCGCGTGCACGGTGCTCGCGCAGGGCGCCGGCGGCGTGCCGGACGGGCTCCTGCACCGGCTCGACAAGTTCGACACGGCGCACGGCCCCGAGAGCGTGGCGCACGCGGCGGCGCACGACGTGCCGTACGCCGCCGTGCTGTACGAACGGTTCCTCGGCCGCCCGTTCGCCAGCCACCGCGACGCCGTCTCGGAGATCGTCGGCGACGTGATGGAGAACGCCGTCGAGACGCTGCTCACGGCGCACGGCGTCCCGTTCCGCAGGACGCGGCGCGCCGAGCGGCTGCCCGGCTTCGAGCAGGCCCCCGACTTCTTCGTGCCGGACGAGCTGGCGCCCGCCGTCGTCATCGAGGCGAAGATCACCGGCGACGACGGGACGGCCCGCGACAAGGTGGCGCGCCTGCTGCGGCTCGCCGCCATGCGGGACGCGCGGGAGCGGGCGGGGCGGCCGTCGTTCGAACTCGTCGCGTGCGTGGACGGCCGCGGCTTCGGCGTCCGGCGGCAGGACATGCGGGACCTGCTGTGCGCGACGAACGGCAAGGTCTTCACCCTCGCGACGCTGCCCGCCCTCATCACCCACACGGGCATCAGCGCGTTCACCACGGCCTGACGCGACGGTGCCCCCCTCCGGCGTGCGGAGGGGGGCACCGGGCCGCGCGGTGACCGGGGAGGGTCAGAGGCGCTCGATCACGTAGTCGATGCAGCGGGTCAGCGCCTCGACGTCGTCCGGCGCGATCGCCGGGAACATCGCGACGCGGAGCTGGTTGCGGCCCAGCTTGCGGTACGGCTCGGTGTCCACGATGCCGTTGGCCCGCAGGACCTTCGCCACGGCCGCCGCGTCGACACCGTCGGCGAAGTCGATCGTGCCGATGACCTGGGAACGCTGCGCCGGGTCCGTCACGAACGGCGTCGCGTACTCCGACTTGTCGGCCCACGTGTACAGCCGGCCCGAGGAGTCCGCCGTGCGGCCGACCGACCAGTCGAGGCCGCCCTGCCCGTTCAGCCAGTCGAGCTGCTCCGCCATGAGGAACAGCGTGGTGAGGGCCGGGGTGTTGTACGTCTGGTTCTTCCGCGAGTTGTCGATCGCCGTGGGCAGCGAGAAGAACTCGGGGATGTGCCGGCCGGAGGCGGCGATCCGCTCGGCGCGCGCCAGGGCGGCGGGCGAGAACACCGCGATCCACAGGCCGCCGTCGGCCGCGAACACCTTCTGCGGCGCGAAGTAGTAGACGTCGGTCTCGGTGATGTCCACCGGCAGGCCGCCGGCGCCGGACGTGGCGTCCACGAGGACCAGCGCCGTCTTGTCGGCGCCCGCCACGCGCTGGATCGGGGCGGCGACACCGGTGGAGGTCTCGTTGTGCGTGAACGCGTACGTGTCGGCGCCGCGCTCGGCGCGCGGCTGCGGGAGGGTGCCGGGGTTCGCGGTGATGACGGTCGGCTCGTCCAACCACGGCGCCTTGCTGGCGGCCTTGGCGAACTTCGAGGAGAACTCGCCGAACGAGAGGTGCTGCGACTTCGCCTCGATCAGCCCGTGCGTCGCCACGTCCCAGAACGCGGTGGTGCCGCCGTTGCCGAGGATCACCTCGTAGTCGTCGGGCAGGGAGAACAGGGCGCGCACGCCGTCACGCACGCGGCCGACCAGGTCCTTGACGGGCGCCTGCCGGTGGGAGGTGCCCAGCAGGGAGCTGCCGGTCGCCGCCAGGGCGTCGAGCGCCTCGGTGCGCACCTTGGAGGGGCCCGCGCCGAACCGGCCGTCGGCGGGCTTGATGTCAGCGGGAATCTGGATATCGGCCACGAGCGCGAGCGTAGTCCTTCGGAGGCCCCCACCGCACATCGCCCCGGCTCTCACCGGCGGCGACCCGGCCGGGTAGCTTCTCCGCCGTGGCGGATCACCAGGACGGGACCGGGGCGGCCTACGACGGGGTCGTCGAACTGTACGCGTCGATGTTCGCCGACCGGCTGGAGAAGCAGCCGTTCGCGCGGAACATGATCGGCACCTTCGCCGAGCTGGTGCGTGGGACGGGGAACACACGGGCGGCCGACGTCGGGTGCGGACCGGGACACCTCACGGCCATGTTGCGCGAGCTGGGCCTCGACGCCTTCGGCCTCGACATCTCCCCGGGCATGATCGACCACGCCCGGCGCGCCCATCCCGCGCTGCGGTTCGACGTGGCGCGGATGGAGGCCCTGCCGGTCGAGGACGGCGCGCTCGGCGGCGTACTGGCCCACTACTCGATGATCCACACCCCGCCCGGAGAACTCCCCGCGCTGCTGGCCGAGCAGGCCCGCGTCCTGGCGCCGGGGGGCCTGCTCCTGGTGTCGCTCTTCGGCACGGAAGGGCCGGAACCGGTCCGCTTCGATCACAAGGTGACACCCGCCTGGAGCTGGCCCGCCGACCGTTTCGCGACCCTGCTGACCGAGGCCGGCATCCCCCCTTTCGCACGCCTGCTCCACGACCCGGCCACCGAACGCGGCTTCCTCGACACCCACCTCCTGGCCCGCCGTCCCTAGTCGGCACCTCCGGACGGTCACACCCGGCGGAACAGGGAGCCCTCGTACGTCAGTGGAGCGGGTCGGTGGCGGGGCGCGGAGGGATCGCGTCGAGCGCCGCGACGGTCTCCGGGTCGAGGTCGAGCGCCCCCGCTGCGAGATTCGCTTCGAGGTGACCCGCGGTGGCGGTGCCCGGGATCAGCAGCGTCCGGGGGCTGTGGTGGAGCAGCCAGGCAAGGCCGACCTGCGCCGGGGTGCGTCCCAGGCGTTCGGCGGCGGCGAGCACGGCCGGCTCGTCGGTCACCTTCGGTATGCCCGGGAACGCACCGCCGAGGGGGAAGTAGGGGACCCAGGCGATTCGCTCGGCTTCACACAGTTCGAGCAGTTCCTCGTCCTCACGGGCCACGAGGCTGTAGGCGTTCTGCACACACACGATGTCCGCCGGAAGTGCCCGGCGCAGGACGTCCAGGGACACGCTGCTCAGGCCGATCGCGCCGATCTTCCCCTCGTCGCGGAGCGCGGTCATCTCCGCGAGCTGGTCGTCGAGGTCGATCACCTGGTCGTCGGGCACGGGCGGTGTGATCCCCACGTCCATGCGGCGCAGGTTGACCACCGGGATCTGCTCGACCCCGAGCGTGGCGAGGTTGGCCTCGACACCGGCGCGCAGTTCCTCGGGGCGCTGGGCCACCTTCAGGGGGAAGGGGCCGTCGGGGTCGGAGGCGGCGCCGACCTTGCTGACGATCAGCACGTCGTCCCCGGGGCGCAGCGCCTCGCGGATGAGGCCGTTGACGAAGCCGCCGCCGTAGAACTCGGCGGTGTCCACGTGGTCGACGCCGAGGTCGAAGGCGTGGCGCAGCAGGGCGACGGCGGCGGAACGGTCGTCGTGGAGGCGTTCGAGCTGCATCGCGCCGTACCCGACACGCGCCACGGTGCGACCGGCCAGCTCGCCGGTACCGCCGGGGCGGGGAGTGGGGGTGGTTCCGAGAGGCATGGCTACCTGCTCCCATGAGAGACTGAGGGAAACGGAGGTTCCTCCGTTATGGCAACCGTAGCACTATCGGAGGAGCCTCCGTTTTGAATCGGTCCGCAACGCCCTCGTCCCCCACCCCGCCGGACCCCGGCGGAGCCACAGGCCGGCCGGTCCGCCGCGACGCACGGCGCAACCGCGACAAGCTCATCGCCACCGCCCAGGCCGCCTTCGCCACGGCCGAGGGCCCGGTCTCCCTGGAGGCCGTGGCCCGGGAGGCCGGCGTCGGCATCGGGACCCTGTACCGCCACTTCCCCACCCGCGAGGACCTCGTCGACGCCGTCTACGCCGCCGAACTCGACGCCGTCACCGCGTACGCCCCCGACCTCATCGGCCGGCATCCCGCCGACATCGCCCTGCGTGCCTGGATGGGCCGCTACGCCGCCTTCGTGGCGACCAAGCGCGGGATGATGGACACCTTGCGCACCGCGTTCGCCTCCGGACGCATCGCCGCCCCCTCGCGTGACCGCGTCACCGCCACGATCACCACGATGCTCGAACAGGGCGCCGCGACCGGAACCCTCCGCACGGACATCGACCCCGAAGACGTGACCACGCTCCTCCTGGGGGTGTTCGTCGCCATCACGGACGGTGCCTCCCAGGAGCGGACCGACCGCCTGCTCGACCTCCTCGTCGACGCACTCCGCCCAGGCAGAGGAGCGCGGACGGACTCATGACCCGGAGATGACGTGGTGACCGCTTGAGGTGGCCATCGCTTGGACCCTCGTCGGCTGGGTGGTGGCCCTCGCGATGGCCGCGCGGTCCTCCGGCGACCGGAGCCGATCGACGCACTGACGGTGCCCGGAGGGCGTCCCGTCGCAGTGATGAGCCCCGGTCAACGCGCTCTCAGAACAGGCCGCAACACGAGCAGGGCTGGGGGTGCTCCTGCGCCGGCGTGGCAGTGTCGACGGTGGCGTCCGTCTGCGTGGAATCGGGCATCGAACAGTCCAGCACCGGGGTCCCGGGGTCCTGCTCCACGACCGGTACGGCGGGTTCCGGCGTCGGGGACGAAGGGCCGGTCTCCGGAACCGCGACGTCGGTGGCGGCCTGCTCGGAGTCCGTCGCGGCGTCGGGCTGGGACACGGCGTGCGGCCCGTTCGGGGCGTCGGCGTTCGCCGCCGAGGAGCCCACGAGGGCGAGTGCCGCGCCCACGGCGGAGGTTCCGAGACTGACACGCAACTTGCTGCTGAGGCTGGGGCGGGGCAGTCGGTGCTGCGACATCGGCTTCCTTCGAGTGGTCGGACGGGCAGAACCTCCATGGTCCGTTCGGTGTGAGACCGTCAGAAGCCCGCAGGATGACGGAATGGCAACGGTTTTCGATTCCACGTGCGCCGATGGTTGCGACGGCGATGCCCTGCGGCGGTCTGCGGCACGGCGTGGGGGCGCCGCCGGTTCAGGGGGTGTCGTGGTCGAGTGCTCGGGCGACGGTGCGGGCGATGTGGAACATGAGCCCGGTCCACGCGACGAGCGCGCCGCTCGCCAGCCCGAGGACGATCCAGGCTGCGGTCACCGGTCGGTCTCCGGCGCCATGTCGCGGACGGCGGTGCGCAGGACGTCGACGGCGTCGGCGGCGATGGCTCGGGCCGCGTCGCGTTCCAGGTCGGCCGTCGCCTGTGCGGCGGCGAGGGTGGCGGCGGGCCAGAGTCGGTCCACGGCGGGCTGCACGTCGGCCAACTGGTCCTCGTCCAGATCGGCAAGCCGCCGCACGAGGTCGGTGGGAACGATGTCGGGCCAGTAGTGGAGGTCTCCCCGGCTGCTGCTCGGGTGGGCGACGAACGGAACAAGCCGCTGCTCCACCAGACACGGGCGGCACGCCTGGAACCCACGCCCGGGACCGGCGGTCGCCTCGCCCGCCGCGACGGTTGTCAGTGGCCCGGTGGTGGTCTCGCAGTACATGCACAGCGGCCCGGGAGCCGCATCGACAGCGGCCCGCAGCTCGTCCACGGCCGCCGTGATCCCGTGCTCGGTCTTCCCACGCACCGCCCGGAACAGGCGGGTGACGATCGGCTGCAACACGACACCCGGCGCCAGGTCGGCGAGCCGCTCGACCAGGTCGTCCGGAACCTGGTCCGGCCACTGATGCGGCTCACCCCAACTCGACACCGGATGATGCACGACCGGGATCAGTCGGCAGGCCAACAAACACGGACGACACGCATGCTGCGACCACCCCGCCGCCGACTCCGCCTGCATCAACGAGATCACCGTCAACGCCGGACCGGTCTCCCCGCACCCACCACAACGGAGAACCATGCTCACGCCCCCGCCTCCGACTCGTCCGTGTCCTGGCCGTCCGATGCGTCCGGCGGCGGGGACGGCGTCAGTGGCCCCGGCAGGCCAGTGATCGTGGGGCGGGGCGGGACGTACAGGACCTGGAGCAGTGGCATCCAGGAAGGCGCGGGCGGGGGCAGGGGGGCGGTCGTCGCCATGTTCTCACCGACCTTCGTAGGGGTCACGATGAGTCAACGACCAGGCGCGTAGCGGAGCGAGCTGCCAGACTGTCGGCCACTGTCGTCCAGTTGTCGTCCAGCACATCAGTGGGGGAGCCGTGAATGATGCGGACCGCATCCGGTCCGCGCGGGTGGCGCGCGGCTTGACGCAGGAGGGATTGTCCGCCCGCCTGGCCGTTTCGGCAGGTCGCGCTCCCACGGACGGCCCGGGCCGGAATCAGGTCTACCGATGGGAGAAAGGGCTCAGGTGTCCCACCGTGTGGCGCCCGCACCTTGAGCGGGTTCTCGGCGTTTCCTTGAACGGTTACCTTGGTGAGACCGCGCAGTCTGCGGGTATCCAAGAGGTTGAGAGCCCGGAGGAGTTGCCTGTGGACCGCCGCCAGTTCATCGGAGCAAGCGCCGTCGCCGGAGTCGCCCTCGGTGCCCCCGCGACAGCCATGGGCCGCCGACTCGGCCGCTCGGATGTGGAGCGTGCGAGGGCGCGGCTGGTGGACCTGCGCCGACTGGACGACTACAGCGGGGGCGCCGCTGTCCATCCGCTGGCGGTCCGGGAGATCGGCCACCTCGCGGGCCTGGCCGCTTCGGGCACTTACACAGAGGACGTGGGCCGGCAACTGCTCGGCACGCTCGGAGAGCTGTACCAGTTCGCCGCCTGGACGGCCTTCGACGCCGGGCACGGCGAGCAGGCACGGCGCCTCGCGCTCGCGGCGGCGAACGCAGCCAACCGATCCGGGGACCGCACTCTCGGCGCCACGGCCCTGTCTGAACTGTCCTACCTGACCGCGTCGTCCGAACACCCCGCCGAAGGAGTGGCGATGGCCCGCGCGTCGCTCGCCAACGCGCGAGGCGCGATTCCGGCGGTGCGGGTCGTTCTGGCCGACCGGCTCGCCTGGGCCTGCGCCCGCACCGGCGACGTGACGGGCGCCGAACGAGCCCTGGGTATCGGACAGGAGGCTCACGACCGGCGCGACGATGCGTCCGATGACGAGCCCGACACCGTCTACTGGATCAACCGCGACGAGTCCATGATCATGGCGGGCCGCGTCTGGTCGGCGCTCGGGCGCCACGACCGCGCTGGTGCCGTTTTCGAGACATTGACGGCGCCCTACGACGACACGCACGCCCGGGAGATGTCACTGCTGCACTGCTGGTTGGCGGATGCGCGATTGGGCGCAGGCGAGGTCGAGGGGGCAGCCACTTCCGCCCGGCGGGCAGCCGAGCTGGCTGCCCGGACGGCATCGCCGCGCACGGACGCCATGCTCAGAGACACTCTCGGCGCGTTCGGGATGCACCGGGACACCCCGGCGGTCGGTGAGCTGCTCGACACCTGGTACGACTCGCACCCGGCGTGACGAACGGCTTGTTCCTCCTCGGCGGGACCGGCTTCGCTGCTCAGCCGCGAGCACATCGCATCGCTGACGACGAGTGAACAGAGGCAGGCCGCCGTGCTCGGTCGCCGCCACGGTCGTTCCCGTCGAAGCCGCCGCCGGGCAGTCGGCGGACGCGTGTCGGTATGCGGGGGAAGCGTTCGACCAGTTGGCCGTCACCTGGTACGCGATGGGCATGGACCGCGTTCGCGAAGTGCGGCGCGCGCTCCAGCCGTGGGAGGGCGAGGCGTGCGTCCGGGCGCTGGATGATCGGCTCTACGACTGGTCCACCACGGTCAGTGCGCTGTCTCGGCGTTGAACTTGGCGATGCGCTCAGGCAGTTCGTGGAGGCCGTCGATCCGCATCGTTGCCCGGGAGGTCGCGGGGTTGTGTTGCTGGATCACGCCCCACGGGCCACGGCGGATCAACGCCGTCCGCATTCCGGCCGCCGCCGCTGGCAGGACGTCGTTGTCCAGACGATCGCCCACATAGAGCAGTTCGCGGGCGTCCACCGGGGCCGTGTCGACGGCGCGTCGGAAGAAGGCGGGGTCCGGCTTGCTCACGCCCCAGTCGTCGGACGTGGCGATCAGGTCCACGTCCGGCGTGAACAGTTCGCGCAGGATGCGCCCCGAGCGGACGGTCTGGTTGCCCGCGATGCCGAGCCACAGTCCCGCCGCGCGCAGCGCAGCGAGCGCCGGGCGGACGTCCGGGTAGAGGTCGTCCTCGCCGTAACTCTCGGGCTGCCCGGCCGCCGCACGCCTCTCGCGCTCCTCGGACAGGTCGAAGCCCGGCCGGAACACCTGGAACGTCTCGCGGTAGTCCTGCCCCCGGGCGATGACCGCACCGAACGTGGCGGCGAACGTATGCCGGGGAACGCCGAGCCAGTCGGCCCACGTCCCGTACTCCCGCGTCTCGTCCACCAGGCACTCGCCGACGTCGAACATCACCGCACGGATCATGACGGCAGGGTAACCGCGCCGAGCCGGCGTGCGGGCGGGTCAGCGCGGGGCTGTCTCGTCGTCCAGCCAGGACAGGTAGTCGGGGCTGCCGTCTGTCTCGGGGACCTCGTACGTGTGCCCGGTCCGTGCGGTGAGTCCGGCGCCGGTCAGGGTGAGGACGGTCCAGGCTGCGGTCATCGGTCGGTCTCGGGTACGACGTCGCGGACGGCGGTGTGCAGGACGTCGACGGCGTCGGCGGCGATGGCTCGGGCGGCGTCGCGTTCCAGGTCGGCGGTCGTCCGTGCGGTGGCGAGGGTGGCGGCGGGCCAGAGTCGGTCCACGGCGGGCTGTACGTCGGCCAACTGGTCCTCGTCCAGGTCGGCGAGTCGCCGTACGAGGTCGGTGGGGACGATGTCGGGCCAGTAGTGGAGGTCGCCACGGCTGCTGCTCGGGTGGGCGAGGAACGGAACAAGCCGCTGTTCGACCAGGCAGTCCCGGCACGCCTGGAACCCACGCCCGGGACCGGCGGTCGCCTCCCCGGCGGCGACGGTGATCAGCGGCTCGCCGGTGGTCTCGCAATACATGCACAACGGCCCCGGCGCAGCATCGACGGCTGCCTGCAGTTCGTCCACGGCTGCTGTGATCCCGTGCTGGGCCTTCGCACGGGCTGCGCGGAACAGGCGGGTGACGATCGGCTGCAACACGACACCCGGCGCCAGGTCGGCGAGCCGCTCCACCAGGTCGTCCGGTACCTCGTCCGGCCACTGGTGCGGCTCACCCCAACTCGACACCGGATGATGCACGACCGGGATGAGACGACAAGCCAGCAGGCAGGGACGGCACGCGTGCTCCGACCAGCCGCCGCCCGAGCCGGACGGCATGAGGGAGATCGCCGTCAGCGCCGGACCGGTCGTGCCGCACCCACCGCAGCGCGGGTCCAGGCTCACGACGCGGTCCCCGGGCCGTCCGTGTCCTCGTCGGCCGGCGTGTCCGGCAGCGCGGAGCCGAGCGGCATCACCGGCCCTTCGAGGCCGGTGATGACGGTGATGCGGGGGTCCTCGTCCCGCACGGGCGCGGGTCGTGGGACCGGGTCGATGGTGGCCATGGGCGCCTCCCCGAGGAAGTTCGTGCGCACGACCGTAGGAGCCCGGAGGGTTCACCACCCAGCGAGTTGCGCGTAGTTGCGGCCGGTCACCCCAGAGCCTCAATCGCGGCCGTGATCAGATGACGCGCACGGTCTCCGTACACCGCCTGCTGCAGCAGGCGGGCGTGTGCCTCGACGTACAGCGCGACTTCGCCCGGAGCGGTCACCGTCACCTGCGCGGCCAGCAGCTCGACGTGCACGCGCCGGTCATCGAACATCGTGAACGCCTCCACGGTCCACATCCTGCGCGCGCGAGTGGCGAACGGGATGATCCCCAGCGACACGGCCGGCAACGCCATGGCCGACAGCAGATGCCCGAGTTGGCCCGCCATGACGGCGGGCTCCCCGATCTGCGACCGCAGGACCGCCTCCTCGATCAGCATGACGAAGCGCGCGCGCCCCTGACGGGTCACGCCGGAGCGGGCCATGCGCGCCTCGACAGCCTCGGCGACATCGTTGCGGGTCCCTCGGAACTCGGCGATCGCGGACAGCAGCGCGGAGGCGTACTCCGGTGTCTGCAGCAGACCTGGCATCACGTGCGAGGAGTACGTCCGGAACAGGCGCGTGCTCTCGTACAGCGGAACGCGTGACTCCTGCAACCGCCGGAGTCCGCCGCGTTGGAGTCGCTTCCACTCGATGTACATCGAGTCGATGTCCCGGGACGCGGCGATCAGATCCGGTGCGCGTCCCGGAACGCCGCACGCGGTGCACCAGGCGCGTATGTCCGCGTCCGACGGCGCGGCCTGTCCCTTCTCCAGCCGCGTGGTCTTGGATGCGTGCCAGCCGCACTGCGCCGACACCTCACGGCCGGTGAGGCCGGCGTCGAGTCGTATCTCCCGCAGGCGCGCCGCGAGCGCGCGGCGCGCCTCTTGCGCACTGGACGAGGACGATGCGGGCACGGCGTTGGTGCAGTCGGAGTGTCAGACGCGGTACTCGGCGTGTGGAACGGCCCGCTCCCAGACTGCCGCGAACGCCACCGCGCACAGCTTGACGACGGCCGGGTCGTCCACGACTTCCGGGCCGCCGCTCGCGCCGTCGCCCGTGAAGTGGTTGAACCGGACCACCCGCTCGTCGAAGAGCCAGAAGTCGTTCCCCGGCAACGCGAGATCGGACGCACGGCGGCGCGGCAGCCAGCGCACGTCCTCGCCCGCTTCGATGTTGAGGGGAGTCCCCTCATGCTCGAAGCGGATGTAGTCACTGACGGGCTCGGACACAATCCTCGCGCGCCGCATGACGACACCGCGCTCGACGGCAGCGCTCACCAGGTCGAGCCAGCCCCGCCGTCGTCCGTGCCAGTCATGCCGACCGGCCGAGTCTCCTGTCTTCCACGCGGCGAACTCCTCGGCCTCGTCGGCGATGCCGTAGGCGTCGCGCATCTCCAGATGCACGGCCGACTGTGTGCAGTCAGCGAGCTGCTCGGCGAAGCTCGGCGGCTTCGGCGGCATCGCATGCCTCCCTCAGAACCGGGGCCATTCGGGCCGGGACGCGGACGACGGCTTCGCTGTCGGGGATCTTCCCCGTTTCGAGGCACTCGGCCGTGGTGGCGTCGTCTGCTTTCCAGCCCTGGACGACGATGTCGGCGGTCTCGTCATCAACCCATGCTGTCGGGCATTCGTCGCCGTCTGTATGAGGGTCGATTCCGATGAACCGTAGTGCCATGGCGGCCTCCGTCACGAGATGGGTTGCGCCTGCTTGCGGACGATCACCCACCCAGTGCCCGACTGTCAAGGGGTGCCTACTCAGCGTGCGTGAGGCGAGGCCCCCGCTCGGGGAGGCAGGCGGCACAGGAGCCGAACGCGCCGGCTGACGTGCCCGGCCGGAACGCGTCAGCGAGGGGCTGTCTCGTCGTCCAGCCAGGACAGGTAGTCGGGGCTGCCGTCCGTGATGGGGGTGGCGATGATCTCGGGGACCTCGTACGTGTGCCCGGCCTTGATGTGTGCCGCCAGGTCGGCGTACTTCGAGGCCGGGGTCTTGTAGGTGATGCGCCACTCCTGCTCGTTCTGCACGGCGCCGTCCCACCAGTAGACGCTGGAGATCGGCCCGTCGATCTGGGCGCAGGCGGCGAGGCGTGCCTCGACCGCCGAGCGGGCCAGTTCCTCGGCGGCCTCGCGGTCGTCGGTCGTCGTGAACACGGTGATGTAGTCGGCCATGCGCCGACGTTAGCGGGAACAGCCGCGCTCCGCCGCCGTGCGGTCACAGATCGCGGAGGCCGACGAGGACCTGTCGGAGGAGTGCGGAGTCGGGGAGTGTGTCGGAGTCCGCCGCCATGGCGGTGCGGGGCGGGCGGATCGTGATGGCGCCGTTGTCCAGCAGGTCGCTGAGCATGATCCGCACCAGGCCGATCGGTACGCGGATGTGTGCGGCGATCTCGGCCACGGACGTCGGTCTGCGGCACAGGCGGAGGACCGCCGCGTGCTCCGACGGCATGCCGGCGACCGGTTCGGCCACGCTGCTGACCAGGGTGATCAGGTCCAGCGCGGCAGCCGCGCCGGACGCCTTCGCGCGGCCCCCGGTGAGGGTGAAGAGCCGCGCGGGGTCGTCGTCCTCGTCCCGGCCCGGGGCGGTCATGCTCCGCCGCCGCCCGTGGCCGTGGACTCGCGGGGCGCGGTGGACAGGTGGTCGGCGAGCTGCTCCACCAGCTCGTGCATCGTGTGCCCGACGAGGCCGGCGTCGGCGTCGTCGTCGGCGATCAGCGCCAGATGGGCGCCCTCGCCCGCCTCGACGATGAACAGCAGGCCGCCGTGGAACTCGGTCATCGACTGCCGCACGCCGCCCGTCCCGTCGCCGAACCCGAGGGACGCGCCGTGCGCGAGGCTCTGCATCCCGGCGGCGATGGCGGCGAGCTGGTCGGCCGCGTCCTCGGTCAGCTCGGGCGACCGGCTCAGCCGCAGGCCGTCACTGGACAGGAGCAGGGCGTGCCGTGCGCCGGGTGTGCGGGTCAGCAGGCCGGCGAGGAGCCAGCCCAGCCGGTCCTGGGCATCGGCCGACGTTGGGACGGTCATGGGGCGGTCTCCTCCGGTGGCGTTGCGGGGCGGTCGGGTCGTGCGGTGACGCCCTTGGCGGCGCGGTGGAAGGCGCCGAGCCGGGCGGCGGATGCGGTGGGGGAGGGGGAACTGCCCGGGAGGGCGCGTGGTTCACGGTCCGCGCCTGTGGTGCGCGCGGGGAGCGTACGGCCGCGGCGGCGCCTCGGGAGACCGCCGGGCGCGGACGGCGCGGCCGGCTGCCGGTCGGGATCGCGGGCGATGTCCGTGGGGCGCGGGGCGGCCGGCGGCGTACGGGCCGGGCCGCCGGGCCTGGTGCGCACCGTGCGGCCCGTCTCGATGGGGGCGGCCCCGGGCCGTCCGTCGCCCGGCTCCGGCAGGACGACGAGGGCCTGCGGTACGAGCAGCAGCGCGCCCGTACCGCCGCGCGCCGAGGGCCGGAACGACACGGACAGGCCGTGCCGGCGGGACAGCGCCCCGACGACCGCGAGCCCGAGCCGCGTGCCCGCCAGGGTGGTGAGGTCGAGGGCCTCGCCGGCCACCGCCGCCTCGGCGCGGCGCAGCGCGCCCTCGCCCATCACGAGGCCGCTGTCCTCGACCGTGATGACGATGCCCGCCGGGACCGCCTCGGTGTAGACGTGGACCTCGCTGGTGGGCGGGGAGAAGTTCGTGGCGTTGTCGAGGAGTTCGGCGAGGGCGTGGATGACGCCCTCGGCGGCGTGGCCGGCGACCGACACGTCGAGCGCGGAGTGCAGGCGCACCCTGCGGTAGCCGCTGATGCGGCTCATGGCGCCCCGCAGGACGCTCTCGACGGCGATGGGGCGCGGCCAGCGGCGTCCGGACCGCGCGCCGGTCAGGACGGCGATGCTGTCGGCGAGACGGCCCGCCTGCGCGGTGCGGTGGTCGAGGTCGAGCAGGTCTTCGAGGACGGCCTCGTCGGTGTGCCGGTGCTCCATCTCGCGCAGGCTCGCCAGGGTGCTGGTGGCGAGGGCCTGCATACGGGCGGCGGCGTTCGCGCAGGCGGCGGTCGCGGCGGCCTTGGCGGTCTCGCTGCGCGCGATCTCCGTGGCCAGGAGGCGCATGATCCGGCGGGCGTTGTCGTCGGGGGGCTCGGGGAGCGCGGCGAGCGCCTTCTCGGGGGGCGTCCCGGTCCTGAGCCGGGCGACCAGGGCGGGCACGGTCTCCCCGGCGAACGCGTCGGCCACGGCCCGTTCCCGTTCGACCTCGGCGAGCAGCGCGCGGTGCCGGCCGGCCGCCCGGACGGCGAGCACCACCGCGGCGCACAGGGCGACACCGGCGACGGCCGCGCCGGCGGCGAGGGGGCGGACGTAGTCGTCGGGGGCGGTCATGACGGCCGCGGACCACGCGGCTCCCGCCAGGGCGGCGGACAGCAGCAGGGCGAGCAGTGAGTGCCGCAGCGGGGGGCGCGCCGCCGGAGGCCGCGCCGGGGGAGTCTGCGCTGTCATGAACGATCCCCTGGGCCGGAGACAGTGCTCACTGAGCACGCCGCATGAGCGATTGGGCCTCACTATAGGCGTTTTGAGGCCGGAAATGGGGTGTCTTCTATCGGAAATCCTGATCGTTTCCCTGTGTTCACCCGCGCTGACGATCGGTGTGCGGAAAGCCGTCCTGAACTGGCCTTTCCCGGGCGGGCGGTGAGCCGGTGAGCGGAACTCCGCCGTCCGGTGCAGGCTGTTGTCATGCAACGGCACACGACGGAACTGGCGGCGGCGCTGCGCGCGGCCGTGCGCGGCGGCGTCGACTTCTCCCCGGCCGGCCGCGCCCTCACCACCATGGACGCCTCCAACCACCGCCGCGTCCCGCTCGGGGTCGTCGCGCCCCGCGACGCGGCGGACGTGGCGGCCGCGCTCGCGGTCTGCCGTGAGCGCGGCGTGCCGGTCGTGCCGCGCGGCGGCGGGACGAGCATCGCGGGCCAGGCCACCGGCACGGGCGTCGTCCTCGACTTCACGCGGCACATGAACGCCGTCGTCGCGGTGGACGCGGAGGCCGGGACCGCCGTCGTGCAGCCGGGCGCGGTGTGCGACGCGCTGCGGGCGGCCGCCGCGCCCCACGGGCTGACGTTCGGCCCCGACCCGTCCACGCACAGCCGGTGCACGCTCGGCGGCATGATCGGCAACAACGCGTGCGGCTCCCACTCCGTGGCCTGGGGCACGACCGCCGACAACGTCACGCGCCTCGACGTCCTCACCTACCGGGGGGCCGCCGCGCGCCTGGAGCGGGGCGGCACGGGCGTGCCCGAGCCGCTGCGGACGGCGGTCGAGGGCCTCGTCACGGACCGGCTGGCGCTGCTGCGCACCGGCTACCCGGACCTGCCGCGCCGGATCTCCGGCTACGCGGTGGACGAGCTGCTGCCGGAGAAGGGGCGGGACTGGGCGCGGGCCTTCACGGGCAGCGAGGGCACCCTCGGGGTGGTGACGGAGGCGACCGTACGCCTGGTGCGCGCGCCCGGCGCGCGGGCGCTCGCGGTGCTCGGGTACGCCGACGAGTCGGCCGCCGCCGAGGCCGCGCCGGGGCTGCTGGGCGCGGGGCCGCTGACGGTCGAGGGCATGGCCGCCGACCTGGTGCCGTCCGAGGCGGCGCGGTCGGCGCTGCCGCCGGGCGGGGCCTGGCTGTTCGTGGAGGCGGGCGGCGCGGACGCGGCCGAGGCGGCGGCGGGCGCCCGCGCGCTGGTCCGCGCGGCGGGCGGGTCGGTCACGGGGTCGGCCGTCGTGACGGACCCGGCGGCGCAGCGGGTGCTGTGGCGGGTGCGGGAGGACGCGTCCGGCACGGCGACGCGCATGCCGGACGGCGGTGAGGCGTGGCCGGGCTGGGAGGACTGCGCGGTGCCGCCGGCGCGCCTCGGCCCCTATCTGCGGGAGTTCCGCGGGCTGCTGGCGGACCACGGGCTGCGGGGGGCGCCGTACGGGCACTTCGGGGACGGCTGCATCCACATCAGGATCGACTTCGACCTCCTGACGCCCGAGGGCATCGCGCGGTACCGGGAGTTCGGCTCGGACCTGGCGGACCTGGTGGCGGCGCACGGTGGTTCGCTGTCGGGGGAGCACGGTGACGGGCTGGCGCGCGCGGAGTTGCTGCCGCGCATGTACGGCGACGAACTGGTGGGCGTGTTCGGTGAGTTCAAGGACGCGTGGGATCCGGACGGCGGGCTGAACCCGGGCGTCCTCGCCCGCCCCGACCGGATGGACGAGAACCTGCGGTTCACCGGCCTGCCGCGTACGCCGCTGCCGGTCGCGTTCGCCTACCCGCAGGACGGCGGGGACTTCTCGGCGGCCGTGCGGCGGTGCGTCGGCGTCGCCAAGTGCCGCGAGGTGTCGGCGGGCGGCGCCGGGCAGGTGATGTGCCCCTCGTTCCGCGCGACGGGCGACGAGGCGCACTCGACGCGCGGCCGGGCGCGGCTGCTGCACGAGATGCTGCTCGGGGAGGTCGTGACGGACGGCTGGCGGTCGCCGGAGGTGCGGGACGCGCTCGACCTGTGCCTGTCGTGCAAGGGGTGCCGGAGCGACTGCCCGGTGGGTGTCGACATGGCGACGTACAAGGCGGAGTTCCTGCACCACCACTACGCGGGGCGGCGGCGTCCGGCGGCGCACTACGCGCTGGGCCGGCTGCCCGCGTGGCTGCGGCTGACGGCGGCGCTGCGGGCCGCCCCGGCCGCCAACGCGGCGGCGCGCGTCGATGTCCTCGCGGCGGTCGCGAAACGGTTCGCCGGCATCGCGCCGGAACGGGCGGTGCCGCCGGTCGCCGCGCGGCCGTTCACCCGGTGGTGGCGGGGCGCGGGCGGGCGGTTCAGGTCCGGCAGGCCGGTCGTCCTCTTCCCCGACACCTTCACCAACTACCTGTCGCCCGAGGCGGGTTCGGCGGCGGCCGAGGTGCTGTCGGCGGCGGGGCTGCGGCCGGCCGTGCCGCCGGGCGCGGTGTGCTGCGGGCTGACGTACGTCACGACCGGGCAGCTCGACGCGGCCCGCGCGGTGGGGCGGCGCACCCTCGGCCGGCTCGCGCCCGCGCTGGACGCCGGGCTGCCGGTGACCGTGCTGGAGCCGCCGTGCGCCGCCGCGCTGCGCACCGACCTGCCGGAGCTGCTGCCCGACGACCCGCGGGCCCACCGACTCGCCGATTCCGTACGGACGTTCGCCGAGACGATCGAGGAGTACGCGCCCGGCTGGGAGCCGCCGCGCGTGGACCGCCCGGTCGCCGGCCAGACCCACTGCCACCAGCACGCGGTGCTCGGCGACGCCGCCGACCGGCGCCTGCGCGAACGGGCCGGCCTGACCGGCGACCTCGCCGGCGGCTGCTGCGGGCTCGCGGGCAACTTCGGCTTCGAGAAGGGGCATTACGACGTGTCGGTCGCGTGCGCCGAGGAGACGCTGCTGCCGTCCGTACGGTCCGCCGCGCCGGGCACGGTGCTGCTGGCCGACGGCTACTCGTGCCGGACACAGCTCGACCAGCTCGGCGGCCACCGGGCGCGGCACCTGGCGGAGGTGCTGGCCGACGCCCTGCGCGGAGACCCGGCCGTCTGACGCCACGCCCGCTCCGCGTCCCCGTGCCGCCCGGCGCGCCACCGTGCGCCGGGCGGCATTCATGTGGGTGAACATCCCGGCTGAGGGGGGCCGTTGGAGCCGCCGCAGCTCAGCGCGTACGGGGCCTTGACGGTGGTGGGGCGCACTCCTACAGTGGCGTTCCGTCCGTTCAAGAGACTGTCCCTCGTTCAGAAACATGAACATCATGGGCGAGGAAACCGCCGAGCGAATGAGCCGGTATGCGCATACGTGACATCGCCATCACCCCCGTCGCCTTCCGAGACCCGCCGCTGCTCAACGCCTCGGGCGTGCACGAGCCGTGGGCACTGCGGGCCGTCGTCGAGGTGACGTCCGACGAGGGCGTCACCGGACTCGGCGAGACCTACGGCGACCTCTCCCACCTGGAGCGGCTCCGCGCGGCCGCCGCACTGCTCAAGGGCGTCGAGGTCCACGCCCACCACGCGCAGTACGCCGCCGTCGCCGCCAGCGTCGGCACGCACGTCGTCACCGACCAGCACGGCCTCACCGGCGCGGGCAGCAACCAGAAGACCGTGGACGCCGTGTTCTCCCCCTTCGAGGTCGCCTGCCTCGACATCCGGGGCAAGGCCGCCGGACTGCGCGTCGCCGACCTCCTCGGCGGCCCCGTCCGCGACGCCGTCCCCTACAGCGCCTACCTGTTCTACAAGTGGGCCGGCCACCCCGGCGCCGTGCCCGACCGGTTCGGCGAGGCCCTGGACCCCGAGGGGATCGTCGCCCAGGCACGCGCCCTCGTCGACGCGTACGGCTTCGGCTCGATCAAGCTGAAGGGCGGCGTCATGCCGCCCGACGAGGAGATCGACGCCGTCCTCGCCCTGCGCGACGCGTTCCCCGGCGTCCCGCTCCGCCTCGACCCCAACGCCGCCTGGACGCCCGCCACATCGATCCGCGTCGGCGAGGCCCTGGCCGGCGTCCTCGAATACCTGGAGGACCCGGCCCCGGAGATCGACGGCATGGCGGAGGTCGCCGCCGCCGTCCCGATGCCGCTGGCCACCAACATGTGCGTCGTCACCCACGAGCACCTGCCGCCCGCCATCGCGCGGAAGGCCATCGGCGTCCTGCTCACCGACCACCACTACTGGGGCGGGCTCCTCCGCTCCTCCCAGGTCGCCGCGCTGTGCGCCACGTTCGGCATCGAACTGTCCATGCACTCCAACACACACCTCGGCATCAGCCTCGCCGCCATGACGCACCTCGCCGCCGCCACACCCACCATCGGCCACGCCTGCGACACCCACACCCCCTGGCAGGACGGCCAGGACGTGGTGGCACCCGGCGCGCTGCGGTTCGAGAACGGCGCCGTCCCCCTCCCCGACGGACCCGGCCTCGGCGTCGAACTCGACCGCGACGCGCTGGCCCGCATGCACCAGCAGTACCTCGACTGCGGCGTCCGGCGGCGCGACGACACCGCGTACATGCGGACGTTCGAGCCCGCGTTCGTCCCCAGACGCGCCCACTGGTAAGTCCCCCCGACGACTCTCAAAGGAGCCGCGATGTCCGCGTTGGACTGGATCGTGGTCGCTGGCTACTTCCTCGTGGTGGTAGCCATCGGCTGGTGGTCGAAGAACCGCATTCACAGCGTCGCCGACTTCTTCACCGCCCGGGGGCAGATCCCGTGGTGGCTGTCCGGCGTCTCGCACCACATGTCCGGCTACAGCGCGGTGATGTTCGTGGCGTTCGCCGCCGTCGCGTACAACGAGGGCATCACCATCTACTTCTGGTGGCCGCTCACGATCGGGCTCGGCGTCGGCGTCGGCGTGTTCCTCTTCGCCGCCCGCTGGAACCGCCTGCGCGCCAAGCACGACGTCAAGTCCCCGCTCGAATACCTCACCCGCCGCTACAACCTGCCCACCCAGCAGGTCCTCGCGTACAGCGGCGCCGCGCTCAAGGTCGTCGACATCGCCGCCAAGTGGGTCGCGATCTCCGTGCTGCTGCAGGGCTTCGCCGACATCCCCCTCGAAGTCGGCATCATCTTCACGGGCGTCGCGACGATGGCGTACATGACGGTCGGCGGGCTGTGGGCCGACGTGCTCACCGACATGGGGCAGTTCGTCATCCAGGCCGTCGCGGGCTTCGCGATGCTCATCGCCGTCATGATCGAACTCGGCGCCGACTTCCCCTTCACCATGTGGGGCGACCTGCCCGAGAGCCACGGCGACCCGGTCACCGGCTCCGTCACGACCTGGCTGATCCTCGCGTTCCTGCTGGTGAAGACGTTCGAGTACAACGGCGGCATGTGGAACCTGGCGCAGCGCTACATGTCCGCGCCGTCCGGCTCCGAGGCGAAGCGGGCCGCCGCGCTCTCCAGCGCCCTGTGGCTCGTGTGGCCCCTGATCCTCTTCCTGCCCATGGTCGCGGCGCCGCTGATCGTGCCCGGCCTGACGAACGGCGAGGAGTCGTACATCGCGCTCGCCAAGGAGCTGCTGCCCGCCGGCCTCATCGGGCTCCTGCTCGCCGGCTTCTTCTCCCACACGATGGCCATGGTGGCGTCCGACTCGAACGTCATCACCGCCGTCATCACGCGGGACATCGCGCCCGTCCTGGTGCCGAAGGTGCGGCGGCTCACGGAGGGCGGGCAGCTCATGTTCGCCCGCATCACGACCGTGCTGTTCGTCGCCGTCAGCGTGACGCTCGCCATCACGACCGGGGGCGAGGGCTTCGTCCTCGACACAGTGGTGGAACTCGTCGCGGCCACCATGGGACCGATCTCCATCCCGCTGATGCTGGGGCTGCTGCCCTGGTTCCGGCGCGTCGGGCCGACGGCGGCCATCACGTCCTGGGCGGGCGGACTCCTCGTCTGGTACACCGTCCGCTACATCATGGAGGACGCCACGCAGGCGCAGATCGTGGGCCTGCCGCTGCTGACCTCCCTCGTCCTCTACATCGCCATCGGCTTCCTGAAGCCCGAGCGCACGGCCGAACGGGACGCGCTCATCGACTCCCTCGAAACCGACCCGGAACCGGGCGACACGGCCGCCGCCGAGCCGACCGTACCGCCGCAGGGACGCACCCCGGGCGTGCCCGCCGCCTGACGACGGCGGCGGTCCCGTACCGCCACCCCCCACCGCCCCGCCGGCGCGCCCCCAGCGCGCCGGCGGGGCCGGGCGCGTGTCAGGGGCGCGGGCGCAGACCGGCGAGGGCCGCGTCCACCAGGGCGTCGGCGTACTCCGGGGTCAGCGGCCCGTCGCGCTGGAGCCAGCGCGCGGCGAGGGGACCCCACAGGAGGTCCACCGCGATGTCGAGATCGATGTCGGCGTCGAGCTGTCCGGCACGCTGGGCGCTGCGCAGGCGCCGCTTCTTCATCTCGTTCATCGGACCGCCGAGCCGCTCGGCGTACTGCGCGGCCAGCTCCGGGTCGCGCCCCATCTCGATGGAGAGGGCACGCATCGGCTCGTCGTGGCCCTGGTCGTTCAGCTCGGCGACGGTGGCGCGCAGCACGAGCTTCAGGTCGGCCGCCAGGTCACCGGTGTCCGGCAGCTCGCCAGGCTCCCCGCCGTCGCCCTCGGACAGCATGAGGAACGCGTCGAACAGGACGGCGCCCTTGGACGGCCACCACCGGTAGATCGTCTGCTTGCCGACGCCGGCCCGCGCGGCGATGCCCTCGACGCTCAGCTTCGCGTACCCGACCTCGCCGACCAGCTCGAAGGCGGCCGTGAGGATCGCACGGCGGGACTTCTCACTGCGCCGCGCGGCATTCGGCGCCCGCCGTCGCACGGCAGCGTTCCCGGCCCCACTGGACTCACTCGTCATGCGCCACAGCCTACCGGAGACGAGACGAATCGTCTCGCTGTCGGGTGGGTGAGCGCTCAGATCGGCTCGACGGCGATCCGTGGGCGGCACAGTCGCCGGAGGTCGTCGGTGTCGCTGGTGAGTACGGTGACGTCGCCGTATTCCTCGTGTGCTGTGGCGGCCAGTATCGCGTCGATGCCGTATGTGTGGCCGTGCAGATTCGCGCCGGCGAGGAGTCTGCTGGCTGCGCGGGCGACCTCTTCCGTGACTGGACGCACTTTCGTCAGTGAGACCGCGTGGTCGAACGCCGCCTGCGGCACCTTCGGGTCGCGTGCTTCCACCAGTGTCGCCGCACTCGTCACGACGGCCAGGTCCGACTGGCGGGCGACGCCCAGCCACGCGGTCGCGACACGGTGACGGCGAGCGAGCTTGGAGAGAGCCTCGCTGTCGAGAACGAGGGTTCCGCTCACGCGGCGTCCGTCCGCGCGGAGTCTCCACGGTGAGCCGCGTGGTAGGCGCGGATGCGCTCGATCTTTTCCGCTACTTCGGCCGGGTCGAGCGGGCCGTGCTCGGCTTCGGCGGTGGCGATGTACTCGTCGATGGCTTCGCGCTGGAGCTGCCGCTGCACGGCTTCTTCGACGTAGGCGGAAACCCCCTGTTTGCCGGCGCGTTCGCGGATCGCCTCCAGGGTCTCGGTGCGCAGGGAAATGCTGGTGATCCGGGTTCTGCCGGCGCGGGGTGTGGTCATGGTGCCAGCTTAATACAATGGCTATTAAGGTGTGTGCGCATTGGGACGGGAACGCACCGGAGGGTGATCAGGTGCACCGCTGCGGTCGGCTGCACCGGTCAGGCGGGGGCGTCGACGAGGGAGCCGGCTGCTTCGGCGAAGGCGCGGACGCGGGCCGTGGCGCTGTCCGTCCGCCACAGCAGCCCCCACCGCAGGGGCGGCGCGTCACGCAGCAGTACGTAGGCGACGTCCGGGCGCACGTAATAGCGCCTGGCGTGGGCGCCGACCGGGAACACGCCGTGACCGGCGCCGATGAGCGTGAGCATCTCGTTGAACGTGGCTCCCGTCGGACCGGGTTCGATCGGCCGGCCCGACGGGGTGGCGCGCGGGGTGCGGTCCTCCCGCAGGGCGTCCGGCAGGGTGTCGGGGAGCTGGAGCAGCCGGACGCGCGCCAGGTCCTCCAGGGACAGCGACGCGCGGCGGGCGAAGGGATGCCCGGCGGGGACCGCGAGCAGGCGCGCCTCGGACACCAGCGCCGGTCCGGTCGCGAAGCCCGGCTCGTCGATGGGCAGCGTCCCCAGGGCGATGTCGACATCCCCGGCGCGCAGCCACGGCATGAGGTCGGTCATCTGCGCCTCACGCAGCCGGACCTCGCAGTCGGGATGACGCCGCCCGAAGAGATCCGCCGCCCTGACGAGCAACTGCCCGCCCGCCGCGCCGACGAACGCCACGCGCAGCGTCCCGGTGACGCCGCGCCCGGTGGCGACGGCCTCGTCGAACGCGGCGGAGATCCGGTCCCACGCGGGCCGCGTCCCCTCGTACAACCGCTCTCCCACCGCGGTCAGTTCGACACGACGGCTGGTGCGGTTGAACAGAGGGACACCGATCCGCCGCTCCATTCCGGCGATGATCTGGCTGACGCGCGCGGTCGAGACCCGCAGGCGCTCGGCGGTGCGGCCGAAGTGCAGCTCCTCGGCGAGGGTGAGAAACGCCTCCAGTTCGTGCCGCTCCAACACGCCTGCTCCCATCGATAAGCCTCGCTTGACGATCGTTGCACACAACCACGTTGATCGGCCCCGCCCCGGAATCGACAGTGAGTACGTCATCGCACGCAGGCGGACCGGGTTCCGCGGGAGCCACGGGACCACGCCGATCCAAGGCCGCGCCCGGCCGTGCTCTTCCCCCCGGCACCCGCCGACCACCCATGGAGGTGTTCCCCCATGTCCAACGACCGACCCGTCGGCGGCTCCGGCTTCCGGCGCCCCACGCTGGTCCTGGCCCTGCTGGCCCTCGCCCAACTGATCGTTTCGCTCGACTACAACATCGTGTACGTGGCGCTGCCCGACATCGGCGGCGACCTCGGCTTCTCCCCGCAGAGTCTCCAATGGGTGATCAGCGCCTACGCGGTGGCGTTCGGCGGGTTCCTGCTGCTCGGCGGACGCGCCGTCGACCTCTTCGGACCCCGCCGGATCTTCGTGATGGGCCTCACCCTGTATGCCGTGTCCTCGCTGGCGGGCGGACTGGCCACCGCACCCGTGCCGCTGGTGGCGGCCAGGGCGGCACAGGGGCTCGGCGGGGCGCTGCTCTTCCCCGCGACGCTGACGCTGGTGTCCACCGGGTTCACGGCGGGTCGCGAGCGCAACCGCGCCTTCGCGGTGTGGGGTACGGCCGGCGGCAGCGGCATGATCCTCGGATCGCTGCTCGGCGGGGTGCTGACCGACGCGTTCGGCTGGGCGGCCGTCTTCTTCGTCAACGTGCCGCTGGCCGCCGCGGTCGCCCTGCCGGCCCTGTCGCTCATTCCGCGCGGTGACCGCCCGTCGACCGGCCGTCGGTTCGACCCGGCCGGGGCACTCACCGGGACCGTCGGCAGCACGCTGGTCGTGTTCGCCCTGGTCCGTGGCCCCGAGTCGGGCTGGGGCGCGCCGGCCACGGCCGGGGCGGCGCTGCTCGGCGTCGCGCTGCTCGCGGCGTTCGCGGCGGTCGAGGCCCGCGGCGCCGACCCCCTGCTGCCGCCCAGCCTCCTGCGCGACCGCGACCTGCGCGCCGGCGTCCTCGTGACGTTCCTCTACATGGGCACCTTCGGCACGCTGCTGTACTTCCTCACCGTCCACTTCCAGGTGGTGCACGGCTACGACGCGATGCGCACCGGACTCGCGTTCCTCGTCCCGATGGCCGCCATCGTCGTCGGCTCCCAGCTCGCCGGACGGCTGGCCACACGTTTCGGTACCCGCCCCACGCTGGTCGCCGGCCTGGCAACCGGCGGTCTCGGCACCGTCGTCCTCGGCGCCGGACTGACCACCGACGCCTCGTACCTGTCGCTGGTGCCCGGCCTGGTCGTCCTCGGTGTCGGCCAGGGCGCGGGCTACACGCTGATGTTCGGCGCCGCCACCGCGGGGTCCCCGGCGGACCAGCAGGGCGTCGCCTCCGCCGTCGCCTCGACCGCCCAGCAGATCGGCGGCGCCGTCGGCCTGGCCGTGCTCGTCGCGATCGCGGGCGCCGGAACCGACGGGCTCGCCGGCGACGCCCTGCGCGCCGCCACCGCGGACGGGCTGCGCACCGCCGTGTTCGTCGCCGCCGCCGGGATCGCCCTCACAGCCCTGGCCGCCCTCGGCTTCACCCCCGCACGGCGCGGCGGTCCGGCCGCAGAGACCACCGCTCCGTCCCCCGTCACCGCCCCGACTCCGTGAAAGAAGGCACCCCCGTGAGCACCGCATCCCAGCCGATCGACCCGAATGCCCTGCGCGACCTGCGCTCCCGCCTGCGCGGCCGGGTCCTGCTGCCCGGCGACACCGGGTTCGACACCGCCCGCCGCCCCTGGAACCTGGCCGTCGAACAGCCGGTGGCGGCCGTCGTCGAGGCGGCCGACACCGCCGACGTCGCCGCCCTGGTCTCCCACGCCGCCGCCACCGGGTACGGCATCAGCACCCAGCCCAACGGCCACGGCGCCACCGGCCGCACCGCCGGCACCGTCCTGCTGCGCACCCGCCGCCTCGACACCCTCGACATCGACCCGGCCGCCCGCCGCGCCCGCATCGGCGCCGGGGTGGCCTCGGGCCGGGTCCAGGCGGCTGCGGCACCCCACGGGCTGACCGGACTGCCCGGCAGCTCCCCGGTCGTCAGCGTCACCGGCGTCGCGCTCGGCGGCGGCCTGAGCTGGTTCGGCCGCGCCCACGGCTGGATCGCCGACAGCGTCACCGCACTCGACGTCGTCGACGCCGGGGGCCGCGAGCGGCATGTCACCGCCACCGACGACCCGGACCTGTTCTGGGCGCTGCGCGGCGGAGGCGGCGACTACGCCGTCGTCACCGCCGTCGAACTGGCCCTGCACCCCGCCCCCGTCCTGTACGGCGGCCGCGTCCTGTGGCGCGCCGAGCACGCCCCCGCCGTCCTGGACGCCTTCCGGCGGATCACCGCGGACGCCCCGGACGCGCTGACCTGCTGGTTCGAACTGCTGCACTTCCCCGGCGCCGACCCGATGGTCGCCGTGGACGTCACCCACCTCGGTGACGAACGCGAGGCCCGCGCCCTGCTGGCCCCGCTGGACCGGCTGCCGGCACCGCTCGGCGACAGCAGACGCATCATGCCGGTCTCGGAGGTGGGGACCATCACCGCCGAACCCACCGACCCGGGGCCCGGTCTCTCGCGCGGCGAACTCCTCACCGAACTGGACGACACGGCGGCCAAGACCCTGCTGGCCGACCCGATCGCGCCGCTGCTGAGCGTGCAGCTCCGGCACCTCGGCGGCGCCTTCGCCCACCCGTCCGACAGCCCGCACGGGCCGCTGGCCGAGCCGTACGCGCTCTACCTGTTCGGAATTCCGGGCACCCCGGAGCGGACGGAGGCGGTCGCGGCGCGGCAGCGTGAACTCGCCGACACCCTGCCCGTCGGCCGCCGCAAGCCGTTCACCTTCCTGGCCCCCGGGGAGACGGCGGCCGACGCCTTCGCCCCGGCGGCGCTGGAGCGGCTGCGCGCGATCAAGCGCCACCACGACCCCGGGAACGTCCTCCGCAGCAACTTCCCCGTCCTCGCCTGAGCCGCTCCCCGCACGGGCACGCGCCCGCTCGCCGTAGCAGATCCGGGAGGCCGAGCAGCGCGGCGAGTTCGCGGGGCTCGCCGGGGCCGGCAAGCCGTTGCCCGACAGCCACCGGCCCCATTACCGAAGGGAAGGCGAGACGAGCCGTCTCGGGGTGGCTGCGCCGGGCGGTGCTCACGGGGTGACGGGAAGCCGGATCGTGACGAGGAGGCCGCCGGTGGGGCGGGGTGTGAGGTCGAGGGTCCCGTCGTGTGCCCGCACGACGCTGTGCACGATGGCCAGCCCGAGGCCGACGCCGGCATGCTCGTCGGTGCGAATGCGTGTCGTTCCGCGCCGGAAGGGTTCGGTGAGGGTCGGCAGCAGTTCCGGCGGGAGCCGATGGCCGGTGTTCTCGACCCGCAGCACGCCCGCATCGTGGTGCGGTTCGGTGTGGACCGTCACGGCGCCGCCGGCGGGCAGATTGTGGACGATGGCGTTCTGCACGAGATTCGTCACCATCCGCAGCAGGAGCGCCGCGGAGCCGGCGGTCCGTGTCTCCTCGCCGGTGACCTCGAGCGTGATCCCGCGCTGTTCGGCGAGGGGAAGCAGCGTTTCGGTGGCTTCCTCGGCGACGAGGGACAGGTCGACGGGCTCGCGGGTGAAGCTCCTGCGGTCGGCTCGGGTGAGCAGCAGGAGGGCCTCGGTGAGGTCGATCGCCCGCGTGTTGACGGTGTGGAGGCGCTCGATGAGTTCGCCCCGGTCCCGTGCGGGGTCGCTGCGGGCGACATCGAGGAGTGCCCGGGAGATCGCCAGCGGGGTGCGCAGTTCGTGGGAGGCGTTCGCGGCGAATCGTCGCTGTTCGTCGAGGTGGGACTGGAGTTGTTCGAGCATGGTGTCGAACAGGTCGGCGAGTTCGCGGAATTCGTCCTTGGGGCCTTCCACGCGGATCCGATGGGACAGCGATCCGTTCGAGGCCATCCGCGCCGCGTCCGCGATCCGTGTGAGCGGTGCGAGCATCCGGCCGGCGAGGACCCATCCTCCCAGGAGGCCGAACCCCAGGAGGAAAGCCAGTGCCGCGGCAGCGGCGGGGGCGAAGACGCGCACGAGGAGGGAACGGTTGGGTGCGACTCCGAGCAGACCCCTGGGGCTGTCGGGTACGTAGCGCAGCAGGAACACCCAGACCACGGCCAGCAGGAGTGCACCGGCGAGGAGGAGGAATCCGGTGTAGCTCAGGGTGAGTTTCAGCCGGGCGCTGAGCCCTGGGCGTCTAGCCATGGGGGTTGCCCGGGCGGGTGCGGTCCATGCCTGTGTCGATTCGGTAGCCGACTCCGGGCACCGTGGCGATGAGCCGTGGTTCGCCGAGTCGTTTGCGCAGGGCGGAGACGGTGATGCGGACGGCGTTGGTGAAGGGGTTGGCGTTCTGGTCCCAGGCCCGCTCCAGGAGCTCTTCGGCGCTGATGACACCGCCTTCGGCGGCGAGGAGGACTTCGAGCACGGCGAACTGCTTGCGGGTGAGCGCGACATGGCGTCCGTCACGGAAGACCTCCCGGCGAAAGGGGTCAAGCCGCAGGCCCGCGATCTCGCGGACCGGGGGACGGGCGTACGCGCGCCTCCGGTCGAGCGCCCGCATCCGCATGACGAGCTCGCGAAGCTCGAACGGTTTGGTGAGGTAGTCATCGGCGCCGAGCCCGAACCCCGATGCCTTGTCGTCGATCCGGTCGGCAGCG
This sequence comes from Streptomyces sp. RFCAC02, assembly GCF_004193175.1. Taxonomy (NCBI): domain Bacteria; kingdom Bacillati; phylum Actinomycetota; class Actinomycetes; order Kitasatosporales; family Streptomycetaceae; genus Streptomyces; species Streptomyces sp. RFCAC02. The sequence goes on along the minus strand of NZ_SAUH01000001.1, from coordinate 2,428,983 downwards.
GTGAGCATGAGGATCGGGACACCGCTGCCGGAGGCGACGATGCGCCGGGCGACCTCGTCGCCGGAAGGGCCGGGAATGTCGCGGTCGAGGACGGCGATGTCGTAGACGTTGATGCTCAGCAGCTCCAAGGCGGTGTCGCCGTCGCCTGCGATGTCGGCGGCGATCGCTTCCAGCCGGAGACCGTCACGGACGGCTTCGGCCAGGTAGCGCTCATCCTCCACGATCAGCACACGCATGCCTGAAGCCTAAGCAGCACGGCATATCGCCGGTGTATGCAGCATGCCTCCAGGGCGGGTCGTTGCGCGCCTGCGGTCACCGGCGACAGTGCCGTCTCACTGCCGGCTCGCGCTGGTTCCTCGATGCCGGGGCTTCTGTGTGTATCGCGGGCGTATCGGAAAACGCATACGTCGCCACAACAGTCTTCCGTCTTCAGTGGAGGCACGGACCGCGGCAGACCTGCAACGGTCGGTTTGTCGATCGGGGAAGGATCGTGATCATGGACTCGGATTCCGTACGTGGTATCGACCGGCGGCGGTTGTTCGGGTGGGGCGGGCTGGCCGCGGCCGGCGCGGTGGCGGCCGCCGGCCGCGGTCATGCCGTGGCCGCGGAACAGCACCGTACGGCCGCGACCGACGCCGACCTCCCACCGGCCACCCTGCCCGGCGGGGCCTACGACCAGTACGTGGCGGGGCTGGCCGCCGAGGGCAGGTTCTCCGGCGTGGTGCTGTTGTCGCACCAGGGCCGGACGGTGCTGTCGCGCAGCTATGGCATGGCCGACAGCGAGAACGGGATCTGCAACCACGAGGGCGTCGCGTTCAGTCTCAGTTCGGCGGGCAAGCCGTTCGGCGCGGTGGCCATCCTGCAGTTGGCGCAGCAGGGCAGACTGAGGCTGTCGGACTCGGTGGGAACCCACCTGCAGGGGTTCGCCCCGGACATCGCCGAGAAGGTGACCATCCACCACTTGCTCTCCGGCACGTCCTGGCTGAGCAGCCCGGAACAGGACGTGCAACGCGTATTCCAGAGCCGCGACGAAGTGCACGAGTACTACGAGCAGCGGGCCAGGCAGGCGGAACTGGTGGGCGTCCCGGGCACCTTCGGCTCCGCGCACGCGGAGGCGGAGATCACCATCTCCGCGCTGATAGTGGAGGCCGTGTCCGGCACGACGTACTGGGACCATGTCGAGGAGCACGTCTTCGAGCGCTGCGGCATGACCGGCTCGGCGTTCCGCACCAGGCCGCAGTGGCTCACCGACGAGGACGTCGCGCACCCGTACATGACGCTGGCCGACGGCAGCCGGGTGGACGCCGTCCGCAACCTGGACGGGAGCAGCCCGAACGAGGACATGCTCGGCAAGAACCCGGGCCGCGCCTTCATCGACGCTCCCGGGGACGGCGGCTTCGCCACCGCGCCGGATCTGGTCCGATTCGCACAGGCGCTGGGCGACGGCACGCTCCTGGACCGGCCCTGGGCCGACGTGCTCACCGGGGCCAAGATCCCCCACGGACCGGCATCGTTCGGCGCGTACGGGCTCTCGGCCTTCATCGTCGACGGCCAGTGGAAGTACCAGCGCGCCGGAGGCAACCCCGGTGTCATCGCCAACTGGCACATCTACCCGTACACCGGCTGGGTCGGCGTCATCCTCGGCAACATCGACGGCGTGCCGCTGCAGGACATGATCGCGCGGGAGACACAGGCCGTCACCGGGGCCGCGTCCGGCGGCGGGTCCGGCGGCTGACCCGGCGAAAAGGGATCCCCGCCCGCCCGGCGAGCCGGACAGGCGGAGGGCACGGCCGTCCGGCCCCGACACCGGCTGCCCTGCGGGAACCCTCCGCATTCACCTCAGTGCCGGGTACGGCCGGACAACCGGCACATCGATCGTGACATCAAGGAGATCACTCCGGCCCGCGGCAGATGACGCGGTCGGACGGAAGCGGAGGCAGCGTGATCATCAAGGGGTGGCACGGCTGGGTCGGCACGTTCACCGGCGTGGCCCTCATCACGGTGGCCGTACTGCCGTTGGCCGCGCTGACGGTGGGGATCCTGGCACGTCGCCGAAGTGTCACCGGCACCACGCAGGCGTGGCGCATGTCGCTGGCCGAGGTCGCCATCGTCTACGGGACGGTGCCGTGGGTGTGGATGATCCTGTTGCCGGGTGGCCGGGCCGACACCGTCCCCGCTCGAGTGAGCCTGGTACCGCTGCGGGACCTGCTCACTGTCCTCGCGGGCAGCCCGCTGGCGGCGACGGTCCAGGTCGTCGGCAACCTGCTGGTGTTCGCGGCGCTGGGGTTCTTCACCCCGCTGCGGGTCGCGGCGCTGGCCTCGGCACCGCGGATCGTGGCGCTCGCGGCGGGCTGCTCGGTCCTGGTCGAGACCGCGCAGTACGCCCTGCGACTGGACCGGGTGTCCTCCGTGGACGACGTGCTGCTCAACGCCGCCGGCGCCGGGCTGGCCGCGTTGGCGTCGCGCCGCTGGTGGCACACCACGGCCGGAGCGTCGCCGGAACGACCCCGACCAGCCCCGGTGTCCGGCTCCCCCGTCCCGCTCACGGAACCGGAGCCCCGATGAGGAGCATCCGGGCGGAGAGGACAGGGACGGCGCCGAAGTGCGGCAGCCAGTACCCGCCCGTCCGGCCCTCGGGGAGACGGCGGCCGACGCCTCCCCCGGCGAACGAGTTCCGCGGCACCGTCCCCGTCCTGGCCGGGCCCCCTCCGTGTCCGCGCGCCGTAGCATGCGGGACATGACCGAGCGCAAGCCTCCGGGCGTCCCCTTCGAGTCATGGGTCGACCGGCAGATCCGGGAGGCCGAGCAGCGCGGCGAGTTCGCGGGGCTCGCCGGGGCCGGCAAGCCGTTGCCCGACAGCCACCGGTCCCACGACGACCTGTGGTGGGTGCGGCGCAAGATGAGCGCGGAGGGACTGTCCTTCCTGCCGCCCACCCTCGTCCTGCGCAAGGAGGCCGAGGACGCCGAGGCGGCCGCGCTGGACGCGCCCACCGAGGCGGCGGCCCGCCGCCTGCTGGAGGGCGTCAACGACAAGCTCCGCGAGGCCATGCGCCGCCCGCCGGAGGGGCCACCGCTGGGCCGTGGCCTGATCGACGTGGAGGCGGTGCTCGCCGCACGCCGCGCCGCCCGCGAGGGCTGACGGCGGGAGCACCACGGTCGCCGTGCTCCCGCCGCCGGGACCGCGCCGCGTCACGCGTCGGGCAGGGTGATCGTTCCCTCGCCGACCAGCACCGTGTGACCGCCCACCGACACCGAGGCGAGTTCCCCGTCCGCCGTGCGGGCCACCGCCTCCAGGTCGCTCGGGCGCCCCATCGCCACGCCCTGGTCCACCCGCAGCGTGTACGACGGCGCACGGCAGCCGCCGCGCTGCGCCAGCGCCGCGACCAGACCGGCGCACGCCGAGCCCGTCGCCGGGTCCTCGCCGCCGTCCAGCATCGCCGCGAACGACCGGGCGTGCAGCCGCCCGCCGTCCGTCAGGTGCCCCGCGAAGACGTACAGGCTGCCCGACCAGCCGCCCACCACCCCCGACCGCCACGCCGCCCGGTCCAGCACCGCGCGGTCCACGGCGGCCCGGTCGGCGACCCGCACGTAGCAGAACCGCAGCCCGACCCCGCCGTACCACGTCTCCACGATGTCCTCCGGCGCCAGCGACAGCGCCGCGGCGACCGCCGGCACGGACGGGTAGTGGTCCGGCGCCTCGTACGGCGAGGTCACCGTCAGCCGCGCGAACGTGCCCGACACGTCCACCGTGACGAGACCGACGCCCTCCTCCAGCAGCAGCCGCTCCCGCGCCTCCTCGCGCGCCACCAGGACGGCGGCCGCCCCGACCGTCGGATGGCCCGCGAACGGCAGCTCCGTCTCCGGCGTGAAGATCCGCAGCCGCCGCGTGTGCGCCGTGTCGTCCGGCGGCAGGACGAACGCCGTCTCCGAGAAGTTGAACTCCCGCGCGAGCGCCTGCATCTCCCCGTCCGACAGCCCCCGCGCGTCCGGCAGGACGGCGAGCTGGTTGCCGCCGAAGGCCCGCTCCGTGAACACGTCGGCCAGCACGAACGCGTACCGTCTCATCGTTCCCTGCTCCTTCCCGGGCCGCCGCTTCACCCGGCCCGACCAGGCCGACGGTACGTTCCCCGCCCCGGGCGCGCACCGACCGCCCCGCCGCCCGCGCTCCCCGCACGGCCCGGCGTGTTGCAAGATATGGCGCGTGTCCCACGCCGCCAGTACGCCCGTCCCCGACCGCCCGATCCCCGACCCGGCCGTGATGCGGGCGCGCTACCAGGCCGACGGCCTCGACGAGAAGGACCTCGCGCCCGACCCGTTCGCGCAGTTCGGTCGCTGGTTCGCGCAGGCGGCGGGCGGCGGCCTCGCCGAGCCGAACGCGATGGTGCTGTCCACCGCCGACGCCGACGGCAGCCCCAGCGCCCGCACCGTCCTGCTGAAGCACTTCGACGCGCGCGGCTTCGTCTTCTTCACGAACTACGGCTCCCGCAAGGGCGGCGAGATCGCGGCGAACCCGCGTGTCGCCCTGCTCTTCCCCTGGCACCCGATCGCCCGCCAGGTGATCGTGACGGGCGCCGCCGAGCGGACCGGCCGCGCCGAGTCGGTCGCGTACTTCAGGACGCGCCCGCACGGCTCGCAGCTCGGCGCCTGGGCGAGCCCGCAGTCGGCGCGGATCGCGTCACGCGACGAACTGGACCGGGCGTACGCCGCCCTCGCGGCCCGCTACCCGGAGGACGCGGACGTGCCGGCGCCGCCGGAGTGGGGCGGCGTCCGCGTCGTGCCCGCGACGGTGGAGTTCTGGCAGGGGCGGGACGACCGCCTGCACGACCGGCTGCGCTACGTGCGCGGCGACGACGGCGCCTGGAACGTGGAACGGCTCGCGCCCTGACGGGCGCACCCCCCGGAAAAGGACGATCCGCGGGCCTTGGTCCTCCGGGCGCCGGGCGCCGCAGAGGAGCCGGCCGGACGACCGGCGGCCCGCGGATCGGGTGACTGCATGGGATTGGCCGGCTCAGCCGGCGCCACGTGGGACGTCGGCCGTCAGGCCGCAGTCACCTCACGCGTCCGGTAATCACACATCTGCCGAACCACCTCCCTTCTCGTGTACGGCCACCGTAGGCGGTGCCCCGGGGGAGCGCCAAACGATTTTCGCCCCTGGCGGATCGATCCCGGCGAACGGCGTGTGACGGCCGTCACGATGCAGTTGAATGGTCCGCGCGCGTCCGCGACCGGCGCGCGACATCTCCTGTTGTGCTGGGGGTATACAGGTGACCACCTCTTCCCGCATGTCCGGCGCGTCCGGCATAGCGTCCGGCGACCGGATGCTGCCCGCGCTGCTCGACGGACTCGACACCGCGCTGTTCGCCGTGGACGGCACCGGCCGTGTGACCCACTGGAACCGGCACGCCGAACGGCTCCTCGGCTGGCCTGGCGCGGAGGCCGTGGGGCGCGCGTCACTCGGCGGCTGGGCCGTCCGGGAGGCCGACGAGCCGCACGTCCGCGACCGCCTCCTGACCGTTCCGCCGGGCACCCGGCGCACCGACGAGTTCGCGCTGCTGCGGCGTGACGGCGGACGGGTCCTCGTCCGCGCCACGACCACGCCCCTGCTGGACGGCGAGGGGCACCCGGCCGGGGCGTACTGCGCCTTCGGCGAGGCGGGCGCCCGGTTCGGCAGGGAGCGCGACGCCGCGCTCGCCGCCGCGCTCCTCGGCGACTCGCCGTGGGCCGTCGTCGTCCTCGACGCGGACCTGCGGGTCCTGTCCGTCAACGCCCGGGCGGCCCGCGTCCTGGAGCTGCCGCCCGAGGACCTGCTGGGCGACCCGCTCGCCGAGTCGTTCGCCGGCGGCATCGAGGAACTGGAGAGCGCCGTCGAGCACACCCTGGCCGGGCACCCGCCGGGCGGCCCCGTCGACCTGTGGCTCGCCCCGCAGGACGCCGGCGCGCGGGAGGGGGCGTTCGCCGACCCGGTGCACGCCGGTGCCGGGCTCGGCGGGTCGCCCCGCCGCTGCCTGCTCAGCGGCTTCCTGCGGCTGGCCGCGCCCGGCGGCGATCCGGCGCCACTCGGCGTGGCCTGGCTGTTCGAGGACGTGACGCGGGCGCGGCTCGGGGCGCAGGCGGCGGCCCGGCGCCGGTTCAGGGACAGCCAGCTCACGCGGGCGGCGCGGGCGGCGGCCGAGTGCCGCGACCCGATGGAGGCCGCCGTCCTGCACCTGCACTTCGCGCTGCCCGGCTTCGCCGACCACGCGCTGCTCGACGTGGCGGCGGGCGGCGACGCGTTCGTGCGGCTCGCGGAGACGCCGGGGGAGTTCGGGGCGCCTGCCTCGGCGACGCGGGGCGTGCCGGTCGGGTACCGCGCGGGTCACCCGGTGCTCCAGGCGTGGGACCGGGGGCTGGCCGTGCGCGTGACGGGCGGCGGGGTGCGGTCCGGCTGGGCGGCGGACCACCGCTGGCCGCAGGGCGTGGAGCACGCGCTGTGCGTGCCGATGCGGAGCCTCGGGCGGCAGGTGGGCGTCCTGACGTTCCTGCGGGGCGGGGCCGGGCGGCCGTTCGACCGCGCCGACACGGTGTACGGGGAGGACGTGGCGCTGCGGGCGGCGGCGGCCGTGGACCTGGAGCTGCGCGGCCGGGCGGGCTGACGGCCAGGGTCTGTCCGGCGGGTCTTGTCGCGGTTCGCGGCGTCGGATGCGGTGCATCGCAAGGCGCCGGATCGCAGCTCATACCCGTCGTATTCGCGCGATACGGCAACGCAGCGAGGTGCCGTAGCCGGCGTCGCGAGACAGGCAAGATCCGCCGGACAGACCCTGGGGGGCGCGGCGGTCAGCGGGACCACAGCACCTGGTCGGCGTGGTCGGCGACGACCTGTTCGTTCCACTGCAGGCCGCCGTCCACGTTGCCCGAGCGCAGGAGCGGCGGTTCGCGGCCGGCCGCGGCGAGCCGGCCGGCGGTCTCGGCCACGACGGCCTGGAGCAGGGCGCAGGTGACGACGGTCGAGGCCGGGGCGAACGGCGCCCCGATCCCGTCGCCGGTCAGCGTCGTGTCCCCGTACGGGATCGCGCTGTCGAGGACGAGGTCGCAGTGGTCCTTGAGGAAGGTGCCCGAGGGGTGCCGCGACGTGGTGAGGTCCGCGTAGGCGACGGACGTCACACCGAGGACGGTGATGCCGCGCTCCCGTGCCCCGGACGCCATCTCGACGGGCAGGACGTTCCGCCCGGACAGGGATATGACGACGAGCAGGTCGCCGGCCCGCGCGGGGCCGGTGTCGAGGACGGCGGTGGCGAGGCCGGCGACGTGTTCGAGGGCGCTGCTGAGGGTCGCGGGGACGATGTCGACGCCGGTCGTGCCGGGGACGGTGAGGAGGTTCACGACGGCGAGGCCGCCGGCGCGGTACACGAGGTCCTGGGCCGGCAGCGCGGAGTGCCCCGCGCCGTACACGAAGATCCGGCCGCCCGCGGAGACGGTGTCGGCGATGAGTGCGGCGGCCTCGGTGACGCGGTCGCGCTCCTGCTCGCGGACGCGGCCGATGAGGCCGATGGCGGCGTCGAAGTACCGGTCGGCGAGGGTGCCGGGGCGGTCGCTCATGAGTGGGGGTCCCCTTCCGCCCGTCAACGGGTGGCGCCCTCCGCCGGTGCGGCGGGCCGCGCCCACCGTAATGGTCTGGACCACTCGCTCACAAGATCCCGGAGCCGTCGGGCCGTCCGGCAGGACGATCGGGGCCGGTTGTCACTGGCGTGCGTCAGAATTGATGGCAGGGCCACCGCACGAGATATCGAGGGGCGCTTTATGTCCGGACTCATCGACACCACCGAGATGTACCTCCGCACCATTCTCGAACTGGAGGAGGAGGGGGTTGTCCCGATGCGGGCCCGCATCGCCGAGCGGCTTGAGCAGAGCGGGCCCACCGTGAGCCAGACCGTGGCCCGCATGGAGCGGGACGGTCTGCTGACCATCGCCGGCGACCGGCACCTGGAGCTGACGGACGAGGGCCGTCGCCTGGCGCAGCGCGTCATGCGCAAGCACCGGCTGGCCGAGTGCCTGCTGGTGGATGTGATCGGCCTGGAGTGGGAGCACGTCCACGCGGAGGCCTGTCGCTGGGAGCACGTGATGAGCGAGGCCGTGGAGCGGCGCGTCCTGGAGCTGCTCGACCACCCCACCGAGTCCCCCTACGGGAACCCGATCCCGGGCCTCGCCGAGCTGGGCGAGGCGGCGGAGCCCGCGCCGTTCCTGGGCGAGGGCATGGTGGCGCTGTCGGACCTCGACGCGGTCGAGGGCAGGACGGTCGTCGTCCGGCGGATCGGCGAGCCGATCCAGACGGACGCGCAGGTCATGCAGACACTGCGGCGCGCGGGCGTGCGCCCGGGGGCGTCCGTCAGCGTCTCCACGGGGGCCGGGGGCAGCGTGCAGGTCGGCAGCGGGGGCGAGGCCGCGGAGCTGGAGCCGTCCGTGGCCATGCATGTCTTCGTCGCGAAGGGCTGACGCGTGCGGGGGCCGGTCACCGGGCGAGGCCACCCCGGGCCCCGAGCTCTCCGGGGTGGCCTCATCCTGACCGGATATCTCCCCGCTTCCCCTGCGCCCAATCCTGAGTGGCGATCACGCGAACGGGGGGTTTCGGCCGCGGTTCAGCGCAAACGGCCCCAAGTAAAGCGTTGATACGGTGTGAAGAAAATCTTTATATTGCGTGGGCATGGCTTGTGCATGGCCGAGGGGGAGTGGTGCAGCGATGAACACGGGACCGGGGGGCCGCCGCCGGACGCGCGCGGTGGGCGCGCTGACCGCCGCGCTCCTGCTGCCGGCCCTCGCCGCCTGCGGTGGCGGCGACACGGGCCCGCGCGGGATCGGCGCGTTCGTCGCCGATGACGAACGCCCCACCACCGGGGCGACCGACGCGGCGGACGACGGCGGTACGGGTGCCGGCACCGGCTTCGGCGCTGACGCGGCCGCCCTGGCGGAACGCGCCATGGAGTTGTTGACGGAGGCGGAGTCCGTCCGCGTGGCCATCACCACCACCACGCCCCAGGGCGTGGTGCGGGCGGACCTCAGCCTCGACCGGGACGCCGACTGCTCCGGCACCTTCTCCTCGGACGGACAGGGGGAGTTCGAGCTGCGCCGCCGGGGCGACGATGTATGGATCAGGCCGGACCGGCAGATGTGGGAGGACTTCGCGGGAGGAGCCGTTGGCGAGGCGGAACTCGAACTCTTCGTCGGCCGCTGGCTGAAGGGGGACCCGGACGACCCCGACATGGCGGCACAACTGCAGATGTGCGACCTCGCGGCCCTCCAGGGCGACATGCGGACGGACACCGGCGAACCCGGCTCGCCGGTCGAGCGCGGCGAGAACACGACGTTCGACGGCCGGCCGGCCATCGAGCTGTTGGACGGGACCACGACGATGCTGGTCGCCGCCGAGGGTGAGCCCTACCCCCTCCAGATGCGCGGCATGGACGTCGGAGGCCCCATGGACGTCGCCTTCCACGACTGGAACCTGCCGGTCGACGTGGAGCCCCCGCCCGCCGGCCTGGTCCTGGACTTCTCCGGCATGCCCGGGCCCGGCGACCTGGAGGTCTGACCGCCCGGCGGCCCCGTGCCTCAGCGGCCGGCCGTGCCGGCGCCCAGCCAGTCGAGGGCGTCGGCGCCGGCGCCGCTCCGGGCGCCCACCAGATCGAGGAAGGCGCTCTGCAGCGACTCCGCGCCCCCGCGCACCTCCGCGAGCGGCCCGTGCGCCCTGATGCGGCCCGCCGCGAGCACCGCGACCCAGTCGCACAGCGACTCCACCAGCTCCATCACATGGCTGGAGAACACCACCGTCGCGCCCGCGCCCGTGTACCGCTCCAGGACGCCGCGGATCGTCTGCGCCGACACCGGGTCCACGCCCTCGAACGGCTCGTCCAGGACCAGCACCTCCGGGTCGTGCAGCAGGGCGGCGGCGAGCCCGATCTTCTTGCGCATGCCCGTCGAGTAGTCGGCGATCAGCCGGTTCTGCGCGGGGGACAGCGCCAGCACGTCGAGGAGCTGGTCCGCGCGCCGCTCCACCTCGCCGGCCGGCAGGCCCCGCAGCCGCCCCAGGTACGTCAGCGTCTCGCGCCCGGTGAGCCGCTCGAACAGGCGCAGCCCCTCCGGCAGCACCCCGATGCGCGCCTTCGCCGCCGCCGGGTCGGCCCACACGTCGAGGCCGGCGATCTCCACGGTGCCGGCGTCCGGGCGCAGCAGCCCGGTGACCATGGACAGCGTCGTCGTCTTGCCCGCGCCGTTCGGCCCGACGAGGCCGACGAACCGGCCGGCCGGCAGTTCGAGGTCGATCCCGGCGACGGCCGTCCGGTCGCCGAACCGCTTGACGAGGCCCCGTGCGCGGACGGCGAGACCCGCCCCGTCCGCCGTGCCGTCGCCGCCTGCCGTCGTCCCGTTCGCGCTGTCCACCCGCGCAACTCTAAGCCCGCTCCCGGCACCGCCGGGCTACGGGGGCGGGCAGACCCTAGACCTCCCGGGTCTGCGCGCAGGCGTAGGCGAGGGCGGGGAGGAGGGCCGCCGCCTCCGGCATGCCGCCGGGGCCCGGCACCGGCCGCCGTACCCAGCGCACCGCAGACCCGCGCGTGCCGACACGTGTCGGCGGCGCGGCGACCCACTCGCCGTCGCCCCGGGTCCGCAGGTCGCCGACGGCCTGCCCCCAGCCGGTCTGGCGCAGCAGCCCCGGCACGCGCGGCGCGTCCCCCGCGCGCACGTAGAACTGGAGCGTGCCGAGCGGCGTCACGGCGACCGGCCCCGGCGGCGGCCCGGAGCGCTCCAGCCGCGCGAGGGCCAGGCAGCCGGCCGCCTCCGCGATCTCGATCACGTCGAACAGCCGCCCCGTGGGCAGCAGGACGGACGCCCGGGGGTGCTCCTCCCACAGACGGCGGGCCGTCGCCGCGCTGCCCGTCACCTGGCCGTGCCAGTCGGGGCGCGTGGGGTGCGCGCCCGGCGCGTCGCACGCGGGCAGCGCGCACGAACACCGCAGCACGCCGCCGCCGTCCTCCAGCCAGGCGCCGGGCAGCACGTCCCAGTGCCGCTCACCTGCGTACCGGACGGCGTGCTCGGCGAGTGAAGCCGCCCGCGGCGGCGGGACCTTGACGACAGGGGGGACGGCGGCGGCGGCCGGAACCGCTCGGAAGGTGTTCTCCACGCCGAGCACAACTCGACTGCTCCACTCGGGTTACGGGGCGGGCGCACACCGGTGCGCGCGCGGGGGTCCCGCACGCCCGGCGCACCGGTGCACCAACGGGGCATACGGGATGGAGCGGAGGACCGACGGGCAGTGATCAGCTCGCGAATGTCCCGGGCCCAGCCCCCTTGAGGAGCCGTCGAAAACCATGACCGCGAGACCACTGATCGCCCGCCAGCCGAACGAGCGGCTGCTCGCCCTCATCCGGGAGGCGGGCTGCTCCAACGCCGGACTCGCCCGCCGCGTCAACATGTGCGCGGCCGAACGCGGCCTCGACTTCCGCTACGACAAGACGTCCGTCGCCCGCTGGATGCGCGGCCAGCAGCCGCGCGGCCGGGCGCCCGAGGTGATCGCCGAGGCCCTGGGCCGCAAGCTGGGCCGTCCCGTCGGCGTGGACGACATCGGCATGGGCAGCTCCCGCCGCCCGGGCGCCTCGGTGGGCCTGCACTTCGCCTCCGGCCTCGCCGAGGGCATCGAGCAGGCCGTCGAGCTGTGGCGCTCCGACGGGGTGCGCGGCGACGCCAGGGGCGGCCCGGCCGACCCGTACGGCGCCGGCGGTACGCAGGTGGCGCCCGCCGCGCTCGTCGAGCCCAGCAGGGACTGGCTGATCACGCCCGCCGACACGGAGGTGGCCCGCGCCTCGGGGCCACGCGTCGGCGCCTCGGACGTGGCGGCGGTGGCAGCCACCACGGCGTCCCTCGTCGAACTCGACCGCCGCTGGGGCGCCGGCCACGTGCGGCCCCTCGTCGTCCACTACCTGAGCGGTGTCGTCGCCGGGCTGCTCGGCGGCTCGTACCGCGAGGCCGTCGGCCGCGAGCTGTTCCGCGCCGCCGCCCGGCTGACCGAGCTGGCCGGCTACATGGCGGTCGACACCGGCCTGCCCGGCCTCGCCCAGCGGTACTACATCCAGGCGCTGCGGCTCAGCCAGGCCGCCGGCGACCGCGGCTTCGGCGGCTACGTCCTGGCCGCGGGGATGAGCCACCTCGCCGCCGAACTCGGCAATCCGCGCGAGGTGATCCAGCTCGCCCGCGCCGCGCAGGAGGGCGCCAGGGGCCGCGTCACGCCCCGCGCCGAGGCGCTGTTCCTGGCCGCCGAGGCGCGCGGGTACGCCCAGCTCGGCGACGCGGAGAGCTGCCGCAGGGCCGCCGGCGCCGCCCTCGCCGCGCTGGAGCGGGCCGACGACGCGGCAGCCGACGACGCCCCGTGGGTGCGGCACTTCGACTCCGCCTACCTCGCCGACGAACTCGCGCACTGCCACCGCGACCTCGGCCAGGGCCGGGCGGCACAGGACCGCGCGGCCGAGGCGCTCGCCGCCCACCCGAGGGCCGGGCGCGGCGCCGGGCGATAGGGCTGCTGCTCATGGCGACCGGCCAGTTGCAGGAGGGGGACCTCGAACACGCCTGCCACACCGCCGACGAGGCCGGCACACTGCTGGATGGCCTGCGGTCGCGGCGCGGCGCTGAGTACTTCGCCGACTTCCGCACGCGCCTCGAACCGCTGCGCGCCGAGCCGCGCGTGCGCGAGTTCGCGGCGCGCTGGCCGCAGCGGTGACGCCCCACCGCCGCGCGTCGTCAGCGGGCGCGCGCGGGCACGCCGTGATCTGCGGCACGTGTGGCCACCTGCGCGTGGCCCGGGTGCGCGGCGCGGGCGGGGGCACTTCGCGTACGTCAGGGTGCGTTTGGGGCGCGGGCGGTCCCCGGCGCCCCGGGAAGCCTTGACAGCGGGCCGACTTGACGCCCGGGAGGTGGCACGACCACTCTCCCTTCGAGCCGGTAGCGTGACACGGCGAGCGGCGCGGAATCGACGAGGAGCCCGGGTGAGCACCCACAACGGAGCGGACGACGAGCCCCGCGAGGGAGTCATACTCCCCTCCGGCGGCGGTGAGCCCTGGTCCAGGGGACCGGGCGCGCCCGGGCAGCCGGGTGCCCCCGCCTCCCCGTCCGCCGGCAGCCCGTGGGGCCGGCCGTGGGGTCCGGAGGGTGCGGCGCCGGGGCTGCCCCCGGCGGGCGCGCACGGCCCGTCGCAGGGGCAGCCGCCCGTCCCGCCGGGACCGCCCGGGCAGCCGCCGGCGGCGCCCCCGGCGCCCGGTCCCCGGCCCCCCGCCGAGCTGCCCCGGGTCGCCACGCCCGCGCGCCCCACCGTGCCCCCGGACTCCGCCGATGCCGCGCCCACGCAGATGATCCCCCCGATCCGCGACGAGGCCGAGGCCGAGCGGACCACGCAGTTGCGCGCCGTGTCGCCGCACGGTCCGCGCCCGGGCGAGCAGCCGCCGGGCGACGAGGGCGCCACCCAGATGCTCCCGCCCGTGCGGGACGACGCGCAGCCCACGCAGGCCATCCCGCCCGTGCGGGACGACGACGCCGCGACGACCGTCATGCCGCCCGTCGCCGCGGGCGACCCGGCCACCACGCAGCTCCGCGCCGTGCGTCCGGGCGACGGCGCGCCGGGCGATCCGTACGGCGGCCGGGGGGCCGCGCCGTGGTCCGCCCGGCCCGCCGGCCCCGGTCCCGCGCCGGGCGGCGGCGACTTCGACGGCCTGTTCCGGTCCGCCGCCGGAGCCGGTCCCGGCGGCCCGCACCGGCCGTACGACGACCGGTACGACGACGACCCCGGCGACGGCAGGTCCCGCAAGGCGGTGCTGGCGATCGTCGCCATCGTCGTCCTCGCGGGGATCGGCCTCGGCGCGGGCGCGCTCCTCGGCGGCGGGGACGACAGCGGCGGCCCCGAGGCCGGGGCGAGCAGTGAGGTGACCGCCGACGCCTCCGCCGACGGCGAGGGCGACGACGCCGGGGCGGACGACGCCACCGGCGCCCCCGACGAGGGCACGGACGACGACGCGTCCGACGGCGCCGAGGACGCCGCCCGCGCCCAGGCCACCGCCCTGTCCGACCTCCTGGAGCAGAGCAACGACAGCCGCGACGCCGTCGTCCGCTCCGTCGGGAACATCCGCGGCTGCCGCGAGCTCGACGCCGCGGTCACCGACCTGCGCGCCGCCCGCGACCAGCGCAACAACCTCGTCGGCCAGCTCCAGGGCCTCGACCTGAGCGCGCTCGACGGCAGCGCCGACCTCGTCCAGGCGCTCACCGAGGCGTGGCAGGCGTCCGCCGAGGCCGACGAGCACTACGCCGCGTGGGCCGAGGAGGCCAAGAACAACCCGGACGTGTGCCGGGGCGGTTCGGCGCAGCACACCGACCGGGCCAACCAGGGCGACGCCGCGAGCGGCCGCGCCACCGAGGCCAAGCAGCGCGCCGCCGACCTGTGGAACCCGCTGGCCACGGCGCACGGCCTGCCGGAGCGGGAGCCGGGCGCCCTGTGAGCGACGGCCCCGTACGATCGGTTCCCGTGCACACGCAAAGTCAGGAGAAGTCTTCCCGTCACGCCCGCCGTTCCCCCACCATGACTGGCATGGCCCTCAACGACATGCCGTGGTGGCGCTGGCGCGCCAATGTGCGCTCCGCGCTGCACATGCTCTCGGACCCGGCGTTCCACCAGGAGCGCTGGCTGCCCGGCACACCGGGCTACGGTGACGTGACGGACGCCGTGTACCGGCTCGTCGAGGACACGTGGCTGGACAACTGGTCGGCCGAGAAGTACGTCGGCACCGTCTTCCGCGACGCGGAGGAGGCGGCGCTCGTCGACCACGCCGTGCTGCGCGTGCTGCGGATCATGCACCAGGTCGGCGCCGACGCCCCGGTCGCCGCGTACCTCGGGCACCAGAGCTGGCCCGAGGCCGTACGGGCGGCCCGCGAGGCGCACGTACGGCTGGCCGCGGCGGACGGGGACGACCCGGACGTGCCGCCGCGTTCGCTGGACGAGCTGGCCGCCGCGCTGCAGCTCGGCTGAGGCGGCGCCGGGGAGCGGTGCGGGGCGCGCGCGGACTGTGCCAGGCTAGGGGGCATGAACGCCGCCTCGCCCGCCGAACGGTCGGACCGCTATGTGCTGACCCTCTCCTGCCCGGACAAACCGGGCATCGTGCACGCCGTGTCCAGCTACCTGTTCATGACCGGATGCAACATCGAGGACAGCCAGCAGTTCGGCGACCGGGACACCGGTCTGTTCTTCATGCGCGTGCAGTTCTCGGCCACCGCGCCGGTCGACCTGGAGAAGCTGCGGGCCAGCTTCGCGGCCGTCGGCGACACGTTCGCGATGGACTGGCAGCTCCACGAGGCGGCCGAGCGGATGCGCGTCCTGATCATGGTCAGCAGGTTCGGGCACTGCCTGAACGACCTGCTGTTCCGCGCGCGGCTCGGCGCCCTCCCCGTCGACATCGTCGGCGTCGTCTCCAACCACACCGACTTCGCCGAGCTGTCCGCGTCCTACGGCATCCCGTTCCACCACCTGCCGGTCACGGCGGAGACGAAGGCGGACGCGGAGGCCGAACTGCTGCGCATCGTGGACAAGGAGCGCGTCGAGCTGGTCGTCCTTGCCCGCTACATGCAGGTCATCTCGGACGACCTGTGCTCGCGCCTGCCCGGCCGCATCATCAACATCCACCACTCCTTCCTCCCGTCCTTCAAGGGCGCGCGCCCTTACCACCAGGCGCACGCCAGGGGCGTGAAGCTGATCGGCGCCACCGCCCACTACGTCACCGCGGAACTCGACGAGGGGCCGATCATCGAGCAGGAGGTGCAGCGCGTCGGCCACAACCTCACGCCGCAGCAGCTCGTCGCGGCCGGCCGTGACGTCGAGTGCCAGGCGCTGGCGCGCGCCGTCAAGTGGCACAGCGAGCACCGCGTGCTGCTCAACGGCAGCCGCACCGTCGTCTTCTCCTGAGCCCCGCCGCGTCCGGTCGCGCGCGCGGGGCCGTCACAGCCGTGACAGCCCCGCCGCCGCGAACAGCACGTCCCGTATGACGGCCTCGTCCCCGGTCTCCCCGGACGGCGCCTCCTCCGGGTGGATGCGCCCGGCCGCGAGCCGGCAGAACACCACGTCCTCCAGGGCGACATGGGCCACCGCCTCGCGGGCCGCGGCCCGGCCGACCGCGAGGTCCGGCGAGTCGACGGGGATGTACCAGTCGCCGCCGCCAGGACCCTCGACCTCCAGGTGCAGCGTGCGTCCGGGCCGCCCGGCGGGCAGCAGCCGGGCCGGGGACGCGGCGAGCCCCGCGCGGCGGCGGCGCGCCACGCTGCCCGGCAGCCGCCGCGCCGCCAGGTCCACGAGCAGCCGCAGGTGCGGCCCCTCCGGCCCGTCGTACGGGTAGTCGACGGCGCCCGCGATGTCGTCGGCGTGCGTCCAGCAGGCGAACGCGCGGTCCAGGTACATGTCCGACAGGGCGATGTCGGCGCGGCCGGGGAACAGGTGCGGGTCGCTGTACCGGGCGGCGGGGACCGTGCGCTCCCCGGCGCGGCCGCCCGTCCCGGCCGCGGCGCGGACCAGCGCGCGGGTCTGCCGGCGCCAGGGCCGCCAGGCGTCCCCGCCCTTCCCCGACCAGAGCAGGAGCGTCCTGCTCACGGGGTCGGGCGGCGCGCCGGGGCCGTCGGCCAGCGGGTCGGGCAGGCCGACGAGGCGCGCCAGCAGGCTGTCCGCGGCGAGCAGGTGGTCCAGGACGCCGCCGACGGTCGTGGGCATGCGCCGCAGGTGGTCGGCCTCGTACCAGGACAGTTCGACGTGGCTGTCCCACTCGTCCTCGGCCATGTCGTGCAGCAGCGCGTCCAGGCGGGCGGCCTCCGCGTCCAGCGGCGCGGCCCACGAGGGGACGGGCAGGTCGGCGGGCCTGCGGGCGAGGCAGTCGGCGATGACGCGGCCGCGCAGGCCGGGGTCGAGGTCGAGGCCGCGCGGCGGCTCCAGCAGGGCCACCGCGTCCTCGAACCCGGCGGCCTCGGTGGCGCACGGCGCGCAGTCGTCGAGATGCGCCTCGACGCGCGCCGCCTCCGCCGGGGAGCAGGCGCCGAGCGCCCAGGCGCCGAGCAGCGCCTTCAGGTCCTGGTGGGTCTCCTGGGTGCCGTCGCCGGCGGCGTGCGGGAGGCCGCCGTCCGGGGGTGGGGCCATCGGCTCGCCCGCCTTCCGCTGCCGGGGGGTTGTCCACGCCGGGTGGTCCGTGCCGGGGGCGGTGTCCCGCCCCGCCGGGCGCGGCGCGGTCACCGGGGGCCGCCGCTTCCGGCGGCGCGGCCCGGCCCGTCGCCCGTCGTGCTGCCGGAACCTTTCACCGGCGCCGTGCCCGTGCCGGCGCCCGCCGCCGTCCCGTCCGGCTCGGGGCTGTAGCCCGCCGCGGTGGACAGGAGCTGGAGCCCGAGGCGCAGGCGCCGGCGTGCCTCCGCGTCCGTGATGCCGAGGAGCCGGGCCGTCTCCCGGTAGTCGTGCCGCTGGAACCTGGCGAGCCGCAGGGCGTCCCGCAGGGGGACCGGCATGGCGCTGACGATGTAGTCGGCGCGCGCGGCGGTGGAGGCGGCGCGCTCCCTGGCGGCGGTCTCCTCGGGGGTGCCGGGACCCGGGCTGCGGCGCAGCCGCTCGACCGCGAGCCGGTGGCTCTCGGCGGCGATCCAGGACCGCAGCGGCCCGTGCGCCGGGTACCGCTCGGCGGGGCGCTCCCACAGGCGTGCGAAGACCTCGCGCGTCACGGCGGCGGCCGGGTCGTCCTCGGCGTCGCCGTCGGGGTCGCCGTCCCCGGCGCCGTCGCCGAGGATGCGGTGCGCGATTCCGTAACTGAGCGGGGCGTAGCGGTCGTAGAGTTCGGACAGGGCGGCGGCGTCACCGCGCTCCAGGCGGCGGCGCACGCCGCGGTCCCCCTCTGGTGGCGTCTGGTGCGCCATCCGGCTCCCCACTCCCGTCGGCCCGGCGAACATGCCGTGGTCCCGTGCGTACGTCAAATGTAGTGCGGGGTGCCCCCGGCGCGCGCCCCCGCGAGCGGCCATGTGTGGGGATCCGGCGCGCGGGATGTACGCGGGTGAAAGGTTTCGGTCACTTCCTGGCGCCGCGTGATGGCCGGATGGCGGGATCGTTGCCGGGCCGGTACGGGGACGGAGGCGTGACCGCGCCGGAAGTGGGCAGGCCGCACATGGAATGCTCAGGGCACGCGCCCGCGGTCCGTGACCGTGGCATAGCACAGGAAGGCTGCAGGCTCGTGACATTGACGGTGCAGGGGGAGTCGCGGGGGGAGTGGACCGTGCTGCGGGTCGCCGGCGAACTCGACCTCGCCACCTCGCCGACCGTGCGCCAGCATGTGCACGACGCGGTCGCCGACGGGCGCAGACGGCTGGTCCTCGACCTGTCCGACGTCCTGTTCTGCGACTCGAGCGGCGTCGGCGTGCTGGTCGCCGCACGGCGGCTGATGCGGTCGTGCGCGGGTGAGCTGCGGCTCATCCTGCCCGCGCGCGGCGCCGAGGACGGCAGCCACGTGAACCGCGTCCTCGCCGCCCTCGGGGTGCGGCGCCTCTTCGACTGCTACCCGGACCTCGCCTCGGCCGCCGCCGGCGAGCCGCTGACCGCCTGAGCGGCGGCCCGTCCGCCGCCGCTGTTCGAGCGGAGCGGCCGACGTTCGCACATGATGCCGGGACCTTACTCCTTTGCGCCGGAATATGCCGGACGCGCTTGTTGTCCGTGTCTGCTGTCAATCATGCTGGCACGAGCCGAGGTTGTGTCTCGGTGCGAGGCGATAGGTCCGCCGGTTCGGATGGTGTGAACGGTGCAGGAGCTGGAAGAGCAGTTGGAGGTCGCCCCCGAGCCCTCGGAGGTGGGCCGTGCCCGCCGCTGGGTGCGGGCGCAGCTTGGCCGGGGCGCGCCCTGCCCGGCCTGTCCCGACGATGCCCGCACGGACACCGTGGTGCTGCTGGTGTCCGAGTTGGTGACCAACGCGGTGGTCCACACGGGACGGCCCGCCGTGCTGCGGCTCGCGGTGCGCGAACCGGAGTCCGTACGGCTCGAAGTGGTGGACGACAGCGCGCGTGCGCCCCGTCCGCGCCGTGCGGAGGGCGAGGACACGAACGGTCGCGGCCTCGAACTGGTCGAGGTGCTCGCCGACCGGTGGGGCTGGCAGCCCGAGGGCGCGGGCAAACGCGTGTGGTGCGAACTGGACTGTCCCCACGCGGCGGGAACCGGCCAGGTATTGACGAGACGTGGCGGCTTGATGACTCTGGGAAACGTTCCGTCCCGGTCCGTGGAGGCCGGATCGGGCGGGACGGGGTGATGCGTCGCGAGGGGACGCCGAGGTACGGCCGGCCGTCCGGCGGGCCGCCGGACCCACCTCGGCGAGTGCGGATCGCCCCGCGGGTCCCTTCCCTGCCGCGGAAGGGGCCCGTACTCTCCTCGCCGTCCGGGCCGGTTCAGGTCCTGGCGGCGATGGCGGCCGCGATCCTCGGCGCGTCCCTGGCCAGTTCGCGGAGCATGCCGCTGATCGGGGTGCTGTAGCCGGTGAAGTGGAGCCCCGGCGCGGCCGGATGCGTCCGGCGGCCGTGGACGAGCGGCAGGCCGCGCCCGTCGAGGAGCCCGAGGTGGCCGACGAGCGGTTCGAGACCGCGCCGGTAGCCGGTCGCCGCTATCACGGTGTCCGGGGTGATGACGGCGCCGTCGGCGAGCGTCACCTCGGGACCGTCGAACGACACGACGGCGCCCACCGGTTCGACCCGTCCGCGCCGCACCGCGCGGACGAGTCCCGCGTCCAGCACCGGGATGGCGCCCTCGCGCACCCGGGAGTACAGGCCGGTGTCGGGGCGCGGCAGGCCGTGGGCCGTGAGATCGGGGAGGGTGCGTTCGATCGGCCGGGCGAGCCGGTCCACCAGGCGGACGGGCAGCCGGCGGCACAGGATGCCGCTCACCTGCGCGGGCCAGCCGAGCGTGGCGCGGCGCAGGATGTGCGGCACGGTGCGCACGGCGAGGCGGACCCGTTCCGCGCCGCCCGCCGCCAGGTCGGCGGCTATCTCGGCGCCCGTGTTGCCGGCGCCGACGACGAGGACGTCCCGCCCGGCGTACGGCCCAGGCTCGCGGTAGGCGGCGGCGTGCAGCAGGTCGCCGGTGTAGGCGTCGCGGCCCGGCCAGTCCGGCAGGTACGGCGTGTGGTTGCGGCCGGTGGCGACGACGACGGCGCCGGCCCGCAGGCGCCGGCCCCCGGTGGCCTCCAGGATCCAGCCGCCGTCCTGCCCGGCCCGGTCGACGCGGAAGACCTCGACGCCGGTCGCGAGGTCGAGGCGGTGGTGGCGCGCGTAGTCCTCCAGGTAGCGCACGAAGTCGTCGCGCGCGGGCCAGCGGCCGGCGGCGCGCGGTATCGGCAGGCCCGGGAGGGCGGATCCGCGGCGCGTGGTGTGCAGGCGGAGGCGGTCGTAGTGCCCGCGCCAGGAGGCGCCGACATCGCTCGACCGCTCCACGACGACGGCCCGTATCCCCCGGTGCGCCAGCGCGGCGGCGGTGGCGAGGCCGCCGGGGCCGGCTCCGATGACATGGACGGGCGCTGACGGCATCGGCATGTCATGAGCATACGCAGCGCCGGGCGCGCCGGTGTCCCGCACCCACCGGGCCGCCGGGGGTGCGGGACACGAGGTGTGGGGTGGCGCGGCGACGGCGGGGCGCCGTCCCGGAGACAGGGACCGGGCGGCGGTGCCCGGCGCGCTACTTGGCGGGCCGGCGCCCGGTGACGCCGAGGTGCACGAGCACCGCGAGCGTCGGCTTCAGGTCGCTCTGCTTGGCGCCGAGCGCCTGCAGGCTCTTGGGCTGCGACGACACGGCCGCCAGCATCGTGACGAGCGAACCGGCCGTCGCGGCGGGCGAGGTGTCGGCGTCGGAGCCGCGGCTGCGGCTGCGCAGTTCCTCGATGGTGTCGGCGAGCGGCTTCACGACCGCGCCCTGCACCCGCGTCCTGATGCGGACGAAGCGGCGGTCGCCCTCCGCGGCGCCCAGGTCGATCACGCGCAGGATGGCGTCGTGTTTGCGCCAGAAGGCGAGGAAGCCGTCGACCAGGTCCTCGGCGGTCTGCCGGCCGGCCCGGCCCGCCCAGGAGCGGCCCTCGACGAGGGCGGTCAGTGCCTCGCTCTCCCGCACGGTGGCTTCGGCGATCTCCAGGACGGCGGCCTCGACATCCGGGAAATACTGGTAGAAAGTGGCCGGTGACGTGCCCGCTTTGCGTGCTACGTCGATGACTCTGACGTCGCGGTAGGGCGATGAGCCCAGCATTTTCCCCAGGCAGTCGAGCAGCTTCTGCCGCGTTGCCTGACCCCGCCGGCCGGCGATGCGGCCGTCCACGGTCGTTACCTGTCCTGTCATGCCAGTCAGCTTATCTACGCGCGATCTCGGCGCGATTTGATCGCATCCGAATGGGGAACCCCCTCCCCACCGGTGCGGACATTGCGGGACACTCAGCCCAAGCCGGACCCCGGGTTAGCGACTGTTGGTCCCGGGGGGAAGAATCGTGCCGGAGCCCGCGGCTCTGCGGCGGTGGATGAGATGCTGCACAGGGGGCGGGGAAGCAGCGCCCCGACGGGGAGGTGGAGGGACAGTGGAGCAGCTGACGCCGCACGACCCGCGGCGTATCGGACCGTTCGAGGTGCTCGGCCGGCTGGGTGCCGGAGGCATGGGCCTCGTCTACATGGCCAGGTCGGCGTCGGGCCGCCGGGTCGCCATCAAGACGGTCCGCAGCGAGCTGGCGGAGGACCAGCTGTTCCGGGTCCGCTTCACGCGCGAGGTCGAGGCGGCCCGCGCGGTCAGCGGCTTCTACACCGCCGCCGTCGTGGACGCCGACCCGGGCGCGGCCGTCCCGTGGCTCGCGACCGCGTACGTCCCCGCGCCCTCGCTGGAGGAGATCGTCTCGGAGCACGGGCCGCTGCCCGCGCAGGCCGTGCGCTGGCTGGCCGCCGGCATCGCCGAGGCCCTGCAGTCCATCCACGGCGCCGGCCTCGTGCACCGCGACCTGAAGCCGTCGAACGTCCTGGTCGTCGAGGACGGCCCCCGCGTGATCGACTTCGGCATCGCGTCCGGCGTCTCCAACACGCGCCTCACCATGACGAACGTCGCCGTCGGCACGCCCGCGTACATGTCGCCCGAGCAGGCCCGCGACTCGCGCAGCGTCAGCGGCGCGAGCGACGTGTTCTCCCTCGCGTCCACGATGGTCTTCGCCGCCACCGGCCACCCGCCCTACCGCGGCGCGAACCCGGTGGAGACCGTCTTCATGCTGCTGCGGGAGCGGCCGGACCTCTCGGGGCTGCCGGACGAGCTGCTGCCGCTCATCGAGTCGCTGATGGAGCACAAGCCGGAGGACCGGCCCACCCCGGCCGACCTCCAGGCCCAGCTCGCGCCGCACCTCTTCGCGTCGAGCGACGACAGCGGCACGGCGTCGGCGTGGCTGCCGCCCGCTGTCGTCGAGATGATCGCGGAGCGCCAGAACCACGGCCACAGCCGGCCGCGCCCCGCGCCCGCCGAGGCGCGGAAGCCGCCGGCGGGGCCGCCGCCGATGCCGCCCGCGCCCCCGCCGCCCGCCGCCCAGCAGCCCCCGCCGCCGGTCGGGGTCGCGCCGTACACGGGTCCGTCCGTCCCGCCCGCGCCCCTCGCGCCGCCGGACGACCCGGTCCGGCTGTCCGGCGCGCACATGCCGATCGGGCCGGGGCCGCAGCGCCGCGAGCCCCCGCCGTCCGACCCGGCCCCGCCCCGGGCCGCCGCCTGGGCGAGGCCGCCGACCGCCGCGTCGTCCGCCGCCATGGCCAGCCCGAACACGGCGCACACCGGCCCGCCGCCCGCCGCGCAGCAGGCCGTGCCGACCCGCTGGCGGCCGTGGCGCTTCCGGATGAACGGCGACCTGTGGGGCTCGCCGACCGTGCGCGGCGGCCTGCTGTACGTCACCTCGCAGGAGGTGCACGCGCTGGACGTGGCGAGCGGGCGCCGCCAGTTCAGGACGCGGGAGCCCGCGCAGGCGCTGGCCGTCACGGGCGGCCGGGTCCTCGCGACCGACCGCGTCACCCTGTACGCGCTGGACGCCGCCGACGGCTCCGACCGCTGGCGGATCGCGTCCGACGGGCTGATCTACGCGCTGCGCGCCGACCGCGGCACCCTCGTCACCGCCACGCACGGCGGCGGCGTCCAGGCATGGGAGTCGGCGAACGGCGAGCGCCTGTGGGAGCTGTCCGGCGCGCAGACGGACTTCGAGGTCCAGGACACCGCCCCCGTCGTCCACGGCGGCACGGTGTACGTGTGGGGCGAGGGCCTGCTGTACGCGCTGGAGGCCCGCACGGGCGCCGAGCTGTGGCGCCACCCCGTGGGGGACGCGACTTCGACGGGCGGCGTGCCGGTCCGTGTCGCGCCCACCGACGACGGCGTCGTGCACGTGAGCGCCGGAGCGCGCGTGCTGGCCCTGGACTCGGCCACGGGCGCGGAGCGGTGGCGGTTCGACGCGCCGGCCGCGATCCTCTGCCCCCCGGCGTACGCGTCGCCGCGCAGCCGCGCGGCGGGCGTCTACTTCGCCGACTACCTCGGCACGGTGTACGCGCTCGACGCCGCCACGGGCGACGACCGCTGGCGCATCTCGACGGAGGCGCGCCAGTCGATCGAGCCGGTCGTCGTGGCGGACGGCCTGGTGCACCTGGGCAGCGGCAGCGCCATGTACACGCTGGACGCGGTCAGCGGCACGCCGCGCTGGCGGTTCGCGGCCGGCGAGATGATCATCGGGTCGCCGGTGGTGCGGGACGGCCGGCTGCACTTCGGCTCGATGGACCGCTGCCTGTACACGCTGGACGCGGTCAGCGGCCGGCTGAGCTGGAAGCTGGAGACGGGTGGCGAGATCACCGGCACCCCGGCCACGGCGGACGGCATGGTCTTCGCGTGCAGCCGCGACCACTGCGTCTACGCGCTGGACGCGGCCCGCGGCACCCGCCAGTCCTGACACGCGCGCCGCCGCCCCGCGCCGTCGGCCCCCGGAAGCACGTCCGTCCCGAGGAGTCCACGGAGCCGGCAGCGGCAGGGGGCGTCATCCACGGCAGGCGCGTCGGGCGCGGTCTCCGACGCCCGCCTGTTCTCGATGGGGCTGCTGACCAACTCGCTCAACCCCGGGATCGCCCTGTTGTACGGCGCGCTGCTGCCTCAGAGGCCGGCCCGGACTGGGCACAGATGCTCCGACCCGTCCTGGAGAGGACACCGGACACGGGCCGATCACCCCGCTCGGCAGCGGGGTGATCGCGGGTGAGGGCGTCAGGCGGCGTCGCGGCCCCGGTAGTCCTCGCCCTCGCCGGGCTCGTCGGAGCCGTCGGCCGCGCCCCGGCCGTAGCCCTCCTCGTACCCCTCGTCGTAGCGGTCCCGGCGGCCGGCCGCGGGACGGCTCTCGTCCTCGTCCGGCGGGTGCTGCCACGGGCCAGGACGCACGGTGTCGTCGGGGCGCGTCGTCCGGCGCGGCTCCTCCGCCCGCTCCTGCTCCCGCTCCCGGTCCTGCTCCCGCTCCCGGTCCCGGCGGTGCCGCCCGGCGGGCTCACCGGCCGCCAGGGCGCGCGTCGCACGGCGGCCCGGCATCAGCGCGGACGCGAGCAGCAGTCCCACACCGCTGATCAGGGCGAGGACCGCGGGGAACTTCAGCCCGCCGCTGCCGACCGTCAGGTTGTCGTCGACCTGGTACTGCCGCACCATCCACAGGATGGTGAACCCCAGGACGATGACCGCCGCCAGCGCCACCAGCAGCCGGGACATCAGCAGCAACCCCAGCAGCGTCACCGCGGCCGCCACCAGCATCACCAGGAACAGCCCGGTGAGCAGGTTCGCGTTCGACCGGGTGATGCCGTCGCCGGTGAACAGCGGCGTGATCTTGTAGAGCCGACCGTCGCGCGAGCCGTACCAGTGGAAGAAGACACTGATGATGGCCGCAGCCGCGGCGAGAACGGCGAGTACGGTCCCGAGTGTGTTTCGCACCATGGCGAGCCTCCTCGACCTCTCGTCATCCCTTCGACGCTACGTGCGTCCCGCCCGGCGCGCACCCTGAGCGGCGGGCACCCGGTCGGGGGAACTAGCCTGAGCCGCCATGATCGCCTTGGCGCCGCCGCGCGCGCTGTCCCCGCTCACCGCCCTGGCCACGCTGGTCGCCGCCGAGACGCTGCGGGTCGCCGGGACGGGCGCCTGGACCGGCGCCGGGGCACTCGTCCCGCTGCTGGTGTGCGCCGTCGCCGCGCTCGGCGGGCCGCTCGTGTGGTGGCTCGGGTCGCGGGCCGCGCTCCCCGTGGCGCTCACGGCCGCCGCCGTCGCGCGCCTGGCCGTGCAGGTGCCCGCGGCGCGTGTCCCGGCGGTGACGGCCGTCGCCGCCGGTGTCGCGGTCGCGGCGCTGCTGCTGACCGTACGGCGGCTCGACCCCGCCCGCGCCGCCCGCGCGGTGGCCCTCGGCGCGGGCGCCGACCTCGCGCTGCGGCTGCCGTCCGCCGGCCTCGGCCCCGTCTGGAGCGGCGGCGTCACCGGATGGACGGTCGCCCTGCTGAGCGCCGCGGCGCTCGCCGGAGGCGCCGAACTGCTGCGCCGCCGTCCGCCGGCGGCCCCCGAGCGGCCCGTGGGCGTCCTCGGCACGGCACTCGTCGGCCCCGCGCTGGCCCTCTACGGCGCCTTCCTCGCGTCGCCCGCGCTGCTCGCCGCGCGCGGCGGCCTGGCCTGGGACACGGCCGGGCTGTGGCTCGCCACCGGGACCGTCCTCGCCATGGCCGCGCTGGCCCGCCCGCTGCCCGCGTGGGAACGCCTGGCGTCCCCCGCCGCGCTCCTGGTCGCGACGGCCGTGTTCCTGCTCGTGCCGACCTGGCCCGCCGCCCCGGCCGCGCTGGTCGCGCTCACCGCCCTGCCCCTCGTGCTGCGCGGCGCGCTCGGCATCGCCCTCCCCGCCGCCGACCGGCTCGGCCCCTGGGGCGCGCAGGCCGCGGCGGGCGCCCTCGCCGCCCTCGGGTACACCGTGCTGGTCCTGCCGCACGCGCTCGGCCTGCTGCCCGCGCTCCTCCCGCTGCTCGCCGTCGCGGGCCTCGGCTGGGCGGCGCTGCGCGGGGCCGCCGGAGGGCCGCTGGGGGGCACCTTCCGCACGGTCGTCCTGGCCGCCGTCCTGCTGGCCGTGCCCCCGCTGGCCGGCGCGCTGCGCGGCACGGTCGACGCACCCCCCACCGACACGGCCGGCGGCATGTACCGGCTCCTCACGTGGAACGTTCACCAGGCCGTCGACCGCGACGGGCAGGTCGATCCGCGCGCCGTCCTCACGGTCCTGGAGGACGCGCGCGCCGACGTCGTCGTCCTGCAGGAGGTGCCGCGCGGGACGGCCGCCGCCGGCGGGCTCGACCTGCGGACCTGGCTGGAGCGCCGCCTCGGCGCGACCGGCGTGTGGGCGCCGGCCGGCGACCGTACGACCGGGACGCTCCTGCTGACGGCCCTGCCCGTCGTCGCCGCCGACACCGGCACGCTGCCCGGCGGCGAGCGGTCCCACGCGGTCGTCGACGTGCGGCTCGCCGAGGGGGAGACCGCCCGCGTCGTCACGGCACACACCGACGGCGACACGGAACAGATGGCCGCGCTCGTCCGGGCGCTCGGCGACGACCCGCACGCCGTCCTCGCCGGCGACCTCAACGCCGAACCCGGCTCGGCGGCCGTCGAGGCGCTGCTCGCCGCCGGGCTGCACAGCGCCCAGGACGGCGACCAGGACCTCGCCGGACGCGACACCGCCGTGGACCCGGACCGCAGGGTGGACTGGGTGTTCGGCGGGCGGGACGTGGCCTTCGGCGGGGTGCGTCTCGACCGCACCGACGCCTCCGACCACCTGCCGCTGTCCGTCACCGTCTTCCTCGACTGACCGGACGGCCGCCGCGTCACAGACCGCCGGTGACCCGGATGTTCTGGCCGGTGACCCACCGGCCGTCGGGTCCCGCGAGGAACGCGACCACGTCCGCGATGTCCGCCGGCTCCCCGAGCCGCCCGAGCGGGGTGCCCGCCGCGACCTTCTCCAGCGCGCCGTCCGGCGCGTTGTGGCGCAGCAGCTCCGTGTCGGTCGCGCCGGGCGAGACCGTGTTCACGGTGATCCCGCGCGGCCCCAGCTCCAGCGCGGCGACGGCGGAGAGCTGCTCGACGGCGCCCTTGCTCGCGACATAGAGGGCGGCGCCGGGCGCGGGACGCACGGTGTTCAGCGTCGAGATGGTGACGACGCGGCCGCCGTCCCGCATGGTCCTGGCGGCGTGCCGCAGCGTCGTGAAGACGGCCCGGGTGTTCACGTCGAGTACGGCGTCGTACAGGTCGTCCGGCGTCTCGGCGAGCGGGCGGATCGTGAAGGTGAGGGCGGCGTTGTTCACCAGGACGTCGAGGCCGCCGAGCAGTTCGTCCGCCCGTTCCATCAGCGCGCCGGCGGCGGCCGGGTCCGTGAAGTCGGCGCGCACCGCGTGGGCCTCGCCGCCGGCGGCGGTCACGGCGTCGCACACAGCGCGCGCGGCGCCCTCGTTGCCCGCCCAGGAGAACACGACGCGCGCCCCGTCCCGCGCGAGCCGTTCCACGATGCCGCGTCCGATGCCGCGCGAACCGCCCGTCACCACCGCCGCCTTGCCCGCCAGGGGGCCGTCAGGTGTCGTCATGCGGCCGAGCCTGCCGCACGGCGCGTGCCGCGTGCCAGGGCGCTCGGCCGACAGCGAAGGGGTGTCAGTGGCGTTGTGTACGCTCGCGCGGATCCCCCATGCACATCCGTATCGACGGCCGAGGAGCCCTTCCATGCTTGCCGACGACCACCACCTCATCCAGGTGCGCGGCGCCCGCGAGAACAACCTCCGTGACATCTCCCTCGATCTGCCCAAGCGCCGCCTGACCGTCTTCACCGGCGTCTCGGGCTCGGGCAAGTCGTCCCTCGTCTTCGGCACGATCGCGGCCGAGTCGCGGCGGCTGATCAACGAGACGTACACGGCGTTCATCCAGTCGTTCATGCCGACCGCCACCCGCCCCGACGTGGACGCCCTGCACAACCTGAGCGCCGCCATCGTCGTGGACCAGGAGCGGATGGGCGCCAACTCCCGCTCCACCGTCGGCACCGCCACCGACGCGTACACGATGCTGCGGATCCTCTTCAGCCGCGTCGGCACGCCGCCCATCGGCCCGGCCACCCACTTCAGCTTCAACAGCCCCGAGGGCATGTGCCCGCGCTGCGAGGGGCTCGGCCGCGTCTCCGACATCGACATCGACCAGCTCGTGGACCGCGACCGCTCGCTGAACGAGGGCGCCATCACCGCCCCCAACTTCGGCGTGGACACCTGGTACTGGCAGGTCATGGCCGGCTCCGGCCTCTACGACCCGGACCGCAAGCTCCGCGACTTCACGCCGCGCGAGTGGGACGACTTCCTCAACAAGCCGGCCACCAAGATCACCACCGGCGCGATGAACACCACCTACGAGGGGCTGCTCGTCAAGGTCCGCCGCATCTTCCTGTCCAAGGACCGCGACGCGCTCCAGCCGCACATCCGGGCGTTCGTGGACCGCGCCGTCGTCTTCACCGCCTGCCCCGACTGCGAGGGCTCGCGGCTCGCCCCGGCCGCGCGGTCCGTCACGGTCGCCGGCCGCACCATCGCGGAGTGCTCCGCGATGCAGATCAGCGACCTCGCGGCCTTCCTCGGCACGCTGGACGAGCCGTCCGTCGCGCCGGTCCTCCAGTCGTTGCGCGCCCTGCTGGACTCCCTCAACGGCATCGGCCTCGGCTACCTCAGCCTCGACCGCCCGGCCGGCACCCTGTCCGGCGGCGAGGCGCAGCGCGTCACTATGGTGCGGCACCTCGGGTCGGCGCTCACCGACGTGACGTACGTCTTCGACGAGCCCACCACCGGCCTCCACCCGCACGACATCCAGCGCATGAACGGGCTGCTCCTGCGCCTGCGCGACAAGGGCAACACCGTCCTCGTCGTGGAGCACAAGCCGGACGTCATCGCGATAGCCGACCACGTCGTGGACCTCGGCCCCGGCGCGGGCGAGGCGGGCGGGCGGGTCTGCTACGAGGGCGACGTCCCGGGGCTGCGCGCGTCCGGCACCCTCACCGGCCGCCACCTCGACCACCGGGCGCGGCTCCGCGACACGGTCCGCACGCCCACCGGCGTGATTCCGGTGAAGGGCGCCGACCTGCACAACCTGCGGGACGTCTCGGTGGACTTCCCGCTCGGCGTCCTGACCGTCGTCACGGGGGTGGCGGGTTCGGGCAAGAGCTCCCTGGTGCACGGCTACCTCGCGCGGCACGAGGGCGTCGCCGTCGCCGACCAGACCCCGATCCGGGGCTCGCGCCGCTCCAACCCGGCGACGTACACCGGGCTGCTCGGCCCGATCCGCACCGCCTTCGCCAAGGCCAACGGCGTGCGGCCCGCGCTGTTCAGCGCCAATTCGGAGGGCGCCTGCCCCGGCTGCAACGGCGCCGGCGTCGTCTACACGGACCTGGCGATGGCGTCCGGGGTCGTCTCGGTGTGCGAGCGGTGCGAGGGGAAGCGGTTCACGCCCGAGGTCCTGAAGTACACGCTGGACGGCCGCACGATCAGCGAGGTGCTGGACGCGTCGGTCGCGGAGGCCGCGGAGTTCCTGACCGGCCGGCAGGCCCGCGCGATCCTGGGCCGGCTGTCGGACGTGGGCCTCGGCTACCTGCGGCTCGGCCAGCCGCTCACCACGCTGTCCGGCGGCGAGCGGCAGCGGCTGAAGCTGGCGATCCACATGGCGGAGAAGGTCGCCGTGCACGTCCTGGACGAGCCCACCACCGGGCTGCACCTGGCGGACGTGGACAAGCTCCTCGCCCTGCTCGACCGGCTCGTGGACGACGGCGGGACGGTCGTCGTCATCGAGCACCACCTGGCCGTCATGGCGCACGCCGACCACCTGATCGACCTCGGTCCCGGCGGCGGACACGACGGCGGGCAGGTGCTGTTCACAGGTTCGCCGGCCGAGATGGCCGCATCCTCCGACACCCTGACGGCGCGCCATCTGCGCGCGTACCTGGAGGGTGGCGCCGTGCGCTGAGCGGGGGGAAAGAAGGGGAGGGCGGGCCACCTGCGACCCGCCCTCCGGTGCCTGGGCCACGCCATCACGGGGGGACGGCGTGAACCCATCGGGTGCCGGACCGGGGGAAGGGTGACCGGCGCCCGGGCACGTACGGGCCACGGCGGTGACCCGCGGCGGGCGCGCACGCCCACCGTACGGTCCCGTATGTTACGTCCGCCGCACGCGGGCGGCAAAACGACTCGGGCGGCTTCTGCAGTGCGCCGTGGACATGACGACGGCCCGGACGACCCCCCTCCTGTCGTCCGAGCCGCTCACCGCGGGCCGGGCGGCCCCCTCCTGCCGCCCGGACCGACGTGGACCGGAGGCCATCCGGCGGTTCCCCCGCGACCGCCGGACAACTCCCGGGAGTCCGGCCGCTCACCCCCCTGGTCGGGCCGGACACCAAGGAGCATGGCAGCCGGCCATAAACGCCCGATAAACGCCGGTGGCGGATCCCCCGGAGGGAACCCGCCACCGTGATCGCGCTGTTCGCGGCCGTTCGTGCCGGGGCGTCAGCCGATGATCGCCGGGGTGTCGGTGATGTAGGTGTCGCTCGGCTTGAGCGCCAGCGCCGAGGCGGTGAGCGTCGCCGCGTCGTCGCCGTTGATGTGGTTGTCGGCCGGAGTGACCGTGAGGTGGTTGTCCGCCGGGCTGACGGGGAACTGGTTGTCGGCCGGGGTGACGGTGAGGTGGTTGTCGGCCGGGCTGACGGGGAAGTTGTTGTCCGCCGGGGTGAAGGTGAGGTGGTTGTCCGCCGGACTCACGGGGGAGTGGTTCTCGGCTACGGCGGAGGTGCCGCCGGCCACCACGAGGGCCGCCGCGAGGACGGCGCCCGCCAGGATGCGGTGGGAACGGGTCATGGGAGATCTCCCTTGTGCTCGGCTCCATCGGCCGGGGCCACGGGCTGTGGTCCCGGCGCTGTCTCACTGCTGCCGGAGTGGGGGGCGCAACAGAAAACCGGCCGGACGACGTCACACGCCGACCGGACCGGTCATCAGATTAGATGCTGTCAACTTCCGTTTCAGGAAGGCTCACCGGCTATGTAGCTGTCCGCGGGCTTGGGCGCGGCGGGCTTCTTGGGCGCCACGGGGCCGGGCTCACTCGCGATGTAGCTGTCCAGCGGCTTCACCGTGCCGCCCGCCGGCTCGCCCGCGATGTAGCTGTCGGCCGGCTTCACGGTCCCGCCGGCGGGCTCGCCCGCGATGTAGCTGTCGTCCGGGGTGACCTCGGGGTCCTGTCCGGCTTTCGGGTCCACCGGCTTGAGATCGGTCATGGGCTGCTCCTCTTCCTGAAAGAACCGGGCGGTCACCGGATGCGTCGGCGCGCGCACGACGTCCGCGTTGCCCACGAGCGGGCACCGTCCCCTCCGGCGGCTTGCGCTGGCGACACTCGCAGCCCGCGATAAACGAACCATGAATGGCCGGATCTCGCGGGTCGCACTGTCAGACGGCACCGGCGCTCAGATGGTTCCTGAGTTCCTCGGCCTCCGGTCGGCCGAGCGCCTCGTACGTCGCGAGCGCCTGCTCCCAGCAGGCGTGCGCCCGGCGGAACTGCCCGACGCGTTGCAGGCAGTGGCCCAGTGTCGTCAGCGCGTCCGCCTCCCGGCGGGACCCCTCGACATGGCGCAGCTCTGCGATGGCCCGCTCCGCGAGAGCGGCCGCGTCGCCCGCGTCGCCCTTCGCCAGCCGCAGCCCGGCGAGCTGGTGCAGTGCCAGCCCCGACCACATGTGCTGCCGCGCGTCGCTGAAGGTCGTGAGGGCCACCTCGAACTCGTGAATGGCTGCCAGCGGCTGGCCAGCGCCGACCAGTGCGAGCCCGAGCGCGTACCGGCCGTTGGCCAGCCGGAGCCGTGACCCGAGCGACTCGTGCAGGCCGAGGGATTCCCGCGCGAGTGTCACGGCGGCCTCGGCGGCGCCGAGCATCAGGTGCACGCGCGACAGATTGCTCAGTGCGCTGGCCTCGCCCGAGATGTCCCCGTACGACCGGTACGCTTCCAGAGCTTCGTCGAGGTGGTCGCGCGACGCGGTGAAGTCCTGCCGGTAGTAGGCGAGGATGCCGCTCTCCGACAGCGCCCGCGCCACCGTCAGCGGATCGCCCCCCGCGCGGCCGAGCCGCAGCGCGCGCTCGGCCTGCGTCTGCGCATCGTCCAGGCGCTCGGCCAGCCCGTACGCGTTGGCCAGCGAGGCGCGGATCCGGCCGGCCGCCAACGGGTGCTTCGACTCCTCCACGGACTCGAGCACGGCCTCCGCCGCCCGGACGAACTGCCGCGCGTACACCCCGGACTCGTACAGGTCGCGGCACATCACCAGCAGGTCGGCGATCCGGCGTGCGTGCTCCCCGCCGCCCGGGGCCTGCCGTACGCACTCCAGCAGGTTGTCCGCCTCGCGGAACAGCCAGTCCAGGCCGTCCCGCACCCCGTCGAACCGCAGCCCCGGCCGCTCGGGACGGTGCATGTGCGCGACGGTGCGGTCGCCGGGCCGCTCCAGCGCGTACACCTCCGACGCGGTCGCCAGATAGAAGTCGAGGAGCCGCGTCACGGCGGCCGACCGCTCGGAGGGCGGCTGCTCGTCCCGCTCCGCGCAGGACCGGGCGAACAGCCGCACCAGGTCGTGGAAGCGGTACCGGCCCGGCGCGGCCGACTCGAGCAGCGAGGTGTCCACCAGGGACTCCAGCACCTCCTCCGCCCCGTCCTCGTCCAGGTCGAGGAGCGCCGCGGCCGCCGCGAGGGAGATGTCGGGACCCGGCGCGAGACCGAGCAGCCGGAACGCCCGCCCCTGCGCCGGCTCCAACTGCCCGTACCCCAGCTCGAAGGTGGCCGCCACCGCCTGGTCGCCGGCCTGCAGCTCGTCCAGGCGCCGCCGCTCGTCGCTCAGCTTCCGCGCCAGCACCGACACCGTCCAGGTGCGGCGGGCCGCCAGCCGCGCCGCCGCGATCCTGATCGCCAGCGGCAGGAACCCGCACGCCGCCACCACGTCCATCGCCGCGTCGCGCTCGGACGTGACCCGCTCGTCGCCCACGATCCGCGTGAAGAGCGTCAGGGCCTCCTCCGGGCTCATCACGTCCAGGTCCACCAGGTGCGCGCCCGCCAGGTCCACCAGCCGCGTGCGGCTCGTCACGAGCGTCGCGCACCCGGGCGTGCCCGGCAGCAGCGGACGGATCTGCGCGGCGTCGCGCGCGTTGTCGAGAAGGGCGAGGATGCGGCGGCCGTCCAGCAGCGAGCGGTACAGCGCCGCCCGCTCCGGTACGCCGTCGGGTATGGCGCTGTCCTGCACGCCCAGCGCCCGCAGGAACGCGCCGAGCACCGTCTGCGGGTCGGCCGGCGCCGGACCCGCGCCCTGGAGGTCCACGTAGAGCTGCCCGTCCGGGAAACGGTCGCGCGCCGCGTGCGCCACCTGCACCGCGAGCGTCGTCTTGCCCACGCCGCCGATGCCCGCGACCGCCGACACCGCCATCACCTGGCCGCCGGCCGCCGCGAGCTGCGCGCCCAGCTCCGCCACGAAGTCGGCGCGCCCGGTGAAGTCGGGGACGGCCGCCGGGAGCTGCGCGGGCCGGATCAGGGCCGGAGCCCTCGGCGTCTCGGGGACGGCCGCGTTCAGGGACTCGTCGGCGCTGAGGATGCGGCGCTGCAGCTCGGACAGTTCGGCGCGGGGCTCGACGCCCAGCTCGTCGATGAGGAGGCGCCGCGCGTCGGCGTACACCGCGAGGGCCTCCGCCTGCCGGCCGCTGCGGTAGAGCGCGAGCATCAGCAGCTCGCGGAGGCGTTCGCGCAGCGGGTGCGCGGTGGTGAGGGCGGTCAGCTCGGACACCGACTCGGCGTGGTGCCCGGCCTGCAGGCCCGTGTCGAGGCGCTGTTCGACGAGGACGAGCCGCTGCTCCTCGATGCGGGTGCGCTCCACCTCGGCCTCGGGTCCCGGGATGCCGCCGAGGGCCTCGCCGTCCCACAGGTCGAGCGCCTCGCCGTACAGCGCGTGGGCGCGCGCCGGGTCGCCGGCCGCCGCCGCCTCCTCGGCCGCCGCCGTCAGCTCACCGACCGTGTCGAGGTCGAACTCGTCGCCGGGCGCGAGCCGCAGGGCGTAGCCGCCGAGTTCGCTGACCAGGACGCCCTGCCGCTCGCCGAACGACTTCCGCAGCCGCGACGCGTACGTGCGCAGCGCCGCGAGGGCCTGCTGCGGCGACTCCTCGCCCCACAGCGCGTTCACCAGGTCGTGCGCCGTGGCGGTGCGGCCCTTGCGCAGCAGGAGTACGGCGAGCAGGGCGCGTTGCTGAGGTGAGCCGGACGGCAGGCGTCTGCTCCCCGCGCTGACCCGGACGGGTCCGAGCACGGCGAACCGCAGGGCGGGCGGGCGCCCCACCGTGGTCACTTCGGCATCGACCATGGGGTCCTCTGCTTCTCAACCTCTGTGCGTGTGCCGCACGGGCCGGTCGGGAACCCCGTGCGGGGGCGAACGTGGGAGTCTATCGAGCCGGGCCTTCGTTGAGGAAGACAGGATTCGTCATCCCCGCCATGGGACCGGGGAGTTCGGGCCGCGACGGGGGATGCCGCACCTCCGCGCGTACGTGCGCGGCCGCCGCCGTGGTCGTGCGCCACGTGACCGTGCCGCTGCCGGACGCGGGCAGGGCGTGGCGCAGCACGACGCCCTGATCGGTGACGAAGCGCACGTCGCCGTGGGGGACGCCCGCCACGTCGACGCGCACGGTGACGGGCTCCGTGGGCGGCGCGGTCAGGTCGTCGCCGATGCCCGCGTCCCGGCCGCCCGCCGACGCGGTGAGGGCGAGCGTCACGGCGGCCGACTCGGCGAGGTAACTGCGGCCGGCGGTCAGCGCGTCGAGGACGGCCCGGCGCGTCAGGCCGTCGGCCAGGACGACGGTCTGCGGGTGGCCGACGGCCTGCGGCTCGCGGTGCGCGTCGCTGTTGCCCATCGCGGGGAGCCGGCGGCCGTCCGGCCTGGCGTGCAGCATGCCGCTCCACGCCGCGAGCGCCGCCTCGTCGTCCGGCGTCCACGGCCCGTTCCACACCTCGACGGCGTCGGCGTGCGCGTACCCGAACCGCCAGGAGCAGCCGAGGCACGCGGCGAACGGGTGCGCGGGCACCGCGATACCGCCCGCCCGGCGGATGTGGCGCGCGAGGGCGGCGTCCGGCTCGCCGTGCGCGCGGTCGCGTGCGCGCCGGCGCCAGTCGGTGAACGTGCCCGGGTCCGTGCCGAGGGCGAGGAGGTGGCCGTTGCGGGTCGTGACCTCCGTGCCGCACAGGACGAGGAGGTCGTCGCTCCACAGCCCGGCCCACGCGCCGTGCCCGGCGGGGGTGTTGTGCTCGGTCGTCACGATGAAGTCGAGCCCGGCGGACCGCGCGGCGGCGGCGACCTCGGCGGGCGTGCGCGCCCCGTCGGAGTGGACGGTGTGGAGGTGGCAGTCGCCCCGGTACCAGGCCCGGCCGCGCCCCGCGGCGCGCTCGGGCGGGAACACGCGCGCCGGGGCGGGACCGGGCGGGCCGTACGTCAGCGTGACGGTCAGCTCGTACGGCAGGCCGTCCGGCGCGACCGTGTAGGGGCCGAGACACACGTGCCACGTCCCGGCGTTCACCGGTCCGGCGAGGTAGCCGGGCGTGGCCTCGCCCGCGCCGACGGAGAACCGGTCGCGCGCGCCGCCCGACCACCCCCTGAACCCCTCGGGTCCGGTGCCGCGCTCGTCGAACAGGCCGAGGTCCAGGGCGTTCCCCGGTGTGCCGGGCGGCACGTCGGGCCGCTCGTACCGGCACACGACGTCGATCCGCCGCACACCGGCCGGGACACGCACCGGCACGTACACGAAGTCCGGTGCCCCGGGCGGCAGATGCCCGGCCACCGTCCAGCTCTCGGGCTCCCGCCCGCCGTCGTCGGCCCCCGTACGCCGCTCCACCACACCCCCGAGGTTAGCCACACTCCGGCGGCCCGGGGCTTCCCCCGCCCATGTCGGAATGTCGTACACCGCTCTTATGCTCGGACCATGAACACCAGCCCGCCGGTTCCCCCCACGGCCAACGCGATGCGGCGCGCCCTGCGCAGGGCCGCCGACGGCGTGACGCTCGACGTCGCCGAGGCCGCCGTGCTCCTCCAGGCCAGGGACGAGGACCTGACCCGGCTCGCCGCCGCCGCCTCCCGGGTGCGGGACGCGGGCCTCGAAACCGCCGGCCGGCCCGGCGTCATCACGTACTCGAAGAAGGTCTTCATCCCCCTCACGCGGCTGTGCCGCGACCGCTGCCACTACTGCACGTTCGTCACCGTGCCCGGGAAGCTGCGGCGCGAGGGCCACGGCATGTTCCTCTCGCCCGACGAGGTCCTCGACATCGCCCGGCGCGGCGCGGCGATGGGCTGCAAGGAGGCCCTGTTCACCCTCGGCGACCGGCCCGAGGACCGGTGGCCCGAGGCCAGGGAATGGCTCGATGCCGCCGGGTACGACTCCACCCTCAGCTACCTGCGGGCCATGGCGGTGCGCGTCCTCGAGGAGACGGGCCTCCTCCCGCACCTCAACCCGGGCGTCATGTCGTGGCTCGACCTCCAGCGCCTGAAGCCCGTCGCGCCGTCCATGGGCATGATGCTGGAGACGACGGCCACCCGCCTGTGGTCGGAGCCCGGCGGCCCGCACCACGGCTCGCCCGACAAGGAACCGGCGGTCCGCCTCCGCGTCCTGGAGGACGCCGGCCGCTCCAACGTGCCGTTCACCACGGGGCTGCTGATCGGGGTCGGCGAGACGTACGAGGAGCGCGCCGAGTCCGTCTTCGCGCTGCGCCGCACGGCCCGCGCCCACCGCGGGATCCAGGAAGTCATCCTGCAGAACTTCCGCGCCAAGCCCGACACGGCGATGCGGTCCGTGCCGGACGCCGACCTGACGGAGCTGGCCGCCGCCATCGCCGTCACCCGCCTGCTCCTCGGCCCGTCCGCCCGGATCCAGGCCCCGCCGAACC
Organism: Streptomyces sp. RFCAC02; assembly: GCF_004193175.1. NCBI lineage: Bacteria > Bacillati > Actinomycetota > Actinomycetes > Kitasatosporales > Streptomycetaceae > Streptomyces > Streptomyces sp. RFCAC02. The sequence goes on along the minus strand of NZ_SAUH01000001.1, from coordinate 2,391,964 downwards.
TGGTGGACGACGCCGCGTACGACCTGGTCATCGGCGCCGGCATCGACGACTGGGGCGGCGTCTCCCCGCTCACCCCCGACCACGTGAACCCGGAACGCCCCTGGCCGCACATCGACGAGCTGGCGCGCCGCACTGCCGCCGCCGGCTTCGAGCTGCGCGAACGCCTCACCGTCTACCCGGAGTTCATCCGGCGCGGCGAGCCGTGGCTCGACCCCAGGGTGCTGCCGCACGTCACCGCCCTCGCCGACCCGGCGACGGGCCTCGCCCGCCCCGACGCGATGCCGCGCGGCCTGCCCTGGCAGGAGCCCGACGAGCCGATGACGGCCGCCGGGCGCACCGACCTGCACACCGCCATCGACACCGAGGGCCGCACCACCGACCGGCGGGACGACTTCGACGAGGTCTACGGCGACTGGTCGGCCGTCGCCGAACTGGCCGCGCCCACCGCCGGATCCGGCGCCCCCGAGCGCCTGGAGCACGACGTACGGGCCGCGCTCGCCGTCGCCGCCGACGACCCGACGCTCCTCACCGACGACCAGGCCCTCGCCCTGCTGCACGCCGAGGGACCCGCCCTCGACGCGCTGTGCCGCGTCGCGGACGACCTGCGGCGTTCCGTCGTCGGCGACACCGTCACGTTCGTCGTCACCCGCAACATCAACTTCACCAACGTCTGCTACACCGGCTGCCGCTTCTGCGCCTTCGCGCAGCGCCGCACCGACGCCGACGCGTACACCCTGTCGATGGAGCAGATCGCCGACCGCGCCGAACAGGCATGGGACGTGGGCGCCGTCGAGGTGTGCATGCAGGGCGGCATCCACCCCGACCTGCCGGGCACCGCGTACTTCGACATCGTGCGCGCCGTGAAGGACCGCGTCCCCGGCATGCACGTCCACGCGTTCTCGCCGATGGAGGTCGTCAACGGCGCGGCCCGCACCGGCCTGTCGATCCGCGACTGGCTCACCGCCGCCAGGGACGCCGGCCTCGACACCATCCCCGGCACGGCCGCCGAGATCCTGGACGACGAGGTCCGCTGGGTCCTCACCAAGGGCAAGCTGCCCGCCGACACGTGGATCGAGGTCGTCGCGACGGCGCACGAGGTGGGCCTGCGGTCGTCCTCCACCATGATGTACGGCCACGTGGACGAGCCGCGCCACTGGCTCGGCCACCTCCGTACCCTGGCCCGCGTGCAGCGGCGCAACGAGGAGAAGGGCCTCGCCGGCTTCACCGAGTTCGTGACGCTGCCGTTCGTCCACACCAACGCCCCCGTCTACCTGGCCGGCATCGCCCGCCCCGGACCCACCCTCCGGGACAACCGGGCCGTCACCGCCATGGCCAGGCTCCTGCTCCACCCGCACATCACCAACATCCAGACCAGCTGGGTCAAGCTCGGCACCGAGGGCGCCGCGATGATGCTGCGCTCCGGCGCCAACGACCTGGGCGGCACGCTGATGGAGGAGACGATCTCCCGGATGGCAGGCTCGAACTACGGCTCCTACCGCTCGGTCGCCGACCTGCGGGCCATCGCGGACGCGGCGGGCCGCCCCTCAAGGCTGCGCACCACCACCTACGGCGAGGTCCCGCCGGAGCGCGTCGAGCGGGCGCTCGCCGCCGACGGCCGGCTGCCGCGCCTGCTGCCCGTGCTGGGCGGTGAGCGGTGAGCGCCCCGGCCGGCGGCGGCCGGCTGTGGGGGCGCTCCGACCAGGAGGACTACCGCAGCCGGGTCCGCGGCTGCCTGCTCGGCGGCGCCATCGGCGACGCGCTGGGCGCGGGCGTCGAGTTCGACTCGCTCGCCGAGATACGCGCGGCGCACGGCCCGGCCGGCGTCACCGACTACGTGCCGGCGTACGGGCGGCGCGGCGCCATCACCGACGACACGCAGATGACGCTGTTCACCGTCGACGGCCTGATACGGGCGCACGTCCGCCGCGACACCGGCGCCTGGCACCCGCCGACCGACCTGCACGCCGCCTACCGCCGCTGGTTCAACACCCAGCGCGACTGGGGACCCGACGAGCGCCGCGCCACCGACGGCTGGCTGGCCCGCCAGGAGTGGCTGTACTCCCGCCGCGCCCCGGGCAACGCCTGCCTCACCGGCCTCGGCGACGCCGTGATGGGCACCCTGGAGCAGCCGAAGAACCCGGACTCCAAGGGCTGCGGCACGGTGATGCGGTCGGCGCCGTTCGGGCTGCTGGTGGGCTGGGAGCCGCAGTTGGTGTTCCAGCTCAGCGTGGAGTGCGCGGCGCAGACCCACGGCCACCCGACGGGCGTGCTGGCGGCGGGCGCGTTCTCGGCGATCGTGCACGCCCTGGTGCTGGGCGACGACCTGGACACGGCCGTGCAGAAGGCGCTGGTGATGCTCGCCGCCCGGCCGGGGCACGAGGAGACCACGGCGGCCCTCAAGCAGGCGCTCGGCGCCGTGCGGCAGGGGCTGCCGAGCCCGGAGCGCGTGGAGGCGCTGGGGGAGGGCTGGACGGCCGAGGAGGCCCTCGCGATCGGCGTGTACTGCGCGCTGGTCGCCGAGGACATGGCGCACGGCCTGCTGCTCGCCGTCAACCACGGCGGCGACTCCGACTCGACGGGCTCGGTCTGCGGCAACCTCCTGGGCGCCCTCCACGGCGAGACGGCCCTGCCGCCCGTGTGGCTGGCGGAGCTGGAGGGCCGCGCGGCGATCCTGGAGCTGGCGGACGACTTCGCCATGGAGATGACGCAGGGCGCGGCGCTGCACGGCCCGGCCGACTCGTCCCCGGCCTGGCTCGACCGCTACCCCAGGGGGTGACGGTGGGCGCCGCCGACACGTTCGGCGCCCGGCTGGACGGCGCGTGGGCGTGGTGGACGGCCGCCGTCGACGAGGCGCAGGACGGCCGCTGGGTCCGTGACGCCGTGGAGCGGCGGGTGATCGCGGACATCACGGCCGCCACCAACGCGCTCCACGGCGGCCGGCCGGCGCCGTTCACCGGGGACTCCTGGCACGTGCGGGTCGGCCGGATCGCGAACTGGGCCGGCGTCCTGCGCCTCGCCGCCCGCGCGGGCGGCTGGGAGCTGCGGCCCGTGGCGGGACAGACCCCGCCGCGCCCGGCGGGGATGGCCGTGCTGCTGTCCGGGATCTACGCGATCGGGGAGCAGGGCGAACGCTGGGCGGCCGGGCTGCGCGAGGGCCGTACACCGCCGGAGAACGAGATCGCCCGGGCCGAACGCTTCCTGACCGGCCCCGGCTCCGTCGAGGACCTGGAACTGTTCTTCTACGACTGACGCCCGACCCCCCGATTTGGTCCGACCACCACCCGAGGGGTTAAAGTACGACGTCAGCAGGCGCCGCTAGCTCAGTTGGTTAGAGCAGCTGACTCTTAATCAGCGGGTCCGGGGTTCGAGTCCCTGGCGGCGCACAGACGGAGAAGCGCCCCACCGGCCGGAAACGGCGGGCGGGGCGCTTCTCGCTGTGTCACCGCTCCTGCTCGCCGAGGCGACGGACGAACGCACGCCACGCCGGCGGACCGACCGTGACGACGGGACCGCCCCCCGCACCTTGGAATCCCGCACCCCAACGACCTCCGGCACATTGACGGCCACCTCGACGCATTCATCGCCCGTCTGCTGGCCGCTGAAGCTGGATTTCGCGAAGACGAAACTAGGCACGGGACATCATGTCCTTCCGGATCTCGTTGAGCAGCTCACGTGAGCTCGCGGGGTCCAAGGCCGCGCCGGACGTGCGTTGGAAATAGTCGTTGTAGGCGGTGCTGTCTTCTTGATTCTCGGCGATGAAGCTGGTGGAAAGTCCGTCCGCGTGCACAACATCCATCGAGCCGGTCGGCGCGAACGACAGAATGGTGAAGGCGGTGGCCGGGCATCCGGTCGCACCGGAGCCGAAAGGGAGGATCTGGAGGCGGACGTTCGGCAGATCGGACACTTCCTGCAGGCGCGCGAGCTGGTGAGCCATGGTCTCCGGACTGCCGATGACCTGGTGCAGTGCCGCCTCCCAGACGACCGCGTGGAAGACGAGAGGCGAATCACCGTACAGGCGTTCCTGCCGTTTGATCCGTACGTCGACCGCTTCCTCGAGCTCGGCAGGGACGCGATCGGTGCCTCCGAGAAAGAGGGCACGGATGTAGTCGGGCGTCTGGAACAGCCCGGGTACGACGCTCATCTGCAGGCTGCGGATACGAGTGGCTACCTGCTCAATCGCGATGTATTCCCGTAGTGGAGCAGACCAAGTGGCCCGCGTCCACCAGCCTTTGACTTTGCGCCGCTCCCGGTCCAGGCGTGCCAGCTCGCAGAGTTGGTCGACGATCCCCGCGTCCGTCACCCCATAGGCGGCGCACAGGGCGCGGATGTCGGGGTCGCGCATCGGCACCCAACCGCGTTCCATCTTCACGACCTTGGTCGCTGTGGCGCTCAGCTTCGTGGCGGCCTGCTGCTGAGTCATTCCCGCAGCGTCGCGCAGACGCAGCAGCTCACCGCCCAGTCTCCGGCCCAGAACGGTGGACGTGCGGTTGCCGGTGGAAGGGGTGGGACTCACGGCGAACAGTTTGCGACCCCGGGGCGCCTCGCGTCGAATCCGTTCACTCGTTGGGGAAGATATTCCCCAGATCCGTTGCTCCCGCACCGATCTGCCCCTTACCTTCGGTCATCACGCAGTCACCACGACCGTGAGGAGAGGTCTGTGTGCGATCCCCATCTCATCCCTGAACCGGAACGGCGCTTGTTGTGTGAGGACCACTTGGACTACACGCCGAGCGCCGGGAGCGTGCGCCTCGCGCGGCTGCGGACGGCGCGGATCGTGGGGGAGGAGTGGTCCCAGCCGGGACTGGCGGGAGACGCGGCGATCATCGTCAGTGAGCTGGCGACCAACGCCATGTTCCACGGCCGCGTGGAAGGACGGCTGTTCCGCGTGCGGCTGGGGCTGACGGCCGGCGCGGTGCGGATCGAGGTCTCCGACGCGTGCGGCGAGCGGATGCCGGAACCCCGCCTCCCGGGCGACGAGGAGACCGGCGGACGGGGCCTGCTGCTGGTCGGCAGCCTCTCGTCCCGCTGGGGCACCCGCCCGCGCATCGTCGGCAAAACCGTCTGGGCCGAACTCGACCTCCCCCCGACCCCGTGACACGGCCGGGAACACCGCCGTTGGACAGCCCTCGGTCGTTCCCGAAAGAGGCACGACATGAAACGACTGATCGCACGCCTGTGGCGCATCATCCGAGGCCCCATGCAGTGGCGGGTGCTGTGGATCGCCCACGCCAAGTTCATGGTCTGTGACGGGCGTCGTACGGGACGACGCCGGGCGCGTTCTGCTGCGCCACCGCATGTGGCCGGAGGGGCGCCAGTGGGGCCTGCCGACGGGCTACGCGGCCAAGGGCGAGGAGTTCGGCGCCACGGTCGTGCGCGAGGTGCGCGAAGAGACCGGACTGGAGGTCGAGGCCGGCCGGCTCGTGCACCTGAAGAGCGGCTACAAGCTGCGGATCGAAGTGGCCTACGAGGCGGCCCTGGTCGGCGGCGACCTCACGATCGACTCCTTCGAGATCCTGGAGGCACGATGGTTCTCCCCGGACGAACTGCCCGACGGCACACAGACATCACACCGGGACCTGATCCTCGGCGCCAGACGGCCCGCCGTTGGACAGTCCCAAGGGCCACCCCGTTGATCACCGTCACACCGAACATCCTGGCAGCCGTGCGGCTCAGCAGGAGTGACCTCGATGAGCGGTCGGCGGCTGTCCCGGGTCATGGGAGAAAGGGCGAAGATCCATTCTTATGATGCGCTGATCGGATGTCAGCACAGTCGTGGTGCGGATTCGCGCATAAGAGTGACTTCTCGTCCTCAGTCGGATGGTTCGGGCGGGGCGAGAGAAGTCACGCCTCGCTGACCTGGGGCGGAGTAACGGGTTCGATACAGTGCCCCGTCGGCCGCGAACGGCGGGCTGTGCGGCGTTATCGTGGGGCCTTCTCCCACCGCCCCCGGAGGTCCCGTCCGTGCCGGATTCATTTGTTCACCTGCACAATCACACCGAGTACTCGATGCTGGACGGCGCGCAGAAGCTGAAGCCGATGTTTGCAGAGGTGGCGAGGCAGGGGATGCCCGCCGTCGCCATGAGCGACCACGGAAACATGTTCGGCGCCTACGAATTCCAGCAGACTGCAAAGGGATTCGACGGCGTGAAGCCGATCATCGGCATCGAAGCCTACGTCGCCCCCTCGTCCCGCCGCGCCCGGCAGCAGGAGTTCTGGGGCCCGGGCGGCCGGCGGGCGATGAGCGATGACGGGGAGGGCTCGAAGGACGTCTCCGGCGGTGGCCGGTTCACCCACATGACGATGTGGGCGCGGAACGTGCAGGGCCTGCGGAACCTGTTCCTGCTGTCCACCGAGGCGTCCTACACGGGGCAGTTCCCGGCAGGCAAGCCACGGATGGACATGGAGCTGATCGCGGAGCACGCCGAGGGCATCATCGCCACCACCGGCTGCCCCTCGGGTGCGGTGCAGACCCGGCTGCGGCTGAACCAGTACGACGACGCCCGCAAGGTCGCCGCGACCTATCAGGAGATCTTCGGCAGGGAGAATTACTTCCTGGAACTGATGGACCACGGCCTGGACATCGAGCGGGACGTCCGTGACGGGCTGATGCGTCTGGCCAAGGACCTGGACATTCCCCTGCTGGCCACGAACGACGCGCACTACATCACCGAAGACCAGGCCGATGCCCACGACAACTTGCTGTGCATCGGCGTGGGGAAGAACAAGGACGCCCCAAATCGTTTCCGCTTCAATGGCAGCGGTTACTTCCTCAAAACCGCCGAGCAGATGCGCACCCTTTTCCGGGAAATCCCGGAGGCCTGTGACAACACGCTGCTGATCGCCGAGCGTGTCGAGGCGTACGACGCGGTATTCGATTACGTCGACGAGATGCCCCAGTTCCCGGACGTTCCCGAGAACGAGACGCAGGAATCGTGGTTGCGCAAGGAGGTCCTCAAAGGACTGGCCATGCGGTACGGGGACCCGATCCCCGACCACGTCATGGAGCGGTTCGAGACCGAGATGTCGGTCATCGGCCCCATGGGCTTCTCCTCGTACTTCCTCGTCGTGGCCGACATCTGCCGCCACGCGCGGGACAACGGCATCCCGGTGGGCCCCGGGCGCGGCTCGGCCACCGGTTCGATCGTCGCCTACGCCACCCGCATCACCGAGCTGTGCCCCCTGGAGCACGGCCTGCTGTTCGAACGGTTCCTGAACCCCGAGCGGATCAACCCGCCGGATGTCGACCTGGACTTCGACGACCGCCAGCGTGACCAGATGGTCCGCTACGTCACCGAGAAGTACGGTGACGAGTACACGGCCATGGTGAACACGTTCGGCAAGATCAAGGCCAAGAACGCGATCAAGGACTCCTCCCGCATCCTGGGCTACCCGTTCTCCCACGGGGAGCGGATCACCAAGGCACTCCCGCCCGACCAGAACGGCAAGTCCGCCCCGCTGGACGCCATCTTCGACCGCGACCACCCGCGTTACGGCGAGGCCGGCGAGATCCGGGCGCTGTACGAGAACGAGCCGGACGTCAAGCGGGTCATCGACACGGCCCGCGGGGTCGAGGGCCTGACCCGCGGCACGGGCGTACACGCTGCCGCGGTGATTCTGTCGAAGACGCGGCTGACCGACCGCATCCCGCTGCACATGCGGGCATCCGACGGCGCGAAGATCACCGGGTTCGACTACCCGTCGTGCGAGTCCATGGGCCTGATCAAGATGGACTTCCTCGGGCTGCGCAACCTCGGCGTCATCGACCACGCCCTCGCGAACATCCGGGAGAACCGGGGCATCAACCTGGCCACCGTGGACCCCATGGACGGAGACGACAGCACCGTCGTCATCCCCCTGGACGACGCCAAGACCTACCGTCTGCTGGCCGACGGCAACACCTTCGGTGTCTTCCAGCTCGACGGCGGCGGCATGCGGGCACTGCTGCGGCTGATGGAACCGACCCGATTCGAGGACATCGCCGCCGCCATCGCGCTCTACCGGCCGGGACCGATGGCCGCCAACGCCCACACCAACTACGCCCTGCGGCAGAACGGCAAGCAGGAACACGAGCCGATCCACCCGGAACTCAGGGAAGCCCTCGACCCCATCCTCGGCTCCACCCACCACCTGCTGATCTACCAAGAGCAGATCATGGCCATCGCCCGCCAGCTCGCCGGCTACACCCTGGGCGGCGCCGACATGCTGCGCCGTGCGATGGGCAAGAAGAAACCCGAGGTCCTGGCCGCCGAGTGGGAGAAGTTCTCCGGAGGCATGAAGGCCAACAACTACAGCGACGAAGCCATCAAGGCGCTGTGGGACGTCATGCTCCCCTTCTCGGGCTACGCCTTCAACAAGTCCCACACCGCCGGCTACGGCTTGGTCGCGTATTGGACGGCCTACCTCAAGGCGAACTACCCGGCCGAGTACATGGCCGCCCTGCTCACCTCGGTCGGCGACGACAAGGACAAGGCCGCCATCTACCTCGCGGACGCGCGCAAGAACGGTGTGAACGTCCTCCAGCCCGACGTCAACGCATCCGTCGCCCAGTTCACAGCCGTCGGCGAGGACGTGCGCTTCGGGATGCGCGCCGTCCGCAACGTCGGTGACAACGTCATCGAGGCGATCATCGCGGCACGCCGCGCCAAGGGGAAGTACTCCGACTTCGCCGACTTCCTCGACAAGGTGGACCTGCCCGCGCTGAACAAGAGGGCCGTGGACTCACTGATCCGGGCCGGGGCCTTCGACTCCCTCGGCCAGTCCCGCAAAGGGCTTTCCGCCATCCACGAGGACGCCATCGACGCCATCATCCCCGTCAAGAAGGCGGCGGCCTTCGGTCAGGACGACCTCTTCGCCGGTCTGGCCGACGACAGTGACCAGGACACCGCGTTCGGCCTCGACTTCCCCGTGGACGAGACGGAGTGGTCACGCCGGCAGCTCCTCGCCGCAGAACGGGAGATGCTGGGCCTGTACGTCTCGGCCCATCCTCTGGACGGCGCCGAGCACATCCTCGCCGGTGCGCGCGACTGCTCCATCACCGAACTGCACACCTCCGGCCGTACCAGCGGTGACGTGCAGCTCTCCGGCCTCATCACCGGTATTCAGCGCAAGATGACCAAGCAGGGCAACGCCTGGGCCATCGTCCAGCTCGCGGACCGGGACAGCACCATCGAAGTCCTGTTCTTCCCGGCGTCCTACCAGCTCGTCTCGCACGCCCTGATCGAGGACAACGTCATCAGCGTGAAGGGCAAGATCGAGGACCGCGACGGCACGCTCAACGTCTTCGGCCGGGAACTGTCGATCCTGGACGTCTCCTCGGCGGAGCACGGGGGGCGGCCCCCCGTACAGCTCTCCCTTCCGTGGAACCGTCTCACCGAACAGTCCGTCGGCGAACTCAAGCGCATCCTCCAGGCTCATCCGGGAGACTCCCCCGTGCAGCTCAAGGTCCGCGGAATGCACAAGACGACGCTGTACGCGCTGCCGGTCAAGGTGAATTCCACGACCATTGCCAGCGACGTGAAGGGCGCGTTCGGAGCGGAGGCGTGGGTGGGCGTCGCATGACCGGCGGAACGAGCCTGTTGAGCGGACTTCTCATGCGGTCTGTTCCCGCCGCCGCTTGCCGGGCATGCCGGGAGCCGGTGCTGCTGACCGCCCGCTTCCGCCACAGCTGGGACAACCGGAGCGGGCGGCGGATCGACGGCTTCCGCGAGGCGACTCTGTGCGGTTGTGCCAGCGACCAGCCTGCGGCCCGCCGGCTTCTCGCCTTCTTCGCCGTCGATGACGGACCTCATTCCGCCAATGACGACGTCTTCGAGGAACTGCTGCACTCCTGGCTGGACACGGTGAGGGAACGGCTCCCCGACCCGGACGCCCTGCGCGCCGAGGAGGAACGGTGGAGGGCGGGGGACCTCTGACCCGTTGGAGGGGGGTGAGCTCCTCGTTCTCACCTCCCTCCAACGTCACGCGCGGCTCCACGACCGCACGGCGACCTCCAGCATCAGTGGACGGTACAACCGCCGTGCCAGCGCCCCGTCCCCACGTGCCGCGCGGGCGGCCCGCCGTACGGCTGCGACATCCAGCAGCCGCGCCCGGCCGAGGGCCGAGTCATCCATCAGGCTGTCCAGCAGCGGAAGCCCGTGCACGGCCATGGCCGTCTCCAGGTCGGGGCCGAAGTTCTCCCGCAGCGGCGGGTCGGTGACCTCCTGCGACAGACCGAGTCGCTCCATCCGTACCCTCAGCAGCCGTTTGTGCCGGCGCCACTCCAGCGGCAGGGACTCCCCGAACCGCAGCAATGCCGGTTCGGCCAAAGGGTTCACCGGCCACAGTCCGTGCCGCAACGCGCCGGGTGAATGCGTCGCCAGTCCTTGCAGCGCGGACACCAACAGCACCGAGGCGGGCGCCAGATCACGGCCGACGAGATCGAGCGCCGTACGGGCTGCGTCGCCCAGCCAGTCTCCCGACTCCTGGACACGCCACGGGTCCCCGATCTGCCGCCGTTCCTCCGGCCGCAAACCCAGCAGTTCGTCACCGGCCACCCCGGTGAACACCCAGCGGACGCCTGCGTCACGCCAGGCCGAATAGAGGACGCCGAGCGCCTCGGTGTAAGCACCCTCGACGCCGACAAGCGCTCCGCCGGCCCGAGGCCCGCCAGGCGCGAACGGCAGATGGTCGGCCATCGGCACCAGCGTGTCAGCTCCCCACCCGGCCCGTTCGGCCATCTCGGCCCGCCGTCTGAGCTGCTGTTCCCCGGGCGGCCCACCGATGTGCAGAGCCCCCACCCTGACCGGCTCCCGTACCGCGGCGGCGAGACTCTGCGCCACGGTGGAGCTGTCGAGTCCGCCCGAGCACTCCACCGCGCTGCGGGCCGGGTCGAAGCGGCGACGGGCGATGACCTGCGTCAGATGGTGATCGAAGTAGGCGACAGGATCGGCTCCCGTCCGGAGCCGGCGCGGCGACACGTGCGCCGCGGGAAGCGGGTAGTCGATACGCAACCCCCCACCGGGCCGCCAATGGGCTGTTGCACGCTCCGTGAGGTGAGCGACCCCCCGGAGGAGACTGCGCGCCGAGTAGTGCGGAAGACATGTCAGGTACGAGGTGGCCATCACCGGATCCAGAAGGGGAGCCCCGTATACACCTCTCAGATCGGTCAGCTCCCAGGACGCGTCGACTGAGCCCGATATCCGCGCCCGTGCGCCGACTTGGCGGCATCGGGTCGGGAGTTGTCATGCGACGGGTACGGGCAGCCGCGTCGCTCGCTATCCTCCGATTCCCTCGGGGGCTCAAGGGGACGGGACATGGCTGGACGCGACGGGCCGAACGCACAGCTCAGGCACTACCTCGACAAGCTGGGATGGAGTCCGGGCCGGCTCGCCTGCGAACTCAATCACGTGCTCGGTCCCGCCTATGCGGCGCGTTCCACCGTCGCGGAGTGGCTCAAGGGGCGTATCCCCAGGGAGCCGCTCCCCACAATCACCGCTCACGTCATCGGAGAAGCAGTCGGAGAATCCGTCTCCCTGACATCTCTCTGGGGACCAGGGGTGAGACCCTCATCGGGCTGGGTGCGATGACGCGGAGGGGGGTGACGTCTCCACCCTCGCGCACGCGCACCGGCACCACACCATGCTGGCCGACTACGTCCGCACCGGGCGGTTCGACAGCCGGGCCACCCGTACCCGCACCGTCCACCTGTGGGCGCAACTCGCCCAGACCGCCGGGTGGATGGCCATGGATGCCGGGCAGCAGGGGCTTGGTCAGCGTTACTTCCGCACCGCGCTGACAGCGGCGCACGAGGTGGGTGATGCCGCGTTGATCTCGCACATCCTCGGCTGCATGACCTACCAGGCCATCGGCATGCACCGGCACCGCGAGGCCATCGCCCTCGCCAACGCCGGCATCACCGCGGCCCGCGGTACCCCGCCGGCCACCCGGGCGCTCGCCAGCGCGCGCCACGCCCATGCGAGCGCCGCCGTCGGTGATGTCCACGGCATGCGCCGATCCACCGACGAGGCCCTGACCCACCTCGCCGATACGGACACCCTTGCCACCCGGCCACCGTGGCTGTACTGGCTCACCGACCTCCGCGTCGTCACCGGGCAGACGCTCATCACCGCCGCGTTCGCCGGTGATGACGGCACCGCGCTCCTCGATGAGGCCGACCCGTTGATCACGCCGTGGCTCGGAGCCCACGCCGAACACGTCCAGGACCGGGACGCCCTTCTGCACGGCGTGTGGCTGGCGCGCTCCTGCCTGCGGAGGGGCGACATCGAACGGACCCTCGTCACGGCGACCCCGCTCCTGGCCTATGCCGCGACCGTCCGGTCCGGACACACGCGCGGCACGCTCCTCGGCCTGGAAGCCGACCTGGCGGACCGGCCCGATCTGCGCGGGCACGCGGGAGCGACGGAACTCCGGCGCCGTATCCGCGCCGTCGCGGCCGTGGGGTGATTCCCGGAGCCCGGCGGGAACGGCGTGGCAGGTGCCCTCTCCCGCGCGTGGTCTGCGGGGGAGGGCACCTCGGTGAGCGTAGCCATACGTAGGCGTATGGAGTAGGGGTGCGGTGGTCCGGTGGGCCGGTTCAGAGGTTCGCTTGAGGTTGTCCGCTGTCAGTCCCGCTTGTCCTCGACGTGGACGACGTGCAGTTCGGTGCCGTCCTGATCGCGTTTGGCACGTCCGAGCAGTCCGACCGTGACAGTCGACCGGTCGTCGAGCTCGTCGGGGCCGACGTAGGTGAGGACGTCCTTGTGATGCCCGGTGACGGCCCACCCCTCGGCGTCCTTCAGGTCGATCACCCGGAAGTCTCCCGCCGGAGAGCCGGCGTGCACCGGGCCGAACTCCTCCAGGAGAGCGGTGGCCTGCTCGGCAGGCTCCCCTTCGGGGGTGGTCAGCACGACACACGTGCCGTGCTCGAACAGGACCCACGAATGAGGGGAGTTGCGGAGGAGTCTCTGCCAGACGTCTATCAGTGTCTCGAAGTTCACGGCGACATGATGCCGCAGAGCGTCCCGAACGGCCGTCGTCAGACGTGCAGAGTGGTGCCCCGTCCTGTGTCGGTGGTTGATGCGCTGAGCAGTGCGTGGTCGCCCACCAGGCGGACGATCGGGACGCCCGAGCGCAGTGCGGTGAGGGCTCCGGACAGCTTCGGCAGCATGCCGTCGCGTGGCGGCCGGTCGCGCAGCAGGGCCGCCAGGTCCGCGCTGGCCATGCGCGGGATGACCGACGCGGGATCGGGCGGGTCCGCCATCAGGCCCTCCACGTCGCTGACGTAGACCAGCCGCTCGGCGGGCAGCGCGGCGGCCAGTGCCGCGGCGGCGGTGTCGGCGTTCAGGTTGTGGGGGAGGCCAGCCGCGTCGGGTGCGACGCCGGCGACCACCGGCAGCAGGCCCGCGTCCCACGCCATGGTCAGCGCCTTCGTGTCGACGGCGGCCACCTCGCCGACCCGGCCGAGCCTCGGGACGCCGTCGACCAGCAGCGTCCGCGCCGTCAGCAGGCCGGCGTCCTCGCCGGACAGGCCGATCGCCGGTACGCCGGCGCGCCGGAGCTGGCCGACCAGGTCCTTGTTGATCCGGCCGACGAGCACCATGCGGACGACGTCCATCATCTCCGGGTCGGTGACCCGCAGGCCGTCCACGAAGCGCGGGGCCAGGCCGCGCCGGGCGGCCTCCTCGGTCACCTCACGGCCGCCGCCGTGGACCAGGACGAGCCGCCGGCCGCCGCGGGCCAGTACGGTCAGGTCCCGCATCGCCGTGGCGGACAGGCGCCCGCCGTCCATCGCGGCGCCCCCGTACTTGACCACGATCGCCGTCACCGCCGCGCCCCGGCACGCTGCTCGGTCACGGCGGCGACGAGCGCGCCGAACGTGGGACGGCCGACCGGCAGGTCGAGCGGCAGCGAGCAGTCCAGGGCACCGCCGAGCAGCACCATGAACTCGGCGGCGAGCAGCGAGTCGCCCCCGGAGGCGAAGAAGTCGTCGTCGTCCGCCGGGTCCGCGCCGTCGAGCAGCCGTTGCCACAGTTCGGCGGCGTGCTGACGGACCGAGGGATCGGCGGCCGCCGGGGGAAGGGCGTCGGTGACGGGAGCGGAAGCGGGGGACGGTACGGGATCGGCGGCCGGTCCGGGCTCCGGGGGGCCGGCGGGGGGCCTCTGCCCGCGCGGTCGCGACGTCATGTCCTCCAGCGCGCCGACCAGACCCGCCGCGAGCCGTGCCGCCACCGCCGGGTCGATCAGCTCCGGCGAGTACAGCAGCCCGCCGCGGATCGTCCCGTCGGGCCGCGGGTCGAGTTCGAGTGTCATGTCGGTGGTGCTGGTCAGGGCCGCCGCCGGGAGCGGTGTCACCTCGGCGCCGGCCAGCAGCAGCGGTTGGCCGAGGCCGTCGCGCAGGGCGACCAGGACCTGGGCGAGCGGGTTGACCGGCAGGGCGCGGGGCAGCCCGATCTCCTGCATCAGCAGCGGGAACGGCACGTCCTGGTTCTCCATCGCCGCGAGCATGACCGAACGCGTCTCGCCGATCAGCCGCTCGGGTGCCGCCCCCGTGACCGGGATGCGCAGCGGGAGGGTATTCGTGCTCAGCCCCACCAGGCGGTCGAACTCCGGCAGCGACCGCCCGGCCGTCGACATCCCGAGCACGGCCTCCCCGAGGCCCGTCTCGCCGGCGAGCCACCGGGCGACCGCGGCGATCAGCACGGTCGAGACGCTGGTCCGCGCGCCCACCGCGAGCCGGCGGGCCGCCTCGGTGAGCGGCACGTCGCAGAGGATCTCCTCCCAGCGGCCCTCCCGTCCCCGGACCGCGGGCCGCGGTTTGAGGAACGGCAGCGGCGCGGGGCCCGTGATGCCCGCGAGCCGCTCCTTCCAGTACGCGATCTGGGGGTCGAAGCGCCCGGTGTCGAGCCCCTCCTGCTGCCAGGCGGCGAAGTCGGAGAACTGGCGGTGGACCGGCGGCAGGGGGTGGGGCCGTCCCTGGACGAACGCCTCGTAGCAGGCGGCGATCTCCTCCCGTACGACGCCCATCGCCCGGCCGTCCACGCTGATGTGGTGCACGGTGAGCAGCACACTGTGCAGGGCCGGGCCGTGCCGCAGGACCCGGCAGCGCAGCAGCGGGCCGCTGCCCAGGTCGAACCGGGTCGTCGCCTCCTGCCGGGCCAGTTCACGGACATCGGACTCGGCGACGTCCTCGACGAGGGTGAAGTCGGGCGGCAGTTCGGGATGGACGACGCGCAGCAGCTCGCCCTCCCGCAGGGTGAACGTGCTGCGCAGCGCCTCGTGCCGGGTCGTCATGACGGTCAGCGCGGCGTGGAAGGCGGCCGGGTCGAACGGGCCGTCGACCCGCCAGCCGTAGGCGAGGTTGTAGGCGGGCTTCTCCCGGGCGTACTGCGTGGTCAGCCACAGTCGCCGTTGCAGCGGGGCGGCCGGCGGGTGGAAGGGCAGGGTGTGCAGCGGGGCGGTACGCATCGGGCGGGGGTTCCTTTCGGACGGGTGCCCGTGGTCCGCTGGCGCGGCCGGGGCGTCGGGTCACGAGGTCGGGCCACCGGGGCGTCGGCTCACCGGTACGCCCGGCGTTGCAGTGCCTGGAGCTGTGCGTACGGGCCGTCGACGGCGAGGAGTTCGTCGTGCGTGCCGACCTCGGCGATCCGGCTCTCGCGCAGCACCACGATCAGGTCGGTGTCGCGCATGCTGCCGAGCCGGTGCGAGACGAGCAGGGTGATCGCGCCGGTGGCCCGGCCGACGGCGCGCGCCGCCGCCGCGTACCGGTCGAGGAGGACCTGTTCGGCGGCCGGGTCGATGGCCGCCGTCGGCTCGTCGAGGAGGAGCAGCAGCGGGGCGGGGAGCATCATGGCGCGGGCGACGGCGAGCTTCTGCCACTGGCCGCCGGACAGGTCGGTCCCGTCGTCGAAGCTGCGCCCGAGCGGGGTGTCGAGGCCGCCGCCGAGGGTGTCGGGCAGCGCCTCGGCGTCGGCGGCCCGCAGGGCGCCGGTGACGGCCCGGGTGTCGTCGATCCGGGAGAGGTCGCCCATGCCGACGGTCTCGCGCAGCAGGAACTCGGGCTTGGCGAAGTCCTGAAATCCGGCGGTGATCCGGGAGCGCCAGTCGGCGAGGTCGAGGTCGCGCAGGTCGGTGCCGTCGATCAGGACGGCGCCGCGGGTGGGGGTGATCAGGCCGGCGAGGAGGCGGACCAGGGTGCTCTTGCCGGCCCCGTTGTCGCCGACGACGCCGACGACGCTGCCGGCCGGCAGGAACAGGTCGGCGTCGGTGAGCGCGTCGCGGTCCGCGTCGGCGTACCGGTAGCCGAGACCGCGCAGTTCGATGCCGCGGGCGAGCCGCCGGGGCGCGGGCAGGGTGCCGGTCCAGAGCTGCTCGGCGGCCCGTGCCCGCGCGCGCAGCCGCAGCAGCCGGGACCCCGCCTCCTTGCTGTTGTTGACCGCGTTGCCGAAGCGCACGGTCTGCGCCATCTGCTGGCTGACGCTGGCGACCAGCGTCAGGGTGAGGACGACGTCGCCGAGGCCGATCGCGCCGGTGACGGCCTGGCGGGCCACGAGGATCACGGCCCCGGCGTACCCGGCGGCGAAGACCAGCCAGCCGCCGGCGGCGTACAGCGTGCCCAGCAGGCCGGCGCGGTCGAGACGGGCGTCGGCCGCGAGCAGGTGGCGCAGGTGGCGGGCGCGGAACTCGTCGCGCAGGCCGTAGACGCGCAGTTCCTTCGCCGGGCCGGCGGTGGTGGCCTGCTCGAACAGGAACCGGGCGTGGCGCTGGTCGGCGGCCGTGTCGGTGAGGGTCCGCTGCCTGAGCCGTTCCATCCGGGAGCCGGCGGCCAGTGAGGGCCAGGCGAGCAGCGGCAGGAACAGCAGGAGCGGATCGACGAAGGCGAGCGCGAGCCCGGTGGCGACGGCCCGCAGCACGGCGCCGATGAGCAGCGAGGTGACGTCGCAGCCCTCCGCCAGGTGCATGCGTTCGGCGGCCAGCGCCTCAAGGTCGTCGAGCCAGCCGGAGCGTTGCGGCGGCTCGACCGGTGTGGTCGAGAGCCGCATGAGTTCCCGGTCGACGAGGTGGGCGGTCTGCTCGATGAGGGGGACCGCGAGGCGGATCGCCACCGCGCCGGCGGCGAAGCCGAGCGCGTTGATCAGGGCGATGCCGGCGGCGAGCCCGATGGCCGAGCCGAGGTCGTCGTCCTGGATGGCCTCGATGGCGAGCTTCAGCCCGTACGCGGAGGCCACGAGGGTCAGCGGGCGGAGGCTGAACAGGACGGCGAACGGCAGCGCGCGGGCGCGGTCGGCGCGGAACGACAGCGCGAAGGCGGCGGCGAGGCCGCGCAGGGACTCACGCACGCGCCTCACCGCCCGTGCGCGGGGTGTCGAACCGGTCGGCCTGGATGCGGAACATCCGGGCGTACGCCCCGCCGGCGGCGACGAGTTCGTCGTGGCTGCCGCTCTCCAGGATCCGGCCGTGTTCGAGGACGACGATCCGGTCGGCCCGGCGGGTGGTGGAGAAGCGGTGGGAGATGAGCACGGAGGTGACTCCCTCGGTGAGCGAGAGGAACCGGTCGTTCAGCTCCGCCTCGGCCCGTACGTCGAGGGCGGAGGCCGGTTCGTCGAGGATCAGCAGCCGGGCGCCGTGCCGGACCGCGAACAGCGCGCGGGCCAGCGCGAGCCGCTGCCACTCGCCGCCGGACAGGTCGCGGCCGCCGGGGAACCTGGGGGACAGCAGGTTGTCCCAGCCGTGGTCGAGACGGTCGATCACCTCCAGGGCGCCGGCCCGCTCGGCGCAGACCCGCAGGCCCTCCCGGTCGTCGAGGTGTCCGACGGCGCCGAGCCCCACGTTGTCCGCGGCGCTCAGCTCGTAGTGGACGAAGTCCTGGAAGACGGCGCCGATCCGCCGCTGCCACCCGGGGATGTCGGTCTCCGCCAGCGGTACGCCGTCGATCAGGACACGGCCCGACTGCGGCCGGTACATGCCGGACAGCAGCTTGACCAGGGTGCTCTTGCCCGCGCCGTTGACGCCGACGACGGCCAGGGAGCGGCCGGCCGGGATGTCGAGGTCGAAACCGCTGAAGACCGGCTCGGACCGCCCCGGGTAGCGGAAGCCGACCGCCTCGAAGCGGACGGCCGGCGGCGGCCCGCCGGGCGGCCCGTCCGCGGCCCGGGCGGCGGGAACGGCGGGTGCCGGGGCGGGGGCGGGCGGCAGGGCGCGTTCCAGCTCGCGGACCAGCGGGATGGCGGCGGCCCCCTGGTCGATCTTCACGTTGTCCGGGCCGACGCCCATGACGGCGCCGAGGCCGAGCAGCGCGCCCGCGTAGACGGTGAAGCGCCCCGCGCTCAGGTCGCCGTCGGCCGCGGCGATCCCGAGGACGGTGAAGCCGCCGAGCTGCACGGCCATCACGCCGGCGGACAGCGCGGGCATCAGGAGACGGCCGTCGTGGCGCGCCCGCCACAGGCCCGCCATGGCGATCCGCCACTCCTGGTGGAAGCGCAGGTCGAGCCACTCGCGCAGCCCGAAGACCCGGATCTCCTTGGCCGCGTCCGCGTCGCGCGTGAAGTCGCGTACGTACGAGGGGCGCCGCAGCCGCGCGGGCGTCCCCATCAACGCCTGCTGGCCGCGCCGGTAGTCGGCGACGAACCCGCTGGTCAGGACGGCGAAGCCGGCCAGCAGGGCCAGAGCGAGCCACCAGTGGAAGACGGCGATCACGGCTGCGCAGGCCACCGCCTGGAGCCTGGCGGTGCCGATGTTGGCGGTGGCGATCAGGGCGTCGCGCGGGGTGAAGCCGGCCGTGCCGACGCCCTGCGCCCCCGTCACGAGGTCGAGCGTCTCCGTGTCCTCCAGGTGGCCGATGCCGGTGGGGGCGAGCGTCGCCGCCATGACGCGGTCGCGCAGCCGCCGGGTGAGCCGCCGCCCGAGGGCGTCGGCCGTCTGCTGGGCCACCACGACCAGGAGCTGCTGGAGCAGGAAGCCGAGGGCGATCAGGACGCCGAGGACGGTGACCTGCCGGAGCTGGGAGGCCCGGTCGAGGTCGGCGGCGCCCGACACGACGTCGACCAGGCGGCCGTTGGCGACCGTCAGGGCCACCGGCGCGAGGGCGGCCCCGACCAGCGCGAACAGCAGCAGTCCGGCCAGCGGCAGGCTCACGGACGGCACCATCCCGAGCATCGCGAGGAGCGGCGACCCGCGGCGGGCGGACCGGCCACCCCCCTCGACGGGCGGCTGCGAGGGCATGTGATCGTTCTCCTTCGGATGTGCCGGGCCGCGACGCGCGCGGCCCCGGGACGTGCGCGGGCCGGCCGGCGTCAGATGAGACGGTGCGGCGGTACCGGGTTGTGGGCGCGCACCCAGCGGAAGGCGTCGCTCGTGGCCTGCTGGCCGCCGTGGACCGGGAGCGTGACCCCCGAGATCCAGCCGGCCTGGTCGCCGCACAGGTAGAGCACAGCCGCGGCGACGTCGTCGGGGGTGCCGAACCGGCCCAGCGGATAGAGGGACGCGCGGTCCTGCCGGTCGTCCGGGTCCGCCAGCCACGGCTCGGTCATCGCGGTCTCGATCAGGGCGGGGGCGACGGCGTTGACCCGGATGCCGCTCGGCCCGAGTTCGTACGCGAGGGTGCTCGTCAGGCTGATCAGGGCGGCCTTGGCCGCTCCGTACAGGGCCTCGCCGGGGGCGGGGAACAGGCCGTCGATCGAGGCGGTGGAGACGATGGCGCCGCCGGTCCCCTGCGCGGTCATCGCACGGGCGGCGGCCATCATCGTGAGCAGCGGCGCCTTGACGTTCATCCCGAACACGGAGTCGATCGCCGCCGCGGTGACCCCGGTCAGCGGTCCCGTCACGCCCGGCGCGTCGCCCCAGCCGCCGACGTTGCCGACCAGGATGTCGAGCCCGCCCATCAGGTCCGCCGCCTCCGCCACGGCCCCTTCGGCGGCCACCGGTTCCGCGCAGTCGGCGGCGATCCAGTGCGCGGCGCCGCCGGCGTCGCCGATCTCACCGGCGACCGCCTCGACGTCGGCGGCCGTGCGGGCGACGACGGTGACCCGGGCGCCCTGCCGGGCCAGCAGCAGCGCCGCCGCACGGCCGATGCCGCGTCCCGCGCCGGTGATCAGGGCGCGTCGGCCGTCGAGACGAAATGGCTCCGACACTCGTTCTCCTCGCTGTTCGGATGGTGCTCGGTCACTTGCCGGACAGGGCGGCGACGACGGGGGCCATCGCCTCCATCGCACCGGCCGGCACGGTCACGGTGGACAGGCCCCAGCGCTCCCTGCGCCGCTCCACCTGCTCGGCGGCGGACGTGGCGCTGCCGATCAGCATCGCGGGGTTGTCGGCGACCTGTTCGGGGGTCTCGTCCATGGCGCGCGCGAAGACGTCCAGGACGGGGCGCGGGTCCGGCAGCACCATGCACTCCCACAGCACGTGGTTGAGCCGCAGGTGGTCGAAGCGGGGGCCGGCTGCCTCGCGGACGTGGGCGATCTTGCGGTCCAGGGCATCCGGCGCGGTGTCCCGCCGGTCGATGGTGTGCTCCGCGGTGGTGCGCGGCAGCAGGCTCACGGTGTCGGCGTGGCGCGCGGCCAGCGCGAGCGCGCCGCGCCGGGCGCCGCCGAGGAGCAGGTCGGGGCGGGTGCCGTCCGGGCGGCGCGGGGCGAAGTCGTCGACGTGGACGGTGTGGTGCCGCCCTTCGTGGTGGCAGCTCCCGGTGGTGAGGAGCTCGTCCACGACCGTGACCGTCTCGGTGAGCCGGGCCAGGCGTTCCGCGCCGGGGGCGAACGGGATGCCGGTGCTCCGGTAGTCCGCCGGGAGCCAGCCGGCGCCGAGGCCCAGGGTGAGGCGTCCGCCGGACAGGGCGTCCACCGTCGCCGCCTCCTGGGCGAGCAGGACCGGGTTGCGCAGGTCGTTGCCGAGGACGTAGGTGCCGAGGCCGATCCGGGTCGTGACGGCCGCGGCGGCGGCCAGGGCGGGCAGCGGGGCCAGGCCCTGGGAGACGTGGTCGGTGACCAGCAGGAGGTCGTAGCCCAGGTCCTCGGCGCGGCGCGCGAAGCCGGGCCAGTCGGCGCCGGGCTGGTCCCCGGTGGCCGTCACGGCGAACCGGAAGGGGTGGTGTGTCATGCATCTCCCCGGGGGGTCGGTACGAGCCGCGTGGTGGCGCCGCCGGCCGGCGGCGGGTCGAGCGGCTGCGGGGCTGCGGCGAGCCACGCCGCGAACTGGTCGCGGTAGAACGGGCTCCGCGGGTCGCCGGACTGGCCGCCGGGAAGGTTGACGAGCGCCTGAGCGGGCCTGCCGGGGGACGCGGCCAGCCGTACGGCGGGGCCGAAGCCGGGGCGCGCCGCGCGGACCGACTCGGGGCAGCCCGGCATCTCGTCCTGGGGCGCGTCGAGGAGCGCGGCCAGCTCCGGCGCGAGGTGCGACATCGGGTGCCGTATGCCGGTGGGGTTCAGCGTGCCCCAGCGCAGCTTCTCCGGCCCTGTCCCCGGCGCGAGGTGCCGCAGCAGGGCGCCGCACACGTCGAGTTCGAACAGCAGGAAGCCGTGCTGGTCGCGGTGCGGCGGCGGGAAGAGCGAGGCGTCGCCCAGCATGGCGCGCAGCGGCGCCTCGTGCGAGTGCCAGCAGTAGACGAACGTCCCGTCCTCGGCGGCGCAGCGGTGCAGCAGCGCGGCGAAGAGCGATTCGCGCAGCAGCTCGCGCCAGGCGACCAGTACGGCGAGGCCGACGGCGTCGGTCCGTGCGGTGCCGTCCCAGGCGCGGACCGCCTCCCGCAGCCGCGCCCGCCGCTCGTCGGCCTCCGTCACGGGGTCGGTGAGGACGGTGAGCGCGAGGTCGCGGTAGAAGGCGTAGAACCCGGCGTCGGTGTCGCCCTGGAGCGCGAGCAGCCGGTGCTCGTCCCAGGGGCCGCCGGCGTCGAGCAGTTCGCCGATGCGGGCGGCACGCCGCGAGGAGAAGTGGTTGGCGGCCAGGCCGGGGACCGTGCCGTGCTCCCGTACGCCGTTGTTGGCGCTGACGAGCCGTCCGGAGGCGGGGTCGGTGACGTGCGGCAGGTCGTGCGGGAGCCGGTGGGCGGTCCAGGCGCGGTCGGGGGTGACCGGCCCGGTGCCGTCGCGCACGGGGAAGCGTCCCGAGACGGTCCAGGCGATCCGGCCGCCCGTGTCGGCCAGCAGGATGTTGAGCGGCGGCCCGCCGGCGCGGCGGGCGGCCCGTACACCGGCGTCGACGTCCCGCGCGGTCATCAGCGCGCCGAGACCGAGGTCGACGGCGCCCGGCTCGCGGGCCACCCAGTGGCGCGCCAGCAGGACCCCGTCGGGTCCCGGCGCGTCGACCGGCCCCCACGGGCTGTCCGTCACCTCCACGTCCACGGGGTCGCCGCGGTGCACCAGGACGCGTTCCCGCCGGGTCGTCAGGTGCTCGGGCGCCACCTCGACCAGCTCGACCACGTCCGCCGCGAGCCGGGTCGCGCCCCAGGCGACGCGGGAGCCGACCCCGGCCACGAAGACCGGGAGGCCGGGGACCGTCACGCCGTCCACCCGGCCGCCGGGCCAGCGCAGGCCGGCCCGGTGGAAGAGGGCGGGCGCGCCGAGCGGCAGGTGCATGTCGTTGGCGAGCAGCGCCCGCCCGCCGGCGGTGTGCGGGCCGGCCAGGGCCAGGGCGTTGGAGCCCCACGGCCGGTCGTCGGATGCCACGATCTGGCGGTCGCCGGGCAGAGGGTCCGGGGCCTCGGCCAGCAGGGCGCGCAGCGCCCGCGCCGGCGGGTCGGACTCCCTGCCGCCGGCCGGCCGGCCGTCGAGCCCGACGCGGTAGGGGTCGGCCTCGCCGAGCAGGAAGCCGACGACCTCGGGCGGCAGCGTACGGTCCATCGCCGCGCGCATGCGGTGGTGTTCGCCGTCGCCGCTGAGCATCTGGGCGAGCAGCAGGGCCACGAGCAGCGAGTCGCGGGGCTGCCACGGCTCCATGGTCAGGCCGAGCACCTCGTGCTCCAGCGGGGGCGGAGTCGAGGCGATCACCGCATTGACGCCGCCGGTGTAGGCCGTGAGCATCGCCCGCTGGTCCGTGGGCAGTTCGCGGAGTGCCAGGTCGGCGGCCGCAGTGAGCCCGGCCCGCCGCTGGGCGACGTCCCGGGCGACGGCCGACGGGCCGAACAGCTCGGCCAAGCGGCCGGCCGCGCCGCGGCGCAGCAGGTCGAGCTGGAACAGGCGGTCGGACGCGACCGCGTGGCCGAGGCCCGCCCAGGCGTCGGCGAGGCAGCCGGCGCCGATGGTCGGCACGCCGTGGGCGCCGCGGTCGATCGTGACGTCGGCCCGCAGTCCGGGCAGGCCGGTCACCGCGCCGCGCCGGTGCGGTGGGCGACCGGCTCGCCGGGGGCCGCGAGCAGGCGGTCCAGCGTCAGCGCGGCCTCCGCCAGCAGGTCCCCTGCGGGTTTCTCGTCGAGCACGGACCTGCTCACCTCCAGGACGAGCCGCAGGTCGTCGCCCTCCTCGCGGACGACGAAGGACGCGGCGGTCGACGACGGCAGCACGCCGGGGGCCGCTCCCCCCGGGGGCCGGTGGACCGCGAAGCGGGTCGGACCGGCCCGGTGGGGCGGGCGCGGCGGCTCCCACGCCACGCCGATGTGGAACGGGGGCTGCCCCGGCGGCAGCGCGTCGAAGGCCAGCTCCAGCGGAGCGCGCTGGTGGGCGAAGCTCTCCAGCGCCTCGGCGCGGGCGGCGGCCACCAGCGTGCCGAAGTCCGCCGCCGGGTCGACCGGTACGTCCAGCGCCAGGGTGGTGCTGAACAGGCCGACCGCGTGCTCGTGGGCGGCCTCGTCACGGCCCGCCGTCAGGGTGCCGAGCCGCACCGGCGACGGGATGCCGCGGGCGTGCAGCACGGCGGCGAGCGCGGCGGTCAGGCAGATGAACGGCGTGGCGCCGCGCGCCCCGGCGAAGTCCCGCAGCCGGCGGGCGAGGTCGGGACCGAGCGTGATGTCGGCCGTGACGAAGCGGAACGGGTCGGCGTCCTCGGCGGGTCCGGGGCCGAGACGCGGTTCCGGCACCGGGCGGCTCAGCTTGGCGGCCCAGTACGCCAGGTCGTCGGCGTACCCTCCCGCCGCGAGGCGCGCCCGCTGCTGCGCGGCGTACCGCAGGTGCACGGGCTCGGCCCCCGGATCGGCGCCGACCCCGCCGCCCAGCCGCGCCCGGTACGCCTCGGCGAGGTCGGCCAGCACGACGTGCAGCGACACCCCGTCGCAGAACAGGTGGTGCACCGCGAGCAGCAGGTACGAGCGGTCCGGCGCGAGCCGCACCAGCCGGGCGCGGAGCACAGGCCCGCGCACCGGGTCGAGCGGCTCGGCCAGGAGGCGGCGGGCCTCACCGAGCGCCGCCTCGTCGGCGGACCGCGCGGACTCGGCGGCGAGCGCGCCGAGGTCGGCCACCGGGCAGGGCGGCGGCGTCCCGGCCGGTGCGACCGTCTGGGTGGGCTCGCCGCCGTCGGGCGCGGGGACGACGCGGCCCCGGAGCGCGGGGTGCGCGGCGACCACGTCACCGAGCGCGGCGGTCAGCACCGGCACGTCCAGCGGTCCACTGACGAGGACCGGCAGGAGCGCCGTGTTGAAGGGGGTGCCGGCGAGGAACTCCTCGGTGCGCCACAGCTCACGCTGCTGCACGGAGAGCGGGCAGGGGGCGCCGGCGTCCTGCCGGGGTCCCTCCGCGTCGCGCCCGGGGAGGCGGGCGACGGCCGCCGCCACGGCGCGGACCGTGCGGTGCTCGAAGATCATGCCGACGTCCACCGGGCGGTCGAGCGCGCGGGCCAGCCGGCCGGCCGCCCGTACGGCGAGCAGCGAGTGGCCGCCGAGCGCGAAGAAGTCGTCGTCGGGCGAGGTCGCGGGGCGCTCCAGCACCCCGTTCCACACCTCGGCGACGCGCGTCTCCAGCGGGGAGCCGAACGGGACGGGCGCGGCGGGCGCCCCGGCCCCGGCGAGGGCGTCGGCGGCGATCCTGGCCCGGTCCACCTTGCCGTTCGGCGACAGCGGCAGCCGGTCGTAGACGCGCAGCGCCGCCGGTACGAGGTGGCCCGGCAGCCGGGTGGCCAGCTCGGCGAGCAGGGCGGCGGACGGGTCGGGACCCGGCAGCGCGGACTCGACGCCCGCGGCGAGCACGGTCGCGCCGGCGGCGTCCGAGGCGACGGCGAGCGCGGCGCGGCCCACCCCGTCCAGCGAGGCGAGGGCGGCCTCGATCTCGCCGGGCTCGACGCGGTGGCCGCGGATCTTGACCTGGTCGTCCAGCCGGCCGCGCAGCCGCAGGGTGCCGTCGGGCAGGAGGGCGCCCACGTCGCCCGTGCGGTAGAGACGGGCGGCCCCCGTGCCGGTGAAGCGCTCGGCGGTCTCGGCGGGCCGGCCCCGGTAGCCGCGGGCGAGGCACGCGCCGCCCACGTACACCTCGCCGTCCTCGCCCGCCGGGACCGGGCGGCCGTCGCCGTCCAGGACGAGCAGGCGGACGTTGTCGACCGGACGCCCGACGGTCAGTTCGGCCCCGGGCGGCTGGAAGCCGCCGGTCACCTGGACGGTGGCCTCGGTGGGTCCGTACACGTTGGCCATGGCGCAGCGCGGCAGCAGGCGGCGGGTGCGCAGCCACAGGTCGTCGCGCACCCGGTCGCCGCCCAGGAACAGGCTGGAGAGGGCGGGCGCCGGGCCGGCGGCGGACTCCAGGACGAGGAGCAGCTCCTCCCACAGCGCCGGGACGCAGTGCAGGCCGGCGCCCGGGCGGGCGGCCAGCTCGCGCAGCAGGCGCTCCGGGTCGAGGCGCAGGGCCTCGTCCACCAGCCAGACCGCGTCGCCGCGGGTCAGCGGGGCGATGACCTGCTGGACGCAGGCGTCGGAGGTGAGCCGGGTGGTGGCGGGCAGGAGGGCGACGCGGCCGTCGACCCGGTTGGCCGTGGCGACCCAGCGGCAGTAGTTGACGAGGCCGCGGTGCGTGACCTCGACGCCCTTGGGCACGCCGGTGCTGCCGGACGTGAACATCACGTAGGCGAGGTCGTCCGGCCCCACGGGGACCTCGACCGGCCCGGCGGCAGGGCCGGTCCACAGGTCGGGTCCGAGGACGACCGACGGCAGGGCCGCGCCGGACCGCCGCGCCCACTCGGCGGAGTCCTCCCCGGCGCACAGCGCGGCGTCGGGGCGGGCCTCGTCCAGCAGGACACGGGTGCGGTGCGGCGGGTCGTCGGCGGCGAGCGGCAGCCAGGCGGCGCCCGCCGTGAGCGTGCCGAGCATCCCGGCGAGGAGTTCGGGGGTGGCCGGGCCGAAGACCGCCACGAGCGATCCGGGACCCACGCCCGCGTCGCGCAGCCGGCCGGCCACCCGGTCGGCCGCGAGGGCGAGTTCGCGGTAGGTGACGGTCCGGCCGGGGGCGTGCAGCGCGACGGCGTCGGGCCGGCGCCGGGCGTGGGCACCGACCAGGTGGTGCACGCGGGAGCCGGTCACGGGCCCACCTGCCCGGCGACGAGGGTGCCGACGGCCGTCTCCGGCGCGTCGGTCACCGTGCGCAGGATGCGGTCGAAGACGGCGACCAGGGCCTCGATCGCGGCCGGCGGGTAGCGGTCGGCCTTGTAGGTGACATGCCCGGCGAGGGCCGGTCCGTCCGCGCGCAGCTCCATCGTCAGGCCGAAGGTGGTCGGGTCGAGTTCCTGGCCGTCGCCGGCGGCCAGGCCGGACGCCTGGCGCAGCGAGCCGCCCGGCACGGGGGTCGCCGGCACCCAGGCGTCCTGGAGCGCGAAGCCCACCTGGAGCAGGTCGGCGGGGTCGATGCCGTCGCGCTCCCGGAGCGCGTCGACCACCTCCTCCAACGGGACGTCCTGGTGGTCGAACGCCTCCAGCAGGCCCGTCCTGACGGTCCGCAGGTACGCGTCGAAGGGGGCGGCGGGATCGACGGGCGCGCGCAGCACCAGGGTGTTGGCGAACAGGCCGACCAGCTCCTGGGTGCCGGGCCAGCGGCGGTTGGCCACCTGGAGGGCGGCCATCGTCTCCGGCGCGCCGCTGCGGGACGCCACCGCGAGCAGGAAGACCGCCAGCAGGACCGTGAAGTCGGTGGTGTTCCCGGCCCGGGCCAGCCGCGCGACGGAGGCCATCGTCGCCGCGGACACGGTGACGGGCCGCGTGGCGCTGCGGTACCCGTCGTCGCCCTCAAGGGCCTCGGGGAGGCGGAGGTCGGGGTAGGGCGCGGCGAGCCGGTCCAGCCAGTACGCGCGGGAGGCGTCCATCCCCCCGGCCGCCCGGTGGGCCACCTGCCAGGCCGCGAAGTCGGTGTACGTGTACGGGAGCGGCGCGGGCGGGGCTGTGTCATCGATCCGGGCGCGGTAGTGGGCGGCGACGTCGGCCACGAGCTGGTTGCGCGACCAGCCGTCGAAGGCGATGTGGTGGGTGACGACCAGGACGGTGCTGCGGGTCGGGGTGAACCGCAGGACCCGCAGCCGCAGCGGTATCTCGCGGACCAGGTCGAACGGCAGCCGGGCCTCCGCCCTGGCGGCCTGCCTGACGGCCTCCTCGCGCGCCGCCTCGTCGAGGTCGCCGCAGTCGCGCCGCCGGACGGGGACGGTGAAGTCGGGGCGCACCGTCTGCCGGGGGCCTCCGGGACCATCGCCCAGGGTGGCGCGCAGGACGTCGTGCCGGCGGACGGTGCCGCGCAGCGCGGACAGCAGCACGCGCTGGTCGATGTCCCCGTTCACGTCGACCCGCATGATCTGGTTGAAGAACGCGGCTTCCGGGAGCGTGCGTTCGATCTTCCAGAAGCGTTCCTGGAGCGGGGCGAGCGGCGCATCGTAGGGGTGCAGCGGGGGGTGGGCGACCGGGACCGGGCCCGCGGCGGGCGCGTCGGCCGGTGCGTGGGCGCCGGTCTCCTCCGTACGCTCCCTCGCGGCGGCGACCAGGGCGGTCAGGTCGGCCAGGGTGGGGTTGTCGAAGATGTCGCGCAGCCGCAGGTGGACGCCGAACTCCTCGCCGATGCGGCCGATCAGCCGGGTGGCGATGAGGGACTGGCCGCCCAGGGCGAAGAAGTCGAGGTCGTCGTCGCCGTCCTTGCCGAGCAGGTCGTGCCAGAGGGTCCGCAGGCGCTCGTCGGTGTCGGTCACGCGTGCGCCCCGGTGCCGCCGAGGGTGAGGACACCGGCGGCGTCGGCCGCCTCGCGCAGCGCCTGGAGGTGCACCAGGTTGGCCAGCACCTCCCGCGGCGGGACCCCGAAGTCCACCAGGCAGGCGATCTCGGTGACGCCCGAAGCGGCCAGCGCGCGGACCGTGTCGAGCGCGGTGTCCGGGGTGCCGAACAGCCCGTTGGTGGTGAAGTAGCGCTCGAAGGCCAGCTCGGCGAGGGCGGCCTGATCCGCCGCGCTCACCTTCGCGGGGTCGATGGCCACGTCCTTGCTGCTGGCCAGCTTCGCG
This sequence comes from Streptomyces sp. RFCAC02, assembly GCF_004193175.1. NCBI lineage: Bacteria > Bacillati > Actinomycetota > Actinomycetes > Kitasatosporales > Streptomycetaceae > Streptomyces > Streptomyces sp. RFCAC02. The sequence goes on along the minus strand of NZ_SAUH01000001.1, from coordinate 2,363,620 downwards.
AACAGCTTCATGTGCGAGCGCAGGTAGCCGATGAGCGGTCCGTGGACCGTGCGCCGCACGCCGTCCTGGTCGGGGCCGATGAAGGTGTGGAGCATCGCGGTGACCGCGTACTCGTCCGGGTCGCGGCCCGCCCCGCGCAGTTCGTCGCGGTAGACCGCGGCCTTCTCGCCCAGTTCGGCGCGGTTCTGCTCCAACAGGGCGGTCAGGACGTTCAGGCCCTCGCGGGCGCCGGTGCGCCAGGTCTCCACCGCGGAGGACGCGGTGATCCACAGCGGGATCTCCCGCTGCACCGGGCGCGGGAGCGTGCCGATGTCGATGGTGCTGCCCGCGCCGTCCCGGCGGCGGACGGTGCCGCCGCGCCACAGGTCGCGCAACTGGCGGATGCCGTCCACCATCCGCTCGCGGCGGTCGGCGTACGCGTCGGGCGCGAGGGCGAAGTCGTTGGGGTGCCAGCCGGAGGCGAACGAGATCCCGGCCCGGCCGCCGGACAGGTTGTCGACGACGGCCCACTCCTCGGCCACCGGGACCGGGTCGTGCAGCGGGAGCACGACGCTGCCGGCCCGTACCCCGACCCGTTCGGTGACCGCGCTGACGGCGGCGGCCAGGACGGCGGGCGCGGGGTAGGGGCCGCCGAAGGCGTCGAAGTGGCGCTCGGGGACCCAGACGGCCTCGAAACCGTTGCGGTCGGCGAAGCGGGCGCAGTCCAGCAGGAAGGCGTAGTGCTCCCGCGTGGTGTGGTCGCCGCCGGCCGAGAAGAAGAACAGGCTCCACTTCATGGGCTGTCCGCCGTGGCGGGCGCGGGCCGGGGCCTCCTCGGGGGCGCCGGGGGCTGCCGGCGTGCGGCGATGCGCTCCTGGAGCAATCGGCGCTGCTGCGGGGTCAGGGCACGTATACGGGCGTCGATTTCCACCACGGGCGAGGATGCCTCCGTGAGACGGCCGGGACGCCGTCCCGCGCCGACGCGGATCGTCGATGCCGGCCCGGGGGCGGACGCACGGAACGGTGAGCCGGGTGAGTGACAGCACGAGTCGAGTGGAGCATCAGCGATCGCCCAAGGATCTCCAGTCGTCTTCTTTCCCGTCAAGACCGCCTCGCACGGTCGCCCCGGCGCCCGGGATGTGCCATGGTCGTTCCGCATCCGATGCGTGGGAGGGCGGGCGGAATGGCCGGGGAAGCGCGGACGGGGAACGATCTGGCCGGACGTCTCGACCGGCTGACGCCGGACCAACGGGCGCTGCTCGCTCGCAGGTTGGCGCAGCGCGGGGTGCCAGGACCGTACCGGCCGTCCGCGACGCAGTTCGGCATCTGGCTCTTCGAACAGCTCGATCCCGGCACCTCGACGTACCACAACCCGGCGGCCGTACGGCTGTCCGGGCCGGTCGACGAGGACGTGCTCCGCGCGGCGCTCCAGCGGATCCAGGACCGCCACGAACCGCTGCGCTCGCGCTACCCGGCCGACGAGGACGGCGTCCCGCGCGCCCTCGTGGAACCGCCGGGCGCGCTGCGCCTGCCCTGGCGGGTGGTGGACGTCGGCGGTCTGCCCGATCCCGAGGGGGAGGCGGCGCGGATCGTGCGGGATGAGGCGGTCACGCCGTTCCGGCTGGACCGGGGACCGGTGTGGCGCTGCCTGCTGGTGCGCACCGGCCCCGACGAGCGCGTGCTGGTCACCACGTTCCACCACATCGTCTCGGACGGCGGCTCGCTGGGCGTGCTGCTCTCCGAACTCGGCGCGCTCTACCCGGCGTTGCTGGCGGGGGAGCGCCCGGATCCGGCCCTGCCCGCCACGGGCTACTTCGCGCTCGCGGCGAGGGACACCGCAGCGCCGGGCGCGCTGGAGCACTGGCTCGGGACGCTCGACGGCGCGCCGGACCGGATCGACCTGTCCGCGCTGGCCGGGCCGCCCGACGGGACGCCCGAGACGGCCGCCGGACGGAAGTGGGCGGGCCACGAACGGGTGCTGCGGGTGCCGGACGACACGGCCACCGCGCTGGAACGCCTGTGCGCGCGCCACTCCGCGAGCCTGTTCGCCGGCCTGGTGGCGGCGTCGGCGGCCACGCTGCACCGGGCGAGCGGCCAGGACGACCTGGTCATGACCACCCCCGTCGACCGGCGCGACCGCGAGGGGCTCGCGCTGATCGGCTGCTTCGTCAACACGGTGGTCCTGCGCCTGCGGGTCGGCCCCGACGACCGGCTCGACGCGCTGCTCGACCGGGCCGCCGGGGTGGTGGCCGACGCGCTCGCGCACAGCGACCTGCCGTTCTCCCGGCTGGTCCCGGCACTGCCGCGCCGCGGCACCGGACGCAGCCCGTTCGGGAACGTGGCCGTCGTGCACAACAACGCGCCGCTCGACGGTATCCGCCTCGGGGACCTGGAGCTGAGCCACTACCCCCTGCCGCCGGTGGAGGTGAAGCACGACCTCGCCCTGTCCTGGAACCGGCGGCGGGACGGGCTGTCGGGCCGGATCGAGTACGCCGCGAGGTTCCGGGACGCCGCGGTGGAACGGCTCGCCGGGCACCTGCGGCACACCGTGGAGACGCTGGCGACCGCGCCCGCCACCCGCGTCGCGGACCTGCCGCCGCTGCCGGAGCGGGCCGGATGACCGGCACCACGGGCGCGGGACGGCGCCTGTCCGGCTCGCCCTGGTTCCCGTACGCCGCCGAGGAGAGCGACGCCGCGACACGGCTGTTCTGCCTGCCGTACGCGGGCGGCGGCTGGACCCTGTACCGGGACTGGCAGGACGAACTCGGCCCCGCCATCCACGCCGTACCGGTGAAACTCCCCGGCCGCGCGGAACGCCTGCACGAGCCCGCGGTGCCCCGGATGGACCGGCTCGCGGACCTGCTCGCCGCCGAGATGGCCCCGCTGCTGGACCGGCCGTACGCGCTGTTCGGCATCAGCATGGGCGCGCTGCTGGCGTTCGAGACGGCCCACCGGCTGGTCGCCCGCGGACTGCGCGCCCCCGACCGGCTCTTCGCCGCCTCCTACCGCGCGCCGCGGGAACCGTTCACCACGCCGCCGGTCCACGGCCTGCCCGACCCGGCGCTCATCGAGGTGCTGACGCGCCTCACGGCGACCCCGCCGCAACTGCTCGCCAGCGCCGAGCTGATGCGGCTCGTCCTGCCCACCGTACGGGCGGACTTCGCCTGCACCGAGACCTACGTGCGCCCCGACCGCCCGCCGCTGCCGGTCCCGGTGACGGCCGTGCGCGGCCGGTACGACGACACCCTGACCGGGGCGCTGGTCGACGGCTGGCGCGCCGAGACCTCCGCCGGCTTCGAGCAGGTGGACGTCCCGGGCGACCACTTCCTGCTCCACGGCGACCGGCGCGAACTCACCGCGCTGGTCCGCGAACGGCTGACACGGGGCCGCCGGGACGCGTAGCCCGTGGGGGGGCACGGAAGGCCGCTCCCCCCCCCACGTCCCGGTCACCGGGATCAGGCGGGCAGGGATGCGAGGCGCTCGCGGAAGTCCTGTACGGCTGCCGTGCTGATCGTGCTCATCTGATCGGCGAGATCGCGCAGGGGGCTGGCCGCGCGAGGGGAGTTGATCTCTTCCGCCAGGTCGAGCGCGTGGTGCGCGGTGGCGCACGCACGATCGGCGTCGCCCTGGAGCCATTGGGCGTCGGCCTGGCGGCCCAGAAAAAGCACACGGGTGCGTACCCGGTCGGCCGGGAAGAGGGCGGCGGCCTCGATGTATGCCTGTTCGGCCCGGCCGGACTGGTCGAAGTCCAGGTGTGTGGAGCCGGTGACTCCGGCGAGTTCGGCCGCATCGAACCAGTAGACCCACTCCGGGTCGGGGTTCTTGGGTGTCTCGTGCTCGGAGGCATGCAGCAGCTCGGCGGCGCGGCCGAGGTCGGTGAAGGCGGCCTGGTCGCCGCGCCGCGCGCGGGCGCGGGCGCGGCGGGAGTGGAGCATGGCCTCCACGCGGGGCGTGCTGCGGCCCCGAGCGGCGGTCAGTGCCGTGGCGATCATGTCTTCGGCGGCGTCGGGGCGGCCGGTGGCGCCGGCGGCGATGGACCAGAACGCCAGGATATGGCTGCCGAGCACGGGGTCGCCGGAGGCGTGAGCGGCACGTAGAGCGGCGTGGAATACAGCGTCGGCGCACTGGTCGTACGCGTCGAACTGTGCCCAGGCGTGCATGCGCGCGAGGTCGGCCGCCGCGGCGTGAAGCCGGGCGCCGTGGGCGTCGCTGTAACTGCGGGTTTTCAGCAGGCCGACGACGAAGGCCAGGGCGGCGGTTGTCTCGGTGAGGAGCTGCCCGCCGCCGTCGATGTCGTCGGCGTGTCTGAGCTGACGGACCCGTTCCTCGACGTGACCGACTGCGGCTTCGCCGAGCCGCCGCCCACAGGTCATCTGGCCGGCGGCGACCGGATCGGCGGTCAGCCACATCCACAGTGAGGTGGTGAGGGTCGTGCCGATCAGCTGTGTGACGTGTCTGCGGTTCATCGCGGTCTCCCCCCTGGACACTTCGGCGAGTGCTGCGGTGGCGCCGGCGGCGTCCCAGGTGTAGCGGGTGGGCTGCTGGAGCGGGTCCAGGCTCAGCCAGCGGGGCCACATCTGTGGGTCCGCCGCCTCTTGAGGTATGCCCAGTAGTTCGGCGATGAGCCGCTGGGTGGGGGGATCGGGACGGCGGGTCCTGCCGGTCGCCGAGGCCGGGCGCTCCCAGCGGTACACGCCGTCCTTACGGGTGCCCACCGGCACACCGCGCTGGGCTCCGAGCGCACACAGGCGCCGGGCGCATTCGTGTGCGCTCCAGCCGCGTGCTTCACGCGCCAGGGTCAAGGGGTGTGTCATCAGCCGTCCACTGCGTGGGAGTTGGGCCGAACACAGGCACGTTAGCGGCTGGTCGGGGCTGGCGGAACAGCGCCTCCTGGGTGCTCTTCGGGTGCTCTTGGGAGCACCCGGGGAGCACCCGCTGCACCGCTTCCGTCACCGTGGATGTTCGGAGACCGTGGTGGCACGCCGCCGCACTGCCTCCCCGGCCGGACGCCGGGACCCTGGGTGGTCGGCGGGTTCTTCAGTGGAGGTACTCCGATGGACATCGACGAGACGCAGGTTCCGGTCCCCGCGGCCACCGACTACTCCCCGGCCGCCGTGATCGAGCTGGGCACCGTCACCGGCGCCACGCTCGGCAACAAGGCCCACGACCCGGCGGACGACACCCAGTACTGGAACGCCAAGTAACCCGGTACTCCGGCTGAGGCCGGCGCCCGGGGCGGCCAAAGATGTTCAGGCCGGCCGCCCCGGGCGTCCTCATTTCCGCAGCACGATGGACAGGGAGGCACGAGGTGAACCGCTATGTGGTCGGAACAACCGCCGGCGGCTCCAGGCCGCCGGGCGTCGAACCGCGCGGGGGGACCGGGCTGCTCGCCCGGCCGCACGGTCGGATGTGGTCCGTGGGGCACGCGCCGAAGGAGTGCGTCGTCACCGCACTGCCGGGAGGGGAGGGGGCGCGGCTGGTGACGGCCGGGGGCTGTCTGGCGACGGCCGCCGAGCGGCGCGCGGCCGTCACTGCCGGCCGCAGCGGGGACCTTGAGCCTGCGCGGGTGTTGCCCGGCTCGCACGTCACCGTGCTGGACACCGGGCGGGAGATGTGGGTGTTCGGGGATGGGGCCGGTGTCGCGCCTGTGTACTGGGTGGAGCACGACGGCGGGGTGTGGTGGGCGACGGCCGCCGCTGCGCTGGCCGCGCTGACCGGTGCCGGGCCGGACCTGGCCTGGCTGCTCGGCGATCTCGCGCTGTGCGGGGTGGACTTCCGGCTGACGGCCGCCCCGTTCGAGGGGGTGCGGCGGGTGCCGCCGGGAAGCGCCCTGGTCCTGCGCGGCCGTGCCACGCCCGACATCGTGCCCCTCCCGGGCTCCACCCCCGCCCGGCTCGGCCTCGCAGAGGGCGCGCAGCGGCTGCGGGAGGTGTTCACCGAGGCGGTGACCCGCCGCGCCCACGCCTGGGAGCGGGTGACGACCGATCTGTCCGGCGGAGTGGACAGCAGCACGGTCACCTGCCTCGCCGCTGCTCAGAAACCGGTGCTGTCCGTCACCTACACGGACGCGCGGATGGACCGGGACGACGATCTGCTGTACGCCCGGCGGATCGCGGGGGAGGTCGGCGGCATCGAGCACCGGGTCATCGACGCCCGGCAGGCCGGTGTGCGGCACTTCGACGGCTTGAACGCCCCGGCCCTCCTGCCGGCCACCGATCTGCCGTCGATGTCGCTGGGCCTGCTGTCCATCCTCGCCGCCCGCATGGCCCCGGTCGTCTCCCACGGCTGTGGCGCGCACCTGACCGGGCGCGGCGGGGACAACGTCCTGGCCGCCCCGTCCAGTCACCGGGTGGACGCCTTCCTCGCCGGCCGCCGCCTGGGCGCGGTCCGGCTCACGAGCGGCTTCGCGCGCGCGTGCCGGGTCGAGCCGTGGCGGGCCTGGCGCCAGCTCGCCGTCACGGCCACCACCCCCTACCCTCGCGCGCTGGAACACCTGGCCGCCCGTATCGCCGTCCCGCTCCCCGACAGGTGGCGGCCCGGCGCGTCCGATGCGCTGGCGTGGTGCTCGGCGACGGCCGCCGCCCGCTGGCTGACCCCGGCCGGGCGACGCGCGGTCGCCGATCTGGTGGCCTCCCGGGTGCCGCACGCCGCCGCGCACACCCGGCCGGGCGCGCTGCACGACCGGCTCGATCTGGAGTGGATGGCCGGCGAGCACGCGACGTTCGACTCCATCGCCCGCCAGCTGTGGGGCGTGGGCGTGCACGCCCCGTTCCTCGACACCGCGGTGACCGACGCCTGCCTGTCGATCCCGACGTTCGAGCGCGCCCGGCCGGGCGTCTACAAGCCGCTCGCGCGGGCCGCGTTCGCCCGGCTCGTGCCGGACTGGCTGCTGACCCGGCAGACCAAGACGCTGTTCACCAGCTCCGTGTTCGACGGCCTGGCCGGCAACGCCGGGGCCCTGCGCCGCATCGTGGCAGGCTCGCGCCTGGCAGCAGCGGGGCTGATGGATGCGCGCCGTGCGGCGGGCGACCTGGAAGCCGGGATCGCCGGGGCGCCGGCCCTGCTGGGCGCCCTGCACGCTTTGGTCGTCGCTGAACTCTGGCTGACCCGCATCACTGGAGCGACGTTCGCCGCCTGGTGGCAGCCCGCGGCCGACAGGAGCGTGCCCGCATGACCCCGACGCTCTACACCGCCGCCCTGCCGGGCGGCGGCGCCGCGGTGATGGACGTGCGCGCCGGCCGGGGCCGTTGGCAGCACCTCAACGCCACCGCCGCGCGGCTGTGGGAACTGCTGGCCGACGGCGACGATCCGGCGCTGGCCGTGGAACACCTCGTCGCCGCGTTCGCAGAACAGGGCGCCGACCCGGCGGCCGTCCGAACCGACCTCTCCCTCCTCCTGGAGCAGTTGCGGGCGCTCGGTCTGCTGTCCGGCACCGCCGCCGAAGCCGCCTCGGTGCCGACGGAGGTGACGGTCCGCCCGGCTCTGCCGGAGGAGACACGGCTGCGCGTCGGCGAACGCGCCGCCGGCGCGGCTGGGCTCGTGCTCGCGCTGATCCTGTTGCGCTGCGCCCCCGTCCGCACAAGCATCGCCGTCGGCCGCGCCGTCGCCCGCCTCCCGCTCCACCCGGCCGGTCCGGACCGGGCGGACCGGCTGTTCGCCGCCGTGCGCCGAGCCGGACGCGCCTGGCCGGGCCGGGTCGCGTGCCTGGAGGAATCCCTGGCCTGCTACCTCGCTGCCGCCCTGCGCGGCCGGGGTGTCGCCTGGGTGATCGGCGCACGGACCGCGCCGGCCGGCGCGCACGCCTGGAACGAGGCTGGCGGGCAGGTGATCGGACAGGACGCGGGCGACCGGGTATGGCCCTACGCCCCCGCCCTGGCGCTGAGTCCCCGGACCCGCTGGAGATAGGTACTGGCGTTCGCCACCCTCCGCCATGCGGAGGGACCGTGACACCCGTTCGGATGAGTCGTTGGCGACAGTGTGACGACTTCTCCGGACTCCTCCGCTCCAGCCGTTCCAGCCGTTCCAGCCGCCCGCCGCCGACGCCGGGAACGGCGCCGGCCGGGCGGTGTGGCCATCCCGCGCTACCAGGTCAGCGGCGAGCGGCACGACGACGCGCTCGACACCTCCTGGTGGACCATCGCCCGCCGCCTGCCCCGCCTGTCCGGCATCGCCGTCCGGCTCGCGTGGCAGGCGGCGCCGCGCGCCGTCGCACTGACCGGCCTTCTCCAGCTCATCACCGGGGCCGTCACCGCTCTGGGCCTGTACGCCACCACCAGCGCGCTGACCCCACTGCTGGCGACCGGGCCGACCGGGGACCGGGTGCGCGAGGCACTGCCCGCGCTGATCATCGTCACCATCGCCGCCTGCGCCCGCTCGATCGTCGCCGCGCTCACCGTGGCCACCACCTCGCGGATCGGCCCGCGCGTGGACGGAATCGCCGAAGCCCGCTATCTCGAAGCCACCACCAAGGCCCCTCTCGCCGCCTACGACGATCCGGCCTGGGCCGACCAGTCCGAAGCAGCATCCCGCGCCGCCAAGGACGTGCACCTCATGACCGAGGCCCTGACGTCGGTGACCACCGCCCTGGTGTCGATCGCCGCGGCGGCCGGCGTCCTCCTCCAGCTCCACCCGGTACTGCTGCCCCTGCTCCTCCTCGCCGTCGTGCCCCGCGGATTCGCGGCTGTCCGTGCGGCCCGCGCCGCCTACCTCGCCGACCGGCACACCCTCGCCGACCGGCGCCTGCGCCACTCCGTCATTTTCGAGACCTCCAGCCGGGAGAACGCGTTGGAGGTCCGCGCCTACACGCTCCGCCCCTGGCTGCTGGGCCGCTTCCGCGACGTCGCCACCCGCCTGGAAGACGCCGCCGCCGAGGTCGGGCGCACCACCGCCCGCCACCAGCTCGCCGGAGACGCCGTCGCCGGAGTGGCGACCGGCGGCGTCTACGCCGCGCTGCTGTGGCTCACCGCCAGCGGCCACATCGCCCCGGCCGCCGCCGGCACCGCGTTCATCGCCGTCCAGACCTCCGGCCGCCTGCTGATCGGCCTCGTCCAAGGGGCGAACACCACCTACAAGACGGGCCTGTACCTGGCCGACTGGGACGCCTTCCTGCGCGACACCGCCGCCCGCAGCACCTCTGCGGACCAGGCTGAGCCCGTCCCCGCCGACCCGCGCGTGATCGAGGCCCGCAGCGTCACCTTCTACTACCCGGGCAGCGCGCTGCCCGCGCTGAAGGACGTCAGTGTCCGCGTCCGGCGCGGCGAGGTCCTCGCGATCGTCGGCGCGAACGGCTCGGGCAAGTCCACCCTTGCCAAGCTCCTCGCCGGCCTCTACACCCCCACCGCCGGCACCGTCACCTGGGACGGCACCGACCTGTCCCGCACCGACCCCGAACAGCTCTGGCGCAACCTCGCGATGCTGCCCCAGGACTTCGCCCGCTGGCCGGTCACCGCCCGCGAGAACATCACCCTCGGCCAGGGCGACCAGGACGAACGCAGCATCGCCGCCGCGGCGGCGGCCGTCGGCGCGGACACCGTCCTCGACGCCCTGCCCGACGGCCTGGACACCAACCTCGCCCCCTCCTGGTGGGGCGGGCGTGACCTGTCCGGCGGCCAGTGGCAGCGCATCGCCGCCGCGCGCGCCATCTACCGAGGCGCCCCCGTCCTCATCTGCGACGAACCCACCTCCGCCCTCGACCCGCTCGCCGAGGAAGCCGTCTACCGCCGCATCCAGACCCTCGCCCAGGGCCGGACCGTCATCCTCATCACCCACCGCCTCGGCGCCACCCGCAGCGCGGACCGCATCCTCGTCCTCGACGGGGGAGTCATCACCGAGGAAGGCACCCACGAATCGCTCCTCGACCGCGAAGGAACGTATGCGGCGATGTGGCGCGCCCAGGCCGACACCTACGTCGCCACACCGGCTTGAACACCCCGGGAGCCCGATGTACTCACCGGTCGACGTCGATGACCGCGGTCCCGGACGCGGTGAGCACCCGGGCGAGCTCGGCCCCGTAGGCACCGGTGCCCTCCACGCCGACCGCGGTGGGCGTGCTGTGGCCGCGCATCCAGCCCAGCAGATCCCGGTAGCCGCCGATCGTGGCGGGAGACTCCTGATCGGCGAGGTGCCGGCCGACCGGGTCGATCACCGCCGCGTGGTGGGTCAGGCCGTGCGTGTCCACTCCGCCGGTGATCTCCCGGGCTTCATGCGTCGTGCTGGTCATGTCCGGTCCCTGCCGCTTGTCCGAGCCGAGGGCGGCACGCGCCGGTCGGGCGGGTGGACAAGACAGTGACGGGGCTTCTGCGACAAGCTCCTGTGAAGTCACAAGCGCCCGTCCGGCCGCGTGCATGGTGGCCCCACTGACACGACGACAAATCCCGAACGAGACAGTCAAACACGTCAGTCAGGTGGCGCGTCAGACGCATCAGCAGGACCACCACTCACATCATCACTGTCAGGCGTTCTCCTCGCCCTCGGTGTCGAGCGCGGCCTCGATGTCCGCGCTCGACAGCCCCTCGATCTCGCTGAGCAGCGCTTCGAGGTCCGCCGGGGCGACATCGCCGACCGCCAGGTCCGCGGCCCGGTCCGGTCCGGGCGCTTCGGCCGGCGGTGTCTCACCGGCGGCGCGGATCATCTGGGCGATCGTGGCCACGGTGGCCTCCTGGAAGATCTCGCCGAGCGGCAGCTCGATCCCGTGGGCGTCCCGCAGCCGGCCGACGAGCTGCATGGCCAGCAGGGACTGCCCGCCCAGTTCGAAGAAGCTGTCGCGGACCCCGATCTCGTCGATGCCGAGCAGGTCGCGCCACATGCCCGCGACGTACTCCTCCGTCTCGTCGCGCGGCGCGACGAAGGGGACGGACATCTTCGGCCGGCTCTTGGCCGTCCCGGCGGACGCGGACTTCGCCGGTGCGCCCCCGGCCGGCGGCGCGGCGGCGCGGGAGTCGGCCTCGGCCCGCCTGGCCAGTGCCTCGCGCGCGTCGGGGTCGGCCGCGCACACCGTGAACGGCCCCTCGCCCGCCGCGGTCAGCAGCCGGTACAGCTCCTTCGCCTCCCGCGGTCCGCAGTCGGCCGCGTCCCGCGGCCCGGGGGCGTCGGGCTCGCGCCAGTGCTCCCACTGGACGTTGAGCCAGCGGCGCTCGGCCGTCCGGTTGCGGAGCGCCACATAGGTGTCGGCGTACCAGTTGGCGGCGGTGTAGGCCGCGCCGCCGACCCCGCCCAGCAGGCTGGAGAGCGAACCGACGATCAGGCAGCGGTCGTACGCGACGCCGTCCAGCGCCGCGTCGAGCGCGTGCAGTCCGGTCATCTTGGTGGCCATGTGCTGCGCGAACAGTTCGGGCGGGGAGTCCAGCACGGCCCGGATGCCGTCGGCCACGGACATGCCAGGGGTGTAGACGACGCCGGCGAGCCGGCCGTCCGGCCGCGCCGCCTCGCGGACCGCCTCCGTCAGCGCCGCGGTGTCCTCGGCGTCGCCCCGCCGCACGGTCAGCCGGTCGCCGCCGAGCGCGCGCAGCTCCGCCAGCTCCCGCCGTGCCGGCGGGGCGAGCGCCGCCGGGTCGGCGCGGTCGTAGAGCACCACGCGGGCGGCCGGGTCGCGCAGGATCTCCGCGGCCAGGGTGCGGCCGATCAGGCCCAGGCCGCCGACCAGGAGATGCGTGCCGGCCGACGCGGGAGCCTGGTTGCCGACGTGCGTCCTGACGTGCGCGCGGACGAACCGGCTGCGGCCGCGCAGGGCCACCGGGGACGCCTGCGACGCCTCGTCGGCCAGCTCCGCGACCAGGTCGGCCGCCGTCTCGGACAGGCGCTCGCGCGGATCGCGCGGGTCGAGTTCGACCACCCGGCAGGCCCAGGACGTCTCCTGCGGCACGACCCGGCACAGACCGACGGCGGTCGCCAGGCCCGGACGCACCGGATCCTCCCCGGTCACGTCGAACACGTGGCGGGTGACGTACAGCAGCCGGGGCGGCCGCGCCCCGCCGGCCGGCAGGAGGCCGAGCAGCGACCGCAGGCCGAGCGCCTGCTCCCGGTCGGTGTCGTCCCCGGGGGCGGCGTCGAGCGACCGCAGGTGCACCACGGCGTCCGGGCGGGAACCGGGCGCGGCCAGCGCCGCCCGCAGTGCCGCCGCCGGGTCGGCGCCGGCGTCCACCGTCGTGACCCGGCCGCCGAGGGCCGTCAGCCGCTCGCCCAGGGCCGCTCCGACGCCCGACCGGTCGGCCAGCACCAGGACGTCGCGCGGCACGCTCCCGGCCCCGGCCTCGCGCGGCACCTGCGTCCAGCGGGGCCGGTGGATCCACTCCTCCGGCCCCCGGGGAGCCGCCTCCTCCGGGGCGGCGGCCGCGTTGTCCGCCGGGGCGTCGATCCAGCACCGGGTGCGCTGGAACGGGTACGTGGGCAGCGGGACGCGCAGGCGCGGGTGCTCGTGGGTGCCCTGCCAGTCGATGCCGACGCCCTGGTGCCACAGTTCGGCGAGTCCGTCGAGCAGCGCAGCCCGTTCGCTGCCCCGCTGGTCCGCGCCGGGCATGAGGGTGGCCACCGGCGCGTGCCGCTCGCCCAGTTCGGCGCCGGCCAGGGCGGCGAGCTGGCGGCCGGGACCGGCCTCGACCAGGACGCTGCCGGGCGGCGCCGCCGCCTCCCGCAGACCGTCGGCGAACCTGACGGTCTCGCGCAACTGCCGCGCCCAGTAACCGGGGTCGGTGGCCTCCTCGTCGGTGAGCGTCCTGCCGGTGACGCAGGAGACGACCGGGATCGCCGGCGGATTGAGCGCAGCCTTCGCCACCTCGGCGGTGAAGTCGGCGACGACGGGGTCGAGCATCGCGGAGTGGAAGGCGTGGGAGACCCGCAGCCGCCGGCTCGCCACGCCGTCGGCGCGCAGCCGGGCCTCGAAGGCGTCCACGGCCTCGTGCGGCCCGGCGACGGACACGAGCGCGGAGCCGTTGACCGCCGCGATCGACAGGTCCTGCCCGCCGATCAGCTCGCGGACCCGGGCCTCCGGAAGCGGCACGCCGAGCATCGAGCCGCCCGGCAGGTCCGCCACCATCCTGCCGCGCGCGGCCACCACCGACAGCGCGTCGGGCAGGCTGAAGACGCCCGCCAGCGTCGCGGCCACGTACTCGCCGATGCTGTGCCCGAGCAGGGCCGCCGGTTTCATGCCGTACGAGAGCAGCAGCCTGGCGAGGGCGTACTCGACGGTGAACAGCGCGGGCTGGGCGAGGTCGGTGGCGGTCAGGCCGTCGGCCGACGGGTCGCGGCGGGTCAGCAGCAGCGGCCGGAGGCGGCCCGCGACGTCGGCGGGCATGAGGGCGAGGCACTCGTCCACCGCGTCACGGAACACCGGCTCCGTTCGGTGCAGTTCGGCCCCCATGCCGACGCTCTGGCTGCCCTGGCCGGGGAAGAGGAGGACGAGGGGGCCGCCCCCGTCGACGGTCTCCGAGGTGCGGATGCGCGCGGAGCCCCTGGCGCCCAGGGCGCTCGCGGCGTCGGCCAGGTCGCGGGCCACCACGCTGGCGCGGTGCTCGTGCTCGATCCGGCCGACCTGGAGGGTGTAGGCCACGTCGGCCAGTACGGCGCCGGGGTGCTCGCGCATCCAGCGGGCGGTCTGCTCCATCCGCTCGGCGAGCGCCGCCTCGCTGCGCGCGGAGAGCACCACGAGCTGGCTGTCGGGCGCGGGCGCGCCGGCCGCGGGTCCGGGGGCCTCGCGCAGCACCGCGTGGGCGTTGGCGCCGCCCATGCCGAGCGAGTGCACCGAGGCGTGGCGCGGCCGTCCCGGCTCGCCCTCCATCGGCAGCAGCTCCGTCGGCACGTAGAACGGTCCCGAGGCGAAGTCGATCTCGGGGTTGGGCTCGCGGAAGTGCAGCACCGGGGGGATCGACCTGTTCTTCAGGCACATGACGGCCTTGATGAACCCGGCGACCCCGGCGGCGGCGTCGAGGTGGCCGATGTTGGCCTTGACCGAGCCGATGGCGCAGTAGTTCCTGCGGTCGGTGGTGAGCCGGAACGCCTTGGTGAGCCCGGCGACCTCGATCGGGTCGCCCAGCGGCGTGCCCGTGCCGTGGGCCTCGACGTAGTCGATGACGTCGGCGGTCAGACCGGCCGACGCGACGGCGCCGGCGGCGGCGCGGGCCTGGCCGTCGACGCCGGGCGCGGTGAAACTGGCCTTGCCCCGGCCGTCGTTGCCGATCGACGTGCCGGCGATGACGGCGTGGATGTGGTCCCCGTCGCGCAGCGCGTCGTCGAGGTGCTTGAGCAGGACGGCTCCGGCGCCGTTGCCGACCACGCTGCCGGTGGAGCCGGCGTCGAAGCTGCGGCAGTGGCCGTCCTCCGAGGCGGTGGCGTTCTGGAGGTAGCCCGCGTTGTGGGGCACCCGCAGCGACGCGCCGCCCGCGATGGCCATGTCGCACTCGCCGGCCAGGATCGCCTGCGCGGCGAGGTGGATCGCGGTGAGGGAGGTGGAGCAGGCGGTCTGCACGGCGACGGCCGGGCCGTGGAGGTCGAGCTTGTGGGCGACCCGCAGCGCCAGGTAGTCCTTGTCGTTGCCGATCATGGTGGCGTGGTCCCCGACCGCGTCCAGCATCCGCCGGTTGCCGACCAGGTTGACCAGCAGGTACGTGTTCATGGTGGAGCCCGCGTAGACGCCGACGAGCCCCGGGTAGCGGGCCGGGTCGTAGCCCGCGTCCTCGAAGGCCCACAGGGCGCACTCCAGGAACAGCCGGTGCTGCGGGTCCATCAGCTCGGCTTCCCTGGCGACGTACCCGAAGTAGTCGGCGTCGAAGTCCTCCGCCCCCTGCAGGGCGGCGGACGCCGGTACGTAGCGGGGGCTCGCCCGCAGCCGGTCGGGCACTCCGGCGGCCCGCAGTTCGTCGTCGTCGAAGAACCGGATCGACTCGACGCCCTCACGGATGTTCTGCCAGTACTGGTCCGGGCTGTCCGCGCCGGGGAACCGGCAGCCCATGCCGATCACCGCGATGTCGGCGGGGATCGCGTCGTTCTGCTTCTGACCGTTCAACTGCGCTCCAGAGTCGGTCCGGGCAAGGGGACGGAGGATCAGAAGGTGATCCGGATGTGCTGGGCGCCGCGCCGCCGGGCGCGGCCGGTGACCCGCGGGAGGTCCGCCTCGTCCGGGGTCCCGGTGTGCAGCAGGGCCTCCAGACGTGCCGACAGTTCCGCGACGGTGGGGAACTCGTAGAGCAGCAGCAGGGGCAGCCCCGGCAGTTCCAGTGCCTCTTCGAGGCGGGAGATCAGGGGTGCCACGAGCAGGGAGTGCCCGCCCAGGTCGAAGAAGTTGTCGTGGGACCCGACGCGCGGGACGTCCAGCACCTCCTGCCAGACCTCCGCGACCCGGCGCTCCACGGCCCGGGTGGGCACCTCGCCGCGCTCCGGCGCGGGGGCGGCCGCCGCGAGGCTCTCCGCCAGGCGGACGCGGTCGAGCTTGCCGTGCGCGGTGCGCGGGAGCGTGTCGAGCGGGACGATGCGGGCCGGCACCTCGTGCGCGGGCAGGTGTTCGCCCGCCCAGGCGCGCAGCGCCGGCACGCTGAAGACGGGTCCCGGCACGACACCGGCGGCCAGGCGCCGCCGGTTGCCCTCCCCCTCGACCACCACGACGGCGTCGAGGACGTCGGGGTGCCGCAGCAGGACGGCCCGTACCTCGTCCGGCTCGACGCGGAAGCCGCGGATCTTGACCTGGTCGTCGAGCCGCCCGAGGAGGACGAGATCGCCGTCGGGACGCAGGCTGCCGATGTCGCCGGTACGGTACCGGCGCTCGCCGTCGGCGCCGGTGGTGAAGGCGCGGGCCGCGCTCCCGGCCCCGCCGAGGTAGCCGGCGGCCACCCCGGGGCCGCCGATGACGACCTCGCCGAAGCCGCCCGGCACGGTCGGGTCGTCCCACGGGTCGTGGACTCCGACCCGCGAGCGGCCGGTCGGCGGTCCGACCGGCACGATGCCGCTGCCGGTGGCGGCCCCGGCGGCGTCGATGAAGCGCATCGAGCAGTTGATGCTCGCCTCGGTCGGCCCGTAGCCGTTGACGAAGACCGCGTCCGGTGCCACCAGCGCGGTCAGTGCACGGAGCGCCTCGTAGGTGAGCATCTCGCCGCCGAGCACCACCGTGCGGACGGTCGGCATCGCCACGGCCGCTGCGGCCAGTTCGGCGGCCAGGGTCGGCGTCAGGTAGAGGATGGTCAGCCGCTCCCGCTGTACGAACTCGGCGTAGCGGGCGGCGGACAGCCGCTCGGCCTGGTCGGGGAAGTGCAGGGCGGCGCCGAACAGGACGGTGGTGAACACCTCCTGCAGGCCGAAGTCGAAGGCGAGCGACAGGGTCTGGGGGAGCCGGGTGCCGGGGCCGAGGGCGAACCGTTCCCGCTGCCACAGCAGCAGCGGCAGCACGTTGGCGTGGGTGATCGGCACGCCCTTCGGGGTGCCGGTGGTGCCCGAGGTGTGCACCACGTAGGCCAGGGCCTCGGGTCCCGGCGGCCCGTCGACGCGCACCGCCGGCGGCGGCGCCGGATCGTCGAGCACGACCACCGGGCGGCCGGGGACGAGCCGCGCCGCGCGTGCCGCGTGCTCCCGGACGGTGAGGACCGCGGCGACGCCGGCGTCCGAGGCGACGAACCGCAGCCGCTCGTCCGGGAAGGCGGGCAGCAGCGGCACGATGCCGCGGCCGGCGGTGAGGGCGGCCAGCAGCGCCGTGACGAACCGCGGCTCGGGCGGCAGCAGCAGGCCGACCGGTTCGCCGGTGCCGGGTCCCACAGCCCCCACGAGCCGGGCGGCGGCCGCGGTGACCTCGGCGGCCAGCTCGGCGTACGTCACCGTGCCGGCCGCCGACACGACCGCCGGGGCGTCGGGGTGGGCGGCGCAGGCGTCCGCGAAGTGGTCGGTCATGGTGCGGGACGGCTCCGGCAGCGGGCCGCGGCCCGTGGTGAGTTCGGCCAGGCGGGCGCGCTCCGCGTCCGACAGGACGGTCAGGCCGGCGATCGGCGTCGCGTCGTCGGCCACCGCCGCCCCGGCGACCCGCAGCAGCCGCCGGCCCAGTGCCTCGACGGTGCCGCCGTCCAGCGTCTCGGTGGCGTACCGCAGCACCAGGGTCAGCCCGCCGTCGGACTCGGCGACGCTCACGTCGAGGTCGGCCAGCGCGGTGGTGTGCCGCAGCGGTTCGGCCTCCAGGACGAGGCCGCCCACGCGGCAGGCACGGCCCGGGATCTCCTCGGCGAGCGCGGACAGGCCGTCCGGGGCGCCCGGTGGCGTGGCGGTCCAGCCGAACATGGTGGCGAACAGCGGCCCCCGGGCGGTGTCCCGGGCCGGGCGGACCGCTTCGGTGATGAGCGGCAGGGGGTACTGCCGGGCGGCCAGCGCGCGCCGGAAACGGACCGCCGTGTCGCGGACCAGCCCGGCGAACGAGTCGTCCACCGGCACGTCCAGCGGCACCGGGAGGGTGTTCACGCAGTAGCCCACCACCTGGCCGGAGCGGGCGTCGGGGCGGACGGCGGTCGGCACGCCCACCACGAACCGGCGTTCACCGGACAGCCGCGCCAGCAGGACGCCGTAGCAAGCGAGCAGCACCACGAACGGCGTGGTGCCGAGCCGGCGCGCGGTGTCGCGGACCCGCTCGCTCAGGTCCGTGCCGAACGGCAGCCGCAGCAGGTCCCCCGACCAGGTGCGCGCCGGGGGGCGCGGCCGGTCGAGGGGCAGGCGGAGTTCGCTGTCCGCGCTGTCGGCCAGCAGGTCGATCCACTGCTCGCGCATCCGCGCGCCCGCGGGGCCGGTCACGAGCCGGTGCTCGGCGGCGACCGCCTCGGACATGCCCGGCGCGGGCACGGGCGTGCCGGCCGTGCCGTCGAGCAGCGCGCGGTACCGGTCGCCCACCTGGGCGAGCAGCAGGCCGAGGGACCACAGGTCGGCGGCGATGTGGTGGACCGACAGCAGCAGGACGGGGTCCTGCCCGCCCGGCCGGATCAGGGTGACCCTGGCGAGCGGCCCGTGCTCCGGGTCGAGCGGGTCGGCGGCGCGCGCGGCCAGCAGCGCGTCGAAGCCGTCGGCCGGGGTGTCGACGACGGTCAGTTCCGGGGCGGGCGCGGCGGACGGGTGGGCGGTCACCCGGCCGTCCGTCACCGACCACCGGGTGGTCAGGGCCTCGTGGCGGCCCATCACGTCGCGGACCGCGCGGGCCAGCACATCGGCGTCCACGCCGCCGCGCAGCCGGGCGGCGCGCGTCACGGCGTACCGGGACTCGCCGGCGGTGGAGTGATCGAGGAACCACAACGCCTGCTGCCCGGCCGACGCCGTCGGCGCGGGACCCCCGCCGGAGGCTCCGTCCTGCTCACCGGGTGGTGGGTCCCCGCCGGTCGCGCCGCCGCGCACCGCCGCCACGAGGTCGCCCACCGTGGCGTCGTGCAGCAGCTCCTCCAGCGGGACGGTGACGCCGAAGCGCTCCTGCAGGGCGTGCTGGAGCTGGACCGAACGCAGCGAGTCCATCCCCAGCTCCGCCAGCGCCCGGCCGGCCGGGAGGGCGGCGGCGTCCGGCACGCCGAGCACCTCGCCCACCAGCGTGCGGAGCGCGTCGCCCGGCCCGGCGGCCCGCGACTCCTCCGCCGTGCCCGCGTCCGCCGCCGGCTCCCGCCGGAGGGTGCCGGAACGGTAGGCGTCCCGGCAGGCGCGCCGGCGGATCTTGCCGCTCGACGTTTTCGGGATGGTGCCCCGGCGGATCAGCACCAGGTCGTCCAGACGCAGCCCGTGCCGGCGGGCCACCTCGGCATGGACCGCCGACCGGGCGTCAGGGCCGGCGTCGCCCCGGGTCTCGGCCACCACGACCAGTCGCTCGCCGACGGCGAAGGCGGCGACGCAGCCCTTCCGCACCGCCGGGCACGCCCGCTCGACCGTGGCCTCGATGTCCTGCGGGAAGTGGTTGCGCCCGCGCACCACGACGACGTCCTTCGCGCGCCCGGCGATGTGCAGCCGGCCGTCCGCGAGGAAACCGAGGTCCCCCGTGCGCAGGAACGGCCCGTCGCCGTCCGCCGTCCTGGCCGCGAACAACTCGGCGCTGACCTCGGGCTGCTCCCAGTACCCGGCGCCGATGCTGGGGTCGGCGGCGCGTACCCAGACCTCGCCAAGCCGGCCGTCGGGGACCGGGGTGCCGTCCGGCCCGACGACCAGCAGCGTGTCGGGCGGGGCGCCGCAGCTCACCACCGTCTCGCCGTCGCCGCCGGGGACCCGGGCCGTGCCGGGGGCGTCGGCGGAGTTCTCGGCCGAGACCAGCAGCGTGCACTCCGCGAGGCCGTAGCTGGGCGTCATCGCGCCCGGGGCGAAGCCCGCCGGGGCGAACCGCTCGGCGAAGGCGGCGACGGTGTCGGGACGGACCGGCTCACCGCCGTTGATGGCCGTCCGCCAGGTCGAGAGGTCGAGACCGCGCAGGTGGTCGTCGGTGACCTTGCGCACCGCCAGTTCGTAGGCGAAGTTCGGCGCGGCGCTGATCGTCGCGCCGAAGCCGGACACGGCGCGCAGCCAGCGGACGGGGCTCTCCAGGAACGCGAGCGGCGACAGCAGGACGCAGGTCGCGCCCAGGTGGAGCGGGTGCAGCACCGAGCCGATGAGCCCCATGTCGTGGTACAGCGGCAGCCAGCTCACGACGACGCCGTGCTCGTCCTGCCCGTAGGTCTCCGCCATCCGCCGCTGGTTCGCGGTCAGTTGGCGGTGACTGACGACGACCCCGCGCGGAGTGCCGGTGGACCCCGAGGTGAACTGGAGCAGCGCGGGCGCCCCGGCGTCGACGGCGGGCGCGCTCCAGCCGGCCGGTGCCCGCGCCGAGCGGTCCAGGGGGTCGAGGACCACCGCGCCGGGCGTCCCCGCGGTGATCTCCTCCATGGCCCACGGCAGGTCGGTGAGGACGGCCACCGGCCGGGTCGCGGCGGCGATGTCCCGCGCCGTGTCGATCTCGCGCCGGCCGACCGGCGGGTAGACGGGCACCGCGACGAACCCCGCGTACCAGCAGCCGAGCAGGTCGACGACGAAGGCGAGCCCCGGCGTGTGGGCGAGCACGGCCCTGCTGCCGGGCTCCCCGAGGGCGCCGAGCCGCGCGGCGGACGCCCGTGCCGCCGCGTCGAGCTGGGCGTACGTCAGGGAGTCCGTGACGTTCTCCCCGTCGCCGAGGAATCGGAAGGCGATCTTGTCGGGGCTGTCGCGGGCGTGGGCGCGCAGCCGGTCGGTCAGCGTCGTCGGGGGCGGCGAGAGGGAGGGCATCGGTGGGTCTCCCGTCGGAGCACGGTCAGGAGGGGCCGGGCCGGTGAGGCGCCTTCGGCTTCCCGGCGGTGGTGGTGGCGGTGGCTGACGTCATCCCCGGGGGCGGGGGGCGCCCGCCGACTGTGCCGTCCAGCGGGCCAGCAGATCGGCGGTGATCCGCTCGGGGGTGAGCCCGCAGGCGGCCCGCAGCTCCGGTACGGAGCCGTGCGGCAGGTAGTCGTGGGGCACCGCGAACACCCGTACCGGGGTGGCGACGTCCTCGTCGGCGAGGCGCTCGCGCACCGCGGAGCCGAGACCGCCGCGGCTCCAGTGGTCCTCGATCACGGCGACCAGACGGTGCTCCGCGGCCAGGGCGGGCAGCCGCTCGTCGAGCGGTTCGATCCAGCGGGCGTTCGCCGGCCCGGCCGGCACGCCGGCGGCACGCAGCCGGGCGGCCACCTCCGTCGCGCAGGCCAGCAGGTCGCCGGCGCCGATGACCAGGACGCCGCCGGGGGCCGGTTCGACCGGCCAGGCGGTCATGTCCGCGTCGCCGTCGCCGCCGTCTCCCGGCGGCCCGGAGTCGTCGATCGCCTTCCCGTGCCTGATGGCCACCGGACCCGGGTGCCGGACCGCGGCCTTCAGCAGGCCCCGCAGCTCGGCGGCCGTCGACGGGGTCGCGATCGCCATGCCGGGGATCTGGCGCAGCAGCGCCAGGTCCCCGAGCCCGTGGTGGGACGCGCCGTCGCCGCCGGTGATCCCGGCCCGGTCGATGACCACCACGACGGGCAGCCGGTGCAGCCCGATGTCGAACAGGAGCTGGTCCTGCGCCCGGTTGAGGAAGGACGAGTGGATGGACAGCACCGGGCGCCGGCCCGCCATGGCGAGCCCCGCGGCGAGCCCAGCGGCGTGCTGCTCCGCGATCCCGACGTCGTGGAAGCGGCCGGGGTGGCGCTCCTGGAAGACGTCGAGCCCCGACGGGCCGCCCATGGCCGGCGTGATCACCACCAGGTCCGGGTCGGCGTCGGCGAGTTCCACGAGAGCGGGGCCGAGGACCGAGCCGGCCGGCACCCGGCCCGGCGGCAGGGCGTACTGGCGTCCGGTGGCCGCGTCGAACGGTCCCACGCCGTGCATGTGCTCGGTGCGGTCCTCGGCGGCGGGCCGGTAACCGTGGCCCTTCCGGGTCCTGACGTGCACCAGCAGGGGACCGCGCTCGGCGCGGGCGTCGGCGAGGACCTTCTCCAGGGCGCTCGCGTCGTGGCCGTCGACGGGTCCGAGGTAGCGGATGCCCAGCGCCTCGAAGACGCCGGGCGCGACGCCCGCCTCGAACTCCCGCAGGTGCCGGGCCAGCGCGCCGGTGGTGGGCGCGTAGCTGCGGGCGTTGTCGTTCAGCACGATGGTGACGTCGAGCCCGCGGTCGCCGATGTCGTTCAGGGCCTCCAGGGCCATGCCCGTGGTGAGCGAACCGTCGCCGGTCACGGACACCACCCGCCGGCGCCGGCCGGCCGGACGCGCCGCGAACGCGGTGGCGAGCCCGGCGGCGTAGGAGAGCGACGTCCCGGCGTGCGAGTTCTCCACCCAGTCGTGCGGGCTCTCGGCCCGGCTGGGGTAGCCGGACAGCCCGTCCAGCGCGCGCAGCGACCCGAAGGCCCCGGCCCGGCCGGTCACCATCTTGTGCACGTACGCCTGGTGGCCCGTGTCCCACAGGATGACGTCGTCGGGGCTGCGGAAAACCCGGTGCAGGGCGATCGTCAGCTCGACGACGCCGAGGTTCGATCCCAGGTGGCCGCCGTTGGCGGAGACGCTGCGGACGAGCAGTTCGCGCATCCGCGCCGCCGTGCCGGGCAGCTCCTCCGGATCCAGCCGGCGCAGGCCGTCGGGCGTCCACGCGTCAAGGGCGGTCATGGTTTTCGAGCCTCCGGGCGCCGAGTCGATGGACAGCGGTGATCGGTGCTTCGGCGGGGTCAGCTTCCCCAGTCCTGGTCCAGGAGGTGCCGGGTGTGGGCGCCGCGGTAGCCGAGCAGCATGCCGAGGCGCGGCCGGTCGGTGCGGTTCGGCGGGCTGTCGTGCACCACGAGACCGCTGTGGATGGCCGCCGACCCGGCCGGCAGCACGGCGCGCACCGTGTTCTCGTCGTCGGTGTCGACCAGGTCCTCGCGCACCTTGAGCCCGAACGGCGCGGGCACGTGCGGCAGCAGACCGCCCAGGTGCGACCCGGGCCAGTACTTCACCGCCCCGTTCTCCTCCGTGGCGTCGTCGAGGGCGACCCACAGGTGCACCACGTCCATCGGCTCCACCGGCAGGAACACGCAGTCCTGGTGGGGCGCGACGCTGGAGCCGACCCGGGCGTACTTGTTGAAGGTCTCCACGACGTACAGCTCGGGCTCGTAGCCGACGATCGCGGCGACCAGTTTCTTGAAGAAGGGCAGATTCCCGAGCGCGTTGAAATACTCGTCGACCTGGTCCATGAAATAGCAACTGCGCAGCGAGACACCGTCGTCCTCGTACCGCACGGTTTTGTCGCGGACCGCCTGCGGGAGATTGGGAATCACATAGCGGTTGTAGCGGGAGACGTGGAAGCGGACGTCCGCCACTTCCTCGGGACTCAGCAGGGGGCCTACTGTCGCGACGCCGTCCTTCGCGTAACGGGCGGCGAGCGTCTCGGTGTCGTAGTCGGCGAGAGTGCGGCTGGCGGGAAGATTCACGGGATCAGACCTCGGTCGTGGTCTCGGCGGAGCCGGAGCCCGCCTGCTTCTCCTGTTTCTCCTGCTGGTCTTCGCTCTTGTCCTGCTCGGCTTCCTGAAGGGAGGCCAGGTAGAGCTCGCGCACTTTCTTCAGTTCCTCGTCGTTCAGAAAACGGGAGAAGGAGTTCGGCATGGTGATGTCTCCCCGAAAGTCGGTCGGACATTGCTGGTGCGGAACAATCCATCGGCCTGCGTCGGAAGGGAAATGGACGCATGGCGGAACGCGGCCTTCGAGGCCCGGGCGAGTGCGGGCTCAGCGTAGCCCAGGGGTCACCGCATTGTCTTCAGTGCGTCGGGGCCCGGAGGCCGGGTGCGCACCGCCCCGCGTCCTGGTCCCGGCCGGTCGCGGGCGTGCGCGACCGGCCGGACGAGGCGCCGGGGACCGCCGGGCTCAGAGCCCCGCGGCGGCCGACAGGTCGGCCTTCAGGATGGTCAGCAGGTCCGCCGCCGCCGTCCGCGCGGCCGGGAGGGCGGTGCGGTCGGCGACCGGCAGGACGGCCTCCAGGTAGCACTTCAGCTTCGGTTCCGTGCCGCTCGGCCGGACCACGACGCGGGCCGACGTCACGCCCGGACGCCCGGCGAGGCGGTAGCGCAGGCCGTCGGTGGGCGGCAGCCCGGGCGTGCCCTCGGCCAGGTCCTCCGCCGACTCCACGGCGAGACCGCCCAGTTCGGCCGGCGGCGCCGCGCGCAGCCGCCGCATCGCGTCCGCGATGACGGACAGGTCCGCGACGCGGACGGAGAGCTGGTCGGTCGCGTGCAGGCCGTGCGTCACGGCGATGTCGTCCAGACGGTCGAGCAGCGTACGGCCGCGCGCCTTCTCGCCGGCCGCCAGCTCGGCGAGCAGCAGCGCCGCCGTGACGCCGTCCTTGTCGCGGACTCCCTCCGGGTCGACGCAGTAGCCGAGCGCCTCCTCGTACCCGTAGGCGAGGCCGGGGACGCGGCCGAGCCACTTGAAGCCCGTCAGCGTCTCCTCGTAGGGCAGCCCGGCGGCCGCCGCGATACGGCCCGTCAGGGACGACGACACGATCGACGCGGCGAACCGCCCCCGCGCGCCGCGCGCCACGAGGTGGTCGGCGAGCAGCGCGCCCACCTCGTCGCCGCGCAGCATCCGCCAGCCGCCGTCCGCCGCCGGGTCGGGGACGCCGGCGGCGCAGCGGTCGGCGTCCGGGTCGTTGGCGATCACCAGGTCGGGGGACACCGCGCGCGCCGTCGCGAACGCCAGGTCCATCGCGCCCGGCTCCTCCGGGTTCGGGAACGCGACGGTCGGGAAGTCCGGGTCGGCGTCGGCCTGTTCGGCGACGTCCACGGGCGCCGGGAAACCGGCCAGCCCGAACGCGGCCCGCAGCACCGGCCGTCCCACGCCGTGCATCGGCGTGTACACCACGGAGACGGACCGGGGGCCGTCGTCCGCCAGGGCCGCGCCGCTGCGCGCGAGGTACGCGTCGACGACGTCCTCGCCGAGGACGTCCCAGCCGGCGTCGGGGCGCGGCACGTCCGCCAGGGCACCGACCGCCGCGATGCGCGCGGCGATCAGCTCGTCCGACGGCGGCACGATCTGGCTGCCGTCGCCGAGGTAGACCTTGTAGCCGTTGTCCCGGGGCGGGTTGTGGCTGGCCGTGACCATGACGCCGGCGACCGCGCCGAGGTGCCGGATCGCGAACGCCAGCACCGGCGTCGGCAGCGGACGCGGCAGCAGCGCGGCGCGCAGCCCGGCGCCCGTGACGACGGCGGCCGTGTCGCGCGCGAAGTCGGCGCTGCGGTGCCGGGCGTCGTACCCGATGACGACGAGCCCGCCGCCGCCCGCCGTCTCCCGCAGGTGGGCGCACAGCCCGGCGGCCGCGCGGATGACGACGGCGCGGTTCATGCGCATCGGTCCCGCGCCCATCTCGCCGCGCAGCCCCGCCGTGCCGAACTGGAGGGTGCCGGCGAACCGTTCGGCCAGCGCGTCGGTGTCGCCGGCGTCGATGAGCGCGGCCAGCTCGGCGCGCGTGGCGGGGTCGGGGTCCTCCGCGAGCCAGGCGCGGGCGCGGGCGGTGAGGTCGGCGGTGGCGCCGGGCGTGGCGTCGTCGTGGTCGGTCATGGCATCGATCCTCAGATACGGTCCAGCACGCGCGCCAGCAGCGCCCCCATGCGCGCCGCCGAGTCGCGGCCCGCCTGGAGGACCTCCTCGTGGTTCAGCGGCTCGCCGGTGATGCCGGCCGCGAGGTTCGTGACCAGCGAGACGCCCAGCACCTCGGCGCCCGCCTCCCGGGCCGCGATGGCCTCCAGGACGGTCGACATGCCCACCAGGTCGCCGCCGATCGCCCGCACCATGCGGATCTCGGCGGGCGTCTCGTAGTGCGGCCCGGGGAACTGGACGTACACGCCCTCCTCCAGGCTCGGGTCGATCTCCCGGCACAGCGCCCGCAGGCGCGGCGAGTACAGGTCGGTGAGGTCCACGAACCGCGCGCCCTCGATGGGGGAGGTGGCGGTGAGGTTGATGTGATCGCCGATGAGGACGGGCTGCCCCACCCGCATGCCCTCGCGCAGGCCGCCGCAGCTATTGGTGAGGACGACGGTCCCGCAGCCGGCGGCGACGGCGGTGCGCACGCCGTGGGCGACGGCGGCGACGCCGTGGCCCTCGTAGGCGTGGGTGCGGCCGAGGAAGACGAGGGCGTTCTTCGCGCCGACCCGGTAGGAGCGGAGCTTCCCGGCGTGGCCCTCGACGGTGGGGGGCGGGAAGCCGGGCAGTTCGGTGAAGTCGAACTCGGCCTGCGGCTCTCCCAGTTCCCCGGCGGCCGAGGCCCAGCCCGAGCCCATGACGAGCGCGACGTCGTGGCACGGGACACCGGTCAGCTCCCGGATCCGTGCGGCGGCGCCGGCCGTCAGCTCACTCTGCGATGCGTTCACGCGCTGAGCCTAACCGGTTGATGCCTACGCGCGTAGAGGGGTCCCCGGGCACGGTTCGGTCTCGACGCGTCGCCGCGTGCGCGCGAGGTTCCCGCCCTGTGGAAGGTGTGGACGCCGGGGGCGTGCGGGGCCGCTCAGCAGGGGCGCTTGCGCAGTTCCATCACATAGTCGTGCGGGGCGCCGGCCGATTCGGCGGCGTCGGCGATCTCCCCGAGGTAGCGCGCGGACGGCAGGCCGCCCTCGTACCCGTTGAGGACGTACGCCCACGCCGGTTCGTCCCCCTCCAGGGTGGCGACCCGTACGCGGGTGCGCCGGTAGATGCCGAGCCCGACGCCCTCCCACCGGTCCATCGCCTCCTCGTCGGCGGGCGCGATGTCGTAGAGCGCGACGAACACGTCCGACACCGGGGACTCCACGAGCGTGGCGAGGGCGCCCTCCCAGCCCATCTCCTCACCGCCGAAGGTGAGCCGCCAGCCGGTGAGCCAGCCGGTGCTGCGCAGCGGCGAGTGCGGTGCGCGGCGGGACATCAGCCGGGGATCGAGGTTTCCGGCGTATGCGGCGTAGAGCGACATGGGACCGAGCGTACGGGAGAGGCGCGGGTGACCCGCCGAGGTTCGCGCCGGGGCCGTGCCGGGTTCCGGCGCGTCGTGCGCGACACTGGAGGGCGTGACTCGGATCGTGATCATCGGCGGCGGACCTGGCGGCTACGAGGCGGCACTGGTGGCCGCGCAGCTCGGGGCGGAGGTGACGGTGGTGGACCGGGACGGCCTCGGCGGCGCGTCCGTCCTCACCGACTGCGTGCCGTCGAAGACGCTGATCGCGACCGCCGAGGTGATGACGAGCTTCGACTCCTCGCACGAGGAGCTGGGCATCGAGATCGACCACGACGGCGACGGCATCGGCGACGAGGTGCGCGGGATAGGAGTCGACCTCGGCCGGGTCAACCGCCGTGTGAAGCGCCTCGCCCTCGCCCAGTCGCACGACATCACCGCCTCCGTCACCCGGGCGGGCGTGCGCCTGCTGCGCGGCACGGGCCGCCTCGAGCCGAACCAGGCGCCGGACGGGTCGCGCCGCGTCACCGTCACCGCGCCGGACGGCGAGCGCAGCGAGCTGGTCGCCGACGGCGTGCTCCTCGCGACGGGCGGGCAGCCCCGTGAGCTGCCGGACGCCCGGCCGGACGGCGAGCGCATCCTCACCTGGACGCAGGTGTACGACCTGAAGGAGCTGCCGGAGGAGCTGATCGTCGTCGGCTCCGGCGTGACGGGCGCGGAGTTCGCCGGCGCGTACCAGGCGCTCGGGTCGCGCGTCACGCTCGTGTCGTCGCGGGACCGGGTGCTGCCGGGCGAGGACCCGGACGCGGCCGCCGTTCTGGAGGACGTGTTCCGCCGGCGCGGGATGAACGTGCTGTCGCGCTCCCGCGCCGCCGCCGCGCGGCGCGTCGGGGACCGGGTCGAGGTCGGCCTGCAGGACGGGCGTGTCATCTCCGGCACGCACTGCCTGATGGCGGTCGGCGCCGTCCCGAACACCTCGGGCATCGGTCTTGAGGAGGCCGGGGTGCGGCTGCACGACTCGGGGCACATCGTGACGGACAAGGTGTCCCGCACGTCAGCCCCCGGCGTCTACGCGGCCGGTGACTGCACGGGTGTGCTGGCGCTGGCGTCGGTGGCGGCGATGCAGGGCCGCATCGCGATGTACCACTTCCTGGGGGACGCGGTCGCGCCCCTGGACCTGCGCACGGTCTCGGGCAACATCTTCACCGACCCGGAGATCGCGACGGTCGGCTGGACGCAGGCCGACATCGACGCGGGGCGCATGGACGCGCGGGTGGTGAAGCTGCCGCTGCTGCGCAACCCCCGCGCGAAGATGCAGGGCGTGCGGGACGGGTTCGTGAAGCTGTTCTGCCGCCCCGGCACGGGGATCGTGGTCGGCGGCGTGGTGGTGGCGCCCCGCGCGAGCGAACTCATCCATCCGATTTCGATCGCGGTGGACAACAGTCTCACCGTCGAACAGATCGCAAAAGCGTTCACGGTGTACCCGTCTCTGTCCGGCTCGATCGCCGAGGCCGCCCGCCAGCTCCACACCCGCAAGGCGGTCGGGGAACAGTAGGCACTGGTCAGCGCGCGAAGCGGAAACGGGCGCCCGTCGTGCATAGCACGCCGGCGGCGCACGTATAGACAACTTCGGAAATTCCCCGCAACCTGCTGAAACAAGATGGTCGTTGGGGTTACTGTCAGTTCCGTGTTCGCTGCTGAACGTCGTCAGATGATCCTCGAAATGGTGCGGGCCAATGGGGCAGTGTCGCTCCGGGAGCTCGCCCGCGTTGTCCAGACCTCGGAAGTGACCGTGCGGCGCGACGTGCGCGCGCTGGAGGCGGAAGGGCTGCTCGACCGCAGGCACGGTGGCGCGGTCCTGCCCGGCGGCTTCACCCGGGAGTCGGGCTTCCCCCAGCGGGCGATGGCCGCGACCGCCGAGAAGGCGGCCATCGCGGAGTACGCGGCCGGGCTCGTGCGGGAGGGGGAGGCCATCGTCGTCGGCGCCGGCACCACCACCCAGGAACTGGCGCGCCGCCTCGCCCGCGTGCCCGGCCTCACCGTCGTCACGAACTCCCTGCTCGTCGCCCAGGCCCTCGCCCACGCCAACCGTGTCGAGGTCGTCATGACCGGCGGCACCCTGCGCGGCTCCAACTACGCCCTGGTCGGCAGCGGCGCCGAGCAGTCGCTGCTCGGCCTGCGGGTCAGCCGCGCGTTCCTGTCCGGCTCGGGGCTCACGGCGGACCGCGGCCTGTCCACGTCCAACATGCTGGCCGCCAGCGTGGACCGCGCCCTGGTGCGGGCGGCGGCGGAGGTCGTCGTCCTGGCCGACCACACGAAGCTGGGCTCGGACACGGCGTTCCAGACCGTGCCGACGGAGCACATCTCCCACCTCGTGACGGACCAGCCGCCGCCCGAGGCCGCCGAGGCCGGCGCGCAGATCGACGCCCTCGCCGACCAGGGCGTCCGCGTCTCCCTGGCCGGGGCGGGCGGCGGCGGCGCGGTCGGCCCCGGCGGCGGCCACAAGACGCCGCTCGACGGCGGCCCCGGCGTGCGGCGCGACCCGAGGGACCACCGCGACGCCCAGCTCCCTGGACCGCGCGCCACCGGCCACAACCCGCTCGGCCAGCGCATCACCGACCTCACCCAGCCGCGCCGCCGCTGAGCCGCCGCGGCCGGACGAGGGACGGGCGGGCACGGAGGGCGTGATCGCCGCTCCGTGCCCGCCCGCTCGCTCCCGGGGCGGCGCGCCCCGGTCCCGTCAGTCCTTGATCTCGCAGATCGCCGCGCCGGCCGACAGCGAGGCACCGATCTCGGCGCTGAGCCCGGTGACGGTGCCCGCGCGGTGGGCCGTGATGGGCTGCTCCATCTTCATCGCCTCCAGGACGATGACGAGTTCGCCCTCGGCGACCTGCTGCCCGTCCTCCACGGCCACCTTGACGACCGTGCCCTGCATCGGGGACGCGAGCGTCGCCCCGGTCACGGCCGACGCGCCGCCCCGCGCGGCCCGGCGGCGGGTGGGCCGCGCGCCGCCCGCCACGGCGGCACGCGCCAGCGGCATCGCCAGCGTCGCGGGCAGGGAGACCTCAAGGCGCTTGCCGGCGACCTCGACCACGACCGTCTCGCGGACCGCGCCCTCGTCGGCCTCGCCGGCCACGGCGTCGAACGGCGGGATCTCGTTCACGAACTCGGTCTCGATCCACCGCGTGTGGACGGAGAACGGCTCGCCCTCCCGGCCCGTCACCTCCGGCGCGAACGCCGGGTCCCGCACCACGACCCGGTGGAACGGGATGACGGTCGCCATCCCCTCGACCCGGAACTCCGCGAGCGCCCGCGCCGCACGCTCCAGGGCCTGCCTGCGGTCGGCGCCCGTCACGATCAGCTTGGCGAGCATCGAGTCCCACGCCGGGCCGATCACCGACCCGGACTCCACGCCCGTGTCCACGCGCACGCCGGGGCCGAGCGGCGGGACGAACAGCGACACGGTGCCGGGGGCGGGCAGGAAGCCGCGGCCCGCGTCCTCGCCGTTGATGCGGAACTCCAGCGAGTGCCCGCGCAGCGGCGGGTCGTCGTAGCCGAGGGCCTCGCCGCGCGCGATACGGAGCTGCTCCCGCACGAGGTCGATGCCGCTGATCTCCTCGGAGACCGGGTGCTCCACCTGGAGGCGGGTGTTGACCTCGAGGAAGGAGATCGTGCCGTCCTGCCCGACGAGGAACTCGCAGGTGGCGGCGCCGACGTAGCCGGCCTCCTTCAGGATGGCCTTGGACGCGCGGTACAGCTCGGCGTTCTGCTCCGGGGTGAGGTACGGCGCGGGCGCCTCCTCGACGAGCTTCTGGTGCCGCCGCTGCAGCGAGCAGTCGCGCGTCGAGACGACCACGACGTGCCCGTGGGAGTCGGCGAGGCACTGCGTCTCCACGTGCCGGGGGCGGTCGAGGTACCGCTCGACGAAGCACTCGCCCCGCCCGAACCCGGCGACGGCCTCGCGCACCGCCGAGTCGTACAGGTCGGGGATCTCCTCCAGCGTGCGCGCGACCTTGAGGCCGCGCCCGCCGCCGCCGAACGCCGCCTTGATCGCGACCGGCAGCCCGTGCTCGCGGGCGAACGCCACGACCTCGTCGGCGCCGGAGACCGGGTCCTTCGTGCCGGCGACCAGCGGGGCGCCGGCGCGCTGCGCGATGTGGCGGGCGGCGACCTTGTCGCCGAGGGACCGGATCGCGTCGGGGGACGGGCCGATCCAGGTCAGGCCCGCGTCGATGACCGCCTGGGCGAAGTCGGCGTTCTCGGAGAGGAAGCCGTAGCCGGGGTGGACGGCGTCCGCGCCGGAGTCGGCGGCGGCCCCCAGGACCTTGTCGAAGTCCAGGTAACTGGCGGCCGGGGTGTCACCGCCCAGCGCGAACGCCTCGTCCGTGGCCCGGACGTGGACGGCGTCACGGTCCGGCTCGGCGTAGACGGCCACACTGGCGATACCGGCATCCCGGCACGCCCTGGCGACCCGGACGGCGATTTCGCCGCGGTTGGCGATGAGCACCTTGCGCACGATGGCTCCCTCCTCGGAACAAGGCGAGTTTAGGTAGTGGCGACACCTCGCAACGAGTCGCCCACAGGAGTGACCCCGGCCGCACGGACGGTGAAGGCCGGTGCTCCGCCCCTCCGTCAGCCCTGCCGTCCCAAGGTACGCGCCCCGCGGGCGGCGGCCGACCGATTCCGGGGGCGGACCGAAAGTCGGGAACTCCGGCACAGCGGTGGGCGGGTCGTTTTGTAGGAAAGCGATAACGACGTACGGGAAACTTTGCGCTTGCGCCGAGCGGGCGCACCCGGCGCGCACGGGGGATTGCCGCACCCGTTACCCGCGAGTAACGTGCTGGTCATGGAGCGGGGCAGACGAGGGGTCGCCGCGTGCGCGGCGGTGGCGGTCGGGTGCGGCGCGGTCGGCGCCGGGCTGGTCCACGCGGTGCTCGCGGTCACGGCGGACCGGCAGCACCTGTCGGTGGGCGGAATCGATCCGGGCGTGCTGGAGGCGGGTGCCTGGGGCGGCGGCGCGGCGCTCGCGGCGTTCCTGCTGGTGTGCGCCGTACTGCTGGGGCGCGTCGCGTTACGGGACCGCGCGCCGGGGCGTGGTGCGCGCCGGACCCTGGTGGTCTGCGGGGTGGTGCACTGCGCGCTCGGCGCCGTGACGCTCGCGCTGACGGACGTGGTGGTGCCGCTGGGGCTGCTGGTGGCGTTCACGCTGGTCGTCCTGACCCTGACGCTGTACCCGCCCGCCGTGGCGCCCGCCCCGTCAGGCCCACAGGTCGGTGATGGCGATGCCGAGCCCGTCGCGCAGGAGGCGCCGGAGCAGGGGCAGTGACAGGCCGATGACGTTGCCCGGGTCGCCGTCGATGCCGTCGATGAACGGCGCGGACCGCCCGTCCAGGGTGAACGCGCCCGCGACGTGCAGCGGTTCACCGGACGCGACGTAGGCGGCGACCTCGGCGTCGGTCGGCTCACCGAACCGCACGGTCGTGTGCGCGGTGGCGGCGGCGCGGCGGCCGTTCACCGTGTCGATGACGCAGTGGCCGGTGCGCAGGACACCGGTACGGCCGCGCATCGCCTTCCAGCGGGCGACGGCCTCCTCGGCGTCGGCGGGCTTGCCGAGCGCGCGGCCGTCGAGGTCGAGGACCGAGTCGCAGCCGACGACGACCGCCCCCGCCACCTCGGGCCGCCCGGCGACGGCGACCGCCTTGGCCTCGGCGAGAACCTGGGCGAGCGCGCCGGGCGTGGGGGCGTGCAGGGCGTCCTCGTCCACGCCGCTGACGATCACCTCGGGCGCGAGCCCGGCCTGCCGCAGGAGGCCGAGGCGCGCGGGGGACTGGGAGGCGAGCACGAGCGTTCTCATGCCGGCCAGCCTCTCACGGCCGAAAGGGAGCGCCGTCCGGCCGGGGACGCCGTGCTGTCCGCCCCCGCCCCGGCCGGCGGGCGGGCGCTTTCGACGGGATCCGCCGGGGCTGTGCCGGACGTCCCGGCGTCCCGGCCACGCCCCCGGCCCGGCGGCGGTCGCCGGCCCGGGGGAGCGGCCGCCGCCGGGGGAGGGGTGTCAGCCCGCCGTCTGTCCCGCCGACCGTTCGGTGACCTGCACGCGGCCGTTCGCGATGCGCGCCACCCGGTCGGCGCGGCGGGCGATGCCGCTGTCGTGCGTCACCATGACGAACGTCCAGCCCTGGTCGCGCCACTGCGTCTCCAGGACCTCCATCACCTCGTCGCGCGTGGCCTCGTCGAGGTTGCCGGTCGGCTCGTCGGCGAGCAGCACCTCGGGGCGCTTCACCAGGGCGCGGGCGATGGCGACGCGCTGCTGCTGGCCGCCGGACAGCTCGTCCGGCAGGTGGCCGGCGCGTTCGGCGAGGCCGACGGAGGCGAGGGCCTCGGCGGCGCGGGACCGGCGCTCCGCCGTGCGGACGCCGAGCGGGACGAGGGCGGTCTCGACGTTCTCCTGCGCCGTCAGGGTCGGTATCAGGTGGAACCCCTGGAAGACGAAGCCGACGCGGCTCGCCCGCAGCCGTGTCAGCTTCGCCTCCGACATGCGGGCCAGGTCCGTGCCGTCGAGCACGACCTGCCCCGACGTGGCGCGGTCGAGGCCGCCGAGGATCTGCAGCAGCGTGGACTTGCCGCCGCCGGTGGGTCCCTGGATGACCAGGCGGCTGCCGGCCGGCACGGTCAGGGACACCTTGTCGAGCGCGGCGACCGTGGCCTTGCCGCGGCGGTAGAGCTTGGTGACGTCGGTGAGTTCGTACACGGGGATTCCTCTCGCGGATGCGGCGTTCGGGGTCAGGCGATGCGGCGGAACGCGTCCGCGGGGCGCAGGCGCGCGGCACGCCAGGCGGCGAACGCGCCCGCCACCAGGCCGCCGGCGACGGCGAGGGTGACGGCGAGCAGGACCACGTCCGTGCCGATGGGCGCGGTCAGGCCGATGTCGAGGGACTGGCCGGCCGCATCGGCCGCGCTGTCCGTGCCGCCGCCCATGGCCATGCCGCCGGGACCGCCGCCGGGACCGCCGCCGGGGCCGCCGCCCGGACCGCCGGAGGCGCCGGACGTCAGCGGCAGTTCGGCCGTGAGCGACGGGTTGACCTGCGTGATGATCCACGCGGCGCCCAGACCGACGGCGAGCCCGAGCACGCCGCCGAACAGGCCCGTGACCAGCGACTCGCCGACGACCTGCCGCGTGATGCGGCCGCGCGTCCAGCCGATCGCCTTCAGGGTCCCGAACTCCCGCACGCGGCGGCCCACCGACGAGGCGGCGAGCAGCCCGGCGACCAGGAACGCCGAGCCGAGCACCAGCCACGACAGCCACCGCCCCACGCCGTCCGCCAGGTCGGCGGCCGTGGACAGGGAGCCCGACACCTGGTCGGCCAGGTCGTCGGCCGTCGTGACCTCGATGCCGTCGATCTTCTCGCCGATGGCGGTGGCGATGGCGTCCAGGCGCGTCGAGTCGGTGGCGGTGACGTAGACCGCGGACACCTGGTCCTCCTGCTCCGCCAGGGTCTGCGCGGTGGTGAGCGGCAGGTACACGTCGGCCGGCGCCTCGGCGTCGTCCGTGGACTCGTTCAGGCCGATGATCTCCAGGTCGGTGCCGGCGAGGGTGAGGGTGTCGCCGACCGCCAGTTCGTCCTCGGCGGCGTAGGCGGCGTCCAGGACGGCCACCTCGGCCGACGCCTCGTCGGTGGTGAACGTGCGGCCGTCCGTCAGCTCCGTGCCGGCGTACGGGCCGACGCCCGGCTGCGTCACGTCGATGCCGAGCACGCCGTACTGGTCGATGGCGAAGTCGGCGCCGCCGCCCCCGACGCGCTGGCCGCCGCCCTCGCCGCCCTCCTCGCCGCCGGGCGGGGCGAAGCCGCCCTCGGTGCCGCTCTCGCCGCTCCCGTCGTCCTCCATGATCTGCCCGGGGTCGAACGTCCCGCTGACCCCGACGTTGCGCAGGCTGAGGGTGCCGGCCGCGGCGGACACGCCGTCGACGCCGGCGACCGTCGCGACGTCGTCCGAGGTCAGCGTGCCGAACCCGTCGAGGACGAGCGTGTCGCTGCTCTGCTCGGAGTCCCCGTCGGCGTCGAACTGGAAGCTGGGACGCTGCCGGCCCTGCCCGTCGCCCTCCTCGCCCTCCTCGCCCGAGGCCGGTTCCTCCATGGCCTTGCTGACGGTCATGTCCGTGCCGAGGCCGTACAGGGTCTCCAGCACGTCGTCCTGCGCCTTGCGCATGCCGGCGGAGACGGCGTTCACGATGAGCACGAGGGCGATGCCCAGGGCCAGCCCGGCCGCGATGACCAGGTGCGCCTTGCGTCGTCTGCGCAGTTCACGGCGCAGGTAGGTGAAGATCATGCGCGGGACGGTAGGGGCGCGGGGTGAGCCGGGGCTGAGGCGCCCATGAGAACAGCATGAGAAACGCCGGACGCCTGTGAGGCGGCTCACTTGACGCCTTTTTCACCGCGTTCTCATCCGGCTCTCATGCGGGCCTTGTTGGTTAACGGCGGGCGACTTCCCGGTGAATGCGGACCAGCCGGTCCACCGGACGACCCCCACGACGACCGTACGCCAGCAAACCACCGAAAGGGGACGCATGTCAGCCGACGCGCGCCAGGTGCGCGGGGTGGCCAGCCGATTGCACGCGTTCAACCGCTACGAGATCAAGTATCTCGTCCCCGTCGACGAAGTGCCGTCGCTCAGGGAGGAGTTGGCTGCCCGTCTCGACGCCGACGACCACTGCCCGCCCGGCGGGTACGGGGTCTGGAGCCTCTACTACGACACCCCCCAGTTGCGTTTCTACTGGGAGAAGATCGAAGGGCTCAAATTCCGGCGGAAACTCCGGATCCGGCACTACGGCGACCTTTCCGGGATCACGGACGACTCCCCCGTTTTCGTCGAGATCAAGCAGCGCGTGAACCGCGTCACCCAGAAACGGCGCATGAGGCTGCCGTACCACGCGGCCCGTGCGCTGTGCGACGACCGCACCGCCGTGGACCACGACCCCGCCGAGCACGCCTTCCTCGACGAGATCCTCGAACTGGTCGTCCGCCTGAACCTGCGGCCGACCGCCATCACCGGCTACCAGCGCGAGGCGCTCGTCGGCCGTGACCAGGACACCGGGCTCCGCGTCACGTTCGACCGGCGCATCCGGGGCCGCGACCGCGACTTCCACCTCGGCACACCGGGCGCGGAGAACCGTTTCATCGTGCCGCCGCGCCTGGCCGTGATGGAGATCAAGGTCAACGAGCGCGTCCCCTACTGGATCACCGACCTCACCGCACGGCGCAACCTCAGCGTCGTCCGCGTCTCCAAGTACTGCCAGAGCATCGAGGCGTACGGCAAGGCCCCCGCTCGGCCTTCCACATCCCCGACGACATCACCCCGCCCCCGCACACCACCGACCCCCACGCCCCCGTCCGGCGCGAGCCCGGCGGGCACCAGGAGGAATACGTCCATGTCCTTTGACCTGCAGGATCTCAGCGGTACGTTCAGCACCGCCGACATCATCCTGTGCCTGGTGCTGTCGTTCGCCCTGAGCACGCTCGTCGGCTACGTCTACCGCGGGACGCACCGCAACGTCTCCTACAGCCAGTCGTTCGTCCAGACCCTCGTCATCATCGGCATGATCGTGGCGATCATCCTGCTGGTCGTCGGCTCGAACCTGGCCCGTGCCTTCTCCCTCGTCGGCGCGCTGTCCGTGGTCCGCTTCCGCAACGCGGTGAAGGAGACGAGGGACGTCGGCTTCATCTTCCTCGTGATGGGCCTCGGCATGGCGTGCGGCGCCCGCTTCTACACGCTGGCCGTGCTCGGCGGCGTCGTCATCTGCGCGGTGATCCTCGTGATGAGCCGCTTCGACATGTTCCACCTGAACGTCCAGCGGCAGGTCGTGAAGGCCCAGGTGCCGTCCGGCGGCGACTGGACGCCCGGCATCGAGGACGTGCTGGTCCGCTTCACGACCGAGTTCGAACTGGTCAGCACCGAGACGATACGCGGCGGCGCCCTGACCGAACTCTTCTACACCGTGCGCCTCAAGAAGGGCCAGAAGCCGGGCGCCCTCGTCGCGGCCCTGCAGGAACGCACCCAGGGCCAGCGGGTCGCGGTGCTCACCGGGTACGACCAGACGGACCTGTGATGGCGACCGCGCTGCGCCGCCGCGTGCCGGTCCGGCTGCGGCAGAACTGGCGGCCCCTCACCGTCCTGATCGCCGGCCTCGCCGTGCTGCTGGTCTTCTTCGGCGACGCGCGCGTCACGCCCATGGTGACCAGCGCCTCGGACAGCGAGGGCGACGCGATCACCGAGAACATCGCCGGCACGGTCGACCTGTACGACCTGTCCGTCGCGCACACGATCCAGGTCGAGTACGACGAGGACGACTTCCAGCGCATGGCGGAGGCGTTCCAGGAGGACGGGGAGAAGGAGTACATCGAGGCGGATGTCACGATCGACGGCACGTACATCCCGAGCGTCGGCCTGCGGCTCAAGGGCAACTCGACCCTGCAGAGCCTGCAGGGCGGGGGCATGGGCGGCGGGGACGCGGCGGCGGGGATGCCCGGGGCCGGCGAGGACACCGGACAGCAGGAGGCCCCCAGGGCACCGAGGACGCCCAGGCCCCGAGGGCGCCGAGACCCCCGAGGGCACGGAGGACGCGGAGCAGGGTCAGCAGGCCGGACCCGGCGGGGGCATGGGCGGCATGAGCGTCCAGCTCTCGTTCGACGAGCCGGAGGAACTGCCCTGGCTGATCAGCATCGACGAGTACGCCGAGGGCCGCGCCTACCAGGGCCACCGCGAACTGTCCGTCCGCCCCGGCAGCAACGCCGAGGTGCCGCTGAACGAGGCCGTCTCCCTGTCCCTCATGGCGGAGTCCGGCCAGGCGGCCGAGCGCTTCATGTTCTCGTCGTTCACGGTCAACAACCGCCCGGCGGCCACCCGCCTCGTCGTGGAGAACCCCGGCGCGAGCTACGCGGAGAACACGGTCGGCACCAACGGTGTGCTGTACAAGGCGCGCGCGGGGAGCGAGTTCGCGTACCAGGGCGACGACCCGACCGAGTACGAGGACGACTTCAACCAGCTCACGAAGAAGGGCAGCCAGGACCTGCAGCCGGTGATCGACCTGATCGAGTGGGCGGAGAACGCGAGCGACGAGGAGTTCGCCGCCGAGCTGTCCGACCACGTGGACGTCGAGTCGTTCGCCGCCTACGCCGCCACGCAGAACCTCCTGCTGAACAGCGACGACATGGCGGGACCCGGGCGCAACTACCTGCTGTGGTACGACCTCGACACGAAGAAGTTCTCCGTGCTCGGCTGGGACTTCAACCTGACGTTCAGCGGCAGCGCGGAGACCGGTCCCGACGATGACACCGGCATGGGCGGCGGCGGCATGATGCCCGGCGGCGGTGCCGGGGGGACGGCCGAGGGCACGACCGACGGGACCGGCGAGACCGGCGGGCAGATGCCGGAGGGCTTCCCCGGCGGCACGGCCGAGGGCACCGCCGACGGCGGCATGGGCGGCCCGCCCGGGGGCTTCCCCGGCGGTACGACCGAGGGCACGGCCGACGGCTCGGACGACACGGGCGGTGAGCTGCCCGAGGGCTTCCCGGGCGGCCAGGGCGACGGCGAGGACGCCGGCGGCGGCATGGGCATGATGAGCGGCAACACGCTCAAGGACCGCTTCCTCGAACTCGACGCGTTCGACGACGTCTACCACGAGGCGTACCGGGACCTGTACGAAACGTTCTACGGCTCCGGCACGGCCCTGGGCGTCCTGGACACCCTGGTGGACCGGGCGACGGCGGCCGGCGCGGACGCCGACGACCTCTCGACGGCGGCCGACACCCTCCGCGAGACGATCACCGCGCGCACGGAGGCACTGGCGGAGAACGAGGTGATCACCGGCTGACCGATTCCCCCCCACCCACAGGACCGAGACCCCGGGGCCCCCTCCCCGGGGTCTCACCCATCCGCCGACTCTTACGCCCTCGGCCCAATCTCCCGGAAGCCGTTGCCCGCTCGGGGCAGACTGTCCTCAGCGTTCCCGACCCGGAGCGGCCGACGACATCGACACGGAGGACAGCGTGGCTCCTCGCACCCGCCGGAGGTTCCCCCACGCGATCGAGGAACTGGAGATCGAGGGGTACAAGTCGCTCGGTCGCCGGAAGGTGATCGCCTTCCGGCCGCTCACCCTCGTCGCGGGCGTCAACAGCTCGGGCAAGTCCAGCATGATGCAGCCGCTGCTCCTGCTGAAGCAGACCGTGGACGCCCAGTACGACCCGGGGCCGCTGCAACTCGACGGGCCGAACGTGAGTGTCACGTCCATCGAGCAGGTCCTCTCCAAGGCGCTGCCCGAGAGCGCGCGTTCCCGCGGCTTCTCGGTGGCCGTGACGACGGCGGACGCCGTGACGAAGGTGCGGTTCAGCAAGAACAGCGCCGGTCAGCTCCGCGTCGCCGAGTACTCGGGCTACTTCCTTCCCGGCCAGACGGAGGCGGTGGCCATCAGGGAAGGGCTGTCCCACAGCCGGCTCGAGGAACTGATCGAGCCGCTGCTCCAGGACGCGGGCCTGTCGGAGCTGTACCGGCAGCCCGGCGCCAGGATGTCGGTGGTGCGCGACCGCTTCACCCTCGCACCGGCCGTCGAGTACCAGCAGGGGCCGAGGACCGTCACCATGTCCCTCGGTCTCAGCGGGCGCGGCGACATCTCCGACATCGCGTCCCGCATCATCCACCTGCCCGCGCTGCGGGGGAATCCGCTGCGGACCTACCGGGCCGCCGCCGTGGACCTCCGTTACCCAGGCCGGTTCGACACGTACACCGCCGGCATCGTCTCGTACTGGCAGAACAACAAACAGAAGGGCGAACTGCAGCAACTCCGCAAGGACGTCGAGGAACTCGGCCTCACCTGGAAGGTCGAGGCGAGACAGCTCGACGACACGCAGGTCGAACTTCTGGTGGGGCGCCTGCCGCAGGCGCGCCGGGGCGGCGCCCGTGACCTCGTCAACATCGCCGATGTCGGGTTCGGCGTCTCGCAGACACTGCCCGTCGTCGTCGCCCTGCTGGCGGCCACGCCCGGTCAGCTCGTCTACCTCGAACAGCCCGAGATCCACCTCCACCCCCGGGCGCAGGTGCGGTTCGCCGGGCTCGTCAGGCGGGCGGTCGCGCGGGGTGTCCGGGTCGTGATCGAGACCCACAGCTCCCTCTTCCTGCGCGCGGTGCAGACCCTCGTCGCCCGGGGCGTGCTGGAGCCCGACGACGTGGCCATGCACTGGTTCACCCGCGACGGGGACACCGGTGAGACGCGGATCAGCACGGCCGATCTGCGGTCGGACGGAAGTTTCGGGGACTGGCCCGAGGACTTCGACGACGTCTACCTGGAGTCGGAGTCGGCCTACCTCGACGCCGCCATGGAGAGGGCCGCCGCCGAGTGAACCGCATGCAGCGCACGCTCGTGGTCGACGCGTCCGTCGCCAGGTCCGCGGGCGATACGGAACACCCGATATCCCGGGCGTGCCGCGACTTCATGGAGGAGATCCGGCGCATGGGGCACCAGGTCGCCCTGGACGACGCTCTGCTCCGGGAATGGCGGAACACCGGTCCCAGTACTCGCTGCAGTGGCTCAGGTCAATGAGCAGCCGCCGCAAGGTGCGGATCGTCCAGTGCCCGGACGCTATGAAAGGGCTCCTGGCCACCTGTCTCGACCGCACCGAAGTGCTCACCGCGAGACAGCGCCACGCCGTGCGGAAGGACGCCCTCCTCCTGCACTGCGCCTGGGCCACGGACGAGCTGGTCTCGTCGCTGGACGACACGATGCGGAAGTTCCTGGCCAGGCTCGCGCCCGAGTGCCCCGAGATCGGCTCCGTCGTGTGGGTGAACCCGGCACGGCACGAAGAGGGAGCGCTCGCGTGGCTCAAGGCCGGTGCGCGGGGGAGGAGGAGCGCAGGCTCAGGAGCGGGGGCGTGTGAGTG
The DNA here is from genome assembly GCF_004193175.1 of Streptomyces sp. RFCAC02. Lineage (NCBI taxonomy): Bacteria > Bacillati > Actinomycetota > Actinomycetes > Kitasatosporales > Streptomycetaceae > Streptomyces > Streptomyces sp. RFCAC02. The sequence goes on along the minus strand of NZ_SAUH01000001.1, from coordinate 2,323,342 downwards.
GGGGAGGTGTCAGGCCGGCCAGAAGCTTGTGCGCCATGAGCCGGGGCCCGGGTGAGGGCGGGTGCCGGGGGTCGTGCGCGCCGGGTCGGACCAGGGTGGTGTGCGGCGGCGGGGTGGGCGTGCGGCGGCGCTCGCCGCGGCGGCGATCCTCGCCTGGACGACGGTGAGGGCCGCCGCCAGCTCCTCGGGTGTCGGATTGCCCCGTACCACGGTGATCACGGTCCACCTCCGCGTCGGTCACGCCTGCCCCACCGGTCGCCATCCTAGGGTCTGTCCGGCGGGTCCTGCCTGTCTCGCGACGCCGGCCACGGCACCTCGCCGCGTTGCCGTACCGCGCGCATACGAACGGGCATGAGGTGCGATCCGGCGCCTCGCGACGCACCGCGTCCGACGCCGCGAGCCCGCGCCAGGACCCGCCGGACAGACCCTAGGCTTCGCGGCACGAGCAGACGATGCCGCGACGGAAGGAACCTGCCCATGCGCGCGGTCGTACTCCCCCATCCGGTGCCCGCCGAACCCGAAATCGCCGAGGTCCCCGAGCCCGAGCCGGCGCCCGACGAACTGCTCGTCCGCGTCACCGCCTCGGCCGTCAGCGGCTTCGACCTCGCCGTCGCCGGCGGCCGGACGGACGAACCGGAGCGCCTCGCCTTCCCGCTGGTCCTCGGCCGTGACTTCGCCGGGACGGTGGTGGCGATCGGCGCCGAGGTCCTCGGCTTCGGCGTCGGCGAGGCCGTCTTCGGGGTGACGACACGGCCCGCGGTCGGCCACGGCGCGCTGGCCGAGTACGTCACGGTCCCGGCGTCGTACGGGGTGGCGCGGGTGCCGGGCGGTGTGCTGCCGGGGGACGCGGGCGCGCTCGGGCTGGCCGGTTCCACCGCGGTGGCCTGCGTCGACGCGCTGGGGGCCGTGGGGGAGGGGGACACCGTCCTCGTGTCGGGCGCGACGGGCGGCGTCGGGTCGTTCGCCGTCCAGTACCTGGCCGCGACCGGGGCGCGCGTCCTGTGCACCGCGCGCCCCGGCGTGCAGGCCGGCTTCCTGCGCGACCTGCTGGGGGAACGCGCGCACATCGTGGACCACACGGCCGGTCTCGCGGGGCAGGTGCGGGCGGGCGCGCCGGACGGTGTGACGGCGGCCGTCCACCTGGCGGGGGACGGGGAGGAGATCGCCGCCCTGGTCGCGGACGGCGGGCGGTACGTCTCGACCGCGCCGCACCTCCCGCGCGACGCGGCGGCGCGCGGCCTGACCGCGACCGCCGTCACCGCCGACCCCCGTGGCTCCGTCCTCGACCGGCTCGCCGCCGACACCGCGGCCGGGCGGCTGCGGGTCCCCGTCACGGCGACCTACGCGCTCGGCGAGGCGCCGGACGCCTTCAGGACGCTGAACGCGAGCAGTTTCGGCAAGACGGCCGTCGCCGTCCGCTGAGCCGGCGGCGGCGGGTCACAGCAGCGCGGCGGAGGCCCGGTCCAGTGCCTCGACGACCCACGCCGGATCGCCGTGGCGGCGCCCCCACAGCGCCGAGGAGACCGCCCGCGCCTGCGCCCAGCGGCGTGCCCGGTCGCGGTCGGCGCCCGCCGCGTCGCAGTACACGGCGATGCGGCGCAGCAGCGCGGCGCGCGGGTCGGCGGCGCCGAGGAGAGCGGCGGCCCGCCCCATGACGGCCGTCCAGGCGTCGTACGCAGGGTCGCCCGCATACCCCTTGGGGTCGATGACGAGCCATGGTTCGCGGTCGGCGCGCAGGACGTTCCTCTCGTGCAGGTCGCCGTGGACGAGGGTGTCGGGCCCGCCGGGGCCGAGGTCGCGGTAGGCGGCGAGCGCGGCGTCCACGACGTGGCGGGGGAGGGGGTGGCTGAGGGACTCGGCGTCGGCGGTGAGTCCGGCCGCCCAGGCGTCCGTCAGGTCACGCAGGCGCGGCAGGCCGGGCGGGGCGGGGACGGCGAGGCGGCGGGCGAGGTCCCCGGCGACGGTCAGTGCCTCCTCGGGGTCCTCCAGGGAGGCCAGGGTGGTGGGCGTGGCGCGTTCGAGGAGCATGGCGAAACGCTCGTCGTCCCGTTCGTGGAGCCGGACGGCGCCGCCGCCGTCCCAGACGGCGTAGGCGTCGGGCTCGTGCGCGTTGCCCGGGTGGGGGAACGACACCTTGAGCACGGCGGGGCCGAGTCCGGGACGGTGCACGGGGACGACGATGCCGACCTCGCCGTGGACGGCGGGACCGTCGGGGACGCAGCCCCAGCGTTCCAGCAGGTCGTCCACGAGACCGGGCAGCGCGGCGATCCAGGCACGCCCGGCGTCGCCCTCCCGCGCGATCGTGCCCTCGGCGAGCCTCTTCGGTATGTCGGTCATGCCCCGGTTTCCCTCGTGTCGTCCGGCCGCGGCCGGTGGCTGGAAATGTCCGGTGGAACCGTCCCGTTATGCCCTCCGTCCATGGCGATGGGATGAAGAGCAGTGGACGAGTACGCCACCGGCACTGCAAACTTCCGTGACCGCATGACTGTATGACTGATCGGGGGATTGGCCGTGCCCACCTTCCGCTACTCCCGGGAGAACGTCGAGCCGCACATCGGCGCGGAGCACAGCCCCTGGAAACGGCGCGACGACTTCACCGACGAGATCAGGCCGGACGACATGGCGGACCTGGCCGTCGCCTACTCCAGGGCCGCGGGCGAGGCGGAGGGCACCGGCGCGCTGGGTGAGCTGGCCTCCGAAGTGGCCGGCGACGGGGGCAGCCTCGACGGCGCGTCGCTCGTCGACGAGGACGAGCGGATCGACTCCACGTCCCGCGCGCTGCACGGCAACGGCGAGGACATGGACCGGGTCGTCGGGACCCTCGTGGCCGCCATGAACCGCGCCATCGACGCCGTCGACGAGGTGGACGGGCTGTTCACCGACACGCCGGACGGTCTCGACGAGACGCTCGCCCGGCACGCGGAGCAGGCCGCCGACGAGTGGAACGGCTGGCAGGCGGCCCTCGCCGCCGCCGTCCCGAAGCCGCTGGACGGCGTCGTCCTGCCGCCCCGTCCCCTGCCCGTCCAGGTGACCCGGGGGGACCGCACCATCACCGTCGCCCCCGTCGGGGTCGTCCCGACCTTCGAGCTGCCCGCCTCGCTGGAGACGGAGATCCGGGAGAAGTACCTGGAGCGCGCCGGGCGGGACGCGAAGCGGACGGCCGGGGAGATCACCGACGGGATCGAGCAGTACCGCCGCCGCCTCGCCGAGTACGGGAAGGAACTGGCCGCCGGGGGCTACGACCTGTCCGACGGCCCGCTCGGCCTGTGGACCACCGACGAGATGGGCACGTACGCCGCGCAGCAGGTCCTCGCCGAGCTGGCGAAGGACCAGCCCGACCCCGACGCGCTGGCGCTGTGGACCGAGGGGCTCGGCGCGGTCACGGACGGCCTGTACGACCCGGAGACCGGCATGCCCGTGGCGGGTGCCATGCTCACCGACGCCGAACGGGCCTACCTGAAGGCGTTCTACGACGAGCTGAGCACCGACGACATCGTGCGGCTCGGCGAGGTCGCCGGGACGGCGCAGGGCCTGGACGCGAGCACGCGCGGCGTCGAACTGGGGGCGATCGGGCGCATCGCGGACGGCATCCTCGCGCTCACCGACCCCGCCGTCGGCGGTGACGTCCACGCCGTGCCGGACGCGCTCGGCCGGTTCCTGGACGGCGGCGGCATGACGATGCGCGAGTTCAACGGTTTCGGGAACCTGATGGGTGAGGCGTCCGTCGCACCCGGCAAGGAACTCGGCCGGGACCTCGCGGAGATCGCCGTCGAGATGCAGGAGATCTCGATGAACGACTACCGCAACAACCCCAGCGGCGAGGGGGTTCTCGCCAACACGGGCAGCAACGGCCTGCTGAAGGCCGTGTCCATCAACGAGGAGCTGAGCGCCGACCTCCTCGGCGACAAGGACTTCACCGCCGACCTCCTCGGCCTGCGCTGGACGGACAGCACCGGAGTGGCCCAGCTCATCGACGCGGGCACCACGCTCCCCCCGGGGGTGGACCGCAACGACTACGCGGCCGACCGCTACGTCGAGGCCACGTTCAACGTCCTCGACTACGCCGGCCGGCACCCCGGCGACATCCGCGCCCTGGGCTGGTCGAGCCTCACTCCGGCGTTCGACCACACCGCGCTGGAACAGTCCATGGGCCGCCTGATCGTGGACAACCTGGACATCATCTCCAAGGGCGGCACCGAGACCTCCTTCGGTGACCGGGACGTGAACCTCTTCGGCCACGACTACCGGCTCTCCTTCACCCTCTCCGACGACCAGGTGAAGTCGCTCATCGGAATGATGAACGCCACGGAGGGCGAGACGCGCGAGGCGTTCCTCCACGGTGTCGACCAGTGGGAGATCAGCCGGGCCAGGGAGTCGTTCGAGCGGACCGGCGGCGAGTTCTCGGACGCCGCGACCTTCTCGGCCATCGGCCGGATCGGCGGCACGCTCGCCGAGGTGCAGAAGGAGTCCGAGGTGGAGGACGTGTCGAACTACAAGTTCACCACCTACAGCTCCGTCACCACAGCGGCCGGCATCGCGAACACGCTGCTCGACCTCGGCAGCAAGGGGGTGCCGCTCACCATCGGGGGCCTCAGCACGCAGGAGTTCCTGCGGTACACGCTCCCGGACGGCGCCGAGAGCGTCAAGCAGGGGGTGTGGGACCTCAAGAACCACGCCGACCTGGGCATGCGCGTCAACATCGCCGAGGCCGCGCGTACGGCCGGCCTCGTGGAGACGGGGGAGCACCACATCCCGACGTCCGCGAGCGAGAAGGAGGAGGTCGGGCCTGACGACGTGCGCCGCGCCGTCGAGAACCTGGAGGGGGACACGTACGCCGCCTACATGCCGTACATCCTCGACGGGTACAACGACCGCGTCGAGGAGGGCATGCAGCACAACGACTACGACGGCGGCTGAGGCGCCCGGCCGCGCGCCGGGCGCCCCGCGCGTCCCCGCGGGTCAGAGCGGGATGTTGCCGTGCTTCTTCGGCGGCAGCTGCTCCCGCTTGGTCCGCAGGGCGCGCAGGCCCCGCACGATGTGGCGGCGGGTGTGCGACGGCGTGATCACCGCGTCCACGTAGCCGCGTTCGGCGGCGGCGTACGGGTTCAGCAGCGCGTCCTCGTACTCCTGCGTCAGGCGTGCGCGGGTCTCCTCGCGCTCCTCGTCTGAGTCGAGCGCCGTCAGCGTGCGCCGGTGCAGGATGTTGACCGCCCCCTGCGCGCCCATGACGGCGATCTGCGCGGTGGGCCACGCGAGGTTGAGGTCGGCGCCGAGGTGCTTGGAGCCCATCACGTCGTACGCGCCGCCGAACGCCTTCCGCGTGATGACCGTGATCAGCGGGACGGTCGCCTCCGCGTAGGCGTAGATCAGCTTCGCGCCGCGCCGGATGATGCCCCCGTACTCCTGGTCCGTGCCCGGCAGGAACCCCGGCACGTCCACGAACGTCAGCACCGGGATGTTGAACGCGTCGCACGTCCGCACGAAGCGGGCCGCCTTCTCGGACGCGTCGATGTCGAGGCAGCCCGCCAGGTGCAGCGGCTGGTTCGCCACGACGCCGACCGGGCAGCCCTCCACCCGCCCGAAGCCGGTGAGCATGTTCGGCGCGAACAGCGGCTGCGTCTCCAGGAACTCCCCGTCGTCCAGCACGGGCGTGAGCGCGTCGCGCATGTCGTACGGCTGGTTCGCCGAGTCGGGCACGAGCACGTCGAGCGCCTCGTCCTCCGGGCCGGTCGCGAGGTCCGCCTCCACCTCGTACACCGGCGGCTCGGACAGGTTGTTGGACGGCAGGTACGACAGCAGCGCCTTCACGTACTCGACGGCGTCCTTCTCGTCCCCCGCCATGTGGTGCGCGACGCCCGACCGCGTGCTGTGGGTGCGCGCGCCGCCCAGCTCCTCGAACCCGACGTCCTCACCCGTCACCGTCCTGATCACGTCCGGGCCCGTGATGAACATGTGGGACGTCTGGTCGACCATCACCGTGAAGTCGGTGATCGCCGGCGAGTACACGGCGCCCCCGGCGCACGGCCCGAGGATCAGCGAGATCTGCGGCACCACCCCCGACGCGCGCACGTTCCGCCGGAAGATCTCCGCGAAAAGACCGAGCGCCACCACGCCCTCCTGGATGCGCGCGCCACCGCCGTCGTTGATCCCGACGACCGGGCAGCCCGTCCGCAGGGCGAAGTCCATGACCTTCACGATCTTCTCGCCGTACACCTCGCCGAGCGACCCGCCGAACACCGTGAAGTCCTGCGAGTACACGCACACCGGGCGTCCGTCCACCGTCCCGTAGCCGGTGACCACGCCGTCGCCGTACGGCCGGTTCGCCTCGATGCCGAACGCCGTGGCCCGGTGCCGCGCGAACTCGTCGAGCTCGGTGAACGACCCCTCGTCCAGCAGCAGATCGATCCGCTCACGCGCCGTCAGCTTGCCCTTGGCGTGCTGCTTCTCCACCGCCCGCGCGGAGCCGGCGTGCACCGCGTCGCGCGCCCGGCGCCGGAGGTCGGCGATCTTCCCCGCCGTCGTGCGGATGTCGGTCGTGGGGATGTCGTCAGTGTCGGACACCGGCCGCTCCTGCCTCGTCGTCGCGTGGCTACCGATCCGTAGGGTAGTGCGGAACGGGCCGCCGCGGCCGTCGGCCCGCCCCCCGTAGGGTGGCGGCATGAGCCCTCCGCCGAGCCGCTGGACCGACCTCGACCGCCCGCCGCTCAGCGCCCCCGCGCTGCGCGCCGCCCTCGTCGGGCGCGGCGGCCCGTGGACGCGCATCGACATCACCGACGTCACCGGCTCCACCAACGCCGACCTCGCCGCCGCGGCCCGCACCGGCGCGGCCGCGCCCGGCACCGTCCTGGTCGCCGAGGAGCAGACGAGCGGCCGCGGCCGGCTCGGCCGGAGCTGGTCGGCGCCGCCGCGCTCCGGTCTCTTCTTCTCCGTGCTGCTCGACCCGGAGGCCGACGGCGTCCCGGCCGAGCGCCTCACCTGGCTGCCGCTGCTCGCCGGCGTCGCCACCGCCACCGCCCTCGCCCGCGCGGCCGGCGTCGACACGGCCCTGAAGTGGCCCAACGACCTCCTGGTCCGCGTACCAGGCCCTGACGGCGCGGGCGGCCAGGACGCGGAACGGAAGCTCGGCGGCATCCTCGCGGAGCGCGCCGACGGCGGTGTCGTCCTCGGCATCGGCCTCAACGTGAGCCTCCGCGCCGACGAACTGCCCGTCCCCACCGCCGGCTCGCTGCTCCTGGCCGGCGCCGCCGGCACGGACCGCGATCCGCTGCTGCGCGCCGTCCTGCGGTCCCTCGGCCAGTGGTACGGGCAGTGGGCGGAGGCCGGGGGCGACCCCGCCGCCGGTTCGCTCCAGTCGGCGTACGCCGCGGGCTGCGCCACACTCGGCCGCCGCGTCCGCGCCGAACTCCCCGGCGGCGGCGAGCTGCGCGGCGAGGCCGTCGCGGTGGACGGGGACGGGCGGCTGGTCATCGCCACCGGACCGGGCGCGCGGCAGGCGGTGGCGGCCGCCGACATCGTGCACCTCCGGGCGACGTGACGTTCGGCACAGCTACCGTAGGGTGGGTGCGTGAGAACGCGCGACGGGCGCTGCCGAGGGACGTACGGTCGAGCAGCGCGCAGCGAAGGGTACGCCCCCCGGGCCGCCGGTGCCGGGGCCTTGTCCGGCGGTGACCGTGGCCGGCACTGACGCGGCACAGCCCGTGCCCGAGGGCGACGAGCCCCGGCCCGGCCGTGGCGTCCCGGACGGTGCCGCACCGTACCGGGGGCAGCAGCCGCCGCCCGCGCCGGCGGACGGGGACGGCGCCGCCGTCGACGAGGACGAGTCCGACGACACCATCGCGCTGCGCATCGAGGCGCTGATCATCGGCGCCGAGCGGCAGTACACCCCGTTCCAGGCGGCGCGCGCGGCGGGCGTGCCGATGGAGCTGGCGTCCCGTTTCTGGCGGGCCATGGGGTTCCCCGACATAGGGCAGGCACGGGTCCTGACCGAGGCGGACGTGCTGGCGCTGCGGCGCCTCGCGGGCCTCGTGGAGGCGGGGCTGCTCAGCGAGGCGATGGCGATCCAGGTGGCCCGTTCCACCGGGCAGACGACGGCGCGTCTCGCGGACTGGCAGATCGACTCGTTCCTCGAGGGCCTGACCGAGCCGCCCGAGCCGGGCATGACGCGGACCGAGGTGGCGCTGCCGCTGGTCGAGCTGCTGCTGCCGGAGCTGCAGGAGTACCTGGTGTACGTGTGGCGGCGCCAGCTCGCCGCCGCCACCGGGCGCGTGGTGCAGGCGCAGGACGACGCGGAGATGGTGGACCGCAGGCTGGCCGTCGGCTTCGCCGACCTGGTCGGCTTCACCCGCCTGACGCGCCGCCTGGAGGAGGAGGAGCTGGGCGAGCTGGTCGAGGCGTTCGAGACGACGGCCGCCGACCAGGTCGCGGCGCAGGGCGGACGGCTCATCAAGACGCTGGGCGACGAGGTCCTGTTCGCCGCCGACGACGCCGGGACGGCCGCCGACATCGGGCTGCGGCTGGTGGAGACGCTGCGTGCGGACCCGATGATGCCGGAGCTGCGGGTCGGCATCGCGTTCGGCACCGTCACGACGCGCATGGGCGACGTCTTCGGCAACACGGTGAACCTCGCCAGCCGTCTCACGTCGATAGCGCCGAAGGACATGGTCCTGGTGGACGGCGCGCTGCGCGACGAGCTGACGTCGGCGTCCCTCGCGCCGCGCTCGGAGAAGGCCGCCGACGAGGAGGCGCCGGCGCAGGACTACCGGTTCGCCCTCCAGCCGCTCTACCAGCGGCCGGTGCGCGGCCTCGGCATCGTCGAACCGTGGCTGCTGACCCGGCGCGACGGCGCGGGCGGCCCGGTCTGACCGACAGCGCCCGCGGGGCCGTGCCGCGGTGCCACAATGCGCCCCATGAGCGATACGGCTGACGACGCGCGGCGGTACGGCCCCTGGGTCGCGGTACGGCGCGGCGGCCCGGGCGGGCGGGTCGCCGAACTGGTCCTGGACCGTCCCGGCGCGCTGAACGCCCTGTCCACCGACCTGGCCCGCCACCTCGCCGCCGCCTGCGCCGACCTCGCGGCCGACCGTACGGCGCGGGCCGTCGTCCTCACCTCGTCCGGGGCGCGCGCGTTCTGCGTCGGCGCGGACCTGAAGGAGCGCGACGGCATGGACGACACGGCGCTGCGGCGCCACCGGACGGTGCTGCGCGCGGCGTTCACCGGCGTCCTGGATCTGCCGCAGCCGACGGTGGCCGCCGTCGCCGGGTACGCCCTCGGCGGCGGGTACGAGCTGGCGCTGTCGTGCGACCTGATCGTGGCGGACGCGACGGCCGTCGTCGGGCTGCCCGAGGTGTCGGTGGGCGTCATCCCGGGCGGCGGCGGGACGCAGCTCCTGCCGCGCCGCGTGGGGTCGGCGCGGGCCGCCGAGCTGATCTTCACGGCCCGCAGGGTCGGCGCCGCCGAGGCCGTGGACCTGGGCCTCGTGGACGTCCCCGCGGCCGAGGGCGTACCGGCGCGCGAGGAGGCGCTCGCCCTCGCGGAACGCATCGCGGCGCACTCCCCGGTCGCGCTGCGGGCCGCGAAGCGTGCCCTGCGCACCGGTGTCGGCCTCGATCTGCGGGCGGGCCTCGAAGTGGAGGACGCGGCGTGGCGGACGGCCGCGTTCTCGCCGGACCGGGTGGAGGGCGTGCGGGCGTTCACGGAGAAGCGGGCGCCCGAGTGGCCGGGCGACGGCGCGGACCCGGCGGACGTGTGACGCCCGGCGCGGAGTAGCTGAGCATCCCACCGCGCGCCGGACGCCCATAGCCTGGGCGTATGGGTGACGACAGCCGGCTGCGCGCCGTCGCGGGCCTCGCGCAGCGGATGGCCGCCGCGCAGGCGCTGCACGAGGCGGCGCTCGCGGCGGCGGAGGGCGCGCGCCGGGCGCTCGGCGGGGCGTGTGCCGCGCTGTCGGTGTGGGAGCCGGACCGGGGGCGGCTGCGGGTCCTCGCGAACGCGGGGGTGCTCGCGCCCGGCCGGGAGCGGTTCCCGGCGGACGAGTCGTACGCCGCGCCGGACTTCCCCGCCTCCCCGGGGCGCCCGCGGCCGGGTCCCGGGCCGCGTGTCGTGATCCCGCTGCTGCTGGACGGGCGGCCGTGGGGGGAGCTGTCCGTGGCGCGGGAGGCGGGCGCCGAGGAGTTCGGGCCGGCGGCCGGGGATTTCGCCGCGGTGCTCGGGTCGGTGATAGGGGCCGGTCTGGTGAGTCACGAGCGGCTCGCGGAGGCGCGGCGGCTGGCGTTCACCGATCCGCTCACCGGGCTCGCGAACCGCCGCGCCGTGGACCTGCGGCTGGCGGAGGCGCTGGGCAGGCACCGCGCGACGGGGGTCGTCGTCAGCCTGGTGGTGTGCGACGTGAACGGTCTGAAGCAGGTGAACGACACGTTCGGCCACGCGACCGGCGACCGTCTGCTGGAACGTTTCGGCACCCTGCTGGCCGGCTGCGCCGCGACCGTGCCAGGGGCGCTCGCCGCGCGGCTCGGCGGGGACGAGTTCTGCCTCCTCGCGGTGGACGCCGACGCGGCCGACGTCGAACGGGCGGCCGGCGAGGTGTGCCGCCGGGCGGCGGAACTCGACCTCGGCGACGGGGTGGCCTGCGGGATCGCGTCCACGGGCGGGGCGATCGGGCCGCTGCGCTCGGCGCGGCGCCTGTTCCGGCTCGCGGACGCGGCGCAGTACGAGGCGAAGGCGACGCGGTCCCGCGAACCGGTGGTGGCGGGCCGGCCGGGCGCGGGGGACGCCGCGGTGGCGCTGGCCGACGACACGGCGCCGGCGGGCGGGGACCGCCGGGCGCTCAGGAGCCGGAAACCCCGCTGAGCCGCGACGTCAGGGCGGCGGGGGCGGCACCGATCACGTCGTCCAGGGCGGAGCGGGAGACCTCCAGGTCCACGATGGCGCGGGTGAGGCGGTCGCGCTCCCTGCGGAGGTCCGCCAGCAGGTCGGGGCAGGTGGGGACGAGCCGCTCGCCCTCGTCGCGCAGGCACGGCAGGATCGCGGCGATCGTCGCGGTGGTGAGGCCGGCCGCCAGGAGGCTGCGGATGCGCCGCACGACCGCGGCGTCGCGCTCCTCGTACTCGCGGTACCCGCTGGGGCGGCGCGCGGGGTGCAGCAGGCCCTGCTCCTCGTAGTAGCGCAGGAGGCGTTCGTGGACGCCGGTGCGCCGGGACAGTTCTCCGATCCGCAGGGTCATGGCGGGCTCCTCGGGCGGCGGTTGCGGGACTTGACTCTCACACGGATGTCAGAGTTTAGCGTCCGGGCATGACCACTGACAGGAACCGGAGTTCCCTCCTGCTCGCCGCCCTGTGCGCGGGCGTCTTCGTCGTCGGCACGGCCGAGTACCTGATCGCGGGCATGCTGCCCGAAGTGAGCCGTGACCTCGGGGTGTCCGAGGGGACGGCGGGGCAGGCCGTGACCGTGTACGCCCTCGGCGTCGTCGTCGGCGGCCCCCTGGTGGCCGGGCTGACGGCGCGGCTGCCGCGCAAGGGCGTGGCCGTCGGACTGATGGCGCTGTTCGCCGCCGGCAGTGTCCTGTGCGCCGTGGCCGGCTCGTTCGCGCCGCTGCTGGCCGGGCGGCTGGTGTCCTCCTTCAGCCACGCGGCGTTCGTCGCCGTGGCGCTGCTGACCGCCACGGGGCTGGTGCCGGCGGAGCGCATCGGGTCGGCGATCGCCCTGATCGCGTCCGGCTTCACGGTGTCCACCCTGCTCGGCGTGCCGCTGGGCGCGCTGGTCGCGGAACGGGCGGGCTGGCGCACGCCGTTCGCCGCGCTCGCGGTCCTCGCGGCGGTGGTCGCCGCCGTCCTGGCCGTCGCGCTGCCGAGCCAGGGGGCGGGGGAGACCCGGCTGCGGGACGAGATCCGGGTGGTGACGCGCCGTCCCGTGCTGCTGTCGGTGGCGGCCACCGCCGTCGGGTTCTCGGGGGTCGCCGTCGTCTTCACCTACATCGCGCCGCTGCTGACCCGCGTCGCGCACTTCTCCGACACGGCCGTCTCGGGGCTGCTGCTGGCGTACGGCGCGGGCAGCACGGTCGGGAACCTGGCGGCGGGGCGGCTGTCCGACCGGTCCCTCGGCGGCACGGTGCGGGGTGTCTTCGGCGGCCTCGCGGGCATCCTCGCCATGCTGCCGTTCGCCGTGCTGTGGCAGCCGGCCGCCGTCGCCGCCGTGCTGGTGCTCGGCCTCCTCGCGACGGCGACGATCGCGCCGCTCCAGAGCCTGATCCTGCGGCACGCCGGTGACGCGCCGACGCTCGCGGTCGCGGCGAACGTCGGCGCTTTCAACCTGGGCGCGGCGGCCGGCTCCGCGCTGGGCGGGGCGATGGTGGCGGCGGACGCGCTGCGCTGGACGGGCCTCGCGGGCATGCTGCTCAGCCTGGGCGGGCTCGCGCTGACGTACCTGGTCCTGCCCCGGACGGGCCGGGACGGCACGGCACGCGTCCCGGACACGGGACGGTCGCCCGCCACGGCGTGAGGCGCCGGTCAGCGGCGGCCGAGGGGCGTCCCGTGATCGAGGCGGGTCAGCTTCTCGGGGTTGCGCACGGCGTACAGGCCGGTGACGCGGCCGTCGTCGACACGCAGCGCGATGACGGTGTCGACCGTGCCGTCCCGGCGGACGACGAGCGCCGGGTCGCCGTTGACCCGCGTGGACTCGAACGTCATGGTGTCGGCGATCCTGCCCAGCACCCCGGCCACCCGGACGGCGCCCACGACGGGTTCGAGCGCGGCCCGTACGACGCCGCCGCCGTCGGTCAGCAGCACGACGTCCGGCGCGAGGATGTCGAGCAGGTCCTTCAGGTCCCCCGTCTCGACGGCCTGCCGGAACGCCTCGACGGTGCGGCGGGCGTCGTCGGCGGTGGCGGCCCCGCGCGGCCGGCGCGCCGCGACGTGGTTCCGCGCGCGGTGGGCGATCTGGCGGACCGCGGCCGGGCTCTTGCCGACGGCACCGGCGATCTCGTCGTACCCGAGGTCGAACACCTCGCGCAGGACGAACACCGCCCGCTCGGTCGGCGCGAGGGTCTCCAGCACCAGCAGCATGGCCATCGAGACGCTGTCGGCCAGTTCGACGTCCTCGGCCACGTCGGGCGTGGTCAGCAGCGGCTCGGGCAGCCACGGGCCGACGTAGGACTCCTTGCGGCGGCCGAGGGCGCGCAGGTGGCTGAGCGCCTGCCGGGTGGTGATCCGGACCAGGTACGCGCGCCGGTCCCGCACGACGGTGGGATCGACGCCCACCCACCGCAGCCAGGTCTCCTGCAGGACGTCCTCGGCGTCGGCGGCGGAGCCCAGCATCTCGTAGGCGACGGTGAAGAGCAGGTTGCGGTGGGTGACGAACGCCTCGGTGACGCCGTCCAGTGCGTCCCGTGCCCGCTCGTGTGTGGTGCGCTCGTCCATCCCCGGCTCCCGCCTGTTCGTCCACGGCTGCGTCGCGCACAAGACGCCGGCGTCCGCCGTTCCGTGACAGCCGCGGCCGGTGACGTACGCCACACCGCCGGGCCGTCACACGATCGTGGCCGTCGGCATCTTGTGGTCGTCCGGTGCGGACAGATGGCACACCACGAGTGAGGACGACGTCATGGAACGCCGTTTCGACCTGTTCGACAGCCCGACCGCCGCGAAGGTCGCGGCCCGGGGGAGGACCGTTTCCTCACGGCCGGCCCGGCGGCGGCCGGGTCAGCCGGCGGCCGCGGTCCCGGTGTCGGGATCGCCTGCGACGCCGGACAGGTCGCCGGCCTGGTCGCTGATCCCGTCGAGGTCGGCCTGCTCGGCGGGGACGACGGTACTGCCGGTGTCCGCGTCGGTGTCCGGGTGCGCGGGGGGCAGGAACCAGCCCAGGCACAGGACGCCGGCGGCCACGGTGCCGCACAGGATCGCGCGGCGGTTGACGCGGGTGGGGTTACCGTCCACGGGGACTCCCGGGGGTCGTACGAGGGGGGTGGTGCCGAGCGGGGGGCGCGATGGGTAGCGATGTTACGGGCGTCTGCGGGTCGCGGGAAGTGGCCGCCCCCGTGCGCCTTACGCTCCGGGGCATGAACGAAGAGCTGAGCGGGGAGACGCGTCACGTCCGGGTTCGCGTGGAGATGGTCCTGGAGATCACGGAGCGTGACGAGCTGATCCGCGCGGCCTGGGCACGGATCGAGGGCGACGAGCTGATGCCGCCCGCCGAACGGGAGCAGGCCGCGCGGGCCGTCTCCCAGGACGAGGCGGAGGCCGTCGCCTACCTGATCGACCCGATCGACCTGGTGGGCACGGTGCCGGGAACCGTGCTCGCGCAGGCGTCGTGGAGCAGTGAGCAGGCGGAGTACGACCCCGACGAGGCATGGGAGGACCTGGAGGACGACGGGACCGACGGCGACTGACCCGGCCTCATCGGGGCGCCACTCGAACGAGTGGTCTATCGCACGGATTCACTTACAGTGGAACCGGCTGCCGTGGGATCCGCGTTCTTCCCCTTGTGTCCTGTGGGGGGACACGGCAGCGGACGGAGTGGCGAACTGATGAGGGACGGCATGCGGCGCAAGGGCCTGACGGTGGCGGCTGCGCTGCTCACCGGAGCACTGACGTTGACCGGTTGCGGCGGGGGCGGTGACGACGATTCCGGCGAATCGGGCGGCGCCGGCGGCACCGAGAGCGCCGGCCAGACCGACGCGGACCGGGCGGCCGAGGACGCCGACACCTCGCAGGCGGTGATCTCCATCACCCCCGAGGACGGCGCGGACAACGTCGGGATCAACAGCGACGTCCAGGTGACCGTCGAGGACGGCACGCTCGACTCGGTCGTGCTGACCGCCACCGAGGCGGGCACGGAGATCGCCGGGACCATATCCGACGACGGCACGAGCTGGGCGCCCGACGACCAGCTCGAGCGCTCCACCGCCTACTCGCTGACGGTGCAGGCCAGCGACAGCGAGGGCCGCGAGGCCCACCAGAGCGCCGCCTTCACGACCGTCTCCCCGGAGAACAGCTTCATCGGCTACTTCACGCCCGAGGACGGTGTCACCGTCGGCGTGGGCATGCCGATCTCGCTCAACTTCGACAAGGCCATCACCAACCGCGCCGAGGTCGAGGCCGCCGTCTCCATCAACACGAGCAGCGGCCAGGAGGTCGTCGGCCACTGGTTCTCCGACACCCGGCTCGACTTCCGGCCGGAGAGCTACTGGGAGGCCGGCAGCCACGTCGAGGTCGAGCTCGACTTCGACGGCGTCGAGGGCGCCGACGGCGTCACCGGCGTGCAGGACCGCACGTTCAGCTTCGACATCGGCCGCTCCCAGGTCAGCACGGTGGACGCCGAGTCCATGCAGATGACCGTCGTCCGCGACGGCGAGGAGCTGCGCACCCTCCCGGTCTCCGCCGGCAGCGACGAGAACCCCACCTACAACGGCCAGATGGTGATCTCCGAGAAGCACGAGGAGACCCGCATGGACGGCGCGACCGTCGGCTTCACCGACGACGACGGCAAGGGTGAGTACGACATACCGGACGTGCCGCACGCCATGCGCCTGTCCACCTCGGGCACCTTCGTCCACGGCAACTACTGGGCCGCCGACAGCGTCTTCGGCAGCGCCAACACGAGCCACGGCTGCATAGGTCTCAACGACACCCAGGGCGCCGACGACGACTCCACGGACGCCGCCTGGTTCTACGAGGAGTCCATGATCGGCGACGTCGTCATCGTCGTGAACTCCCCGGACGAGCAGATGGCCCCGGACAACGGCCTCAACGGCTGGAACATGGACTGGGCCGACTGGACCGCCGGCAGCGCCCTGGCCTGACGCCACGGCCGTACCGCGGGTCCGCCTCGAGGCGGACACGGAGGATCCCCGGCAAGGGGGACGTCCGTGTCCGCCCCGCCGCATACCGTGCGACGCATGACCGAACCGGTGACCGCGGCCCCACGGGGCGCCCGCGACCTCAGAGCCGTCCGCGCCGCCCTGGCGGCGCCCTGGCACGACCTCGGCCGTGACCTCGTCGCCGAGCGCCACCTGCCCGCCCTGGGCCTGCCCGCCGCGGTCACCGCCGGCCTCCCCGCGCCGGCCCGCCGCGCGCTGCGGCCCTCCCGGCGCCTGTCCTACGGCCTCGTGGGGATCGTCGCCGTCCTGCTGACGCTCGGCGCGGGGGCCTGGGAGCAGTCCGACTTCGCCGACGACGCCCGCGGCACATGGCACGTGGTGCTCATCGCCGTACCCCTCCTCCTGGCCACCACCCGGCCGGTCCTCGGGTTCTGGCTGTCCCTGGGAAGCCTGGCGCTCCAGTCGACGTGGTCCCTGACGAGCGGGAGCTGGCCGTTCAGCAACCTCGCGATCGCCGCGCACATCCTCGTCATGCTGACCGTGATGCTCAGCGCCCGCCCGCGCGCCGCCGTGCCGATGTGGCTGCTGACGACCGCCACCGGCCTGCTCGTGACCGCCCGCGGCGGCAATCCCACCGGCAACAGCGACCACATCGTCTGTGCCGCGTTCGCCCTCGCCGCCCTGACCATCGCCGTTCTGCTCCGGGCCTGGGCCGACTCGCGGCACCAGGTCGCCGCCCAGAGCGCCGTCACCGAGCGGGAGCGCAGCCGCCGCACCGTCCTGGAGGAGCGGACCGCCATCGCCAGGGAGCTGCACGACGTCGTGGCCCACCACATGTCGGTCGTCGCCATCCAGGCCGAGGCCGCGCCCTACCGGGTCGCCGATCCGCCGCCCGAGCTGGTCCGGGCCTTCGCCACCATCAGGGAGAACGCCGTCACCGCCCTCACCGAGCTGCGCCGCGTCCTCGGTGTCGTCCGGGCGCCGGCCGACGCCGCCCCGGACGCGCCGCAGCCCACCCTGGCCCAGGTCGACACGCTGCTGGCCCGGGTGGGCGATGCCGGGCTGCCCGTCGAGAAGGCGGTGACCGGCGCGGTCCGCGAGCTGCCCCCCGGCGTCGAGCTGTCCGCCTACCGCATCGTCCAGGAGGCCCTGAGCAACGCGCTGCGCCACGCGCCCGGCGCCGCGACCCGCGTGGAGCTGTCCTACGTCATCGGCGGTCTCGGCCTGCGCGTCGTCAACGGCCCGCCCGCCGCCGTACCGCCCCCGCGAGCAGGGTCCCCGGGCGCGGGGCACGGCCTGACCGGCATGCGGGAGCGCGCCGCCATGCTGGACGGCGACCTGACGGCCGGCGCCACACCGGACGGCGGCTGGGAGACCACCGCGTTCCTGCCCGTCCCCCCGACCCGTTCCCCGGAGCCCGCGTGACCGTCCGCGTCCTGATCGCCGACGACCAGATGATGGTGCGGGAGGGCTTCTCCGTCCTCCTCGGCGCCCAGCCCGGCATCGAGGTCGCCGGCGAGGCGGTGGACGGCCGCGACGCCGTCGGGAAGGCGGCCGCGCTCCGCCCCGACGTCGTGCTGATGGACATCCGCATGCCGGTGCTCGGCGGCATCGAGGCGACACGGGAGATCACGGCGGGCGGCGGGCCGGACGGCACCGTGCCCCGCGTCCTCGTCCTCACCACCTACGACCTCGACGAGTACGTGTACGAGGCGCTGCGCGCCGGGGCGTCGGGGTTCCTCCTGAAGGACGCGTCCGCGCGGCAGCTCGCCGACGCGGTCCGCCTGGTCGCCGCGGGCGACGCGCTGCTCGCGCCGAGCGTGACACGCCGCCTGATCAGCGAGTTCGCCCGCATGGACCGCGCCCCGAGGCCGCCGGCGCGGGCGCGCCTGCGGGATCTCACGGAGCGGGAGACGGAGGTGCTCGCGCTGGTGGCCCAGGGCCTGTCGAACGCCGAGATCGCGGGCCACCTCGTCGTCGCGGAGTCGACGATCAAGACGCACGTGAGCCGCATCCTCGTGAAACTGGACCTGCGGGACCGCACCCAGGCCGCCGTCGTCGCGTGGGAGACGCGCCTCGTGACGCCCCCCTGACACGCGCCGGGGGCGGCGGGGCGGCGGCACCTGCCCGCCGTCCCGCCGCCCCCGGCCGGTCTCACGCCACCGTGCCCCATTCGCTCTCGGAGAACGTGTAGTCCTCCTCAAGACCGGACTCCCAGGTGACGTGCAGCGTGCCGTCCTCGTTCAGGACCAGCGTCGCCGAACGGTCGGGCCAGGGCTCGGCGCCCTGCTGGAGGCAGTCCTCCGGGGCGAAGGTGAGGGTGCCGTCGGCGTACACGCCGCGGTTGCACAGGTCGCCCTCCGCCTCCAGGCTCTCGATGAACGACACCTCGTCCGGGCCCTCCACGACGATGCGGTGGGAGCGGCCGGGGTCGGCGGGGTCGACGAACCAGTTGCCCATGAGGTCGTCCACCGACGGGGCGGCCGATCCGTCCGTCCCCGCCTCGGCGCCGTCGCCGCTCCCGCCCTCGCCGTCCTGGCCGCTGTCCTGGCTTTCCGCGTCGGTGTCCGCGTCGGTGCCGCCCTCGTCGGCAGCGGTCTCCCCGCTTCCCCCGTCCGACGAGGCGTCCTCGTCACCGCAGGCGGTGAGCGACAGGGCCGCCGCCGCGGCGACCAGGGGGAGGGCCAAGCGTATTGCCGTGCGCATGAATTCCTCTCGGAGGCGGTCAATCGGTCCCGTGAGCGTAGACCGCCGCCACCGGGAGGCCCGCACCGGCCACCGCACGTGACGTCCGACGGCCGGTCAGAAGGTGTACGGCGTCAGGTACTCCGGCATGAGCAGCCTGCTGCGCGGCGCCACCCGCCGCACGGCGTCCGTGAATTCCGTGAGCCGCCGCCGCGTGTCCGCGTCCGGCACCCGCGGCGGGTTGACGAGCGGCACCTCGAAGTTGTCCCAGTGCACGGGCACGATCGTCGCCGGCCGGTCCAGCGCCTCCAGCAGACGCGGCACGTAGTCGTGCGTGGCCTCGCTCGACTGGACGGCGATCATCGCGACGTCCGGCGCGAGTCCCGCGACGTTCCGCTCCACGAAGTCGCTCGCGCCCATGAAGAAGACGGACGGGCCGCCGCGGACCGTCACCTGGAACGCCAGGGTGTCGCCTTCCGGGAGGTCGGCGACCGTCTCCGGCGGGGCGGGCGGCGCGGTCAGCACACCGGGGAACAGCACGGACCACGAGGGGTTCCTGCTGTGCAGGGACGCCACGACCTCGACCGAGAACGCGTCGAACTCCAGCACCTCACCGCCCTTCACGGTGCTGAGCTGCCCGGTCGGCACGCTCATCGCGCGGGCGGCGTTGTACGTGGAGAGCGTCCCGATGACCCGGGCACCGGTGGTGGTCGCGATGTGCGGGACGTCGTTGAAGTGGTCCCAGTGCGTGTGCGTGACGAGCACGGTGCGGGCGCCGGCCGTGTGCGTGTCCACCGTGTCGGCGGCGACGGTCAGCCCCGTGCCGGCGCGGAAGCCGCCCGTCCACATCCCCGTGTCGTACCGGCTCAGGTACGGGTCCACCAGCAGGACGTGCTCGCCGGCCTCGACCCGCCAGCCCGCCGTGCCGAGCCAGGTGAACGCGGCGCCGCCGCCCCCGTCGTGCCGCCGCGCCGCCCGGGACGCGGCCGGCACCGCCGCCGACGCCGCGCCGCTCGCCGCCGCGGTGCCCGCCGCGAGCGCCGTGCCCGCCGTCACCGTCCGCAGGAATCCCCGCCGTCCGACACCCGCCATGATCCATCTCCTCCCCGGCCCGGACAGTCCCGGGCCTCCGCAAGGACACGGCGTACGGAACCACCCGCCGGCGCCCCCCGTCCAAGACGCGGCGGGCCGCCGACCGATACGCGATCGCGTATCACCGCACGTCAGAGCGGTCCGTGCAGCTTCTCCACCGCCTCACGCACCGCCCGGCCGAGGGCGAGGTCGACATCCAGCCGGCGGCTGTCCCACGTCGGGGTCGCCGCGAACGCCGCCACCGCGCAGCGCCGCCCGTCCGGGCGGGCGACGATCCCCGCCTCCATGTGCAGCCCGGGCAGCGTGCCCGTCTTGCCCGTCACCGCCACCTCGGCGGGGAACGCCGCCCGCAGCCGTGTCCACGCCATCTGCGTGCCCATCAGCCGCCGGACCAGCGCGCACGCCTCCGGCGGACCCGCCTCGTCCCGCGCGATCAGGGCCATCAGCCGCGTGATGTCCCGGGGCGTGCTGGACGTGGTGTGCGCCGGGTCGAACACCCGCAGCGCCCGCCTCCGTCCGTCCGGCAGCCCCGGGTAGACGGCCGCGAACTCGGCCGCGTCCCGCGCCCCCACGTCGGCGAACATCGACTCGAGCACCTGGCGCGGGCCGCCCCTGATCCGGGTGCGCGCGAGGCCCAGCTCGGCGGCCAGCAGCGGCAGCACGTCCGCGCCGACGCGCCGGAGCAGCACGTCGGCCGCGGTGTTGTCGCTCACCGACAGGGCGAAGTACGCGAGGTCCCGCAGCGACACCTCGACGTCGTCCGCGCAGCCCGCGAGCCCCCAGCCGCCCAGCCGGTCCGCCGCCCGCACCACGACCCGTTCCGCCGGGTCGAGCTGCCCGGCCGCCGCCTGGCGCGCGAACTCCAGCACCAGCAGCACCTTCAGGATCGACGCGATCACCACCTGGTCGTCCGCCCCCGAACCGGTCTCGCCGTCGCCGTCGATGTCCCGCACATGCAGCCTGATGTCCACGCTCTCCGTCATCCGTCTATCGTCGCCGCATGGACCTGCCCCGCCACCTGCGTCACTTCCTGGCGGTCGCCGACGAACTGCACTTCGGCCGCGCCGCCGAACTCCTCGGCATGGCCCAGCCACCGCTCAGCCAGTCCGTCCAGCGCCTGGAGCGCGAACTCGGCGTCGCCCTCTTCGACCGCGGCCGCCGCGCCATCGCCCTCACCTCCGCGGGCCGGCTGCTGGTGCCCGAGGCCCGCCGGCTCCTCGCGGCCGACGCGCGCCTGCGGGCCGTCATGGCCGGCGCCCGCGAGGGCACGCACGGCACGCTGCGGGCGGGCGTGCCGCCGGAGATGCCCGCCACCGCCCTGAACGAGATCCTCCGCCGCCTCGCCGCCACCGCCCCCGGGCTCGACCTCGAATTCCACGAACTGACCTCGGCCGAGCAGCTCGGCGCCCTCGCCGACGGCCGCATCGACACCGGCCTGCTCCAGCACCCGTTCCCCGCCGACGGGCTGGTCCTCGGACCGCCGGCCCGTACGCGCCTCGGCGTCGTCCTCCCGCGCGGCGGCCCCCTCGCCCGGCCGGCCGCGCCCCCGCCCGCGCTCGCCGACCTCGCCGGGCACGACCTGGTCATGGCCCCGCGCGACGCCGCGCCCGCCTGGCACGATCTCGTGCTCGCCACCTGCCGGGACCACGGCTGGGCGCCGCCGCGCGTCCGGTACGCCCGCACGCCGGACGTCCTCCTCGGGCTCGTCCTGGCCGGCCGGGGCGTCGCCTTCACGACGGAGGAGCTGGCCCGCCGTCAGCCGCGGGTCGCCTGGCGCCCGCTGGCGGGCGACCCGCTGACCGCGACCTGGGTCCCCGCCCGGCCCGCCGGCACCCCGCACCCGGCCGCGCCCCGGTTCGCGGCCGTGGCGGGCGCCGTCCTCGGCGGCGCCCCGGAGCCGGCGGCAGGACCCGCCGCCGCCCCCGGCGCGCCCGCGCCGTGGTCGGTCGTGTTCGACGGCGGCTGACCGTGGCCGTCCCGTTGCCGGGAGTTGACCACCCGCGCACCGGAAACGTTGAATACTGGGCACGACGCGTGATGGACGGGGCGGCGGAGGGGGCCGGCGTGGATGGCGTGAACGACGGGGACGACCGGGACGGCACGGTCGTCGTACGGGTGCTGCCCGGCCCCGACACCGACGGCGAGGACCTCGCGGATCTGGCGCAGAGCCTGCGCGGCGACCTCCTCGACCTGGACGTGGAGGACGTCGCGCCGCTGACGGACGCCGACGTGCCGCAGGGGGCCAAGGGCCTCGGCACCGTCGCCGGCGGCATGCTGGTGCGGATCGGCGTGTCGGCGGCACTGCGGTCGGTCGTCGCCGCGGTGAAGCGCTGGACGGCCCGGGACGCGGCCCGTTCCGTGGAGATCCAGTTCGGGGACGACGTGCTGCGCGTGACCGGGGTCACCGCCCAGCGGCAGGAGGAACTGATCGAGGTCTGGCTTGAGCGGCACCGCTCCGGCGCCTGAGCCGCCGCTCGGCCGCCGCTCCGCCCTGATCGCCGCCACCTCCAGCTACGCGGACGACGCGCTGGAGCG
Source organism: Streptomyces sp. RFCAC02 (assembly GCF_004193175.1). NCBI lineage: Bacteria > Bacillati > Actinomycetota > Actinomycetes > Kitasatosporales > Streptomycetaceae > Streptomyces > Streptomyces sp. RFCAC02. Next base: position 2,301,224 of record NZ_SAUH01000001.1, on the reverse strand, counting down.
GCTGCGGTCGCCCGGCGAGGACGCGCGGGAGCTGGCCGGTGTCCTCGGCGACCCCGCCGTCGGCGGCTTCGACGTGACCGTGCTGTCCGACCCGACCGCCCACGCGCTGCGCGTCGGCCTCGCGGACTTCCTCGCCCACCGCAAGCCGGGGGAACTGGTCCTCGTCTACCTGTCCTGCCACGGCCTCCTCGACCGGCGCAACAAGCTGTACTTCTGCGCCGCCGACACCCGCAAGGACCTGCTGTCCGCCACCGGTGTCGAGGCCCGCTGGGTCCTCGACCTCATGGACGACTGTCACGCGAAGAGCCAGGTCCTCATCCTCGACTGCTGCTACAGCGGCGCGTTCGCGCGCGGTGCCAAGGGCGACGGCGACGGCCTCGACCTGGAGCGCCGCCTCGCCCCCGCCGGGCGCGGCCGCGTCGTGCTGACGGCGTCCCGCGCCGGTGAGTACTCGTTCGAGGGCGAGCCGCTGGGCGAGGGGCGCGCCCCGGGCTCGTCCGTCTTCACGGCCGGGCTGATCGACGGCCTGCGGTCCGGCGCGGCCGACGCGGACCTGGACGGGCTGATCTCCCTGGACGACGCCTACGCCCACGCGTACGCCCATGTCCAGGCCAGGGGCGCCCGGCAGACGCCGCAGCGGTGGCTGTACGGGGTGGAGGGCCGCATCTGGCTCGCCCGCAGCCCGCTCGGCCCCGGCGGGTCCGGCACGGCCGGGGCCTCGGGCGGGTCCGCGCCGGATCCGCTGCCCGAGTCCGTGCGGATGGCTCTCGACAGCCCGTGGCCCGCCGTCCGCGCGGGAGCCGTGCGCATCCTCGGCGACTGGCTCACGGACGGCGACCCGGCGCTGGCCGAGGCCGCACGCGAGCGCCTCCGTCACATCGCCGACCACGACATCCCCGCCGTGGCCGAGGCCGCCCGCGGCTGTCTGACCCCGGAGCCGGACCACACCGCCGAGGCCGGGGCGCTCGCCGACGACGCCGAGGAGCACCGCCTCGCCGGGCGGCGGCAGGAGGCGCTGGCCGGCTTCGACGCCGCGCTCGCCCTCGTCCCCGACTTCGTCCTCGCCCTCGCCCGCCGCGGTGAGACGCACCGGGCGGCCGGCCACACGCGGGCCGCCACCGCCGACCTGGACCGTGCCATCGCCCTCGACGCGGACAACGCGTTCGCCCTGGCGAGCCGCGGCGAGCTGCACCGCATCGGCGGCCGCCCCGCCGCCGCCCTCGCCGACTTCGACCGTGCCATCGCCCTGGAGCCCGACTACATCTGGGCGCTGGCCCGCAGGGGCGCCGTGCACCGCGGCGAGAAGAACGACGACCAGGCGGCGGCGGACCTGGACCATGCCCTGGAACTCGACCCGGACAACGCGTTCGCCCTCGCCGAGCGCGGCGCGCTGCGCCTGGTCACCGCGGCGGTCGACGATCTCGCGGACGCGCTGGCCGACCTGGACCGTGCCGTCGAGCTGGAGCCGGACAACGCGTTCGCCCTCGGCCAGCGGGCCGCGCTGCACGCCATGGCCGAGCGGGACGAGCAGGCGCTCGCCGACTTCACCCGCGCCATCGAGCTGAGCCCGGACGACGCCTTCGCGCTCGCGGGCCGGGGCGAGCTGCACCGGCTGGCCGGCCGGCCGGACGAGGCGCTCGCCGATCTCGACCGCGCCGTCGAGCTGGCGCCGGGCGACGTGTTCGCCCGCTCGCGCCGCGGCGGCGTGCACCGCCTGGCCGGCCGGCGCGACGCTGCGCTGGTCGATCTCGACCGCGCCCTCGGCCTCAGGCCCGACAATGCGTGGTCGCTCGCGGAGCGGGGCGCGCTGCACCTCACCGAGGACCGCCGCGACGCGGCCCTGCTCGACCTGGTGCGGGCCATCGCCCTGGCGCCCGACAACGCGTTCGCACTCGCCAACCGGGGGGAGCTGCACCGGCTGGCCGACCGGCCCGAAGCGGCGCTCGCCGACCTCGACCGCGCGCTCGCCCTCGCCCCCGACAACGTGTACGCGCTGGCCCGCAGGGGCGCCGTGCACCGGGTCGCACAGCGGCGCGACCGCGCCCTCGTGGACCTGGACCGGGCGCTGCGCCTGGCGCCGGACGACGCGTTCGCCCGCGCCGAGCGCGGCGCGCTGCACCTCACCGACAAGCGCTTCGACCAGTCCCTCGCGGATCTGGACCGGGCCATCGAGCTGGCCCCTGACAACGCGTTCGCGCTCGCGAACCGGGGCGAGCTGCACCGGGTGCGGGACCGCGCCGACCAGGCCCTCGCCGACCTCGACCGCGCCATCGAGCTCGATCCGTCGATGGCGTGGGTCATCGCGAGCAGGGGGGAGCTGCACCGGCTGGCGGACCGTCACGACGCGGCACTCGCCGACTTCGACCGCGCCCTGCGCATGACGCCCGACTCCGCCTGGACGCTGGCCCGCCGTGCCGACCTGCACCGGGTCGCGGAACGCCTCGACGCGGCACGCGCCGATTTCGACAGCGCGCTGCGGCTGGAGCCGGAGGACTCGTTCGCGCTCGCCGGCCGCGGTGCCGTCCACCGGGGGGCGGGGCGTCACGACGCGGCCCTCGCCGATCTGGACCACGCGCTGCGCGTCGATCCCGAGCACCTGTTCGCCCTGATGGAGCGCGCCCGCGTGCACTACGCCGCGGGCCGTCGCCGGCAGGCGCGCGCCGACCTGGACCGGGTCGCCGCCCTCACCGGGGGGCGCCGCCCGGCGCTGTGACCCGGGGTTGAACACCCGTGCGGATGGGCATCTTCTCCCCGGGGGAAGGGGGGAACCGATGCCCGGTGCCGTTCCGACTGTGTCCTCTCTCGTGTCCGGCTCGGTCTGCACCGCCGCCGGGATCGCCGTCGCGGCCCTGGCCGTGGACGACTTCCGTCTCGACGGTCCGGTGGCCGGCCGGGTGGCGACCGTCGTCTGCGCCGTCCTCGTCTGCAACGGCGCGCTGTACCTGCTCGCCCGGGCCATCACCGGAGGGCGGACGCCGCGGTCGCGCGCGCTGCCGGCCGTGCTCGCCGGCCTGGTGCTGTGGCCCCTGCTGCTGTGGGCGTGCGTGCGCCTGGCGCGCGCGGCCGGTGCCGACGTCCGGCTCGACGGGGTGTGGCCCGTCGTCCTCAGCGCCCTGGTCACCCTGTCCTTCGTCTCGACGTGCGGCATGCTCGGCGGTCTGCGGCGGCGCGAGGGCCGGCGCTCCCGGCTGCTCGCCGCCGCCTCCGTCCTCCTCGTCACCGGTGTCCTCGCGGGCGTGACGGCCGTGCTCGGCGGCGTCCGCCTCGAACCGGGGGAGGGCTGGCGCCAGGCCCTCACGATCGCTGTCCTGGCGCTGCTGTACACCTGGCGCCCCCACACGACCGCGACGCTGCCCTCCCTGACCGTCACCATCGTGCTGCTCGTCGCCGTCGACACGCTCCTGCTGTGGCTGCTGCTCCTGCTGGCGGAATCGATGACGACCCCGCTCCACATGGACGGTCTCTGGCCACTGCCGCTCACGGCGGCCCTGCTGTGGTGCGCGGAGTGGCCGAAGCGGCTCGCCGTCCCGCCGCAGCGGTCGGCGGCACCACCGCCCCCGATGCCGCACGACCCGTTCTTCCCGCACGGCGGCCCCATGTCGCCGCTGTACTGACCGCTCCCGCCGTCCGCCCCGCGCGCGTTAGGCCACCACGGGGGAGTGTCGGGCGTGCCTCCGACCGAAGACCGCCCGTGACCGCCAAGGTGCGAGCGATGAGAGCGATGGAACACACCAGACGCCGCTTCCTCGGCACGGCCGCCGCCGCCCTCGCCCTCACCGGCGCGGGACCCGGCCTCGGCACCGCGCGGGTGTGGGCGGCCCCGCGCTTCGCGACCGACCCGTTCGCGCTGGGCGTCGCGTCCGGCGACCCGCTGCCCGACGGGGTCGTCCTGTGGACGCGCCTCGCGCCCGACCCCCTGGCCCTGGACGGTCGCGGCGGCATGCCGGACGGCCGGGTCGCCGTGTCGTGGCAGGTCGCCGACGACGAGGCGTTCTCCCGCGTCGTGCGCGAGGGCACCGCCGAGGCCGTCCCCGAACTCGCGCACTCCGTGCACGCCGAGGTCTCGGGCCTCGCGCCGGGCCGCGACTACTTCTACCGGTTCCGCGTGGACGGCAGCGGCGACATCAGCCCCACCGGCCGGACGAGGACCGCGCCCGCGCCCGACGCCGCGCCGGACGCGCTGGCGTTCGCGTTCGCCTCCTGCCAGTGCTGGTACGAGGGCTTCTACACGGCGTACCGCCACATGGCCGCCGAGGACCTCGACTTCGTCGTCCACCTCGGCGACTACCTCTACGAGTACGGCGTCGGGACGAACGGCGGCGTGCGCGGCATGGAGCTCGACGCCTCGTTCCAGCACGAGACGTACTCGCTCACCGACTACCGCAACCGGCACGCCCTCTACCGCCTCGACGCCGACCTCCAGGCCGCGCACCGCGCGTTCCCGTGGATCCTCACCTGGGACGACCACGAGGTGGAGAACAACTGGGCGGACGGCGTGGCCCAGGTCGACAGCGACGGGTTCCCCGACGACGACCCGGACGCCTTCGCCGCGCGGAAGGCGGCGGCGTTCCAGGCGTACTACGAGCACCTGCCGCTGCGGGCGCCGCAGAAACCGGACGGCTCATCGGCGCGGCTGTTCCGGCGGCTCGGCTTCGGCGGCCTGCTCGACCTGCACGTCCTCGACAGCCGCTCCTACCGCGACGACCAGGTGTGCGGCGACGGCACCAAGCCCGGCTGCGACACGGAGCGCTCCGACCCCGCGCGCACCATGCTCGGCACCGAGCAGGAGGCGTGGCTGCTCGACGGCGCGGGACGGTCGGCCGCCACCTGGAACGTCCTCGCGAACCAGACGCTCGTCGCGCAGGTCGACCACGACCCGGACCCGGAGGTCTTCTCCGCCGGCCTCGACATGTGGGACGGCTACGCCGCCGCCCGCGACCGGCTGCTCAACGGGCTGTACGAGCGCGGCGTGCGCAACCCGGTCGTCCTCACCGGCGACATCCACCGCAGCGTGGTCGCCGACCTCAAGCTGGACTTCGGCGACGAGGACTCGCCGGTGGTGGCCACCGAGTTCGCCGGCACCTCGATCAGCTCGGGCGGCGACGGCACGGCGATGGACACGTTCGGCTTCGACTGGATGACGCCCGGCGTGAACCCGCACCTCAAGTGGCACAACGCGCAGCGCGGTTACACCGTCTGCACGGCGACGGCGGCCGAGTTCCGGGCGGAGTACCGGGTGCTGTCGCAGGTCGCCGAGCCCGGCGGCGACGTCTCGACGGCGGCGCGGTTCACCGTGACGGAGGGCCGCCCCGGCGCCCAGCAGGCATGAGACGCCGGCCGGCCGTCCACACCCTGTGGACGGCCGGCCGGGCTGCCGCGCCTTTCGCCCCCGGCAGAACCGCTTCGCCCCCTCTTTCCGTTTCCGCGCCCGCTTCCTACGCTGAAGCCGTGAGCACTCCAGCACACCGCCCCGTCCGCACACTCCCCCTCCCCCCGGCCGCCGAGCCCGCGAAGGAGCCGCTGTGGCGGGACGTCGTGGGCGGCGTCCTGCGCCGTGAACGGCTCGCCCAGGACCGCACCCTCAAGGACGTCGCCGAGGCGGCCCGCATCTCGATGCCGTACCTCTCCGAGATCGAGCGGGGCCTCAAGGAGGCGTCGTCCGAGGTCCTCGCGGCGGCCGCCCGCGCGCTCGGCCTCGGCCTCGCGGAGCTGCTCGCCCTGGTCCACCGCGACCTGATCCGTCTCACCGCCGTCCGGCGGGACGACCGGCGCGCCGCCACGGCCGCCGCACCGGTCACGCCCGTCACGTCGATCACGGCCCTCGCCGCCCGGCGACCCGGCCCGCGGGCGTCGGCGGCCGGCCCCGGCGAGGTCAGGCTCGCCGCCTGACCCGCCAGCTCACGCCGCGCCCGGCGGCACCCGGCGGCTCAGCACGTGGTCGGCCAGCCCGTACTCGACGGCCTCCCGCGCCGTGAACACCCGGTCCCGGTCCATGTCGGCCCGCAGCTTCCCGGTGTCGTGCCCCGTGTGCCGCGCCAGGACCTCCTCCACCTGGGCGCGGATCCGCTTCATCTCGGCGGCCTGCAGCGCCAGGTCCGACACGGTGCCGCGCTGCCCGCCGGACGCCGGCTGCCCGAGCAGCACCCGCGCGTGCTCCAGGACGACGCGCCGCCCCTTGTCCCCGCCGGCGAGCAGCACGGCCGCCGTGGACGCCGCCTGCCCGACACAGATCGTCGAGATCGGCGAGCTGATGTACGCCATCGTGTCGTAGATCGCCATCAGCGCCGTGTACGAGCCGCCGGGGGAGTTCAGGTAGATCGCGATCTCGCGCTCCGGGTTGGCCGACTCCAGGTGGATGAGCTGCGCGATCACGACGTTCGCGACGCCGTCGTCGATCTCCGTGCCGAGGAAGATGACCCGCTCGTTCAGCAGCCGGCTGTAGATGTCGAACGCCCGCTCGCCCGCCGGGGTGCGCTCCACCACGGTCGGGATCGTGTACTGGCCCATCAGAAACCCGCCCTCCGCTGTCCGCCGCCCGGCCGGACGTCCGCCATCGTCTCCACCACCCGGTCGACCATCCCGTACTCCAGCGCCTCCCGCGCCGTGAACCAGCGGTCACGGTCGCTGTCGCGCCGGATCGTCTCCTCGGTCTGGCCGGTGTGGTCGGCGAGGATGCGCTCGACGGTCCGCTTGGTGAACTCCAGGTTCTCCGCCTGGATCTCGATGTCGGCGGTGGTGCCCCCGATGCCCGCCGACGGCTGGTGCATCATCACGCGGGCGTTCGGCAGGGCGTACCGCTTCCCCCGGGTCCCGGAGGTGAGGAGGATCTGCCCCATGCTGCCCGCGAAGCCCATCGCCAGCGTGGCGACGTCGTTCGGGATCAGCCGCATGGTGTCGAGGATCGCGAGCCCGGCCGTGATCGAGCCGCCGGGGCTGTTGATGTACAGCGCGATGTCGGTCCTCGGGTCCTCGGCGGACAGCAGGAGGAGCTGCGCGCACACCCGGTTCGCGGACACGTCGTCCACCTGGGTGCCGAGGAGGACGATCCGCTGGGTGAGGAGCTGCTCGGCGAGGTGGTCGTCGAACCGTGTGGCGGCGGTGTCCCCCTCCTCCGCCACGGGCGTCATGAACGGTGGTGCCATCGTCGTCCCTTCCTTCCGGCCTGGAAGCGGCCCGCGCCCCTGCCGGCCGCGCACCGCACCCCCACTGTCGGCCGGGAACGACGACGGAAGAAGGAAAATCGGCCCCCGGCAGATCCGCCGACAGCAGACCCGCCCCGCGAGGCGGGAGAATCAGGCGGCGCGGGGAATGAACGAGACCTCGGTGTCCTCCGGATCGATCGCTACGTCCAGCGTCGCGTCGAGGGCCGCAGCCAGCCGACGCAGGAGCGGTAGCGCTGGTGTCGTACCACCGCCTTCGAGACGGTCGATGTCCGCCACTGTGAGGCCCGTCCGCCCGGCGAGCACCGCCCGGTCGATTCCCAGGGCAGTACGGCGGTCGTAGACGGCCTGTCCCAGGGCGATGGCAGCACCGGCCTCGATGTAGGCGGGATCGGCCCGATGCTCGTCGGGGATCATCCATGACGTGTGATAACCCGTGCTCATGACGGCTCCTCCTCAAAAGCCCGGTGGTACGCGGCCGTTCGCCGTCGGTCCCGACCGGCGGAGGCAGGTGCGCTCAGCCCGCGTACCGCGCGACTCCCACCGGGCAGGTGAGGCCCGTGCCGCCCAGGCCGCAGTAGCCAGCCGGGTTCTTGTCCAGGTACTGCTGGTGGTAGCCCTCAGCCGGGTAGAACGGGTGGTCGGCGGCCGGCCGGATCTCCGTCGTGATGGGGCCGTAGCCGGAGGCCGCCAGAACGCGCTGGTACGCCGCCAGGGAAGCCCGTGCCCGTTCCGCGTGGTCGTCGGAGTGCGTGACGATCGCGGACCGGTACTGCGTGCCGACGTCGTTGCCCTGCCGGTTGCCCTGCGTCGGGTCGTGCGCCTCCCAGAACACCTTCAGCAGGTCCTCGTACGACACGGCGGCCGGGTCGAAGACGACGCGGACCGTCTCGGCGTGGCCGGTCAGGCCGCCGCAGACCTCCTCGTACGTCGGGTGCGGCGTGATGCCGCCCTGGTAGCCCACCAGCGTCGTCCACACGCCCGGCGTCCGGTAGAAGCGCCGCTCGGCGCCCCAGAAGCAGCCGAGGGCGAAGTCCGCCACGGCGGAGCCGGCCGGGTGGGGGCCGAGGAGGGGGGTGCCGAGGACCGTGTGGGTCCCGGGCAGCTCGAAGGGCGATGCCCCGCGGCCCGGCAGGGCCTCCTCCGGGGTGGGGAGGCGGTTCCTGTGTGCCTGGGCGTACAGCATGGTGGTTCCACTCGTTCCTGACATGGCGCGCCGTGGCGCCGTTACCTCATTGACGTGCTATGGCCGTGGCGCGGTAGCGGGCGTACATGGCGGCGGGGTCGCCGCCGTCCACCCACGGCACCGCGCCCACGTAGCCGTCGACCGCACGCACCTGCTCGGCCGCCTCCGGGTACCGCTCGGCGCGGACCAGGAAACACAGCAGCAGGTGCCGGACGTGCGGCACGACCGGGTGGCCGTCCCGCACCGTGTTCAGGGCGTACTGGGCGGCCTCGATCGCGTCCCTGACCACGGCGCCCTGGTACATGCCGGGCGAGTGCTGGAGGTCCGGCAGGTGGTCGTAGACGGCGAACAGCGGCAGCGCCGGCAGCAGGCTCCCCTCGCCCGCGGCCCCCGCCGCGGCCCGCGCGAAGCCCTCCGCCTCGGCCCGCGACCCGTGCCACTTCTCCGACAGGTACGGCAGCGCCGCGAGGTGCGCCCCCATGTGCTCGGGTGCGCGGCGCGAGATCTCGCCCCACAGCGTCTCGAAGTCGGGCCGCCGGTAGCTCAGGCCGCGGGCGATGAACAGCTCCGTGATGTACGGCACCGGGTCGTCCGGCGCCAGCCGCGCCGCCTCGCCGCAGACCGTCCTGGCCTCCTCCAGCACGATCCGGTACTCGGCGGCGCCCGGGTCGGCCATCGCCTGCCACACGAGGAACTGGGCGTACACCTGGGCGCCGCCCGCGTCCCCCGGCTCGTCCGCGCGCCAGCGCCGCAGCCAGCCCGCGTCGGTGCCGCCCTCGCCCCGCCGGTGCGCCGCCAGCTCCATCGCCGCGGCGCCGGCCAGCGACTGGACGCGCTGCCAGCGCAGCTCCGGGTCATCGGTGAGGGCGAGGAGCTGACCCGCCGGACGCCAGTTCTGGGTCCGCTGGGTCTCCTCCAGCGCCGTCACGAGCTCGTCGTCGGGACCCGGCAGGCGGACGTCGAGCAGGTCGACGGGCACCAGCCCGCCCGGCGCCGCGTCCGGCGGGAAGCCGGGGCCGCCGGGCACATCGCCGTCCTTCGCGAACATCCCCGCGCCGCCGGGACCGGCCTGCGCCGCGGCCCGTTCGAACTCCTGCCGCTCACGCCGCCGGCGCAGGACCGGCGGCACCACGAAACCTCCGATCACGCCGAGCGCGATCAGCAACATCAGGGCTTCCATGACGGTGGCGGCTCCCCCTGTCGTTCCGCGGACGGGTCTGCGCGGGTGACGTACGGCTGTCCGTCCACCCTATGCCGCGCTCCCGCGCGGCACCGACTCCACCGTACGGCCCACTACCGTGGTGCCATGAACGAGCAGCACAGCGAAGGGCACCCCGACGGGCGGTTCGAGACGCTCGCCATCCACGCCGGCCAGGAGCCGGACCCGGTGACCGGCGCCGTCGTCCCGCCCATCCACCAGGTCTCCACCTTCAAGCAGGACGGCGTCGGCGGCCTGCGCGGCGGCTACGAGTACAGCCGCTCGGCGAACCCGACGCGCACCGCCCTGGAGGAGAACCTCGCCGCCCTGGAGGGCGGCCGCCGCGGCCTCGCGTTCGCCTCCGGGCTCGCGGCCGAGGACTGCCTGCTGCGCACGCTGCTGCGGCCCGGCGACCACATCGTGCTGCCCGGCGACGCGTACGGCGGCACGTTCCGCCTGGTCACGAAGGTCGTGGAGCGGTGGGGCGTCGCCTGGTCCGTCGCCGACACGGCCGACCCCGGGGCCGTACGGGCGGCGCTGCGGCCCGAGACGCGGCTGGTGTGGGTCGAGACCCCGTCGAACCCGCTCCTCGGCATCACCGACATCGCGGCCGTCGCCGGTATCACGCGCGCCGCCGGCGTGCGCCTGGTCGTGGACAACACCTTCGCGAGCCCCTACCTCCAGCAGCCGCTGGAACTCGGCGCCGACGTCGTCGTCCACTCCACCACCAAGTACCTGGGCGGGCACTCCGACGTGGTGGGCGGCGCGCTCGTCACCTCGGACGCGGGCCTCGGGGAGGAGCTGGCGTTCCACCAGAACGCGATGGGCGCCGTCGCCGGGCCGTTCGACGCGTGGCTGGTGCTGCGCGGGATCAAGACGCTCGCCGTCCGCATGGACCGGCACAGCGCGAACGCCGCCCGCGTCGTGGACACCCTGACCGCCCACCCGCGCGTCACCCGGGTGCTGTGGCCGGGGCTGCCCGAGCACCCGGGGCACGAGACGGCGGCCAAGCAGATGCGCGGTTTCGGCGGCATGGTGTCGTTCCGCGTGGCGGGCGGCGAGGAGGCGGCCGTCGCGGTCTGCGACCGGGCGCGGCTGTTCACGCTGGGCGAGTCGCTCGGCGGCGTGGAGTCGCTGATCGAGCACCCCGGGCGCATGACGCACGCCTCGGCGGCCGGCTCGGCGCTCGAGGTGCCGGCGGACCTGGTGCGGCTCTCGGTGGGCATCGAGGCGGCCGACGACCTGCTGGCCGACCTGGCGCAGGCGCTGGCCTGACCGGGCGGCCGGGCCGGGTCAGGCGGGGGGCCGGTCGCCTTCGGTCGCGGCCGGCGCCCGCCCGGTCGGCGGGGCGGACTGCCACGCGGCGATCGCCTCGTTGAACCGTGTCAGGAGCGCCGCGAAGTCAGCGCGCTGCCCGTCCGTCCAGTCGTCCGTCAGCAGCGCCATGAGCTGCCGCCGCGACCTGCGGACCTCGTCGAGACCGGCCCGGCCGAGGGGGGCGAGGCGCAGGACGACGGCCCGCCCGTCGTCGGGGTCGGGGTCGCGCAGCACGAGGCCGGCCTCCACGAGCGGGGCGACCTGCCGCGTCACCGTCGACGAGTCGATGCCCATGCCGGCGGCCAGGGCCTTCACCCCGGTGGGGCCGTGCCGGTCGAGGCGGCTGAGCAGCAGGTAGGCGGCCCGGTCGATGGCGCCGCCGGCCGGGGCCGTGGCCGACCCGGCGAGGCGCGTCTGCTCGGCGCGGCGGGCGAAGAGCGCGACCTGGTGCTGGAGGGCATCGAGCAGCTCGGGCGAGGGCGCTGATGGGGTGTCGTCAGGCGTCATGTCCCGGTTCGGGTCCGTGTGGCGCGCGGCGGCGCGGGATCGGCGGTACGGAGGGTGGCTCCGCGGACCCGTTCAGCGTACTGGCCCGGGCGGGTGTCCCGCGCAGGGCCGCCGGACGCCGGCCCTGCGACACTGGCGGCATGTCCGAGAAGGATCGGTTCCGGCCCGGGCCGGACGACGTGCAGGCGGCCAGGAAGACCCTCGCCGGTGTGACCAGGGTGACCGCGCTGGAGGGCAGCCGCTACCTGTCGGACCTGGTCGGCGCGCCCGTGCACCTGAAGTGCGAGAACCTCCAGCGCACCGGATCGTTCAAGCTGCGCGGCGCGTACACCCGTATCGCGGGGCTCGGTCCCGACGAGCGCGCCCGGGGCGTCGTCGCCGCGAGCGCGGGGAACCACGCGCAGGGCGTGGCGCTGGCCGCCTCGCTCCTCGGTGTCTCGGCCACGGTCTTCATGCCCGTGGGCGCGCCGCTGCCGAAGATCGCCGCGACGCGGGAGTACGGGGCGCGGGTGCGGTTCGCCGGGCAGGTGGTCGACGAGTCGCTGGACGCGGCGCGGGAGCACGCCGGGCGGACGGGGGCGGTGCTCATCCACCCGTTCGACCACCCGGACGTGGTGGCCGGCCAGGGGACGGTGGGCCTGGAGATCCTGGAGCAGTGCCCGGAGGTGCGGACGATCGTCGTCGGCATGGGCGGCGGCGGGCTGGCGGCCGGCGTGGCGGTCGCGGTGAAGGCGGTGCGGCCGGACGTGCGGGTGGTGGGCGTGCAGGCGGCGGGGTCGGCGTCGTATCCGCCGTCCCTCGCCGCGGGGCGGCCGCTGACGCTCGACCGGGTGGCGACGATGGCGGACGGCATCAAGGTCGCGCGGCCGGGGGATGTGCCGTTCCGTGTCGTCGCCGAGCTGGTGGACGAGATCCGCACGGTGGACGAGGGGCAGCTCTCGAGCGCGCTGCTGCTGTGCCTGGAGCGGGCGAAGCTCGTGGTCGAGCCGGCGGGCGCGAGCCCGGTCGCGGCGCTGCTCGCGGCGCCCGGGGCGTTCGGCGGCGGGCCGGTGGTGGCCATCCTGTCGGGCGGGAACGTCGATCCGCTCGTCCTCCAGCGGACGCTGCGGCACGGCATGGCGGCGGCCGGGCGGTACCTGTCGCTGCGGCTGGTGGTGCCGGACCGGCCGGGGGCGCTCGCGGCGCTGCTCGCCGAGCTGTCGGCGGCCGACGCGAACGTCCTCGCGGTCAACCACCTGCGCACCGACCCCCGTCTGGCGCTCGGGGAGGTCGAGGTCGAGGTGCACGTCGAGACGCGCGGCCCGGAGCACTGCGCGGCCCTGTCGGATGCCCTGACGGCGGCGGGGTACCGGATCCTCGGCTGAGCCCCCGGATCGGACGGCGTCCCGACGGGTGTGCGAGATTCACCCCCACGGGGGCTATCGCGTTGTATCGCGATACGCGTAGGCTGATGCCGCGCGTCACACGGGCCACGTCTGACGCGCCGTCACGCACTTCCGCCGCCCGCGGTGATCCACTGTGCTGCGTCCCCCGCGCACCGATCCGGCGCGGGCGGCCTTTCGAGTCATCAGCCGGCCCACCGACCACGACCCGGAGGAGCACATGCCAGGGGCCATCCACGCCGAGGCGCTGGTGAAGACGTTCGGCGACGTCCGCGCGCTCGACGGCGTCGACCTCGACGTCCCCGAGGGCACCGTCTTCGGCCTCCTCGGACCCAACGGCGCGGGCAAGACGACCGCCGTGCGCGTCCTGACGACCCTGCTGCGCCCGGACAGCGGCCGGGCCGTCGTCGCGGGCGTCGACGTCCTCCGCCAGCCGAACCGCGTCCGCCGTTCCATCGGCCTGTCCGGCCAGTTCGCCGCCGTCGACGAGTACCTCACCGGCCGGGAGAACCTGGAGATGGTCGGCCGCCTCTACCAGCTCTCCCGCCGCGACGCCCGGCGCCGCGCCGAGGAGCTGCTGGAGCGCTTCGCCCTCGCGGACGCGGGCGGCCGCATCACGAAGACCTACTCCGGCGGCATGCGCCGCCGCCTCGACCTGGCCGCCGCGCTCGTCGTCAGCCCGCCCGTGATGTTCATGGACGAGCCGACGACCGGCCTCGACCCGCGCAACCGCCAGGCCCTGTGGGACGTCATCCAGGAGCTGGTGCGGGGCGGCACCACCCTCCTGCTCACCACCCAGTACCTGGAGGAGGCCGACCACCTCGCGGACGGCATCGCCGTCGTGGACCACGGCCGGGTCATCGCCCGCGGCACGTCCGACGAGCTGAAGAGCCGCACCGGCGGGGACGTCGTGGAGCTCATCGTCCACGACCGGGCCGACCTGACCGCCGCCGACGAGATCCTGCGCCGCGTCGGCGACGGGGAGACCACCCTCGTCGAGCACACCCGCAAGCTCGCCGTCCCGGCCGCCGGCGGCGCGAAGCTGCTCGCCGAGATCATCCGCGAACTCGACGGGCGCGGCATCGAGATCGACGACATCGGACTCCGCCGTCCCACGCTGGACGACGTGTTCATCTCGCTGACCGGCCACTCGGCCGGCGACATGGCCCTCGCCGACGACCCGGCGGAGAGACCGGCCGGCGGCTCCGGCGGGCAGTCGGGACCGGCCAGGAAGGAGAACGAGCAGTGAGCATCGCCGCCCGCGAGGAGACCGTCCGCCCCCCGGCGCCGGCCGGTGAACGCATCGGCTTCCGCCAGGGCGTCCACGACTCCGTGGTCGTCGCCCGGCGCAACCTGCTGCGGATGCTGCGCATCCCCGAGGTCGTGGTCTTCAGCCTGGTCCAGCCCATCATGTTCGTGGTGCTGTTCTCGTACGTCTTCGGCGGCTCCATCAACCTGCCGGGCGCGGGGCTCGACGCCACGGCGTACCGCGAGTTCCTGATGGGCGGAATCTTCGCCCAGACGGTGACCTTCGCGACGGCCGGCGCCAGCGCCGGCATCGCCGAGGACATGCAGAAGGGCATCATCGACCGGTTCCGTTCCCTGCCGATGGCGCGCGGCGCGGTGCTCACCGGCCGCACGTTCGCCGACCTCGCCCAGACGGCCGTCATCATGGCCGTCCTCGCGGTCGTCGCCGCCCTCGTCGGCTGGCGGATCCACGACGGCGTCGTGAACGCCCTCGCCGCCTTCGGGCTGCTCCTCCTCCTCGGCTACGCCTTCACGTGGATCGGCGCGCTCATCGGCCTGTCGGTCCGCACGCCGGAGGCCGCCACCTCCGGGGGGCTGGTGTGGCTGTTCCCGCTGACGTTCATCTCGAACGCGTTCGTCCCCTCGGAGAACATGCCGTCCTGGCTCCAGCCCGTCGCCGAGTGGAACCCGTTCAGCGCCACCGTCCTCGCCGTCCGCGACCTCTTCGGGAACCTGCCGCCCCACTACCGGGCGCCCGACGCGTGGCCGATGCAGCACCCGGTGCTGGCGTCGCTGCTGTGGTCCATCGTCATCATCACCGTGTTCCGCACCCTGGCCGTCCACCGCTACAAGCGCGCCGCCTCCTGACCCCCGGCGGTCACATCCCTTCCACCCCTCCCTCTGCAACGACTTGGTCTCGAACCACCCCTGATGTGGCGTGAAATGACCGCTTCCCGGGCAGGGGCCGGTCGCAAGCGCGAGCACAGGGGGGCGCCCGATGCCGGTGGAGACACGCCTGTCCAGGCGTCATGAGGCCGAGGCGGAGAGCCTGCTCGCGCGGGCCGTCGAGGCGGAGGCCGCGCGCTCGGAGGGCCGCATCGACGCGGAACGTCTCCTCGCCCGCGCCCGTGCGGCCCTCCCCGAGATCGTCCGTCCCGCGGCGGAGGAGTACGAGGCGTACCGGCGCGCCGAGGAGGACAGCGCGCCCGGCAGGCTCGCCGACCGGTTCGGCGCCCGCGCGCTCGGCGGGCTCACCGCCGCCGCCGTGGCCGCCGGGCTGGCCGCCCTCCTCCTCGTCGGCGGCATCGGCTCGCCCGCCACCGCGTTCGCCGACTCCGGCCTCGTCATCGCGGCCGCCTTCGCCGGGTTCGCCCTCCAGGCCGTCGTCGCCCACCTGTGGTCGGCCGAACGCACCGCCGGCAGCCGCAACCAGCCCGGCGGCGTCGAGCAGCTCCGCCTCGCCTGGCGCAACGCCGTCGAGGTCCGCGGCCTCCGCCCCTGGCTCGACCAGCAGCGCGCCGTGGCACCGCGCCGCGACCCCCTGGCGGCCGCCGCCCGTCCCTCCGCCGCACCGGCACGGACCGCGCCCGCCACCGGCGGCGCCGCGCCGGGCGAGGGGGACGCGGCCACGGCGCCCCCCGCCGCCCGGCGCCGCGGGGCCGCGCGCCTCACCACCCGGCGGACCCGCCCCCGCGACCGCGACCGCAGCGGCGAGGCCCGCGCGCGGGCCGCCCTCGCCCGGTCCTTCGACCGGCTCGACGACTCCGGCCGGCCGTTCATCGGCCGCCGCGCCGAGCTGACCGGCATCACCCAGTGGGTCGCCCGCGACCGCGCGGGCACCGGCACCCGCCCCACCGTCGTCGTGCTCCACGGCCCCTCGGGATCCGGCCGCACCACCCTCGCCCGCCGCGCCGCCCTGGAGACGCGGGAGCTGTTCCGCGGCGCCTGCCTCGTGGACCTGCGCGGCCAGAGCGAGGACCCGCTCACGACCCGCGACGCGCTCCTGCACCTCATGAACCGCCTCGGCGCGCCCCGCGACCAGCTCCTCTTCCGCGAGGCCGCGCGGGGCGCCGACCCGGCCCGCCTGCGGCGCCTCACCGAGCGCTACCAGCAGCACCTCACCGGCCTGCCCGTCGTCATCGTCCTGGACGACGCCACCGACCCCGAACAGGTCGCCACCCTCGTCCCCGAGCGGTCCGACTCCCTCGTCCTGGTCACCGCCGCCGGCCCCCTCGACCTCCCAGGGGACCTCCAGGCGTCCGTCCACCACCTGGCCCTCGGCCCCCTCGACCAGGCGGCGGCCGAGGAGCTGCTGCGCGCGTCCGTCGCCGACGGCGGCACCGACACCGAGGCGCCGGCCGCCCACCCGTACGACGAGGACGGCTGGCGGCGCCTCACGGAGCTGTGCGACGGCCGGCCGCTCCTGCTGCGGCTCGTCGGCCCCGCCCTCGACCGCCGCCCGCCCGGCGCGCTCGCCGACGACCTCGCCGCGGCCCGCACCGCCGACACCGCCGCCGACGGCCCCGCCGAGCGCGCCCTGCGGCTGCGGTACGACGCCCAGCCCGAGCCGGCCCGCCGCCTCCTGCGCCGCCTCGCGCTCGTCGGCCGCGCCAGCCTCGGCGCCCGCGCCGCCGCCGCGCTGCTTGACGTGACCGAGCAGGACGGCGCCCGCGGCCTCGCCGACCTGGCCGCCGCCGGCCTCCTCACCGGCGATCACGGCGACCGCTACCGGCTGCACGAGCTGGTCCGCCGCCACGCCCGTGCCCGCCTCGCCGAGGAGGAGTCCGACGAGGACCGGTCCGCCGCCCAGGAACGCCTCATCCGCAGTTACGCCGAGCTGGCGGACACGGTGATCCGCCTGGTCGACGGCAAGACGTCCACCCGCGCCGGCCACCTCCCGGCGGCGGCCGGCGGCCACGGCTTCCGCTCCCTGGACGCCGCGCTGCGCTGGCTGGACGAGGAGACCAGCTTCATCACCGCGACCCTCCGGCACGCCGACGAACGCGTCGACCGCGAGGCCGTCGGCCACCTGCTGGGGGCGCTGTGCGACCACTGCCTGCTGCGCGGCGACCTGTACCGCCTCGGGGAGCTGAACGAGCTGGCCCAGTCCCTCGGCCGGACGCCCCTCACCCGCTCCGTCCAGTGGCGCACCGGCGTCGCGGCCCGCCAGCTCGGCGACCTGGACCGCGCGAACTCGACGCTCAGCTCCGTCGTCACCGCCTACCAGCGGGACCGCCACGACGCCGGGACCGCCCGCGCGCTGCGCGACCTCGGCATCACGCTCCAGCACCAGGGCAGGCTGCGCGAGGCCGGCGGCAAACTGCGCGAGGCCCTCGCCCTCCAGGACGCCGCGACGCTGCCGGGCGACCGCGCCTGGACCCTGCACGCCCTGGCCGCCGCCGAACGGACCCGGGGCCGCCTCGGGTCGGCCCGCGCCCTGCTCGCCGAGGCCCTGCCGCTCCACCAGGCCGGCGGCAGCGTCCACGGCGAGGCGTGGACCCGCTTCGGGCTCGGCCAGACGCTGCTGACCGCCGGCGACATCCCCGCGGCCGAGCGGGAGCTGCGACTCGCCATCGACCTGTACGACCGCTCCCGCGACGTCCGGGGCGTCGCCTGGTCCCAGACCGAACTGGGGCTCGCCCGGGTCCACGACGGCGACCCGGACGCCGCGCGCGAACAGTTGCGCTCCGCCCTCGCCCGCCACCGCGACACGGAGGACGCCCGCGGCGAGGCGTGGACGCTGTACGGCCTCGGGCAGGCGCTGGAGGAGGCGGGCGACGGCGCCGGCGCGATCCGCGCGCTGGAGCGCGCACGCACCATGTTCTCCCGGATGCGGGACATCTACGGCCTGGCCTGCGCCCGCCACCACTCCGCACGGGTGACGCGCGACCTGCGGGCGGCCGGCACCGGCTCGCTGCGCAACAGCGGCTTCGCCCGCCAGCTCCTCACCGACGCCCGCCGCGACTTCGCGCGGGCCGGCGCGCGTCACGGCGAGGGCTGGTCCCTCGTGGAGCTGGCCGTCATCGACGCGGGCAACGACCGCGCCGGTCAGGCGCTCGCCCTGGCCGACGAGGCGATCGCCCTCTTCACCGAGGGCTACGGCGAGGGCCGCCCGGACCGGCGCGGCGCGGACTGGGCGCGGTTCCTGCGGACGACGCTCCTGCCGCTGGCGTCACCCGGCGGTTCGGTCGTCGGGCAGGCGGTCGCCGCCGAGGAACTCGCCGAGCTGCTGGCGGACGACCACCCGCGGCGCGATCCGCGCCTCACCGAGGCGGCGGGGAGCCACGCCCTGATGCTGGAGCGCGGCCAGGGCCCGGAAACGGGCTGGACGGCATGGCGGCTCGGCATGGTTCCGGGCCGGGCCGCCCGTGATGTGCAGGCCGTGCTCGATGCCGGCTGACGGCCGGCCGCCGCGCGCCGCCGCACGCGCCGCTCAGGAGGAGCGCGACCCCGCCGTGGCGGCGTTCTCGCCGCGGGCGGCCGTGGAGCCCTGGGCCGGCACATCGGCCGCGGCCGCGTCCTCCGGGACGCTGATCCTGCCGAGGTGCCTGCTCATGGACTTCAGCAGGAGCCACACGCCCACGCCCAGGACGGCGAACACGATGAACCCGAGCACGCCCGGCGTCACGGTGTAGTTGTTCAGCTCCTTGGAGGCGAGGGGCAACCACTCACTCATGTCGTCCATGCCCTCAATTCTCGCGGATGCCCGCGAACAGGTCCGACTCGGGTAGGGAGGTGTCGATCCGGGACCGCGCCAGCTCGTAGTCCTCGGTCGGCCACACCTCCTGCTGCACGTCCATCGGCACGCGGAACCAGCTCCCGTCCGGGTCGATCTGCGTGGCGTGCGCGATCAGCGCCTTGTCCCGCACGGGGAACCACTCGGCGCACGGCACGCGCGTCGTCAGGGTCCGCTCCGGGATGCCGGACTTGTCCCAGCGCTCCAGCCACTCCGCGTACGGCGACTCCAGGCCGCGCGCGAGCATCGCCTCGTGCAGCGCGACGGTCCGTGCCCGGTTGAAGCCCTGCTGGTAGTAGAGCTTGAGCGGCTGCCACGGCTCGCCCGTGCCCGGGAAGCGCTCCGGGTCCCCCGCGGCGTCGAACGCGGCCATGGAGATCCTGTGGGTCATGATGTGGTCGGGGTGGGGGTAGCCGCCGTTCTCGTCGTAGGTGAGGATCACCTGCGGCCGGAACGAGCGGATCAGCCGCACCAGCGGTTCGGTCGCCGCGTCGAGGTCCTGGAGCGCGAAACAGCCGTCGGGCAGCGGGGGCAGCGGGTCGCCCTCGGGCAGCCCCGAGTCGACGAAGCCGAGCCACTCCTGCCGTACGCCGAGGATCTCGCGGGCCTCCGCCATCTCCCGGGCGCGGACCTCGTGGATGTGCTCCTCGATGTACGGGTCGCCCTGCAGCTTCGGGTTGAGGATCGATCCGCGTTCGCCGCCGGTGCAGGTGGCGACCATCACCTCCACGCCCTCCGCCGCGTACCGGGCCATCGTGGCGGCCCCCTTGCTGGACTCGTCGTCCGGATGGGCGTGCACGGCCATGAGCCGCAGCTTCTCAGTCACGCTCGGTCCTCGTCGTCTCGATCCACAACAGGCTTCTATAGTGACGGATGGACCGGGTGGGCTATTCCGCATTTTCCCGGCCGGTCCGAAGGACACCGGGCGAGCCGGGCAACCGACCGAGGACCACGCCATGACCGAAGCGCGTACGAAGCTCCCCGCGGGCCGTTACGGGGCCGACCCCGTCGCCGACGCCCGCACGGACCGGCGGCTGCGGGCCGTCGGGCTCGTCCTGGGCGCGGCGCTGCTGGCGTTCGTCGGCTGGGCCGGCTGGTCGTACGTCGCGGGGCAGGAGGTCAGCGGCGAGCTGACCGGTTTCGAGGTCGTCTCCGAGCACGAGATCGACGTGTATCTCGCGGTCCGCAAGCCGGCCGGCGCGGACGGCGTGTGCACCGTGCGCGCGCAGTCCGAGGACGGCCTGGAGGTGGGGCGCGCCGATTTCCGTTTCGATGAGGACACGGACAGTGTCCACCGCTCCGTTACTCTGAGGACCACGCAGCGTGCCACCGCCGCCGAGCTGATGAGCTGCTCGGAAGCCGAGGGCGCCGCCGGCTGACCCGCCGGGGTTTCACGCAGCGCAGCGGAGGGTAATCCTTCCGCACATCGGTCGTCGGGTTGTTAGAGTCAACATTTCGATCGTTGTTTCGCCCGCCCAGGGGCGCAGACCCCAGGGGCCGGGCGCTTGTTTTTATTCCCACCCTGTACCCGAGGAGCAACCTGTGACCCAGACCAGCGGCACCGTGACCTGGCTGACCCAGGAGGCCTACGACCAGCTCAAGGCGGAGCTGGAGCATCTGTCGGGTCCCGCGCGCGTCGACATCGCCAAGAAGATCGAGGCGGCCCGTGAGGAGGGCGACCTCAAGGAGAACGCCGGCTACCACGCCGCCAAGGAGGAGCAGGGGAAGATGGAGGCGCGCGTGCGCCAGCTCACCCAGCTCCTGGAGACGGCGCAGGTGGGTGCCCCGCCGGCGGACACCGGTGTCGTGGCGCCCGGCATGGTGGTCACCATCGCGTTCGACGGCGACGAGGACGACACGATGACGTTCCTCCTGGCCTCGCGCGAGTTCGCGACCTCGGACATCGAGACGTACTCGCCGCAGTCCCCGCTGGGCTCCGGCGTGCTGGGCAAGAAGGTCGGCGACGACGCCGAGTACGAACTGCCGAACGGCCGGACCGCCCACGTACGGGTGCTCGCCCTGAAGCCGTACCAGGCCGCCTGACACCTCTCCCCACCCCCGGGGCACCGCCCACCACCACCGGCGGGCCCCGGCAGCGGGCCTTCGCCACCGGTCACCGGCCGGACGCCGCCGGGCGGGACGACGGCCCGAGCGCGAAGGCCGCGAACCGGGGCAGGATGGGGGGATGAGCAACCGCCTCGCCGCAGAGACCTCGCCCTATCTGCTCCAGCACGCCGACAACCCGGTCGACTGGTGGCCCTGGTGTCCCGAGGCGTTCGACGAGGCGCGGCGGCGTGATGTGCCGGTGCTGCTGAGCGTCGGGTACGCGAGCTGTCACTGGTGCCACGTCATGGCGCGGGAGAGCTTCGAGGACGCCGGGATCGCGGCGTTCCTGAACGAGCGGTTCGTCGCGGTGAAGGTGGACCGCGAGGAGCGGCCCGATGTCGACGCGGTCTACATGGAGGCCGTGCAGGCGGCGACCGGTCACGGCGGGTGGCCGATGACCGTGATGATGACGGCGGACGGGGAGCCGTTCCACTTCGGTACGTACTTCCCGCCGCGCCCGCACCCGCAGCTCCCGTCGTTCCGGCAGGTCCTGGAGGGCGTGGACACGGCGTGGCGGGAGCGGCGCGGCGAGGTGACGGGGATCGCGGCGCGGATCGCCGAGGAGCTCGCGGGCGCCGACCGGGCGTACGACGCGCCGCGCGCGCCGGGGGCGGACGACCTCGCGGCGGCGGTGCGGGGCCTCGCGGCGGAGTTCGACGAGGCGCGGGGCGGCTTCGGCGGCGCGCCCAAGTTCCCGCCGTCGATGACGCTGGAGTTCCTGCTGCGGCACCACGCGCGCACGGGTTCCCCGGAAGCGCTGCGGATGGCGGAGCGCACCTGCGAGGCGATGGCGCGCGGCGGGATCCACGACCAGCTCGGCGGCGGGTTCGCGCGCTACGCGGTCGACGCCGCGTGGACCGTCCCTCACTTCGAGAAGATGTTGTACGACAACGCGCTGCTGCTCCGTGTCTACACGCACCTGTGGCGCGTCACCGGGGCTTCCTGGGCGCGCCGCGTGGCCCTCGGGACGGCGGATTTCCTGGTGCGGGAGCTGCGGACGCCGCAGGGCGGGTTCGCCTCCGCGCTCGACGCGGACAGCGCCGTCCCCGGCGGCGGGCACGAGGAGGGCGCGTACTACGTGTGGACGCCGGAGGCCCTGCGCGAGGCCCTCGGCGGCGACGAGGCCGAGGCACGGCGGGCCGCCGAGGCGTTCGGGCTGACGGACGACGCGCCCGTGCTGCGGCTGCCGGGTCCCGGCTGGGAGGTGCCGCACGAGCTTCGGTCCCGGCTGCTCGCCGCCCGTGAGCTGCGGGCGCGGCCCGGCCGGGACGACAAGGTGATCGCCGCGTGGAACGGGCTGGCCGTCGCCGCGCTGGCCGAGACGGGCGCCTGCTTCGACCGGCCGGATCTCGTCACGGCGGCCGTGGACGCGGCCGGACTGCTCGCCCGGGTGCACCTGGACGGGGCTGGCCGCCTGGTCCGTACGTCGCGCGACGGCCGCGCCGGGCCGAGCATGGGCGTGCTGGAGGACTACGGCGACGTCGCCGAGGGCTTCATCGCGCTGTACGGCGTGACCGGTGACCCGGTGTGGCTGCGGCACGCGGGGGCGCTCCTCGACACGGTGCTGACCCGGTTCACCGGCCCGGACGGCGCCCTGTTCGACACGGCGGACGACGCCGAGCGGCTGATCCGCCGCCCGCGGGACCCGATGGACGGCGCCGCGCCCTCCGGCTGGACGGCGGCGGCGGGCGCGCTGCTGTCGTACGCCGCGCTGACGGGCGACGACCGGTACCGGGCGGCGGCCGAGCGGGCGCTCGGCATCGTGACACCGCTGGCGGGCCGGGCGCCCCGGTTCATCGGGTGGGGGCTCGCGGTGGCGGAGGCGGCGTACGACGGGCCGCGGCAGGTGGCGGTCGTCGGCCCGCGCGGTGACGCGGCGACGGAGGCCCTGCACCGCACGGCGCTGCGCGCGGCGGCGCCGGGGGCGGTGGTGGCGCTGGGCGCGCCGGACGATCCGGAGCAGGCGCCGCTGCTGGCGGGCCGGCCCCTGCGGGAGGGGCGCCCGACCGCGTACGTGTGCCGCGGGTTCGAGTGCGACCTGCCGACCACCGAGCCGGAGACCCTGGCCGCGCAGCTCGGGGGCGGCCGCTGAGGCGCCGCCCCCGGCCGGGTCAGGCGGCGTGCTGGTACGCCACCAGGGACACGCCCACGTAGTGCACGATGAACGCGGCGAGCGTGAACAGGTGGAACACCTCGTGGAAGCCGAACCAGCGCGGCCACGGGTCGGGCCGCTTCAGGCCGTAGATGATGCCGCCGGCGCTGTACAGCAGACCGCCGGCCAGCACCAGGACGAGGACCGCGCCGCCCCCGCTGTGGAGGAAGTCGGGCAGGAAGAAGACCGCGGCCCAGCCCAGCGCGATGTAGCAGGGCGTGTAGAGCCAGCGCGGCGCGCCGACCCAGAAGACGCGGAACGCGA
The DNA here is from genome assembly GCF_004193175.1 of Streptomyces sp. RFCAC02. Classification (NCBI taxonomy): domain Bacteria; kingdom Bacillati; phylum Actinomycetota; class Actinomycetes; order Kitasatosporales; family Streptomycetaceae; genus Streptomyces; species Streptomyces sp. RFCAC02. The sequence goes on along the minus strand of NZ_SAUH01000001.1, from coordinate 2,277,969 downwards.
TCCCCGCGAGGGCGCCCGCCCAGACGCCCCACAACAGCACCTGCTCCCGTGCGCCGTCGAGCAACAGGATCGTGAACGGTGTGTAGGTGCCCGCGATGATCAGGAAGATGTTCGCGTGGTCGAGGCGGCGGAGCAGCCCGGCGATCGGCGGACTCCATGATCCGCGGTGGTAGAGCGCGCTGATCCCGAACAGCAGGCAGGCCGTGAGCGTGTACACGGCGCAGGCCAGGCGGGCGTCCGGGGTCTCGGCGAGCGCGGTGAGGAAGACGCCAGCTATCAGGGCGGCGGGGAACATTCCGGCGTGCAGCCAGCCACGCATGAGGGGCTTGGCGAGCGAGGTCATGCACCGAATGGTACTGGGGCGCATCCCTGACCGGATCTCGCTCACATGAGCTGCTCTGGACACAGACGAGAGAACGAGGCACTATCAAACGAGCGGGGTGTTCATCCAATGAGCATCCGGCGTGTACGTGCGGTTCGCCCGTGCGAACTCAAAACAACCCTCAACCTCCAGGATCGAACGTGACGCTGACTCCAGCAGCTCCCGTCGCCGCCCAAGCCCCGACCCGCCACCGCGAGCTGATCGCGTGGGTCTCCGAGATAGCAGCCCTGACCGAGCCGGACGAGATCGTCTGGTGCGACGGCTCCGAGGAGGAGTACGACCGGCTGTGTGCGCAGCTCGTCGAACGGGGCACCTTCACCCGTCTGGACCAGGGCAAGCGCCCGAACTCCTACTACGCCGCGTCGGACCCGGGCGATGTGGCCCGCGTCGAGGACCGGACGTTCATCTGCTCCGAGAAGGAGGAGGACGCCGGCCCCACCAACCACTGGATGGACCCCGCGGCCATGCGGGACGTCTTCACCGGGCAGGACGGCCTCTTCCGCGGCTCGATGCGCGGCCGGACCCTGTACGTGGTGCCGTTCTGCATGGGGCCGCTCGGCTCCCCGCTCTCCGCGCTCGGCGTCGAGATCACCGACTCGGCCTACGTCGCGGTCGCCATGCGCACCATGACCCGCATGGGCGCGGACGTGCTCCGCGAACTGGGGGAGGACGGCGCGTTCGTCCGGGCCGTGCACTCGGTCGGCGCGCCCCTCGCGCCCGGCGAGAAGGACGTGCCGTGGCCGTGCAACACGGTCAAGTACATCTCCCACTTCCCGGAGACCCGCGAGATCTGGTCCTACGGCTCCGGCTACGGCGGGAACGCCCTGCTCGGCAAGAAGTGCTACGCCCTGCGCATCGCGTCCGTCATGGCGCGTGACGAGGGCTGGCTCGCCGAGCACATGCTCATCCTGAAGCTGACGCCGCCCGGCGGCACCGAGCCGACGTACGTCGCGGCGGCGTTCCCGTCCGCCTGCGGCAAGACCAACCTGGCCATGCTGCGGCCGACCCTCCCGGGCTGGAAGGTCGAGACGATCGGCGACGACATCGCGTGGATGCGGTTCGGCGAGGACGGCCGGCTGTACGCGATCAACCCGGAGGCCGGTTTCTTCGGCGTCGCGCCCGGCACCGGCGAGGACACCAACGCCAACGCCATGGCCACCCTGTGGGGCAACTCCGTCTTCACCAACGTCGCCCTCACCGACGACGGCGACGTGTGGTGGGAGGGCATGACGGAGACCCCGCCCGCGCACCTCACCGACTGGCGCGGCAACGACTGGACCCCCGACTCGGACACCCCGGCCGCGCACCCCAACGCGCGGTTCACCGTCCCGGCGGCCCAGTGCCCGACGATCGCCCCCGAGTGGGAGGACCCGGCGGGCGTGCCGATCTCGGCCATCCTGTTCGGCGGGCGGCGCGCGACCGCGGTGCCGCTGGTCACCGAGTCGTTCTCGTGGCGGCACGGCGTCTACCTGGGGGCGAACGTGGCCTCCGAGAAGACCGCGGCGGCCGAGGGCACGGTCGGCGAGCTGCGCCGCGACCCGTTCGCGATGCTGCCGTTCTGCGGCTACAACATGGGTGACTACTTCGGTCACTGGCTGCGGGTCGGACAGAACGCGCCCGACCCGGCGAAACTGCCGAAGATCTACTACGTCAACTGGTTCAAGAAGGACGCCGACGGCGGCTTCGTGTGGCCCGGGTTCGGCGAGAACATCCGGGTCCTGAAGTGGATCGTGGAGCGCCTCCACGGCACCGCCGAGGGCACCTCGACGCCCATCGGCGTCCTGCCGGCGCCCGGCGCGCTCGACACGGACGGGCTGGCCCTGACCCAGGAGCAGCTCGACTTCCTGCTGGAGGTGGACCCGGAGACCTGGCGCCGGGAGACGGCACTCGTGCCCGACCACCTGTCGACGTTCGGCAGCCACACGCCCGAGGGCCTGTGGGAGGAGTACCACGCCCAGGTTGAGCGACTCGGCTGACCCCGACCGGCTGGGTCACGACGGCCCCCGCACAACGGAGTGCGGGGGCCGTCGGCCGTTTCGGCGCGCCGTGGGCGGGGCGGTCAGTACTGGGCGTAGCCGTCGAGGAAGGAACCGATCCGCTCGATCGCGTCCTTGAGCTCGACGGCGGACGGCAGGGTGACGATCCGGAAATGATCGGGCTCCGGCCAGTTGAAGCCCGTCCCGTGCACGATCATGATCTTCTCCGACCGGAGCAGATCGAGCACCATCTGCCGGTCGTCCTTGATCGGGTAGACCTTCGGATCGAGCCGCGGGAACGCGTACAGCGCGCCGCGCGGCTTCACACAGCTCACCCCCGGGATCTGCGACAGCATCTCGTACGTCACGTCCCGCTGCTCCCGCATCCGGCCGCCGGGCAGCACGAGCTGCTCGATCGACTGCCGCCCGAAGAGCGCGGCGGCCACCGCGTGCTGCGCGGGCATGTTGGCGCACAGCCGCATGTTCGCCAGGATGGTGAGCCCCTCCACATAGGAGGTCGCGTGCTCCTTCGGCCCGCACACGGCGAGCCAGCCGCAGCGGAAACCGGCCACGCGGTAGTTCTTCGACAGCCCGTTGAACGTGAGCGTCAGCACGTCCGGCGCGAGGGCGGCCGTCGAGGTGTGGGTGGCGCCGTCGTAGAGGATGCGGTCGTAGATCTCGTCGGAGCACAGCACCAGCCGGTGCCGGCGCGCGACGTCCGCGAGCTGCCGCAGCATGTCGTCGTCGTAGACGGCGCCGGTGGGGTTGTTCGGGTTGATGATCACCAGGGCCTTGGTGCGGTCGGTGATCTTCCGCTCGATGTCGGCGATGTCCGGCATCCAGTCGGCCTGCTCGTCGCACCGGTAGTGGACGGCCGTGCCCCCCGCGAGGGACACCGACGCCGTCCACAGCGGGTAGTCCGGCGCCGGGACGAGGACCTCGTCACCGTCGTCGAGCAGGGCCTGCATGGCCATCTGGATCAGTTCGGAGACGCCGTTGCCCAGGTACACGTCCTCGACGGACAGGTCGATGCCGCGGGTCTGGTAGTGCTGCATGATGGCGCGCCGCGCGGACAGCAGGCCCTTCGCGTCGCCGTAGCCGTGGGCGGTGGCGACGTTGCGGAGGATGTCCTCCAGGATCTCCGGCGGGCAGTCGAAACCGAAGGCCGCCGGATTCCCCGTGTTGAGCTTCAGGATGCGGTGCCCCGCGGCCTCGAGACGCTGCGCCTCCTCGAGAACCGGTCCCCGGATCTCGTAGCAGACGTTGGCGAGCTTGGCCGACTGGATCACCTGCGTCATGCTGGCAACCTTACGGCCGCGTTACGCGGCACGCCGTGTGTTTTCCCCCACGCGGGTGATCCCGCCGCCGGCGGGCGCGCCGCCCGTGGCCCGCCCGCACCGGCCACCGGAGGCGCCGTGACCAGCCCGTTCGACGCGCTCGACGACGAGATCGTGGACCACCGGTTCAAGGGACTGCCGCCGGACGCGGCAGGCCGTACGGTCCGCGCCCTCGCCCGGGAACGCCGCGGACTGTACACAGGCGGCTTCACCACACCCGTCCTCGTCCTGTCCGCCCCCGCGCTGCGGCACAACCTCGCCGCCCTCCAGCGGTACGCGGGCCGCCACGGCCTCGCGTTCGCCCCGCACGGCAAGACGTCCATGGCGCCGCGGCTCTTCCGGCGGCAGCTCGACCACGGCGCCTGGGGCATCACCGTCGCCGTCCCGCACCAGGCCCGGGTCGCGCGCGCCTTCGGTGTCCCGCGTCTCTTCCTGGCCAACGAGCTGGTCGATCCCGCCGCCCTGGCGTGGCTCGCCGCCGAGCAGGACGGCGATCCCGCGTTCCGCTGCCTGGTCTGCGCCGACTCCGAACGGGGGGTCGCGCTCATGGACGCCGCCCTGCGCGCGGCGGGGGCGCGGCGGCCGGTCGAGGTGGTGGTGGAGCTGGGCGCGCCGGGCGGCCGGACCGGCGCCAGGGACGCCGCGGCGGCGGGGCGGGTCGCCGACGCCGTGGCGCGCGCGGGGACGCTGCGTCTCGCCGGTGTCGCCGGGTACGAGGGCGAGGTGCCCGGCGCCGACGGCCCCGGCGGCGGGGCGGCCGTACGGGCGTGGGTCGACGGGCTGTGCCGGCTCGCCGTGGCGTTCGACCGGGCCGGGCGGTTCGCGGGGCTGCCGGAGATCGTCGTGAGCGCGGGCGGCAGCGCGTGGTTCGACGTGGTGGCGGCCGGGTTCGCGGCACTGCCCCCGCTGTCGGCGCCCGTGCTGCGGCTCCTGCGGTCCGGCGCGTACGTGAGCCACGACGACGGGCGCTACCGCGACGCGACGCCGTTCAACCGTGTGCCGGGCGAGGGGTCGCTGCTGGCCGCGTTCCGGCTGTGGGCGCAGGTCGTCTCCCGCCCCGAGCCCGGTCTCGCGCTGCTCAACGCGGGGAAGCGCGACCTCGCCTACGATCTCGGCCTGCCGTGCGTGCTGGCCGTCCGCACGCCCGGCGGCGGGATGCGGCCCGGCGGCGGCGCGGCCGTCGTCCGCCTCGCCGACCAGCACGCGTTCGTCACGGGGGAGGACCTTCCCGAGGTGGGGGACTGGGTGGCGCTCGGCATGTCGCACCCGTGCACGGTCTTCGAGAAGTGGCCGCTGATCCCGGTCGCCGAGGACGACGGCACGGTCACCGAGTACCTCCGCACCTTCTTCTGAGCCACCCCGGGAACGGGCGGCCCCGGCCGCGGGTTCGCCGTACATCACGGTTCGTCGCCGTTCCCCGCCGCGCTGTTCCGGGTGGCGGGGGAGTCGATAAGCTCCGACCGGGCACCTCACCCAATACCGGACGGGTCCTCAACCCGAGGGAGCGGCATGCCGATTGCCATCGCGGTCACCAGTGCCGGTCTCGTGCTGCCGCCGACCGACCAGCACACTCCCGGTGCCCACATCCTGACCCGGCCCGAGGACCAGGACTTCCCGACGGCGCTCGCCGAGACCGCCCAGCTCATCGACCGGCACGGCCATGTCGTCGTCGTGCACCCGGCGACGGCCCCCCGTCCCTACGTCCAGCGTCTGCACGCCGTGCGCGCCATGCTGGAGTCCGACCGCATCGCCCTGCTGCCCAGCGCCCTGCCTCCGCTCGGCACCGCCGTCCTCGTGCGGCAGCTGAGGCAGTTGTCCGTCTGCGACTTCGCGCCCGGCGTCCTCGGGGCGTCGGCGCGGCTGCTCGCCCACTACGTGTACGCGGGCGCCCTGCTCGCGCCCGGCGTCCGCCTCGACCGGCTGCCCGTCCGCCTGCCCGGCGGTCCCGCGGCGGCCGGGCGGGGCGGCGGGCCGGCGGCCGTGCTGGCCGGCCCCACGACCCAGGTGGTCAGGGCACAGGGCGGCGAGCGGCTGGAAGGGCCGCAGTTCTCCACCTCCCTCACCTACGCGCCCGGCGCGATCGGGGCGGGCGGCGAGTGGGTCACGGCGCGGCTCGCGCACGACTGGCAGGTGCGCGGCCTGCACCCGGTGCCGCTGCCGGAGGAATCGGCCGCCTGGTGGGGCACGCCGAAGCTCGTCGAGTTCGCGGCCGCGATATCCGACGTCTCGCTGCTCTACCAGATGGTCAACTCCATGCGCCAGGAGACGTGTCACTGGTGCGGCCTCACCCTCATCGGGGACCGCTGCGCCTTCTGCGCCGCACCCGTACCGCAGATACGGGACCGTGCGGCGCCCTCCGCGCTCGGGCACGCCAGGCACCGCGCGCTGACCCCCGGCGGCCCGGGACGCTAGGGCGATCCGGACCGGACCGGCCGATGCCCCGCACCGACGACCGACCGACACCCATCGACGAGTACGACGAGCACGAGAAGGTAGAGACACTGCATGAACGCTCGCCAGCGACGCGGCACGCTGCTGCTGATCGCCTCGCTCGTCCTCGCGCTCGGTGCCCTCGCCGGCGTCGTGGCCGTCGTCAACGACGTGGAGTCCCGCGTCGGACCCGAGCGGACCGCCTACGAACTCGCCGAGGACATAGCCCCGTACGAGGAGGTGACGCCGGACCGGGTTCGGGAGGTCTCCATCCCCGAGCGGTACATCTCCGACTCCGCCGTGACCGACCTCGACCAGCTCGACGGCCGCGTCGCCGTCGGACCGCTCACCGAGGGCTCGCTCCTCCAGACCGACATGCTCGCCGAACGGCCCGAACTCGACCCGGGACAACAGGAGATCGCGGTCATGATCGACGCTTCCACCGGTGTCGCCGGCAAGATCTACCCGGGCGCCACCATCAACATGTACGCCGCCTACCGCGTGAACCAGCGGACCGGCGAGGCCGGCGGCGGCAGCGAGGACACCGAGTACGAGATCGTCCGCCTCATGGTGAACAACGCGGAGGTCATCGAGGTCGGCGACCTGACCGAGGTGGACGACGAGGACCGGGGCGCCACCGAGGCCGTCCCCATCACCTTCGCGCTCGACAACGCGGATGCGCAGCGGGTCACCTTCGCCGAGGCGTTCGCGGAGCAGGTCCGGCTCGCCCTGGTCGCTCCCGGCGACGAGCAGGAGATCCCCGAGGAGGAGCGCACGTACACCATCATTGGCGACATCGGCGGCGATCCGCACGCGGACCTCGGCGCGCAGATCCCGTGAGGAGCGAGCTGACCCGATGACGACGCGCATCCTCCCCGCGGTCGGCGACCCGGACGCCGCCCGTTCCGTGATCACCCTGCTGAGCCGGCTGCCCGACTGCGAACCGCTCCGCCCCGTCCCGGACTCCACCGCCCTGCTGGACACCCTGGCCTCGCTGGGCCGGGAGTCGGTGGCCGGGCTGCCGGAGGTCGTCGTGGTGCACGAACGGATCGGGCCGCTCCCGGCGCTCGAACTGATCCGCGAGACGGCTCTCAGGTTCCCCGCCGTCGGCGTCGTGCTGGTGTCCGCCGACCCCTCGCCCGGCCTGTACTCGGCCGCCATGGAGGCGGGCGCGCGCGGCCTCGCCGGGCTGCCGCTGTCGTACGACGAACTGGCCGCCAGGGTCGGGTCGGCCGCCCAGTGGGCCGCCGGCATGCGCCACCACCTCGGCGGCCTCGACACCGGCCCCGAGGCGCCGGGCGGCCGGGTCATCACCGTGTCGGGCGCCAAGGGCGGCGTCGGGACGACACTGGTCGCGTCCTGGCTGGCGCTGGCCGCGCAGACCGCGGGACCGTTCGAGCGCGGCGCGCTCCTCATGGACCTCGACCTGCTGGCCGGCGACGTCGGCTCGTTCTTCGACGTGCAGTTCCGGCGGTCCGTCGCCGACCTGGCGGGCATCCAGGACATCTCGCCGCAGGTGCTGGCCGAGGCGGTCTTCACGCACGAGACGGGGCTGTCGCTGCTGGTCGCGCCGGCCGAGGGGGAGCGGGGCGAGGACGTCACCGACGCCGCCGCCCGGCACGTCCTCGCCGCGGTGCGGTCCCGCTACGACATCGTGGTCGTGGACTGCGGCTCCCACATGAACAGCGCCGTCGCCGCCGCCGTCGAGACGGCCGACGCGGCCCTGCTCGTCACCACGCCCGACGTCATCTCCGTCCGCGCCGTCAACCGCATGGTCCGCATGTGGGACCGCCTGCGCGTCCGCAAGGCGCAGGACACCCTCACGGTCGTGAACCGCGCCAGCCGCTCCAGCTCGATCCAGCCGCAGCTCATAGCCAGGATCACCGGGACGACGGTGGCGCGCTCGGTCGTCCCCGCGGCCTTCAGGGAGCTCCAGGAGGCGCAGGACGCGGGCCGAATCCAGGACCTCGACGCCAAGTCCCAGATCCGGCGGGCGCTGTCCGCGCTCGCGACGGAGCTGGGGCTCGTGCCGCCGCAGGCCGCCCCCGCGGCCGCCGGACGCCGCCGGGGCAGGCGGGGATGACCGGCCGGCCGGCCCGGCGCACCGGTGCCGTGGCCGCGGCCCGGGACGCCCGGGCGGCGGACCGCGGGTCCGTCATCGTCGAGTTCGCGGGGCTGCTGCCCCTCGTGCTGCTGATGATGGCCGTCATCTGGCAGTGCCTCCTCATCGGTTACGCCTTCTATCTCGCCGCGGGCGCCGCCGACGCCGGCGCCCGCGCGGGCGCGGCGGCGGACGGCGACGGGACCGCCGCCTGCGTCTCGGCGGCCGAGGACGACCTGCCGGGCGGCTGGGACGCGGACGTGTCCTGCCCGCTGGACGGCGCTGTGCGCACGGCCCGGGTGCGGGTGAGCGTCCCCGTGATGTTCCCGGGCGCGTTCAACCTGCCCGTCACCGTCTCGGGCACGGCCGGAGCGGCGGAGGAGGGCCCCCGGTGAACGGCACTCCCCCCACCGCCCCGCACGGCGCCCACCGTCGCGGGCGCGCGCGGTGGCGCGGCGACCGCGGGGTGACGGCGGTGGAGTTCGCCGGGTGGGTGCCGCTGCTGCTGCTCGTCGCGTTCGCCGCGCTGCAGCTCGGCATCACCGGGTTCGCCGCCATCCAGGCCGGCTCCGCCGCCCGCACCGCCGCCCGGCTCGCCTCCAGGGAGGAGACGGAGGACGAGTACCGGGAGGGCGGTTACGCGTCGCTGGGCGGGATGTTCGCCGAGCGGGCCGAGATCGACCTGACCGCCGCCTGCGGGGAGGAGGCGACGGTGACCGTCCGCGTCCCGGTGCCGTCCGTCCTGCCGTTCTTCCTCGACAGCGTCGGTACCGCCACCCGTTCCGTCACCATGCCCTGCGACTGAGGAGGCAGCGATGGGTCTGCGATCCCGTGTCACCACCCCCGGCGAGCCGGAGGCCGCGGGCCTCGGCGACGGCCGCCTGGTCGCGACGTACCGCGCCGTGCTGCTGGAGGAGATCGACCTCGCGGAGATGTCCTCCCTGGAGGTCGCCGAGCGCCGCGACCGCCTCGAACGCGTCCTGGACCACATCCTCAGCCGCGAGGGACCGGTCCTCTCACCGCAGCAGCGCGCCCTCCTGATCCGCCGGGTCGTGGACGAGGCCCTGGGCCTCGGCATCCTCGAACCGCTCCTGGAGGACACCTCCGTCACCGAGATCATGGTGAACGGCCCCGACCACATCTATGTGGAACGCGGGGGTCGCGTCGAGCGGCTGCCTCTGCGCTTCGCGTCCGACGAGCAGCTCATGCAGACGATCGAACGCATCGTCTCCACCGTCAACCGCCGCGTGGACGAGTCCAATCCGATGGTGGACGCACGCCTCCCGACCGGCGAGCGCGTCAACGTCATCATCCCTCCGCTCTCCCTCAGCGGCGCCACCCTCACGATCCGCCGCTTCCCGCGCGCCTACACGCTCGCGGAGCTGATCGGCTTCGGCACCCTCGACGACCACCTCGTCCTCCTCCTCGCCTCTCTCGTCCGGGCACGGTTCAACGTGATCGTCTCCGGGGGCACCGGCTCCGGGAAGACGACCCTCCTCAACGCCCTCAGCGGCCTCATCCCCGACGGCGAGCGCATCGTCACCGTCGAGGACGCCGCCGAACTCCAGCTCCAGCAGAGCCATGTGATCCGCCTGGAGTCCCGTCCGCCCAACATCGAGGGCAAGGGCGAGGTCACGATCCGCGACCTCGTCCGCAACTCGCTGCGCATGCGCCCCGACCGGATCATCGTCGGCGAGGTGCGCGGCGGCGAGACGCTCGACATGCTGCAGGCCATGTCCACCGGTCACGACGGATCGCTCGCCACCGTCCACGCCAACAGCGCCGAGGACGCCCTGCTGCGGCTCCAGACCCTCGCCTCCATGTCCGAACTCCAGGTCCCCTTCGAGGCGCTGCGCGACCAGATCAACAGCGCGGTCGACATCCTCGTGCAACTCGTCCGGCACCCGGACGGCACCAGGCGCCTCGCGGAGATCGCCGTCCTCGCCTCGCGGGGCCACGAGATGTTCCGCATCGCGACACTCGCCGAGTTCCGGGTCCGGCCGATGGGCCCCGACGGCCGGATCCACGGCGAGTTCGTGCACCACCCCGTCCCCCGAGCCGTCGCCGAACGCCTCCGGCTGGCCGGCGAACAGGTACCCGCCGCGTTCGGCGTGCACCTCGACGACTCCCACCTCGCCGTCCGGGAGGCGAGCTGACCCGTGCGCAGCGACCTCACCCTCCTCGTCATCGGCCTCACGCTGGCCGCACTGCTGCTGGCCGTCGTCGGCGTCCAGCTCTACGCGTCGGGCCGTGCACAGCGCCGCGAACTCCTCACCCGGCTGACCGCGACCGCCGCGCTCCCGCCCGGCGATCCGGCGGGCGCCGCGACGCCCGCCGGACGCCGCCGCCGGTTCGCCGCGGTGGACCGGCGGCTGCGCGCCTCGCCCGCCGGCCGCCGGCTGCGCCGCAAGGTCGAGGCCACGGGGCTCGACGTCTCCGCCGGCGAGTACACCGTCTACGTGCTGGCGGCCGTGGCCGTGCTGTGGCTGGCCGGCAGCGTCGTCCTCGCCCCCTTCTTCGGTCCGCTGTGCGGCCTGATCGCCCTGTGGGGCGGTAACGCCTTCCTCGGCTGGCAGCGCGCCCGCCGTACCGAACAGTTCATCGGACAGCTTCCCGAACTCGCCCGTCTCATCGCCAACGGCACCGCCGCCGGTCTCGCCATGCGCACCGCGCTGTCCATGGCGGCGGAGGAGATGGAGGACCCGGCGGGCGCCGAACTCGCCACGGTCGCCGACCAACTGGCCGTCGGCCGCTCCATGGAGGAGGCCCTCACGGAACTGAACGCGCGGCTGCCGTCCCGCGAGCTGAACGTCCTGGTCACCACGCTCGTCCTCGCCAACCGCGCGGGCGGCACCATCGTCTCCTCGCTGCGCAACCTCACCACCACTCTGGAGGAGCGCAAGGAGACCCGCCGCGAGGTCCGCACCATGCTCGCCGAGATCAACGCGACCGCGCTCACCATCCCGTTCCTCGGCATCGGCGCCCTGCTCATGATCAACGGCATGTCCCCCGGCGCCCTGGGCCGCGTCACGAGCAGCGGGATCGGGCAGGCCGCCATGGTCGTCTCCCTCGCGCTGTACGTGATCGGCTTCGTCGTCGTCCGCCGCATCGGCCGCATCGACATCTGACCCTCCCGACGTCCCGGATTCCCCTTGATGACCTTGCGTGAGCACTCGTACCCATTATGCACACTCCGTAATCGTGCGCAACTGTGTGTGACAGAGCGGGCGGGCCGGCGCGGTCGGCCGCGTTCCGACCGACGACAGGAAGACGACTGATGGTGGGACTGCTGCTCGGCCTCGCGATGGGGATCGCCGTCCTCGGCATCCTGACGGCCATCCGGATGCTCCGCACCGACGCGCCCCTGCCGTCCGACCTGGCCGTCGCCCTGGAGATCGGCTCGACCCGCGTATCGGCCGGCGGGTCCGCCGTCGACCGCCTCGGGATGCGCTTCGCCCCGCTCGTCCTGCGCCTGATGGGACCCAAGGCCGTCGAGCGCAAACGCCGCCGCATCGACCAGGCGGGCAACCCCGGCGGCCTGACCATCGACCGCTACGCCGCCCGGCGTGCCGTCTACGGGGTCTTCGGCATCGTCATCGCCCTCGCCACGTGGTCGTCCGGCGTCCCCCTGCTCGCGCTCCTCGGCCTGGCGTTCGGCGCGTTCGCGGCCGACGCCGCCATCTGGCAGGGCATCCGCGAACGCCGCGACGTCATCGACCGCACGCTCCCCGACTTCCTCGACGTCCTGGCCGTCGTCGTCTCCGCCGGCCTCGGTTTCCGGCAGGCCCTCGACCGGGTCTCCGCCCGCTACGAGGGGCCGTGGGCCGACGAGATCCGCATCACCCTGCGGCAGATGGACATGGGCGTGCCCCGCCGCCAGGCGTTCGACGACCTCCGCAGGCGCAACGACTCCGAGCCCGTCAACCAGTTCGTCTCGGCCCTCCAGCAGGGTGAAGAACTCGGATCACCCATCGCCGACACCCTGATCCAGATCGCGCGCGACATGCGCCGCACCGACGCCCAGAACGCCCGCCGCCGCGCCGCCCGCGCCATACCGAAGGCGACGGTCGCGACGCTCGTCTTCATGCTTCCGGCGACGATGATCCTCATCGTGACGGGCATGATGCTCGGTACGGGAACGGACATCGGCGGGATCCTGGGCGACTGAGCGGCCCGCCCGGCCCTGTTGCGCCGCTGTGCGGCGGCTGTTACGAATCCGTGGAAGTGCGTGCGCGGCGACCCGCGTAGGCTGGCCTTCAGAGGGGGTGTTGCCCATGGCTCAGGGTGACCTGGACGTCACGTATCAGGACATGCACGACGCGGCCGACCGTCTTCGCGAGGCGAAGGACGAGCTGACGACCAAGTTCGACCAGTTGCGGACCTACATCGCCGACCTTGTGACGGACGGCTATGTCACGTCCCAGTCCTCGGTGAAGTTCGACACGTCCTACGACGAGTTCACAACGGGTGCGAAGGAGGCCCTGGAGGCTCTCCAGGGGCTGGGTGACTTCCTCGACGGGGCGGCCGACGGCTTCGCCGATCTCGACAAGCAGCTGGAGGAAGGTCTCCGCGACTGACGCCGGGGCCGGGAAGAGGAGCGGCCATGGCCGACAAATGGGTGGACACCGTCACCGTCGAACGCAAGGGGTTCCGGATCTCCGTTCCGGACTCGTGGTGGGAATTCGACCTGCGTCCCGAGACCCGGGACAACAGCATCCGGCGCATGGTGGACGAGCGGGTGAGGAACGTCCCGGAACTGGCCGAGCACCGCGAGGTGGTGGCCTCCTTCCTGCGCCGCCAGGCGCGGCAGGCATGGGACTCGGGAGCGGTGTACTGCGGCTGCATGGCCGAGAGCTTCGGCGGCGGTCCGCCGATCACCGCGACCGTCACCGTCTCGATCATCGGCGCCCGCACCTCGTCGGGGGAGGTCCTGCCGACCGACCCGGCGGCCATCGCCGGCCAGCTCGGCACGAAGACCGCGCGCCGTGAGGGGGACGCGTGGCGGGACGTCAGCACGGCCGACATCCCGGAGGTGGGCACGGTCGCGAGGACCAAGGGCGTCGAGGACATCGCCGTCCCCGGCGACAGCCGTACGGTCCGCGCGGTGCTGATGCAGACGTTCATCCCGATCCCGGGTGATCAGCAGGCCGTCGCGCTGGTGTCCGGCAGCAGCCAGGTCCTGGACCTCGCCGACTCCTTCTTCGACGTCTTCGACGCCATCACATCCACCTTCCGCTTCACGGCGGCGTAACCGAGGGGAGGGCAGAGCATGGGCGACAGCGGTGAGCGGATGGCCATTCCGCTCACGGAGCTGACGGAATTCGCGCCACAGCTCCGCGAGGTCAAGGACTACATGAACCGCACGGGCGACACGTTCGACTCGTACAACGACTCGTTCGGCGACGACCGTGTGGTGGACGCGCTCGACAGCTTCGTCAGCGGCTGGAAGGACGGCCGGGGCGACATCAGCGAGCAGCTCGAGGGTCTCGCCAAGATGACGGAGACCGTCATCCAGACGGTCAACGACTTCGAGGCGGAACTGGAGGCCACCCTGGAGGGGGACGGCGGCGGCGAGGGCGGCTAGCGCCCCGTTCGACACGGTCGCCCGACGGGTTTCACGGCGCGGCGCGCGGGGCACGGTCCCCGTGCGCCGCGCCGTGCGCGTACGCGGTGCCGTACCGGTACGACAGCCGCGCCACCGCCGTCGTACGGAAAGCGTGCGCGGTGTCAGCTGATCGGATGGTCTCTCTGCCCAAGCCGCGTCCGGTGTGGCACAGTCGGTGGCGACAGGTGTACGGACTGGCCTGCGGGGAGGGGGTCGGGCATGACACGTCGGGCCGTCAACCATGGATCGGGCGGCAGGAGTTGCAGCCCGCCCGCGACAACGCGGCGGGCCGTACCGCAGTACCGTGAGAACCGGACCACCACGGGCTCGGAACGACCGTCCGACCCGGCCCCGGCCGGAGGAGAGGGACACCATGGGCAGGCTGCTGCTGCGCTGGAAAGCCGCCGTCAGAGACCGACTTCAGACCCGTCACAGGGACAGCGGCGCAGGCTTCGTGGAGTACGCCGGCCTGCTGCTCTTCATCGTCGCCATCGTGCTCGTGGTCAGGGCATTGCCAGTGGGAAGCACGATCGGCAACTTCATCATGGACCGGGTCAACGCCGTCACCGGCGGTTCCTGAGCCACGTCCCGAAGCGGCGCGACGCGGGGGCCGTCTTCCCGTTGTACGTCTGGATGGTGACGATCTGCCTGCTGGTCGCACTGACGTTCTTCGTGTTCGCCCAGGCGGCGTCATTGCGTAACGGTGGGCAGTCAGCCGCCGATGCCGCAGCTCTCGCGGCGGCCCAGGAGGCGAGGGACACCCTGTTCGACGACCTCATAGAAGCCGTGGCTGACGGAGAGGGGGATCTCTCGGCGATCCTCCAAGCTCAGGATGTGGAGACGGCTGCCTGTTCAGCGGCGCAGGACTTGGCCGGTCGCAATGGGGCGTCCGTCGAAGAATGCGTCAAGCTCGATGGCCGGGCCGGGTACCGCGTCACGGTGCGCACTGAGGCATCCGTCGGGGACACGATCATCCCGGGTACCGAAGGACGGCATGCCGTACTGGAAGCCGTAGCGGTGATCGAGGGACTGTGCACGGCCGAGTCGGGCGATGAGTCGGATCCGGGGGAAACGCCCGATGATGACGACCCTGGGGATGGCGAAGACGAAGGCGGCGGCGAGCAGGACGATGCCACTCCCGTGACGCTCGACTGCGAAGACCGCGAGTGGGTCATCGACCCCGATGACAACGACACGGGCGACCTTCCCGATCCTCGGGATCTTTTCCGCGTTCATCTCGAAAACTGACGTTATCTACCACGATGCATTGAAGGACCGGCGCCTGATGGACCTCCGTGATAGCAAGTCCCGACTCATCCTGATCGTGGTCGCGCTGGGCGCCGCGTTGGTGATCGCGGTGGCAAGTTGCTCGGGTTCGGGCGACAACGAAGAGGCCCAGGGAAACGGCAGTATCTCGGAAACCGATTCCCCGGATGACGGCGCGGGCGCAGGTGGCGAGGAGCAGGGCGATGAGGACGCCACCGAGGCGGAGGGGGATCCGGACGAGGCGGAGCCGCTGGCCGAGGTGACGGGACAGCCGGATCTCACTCTCACGATCACCAGAGCCGAGCGCGAGGAGGGCGGGTTCCTCACGGTCGAGGGAACGTTGCACAACGGCGGTGGCTCACAGTGGTTCGATCTTCGTTGGGCGGGTGCCGAGGAGGAGCTGGCCGCGAACGGTGCTTCCATGGCCGGTGCCACGCTCATCGCCCCGACAGAGGGCAAGCGATACCTCATCTTGCGTGACACGACCGGCCGCTGTCTGTGCACCGGATTCGGTAGCGGGATCGCGCCCGGTGCCACGGTACCGTGGTTCGCCCAGTTCCCAGCGCCGGACCCGGCGACGACCGAAGTCGAGTTCCAGGTGGCGGACATGCCGCCGGCCACGATCGAAATCCGCTGAGGGGACCGCAGATGACCTACGGAGTGCAACGGCAGGCCCGCGCGGCCGCCGCCCTGTTGGCGGGCGTGGCTGTCATCACCATGGGAACGCCAGCTCTGGCTGACGATGGGGATACAGGTACTGAGCAACCCCCCGGCTACGAAGCGCCGCCTGTGCCGGAGGTGGATCCGGATGCTTCTGGGCTCCAGCTTGCGGATGGTGCGGAACTGGCCGAGCCGCGCGTCCTGGACATCAGATTCATCACCGAAAGTCTCGGTGACTCTGCTGGAGATGAAGGCGGTCAGAGCGGCGAGGAGACAACGACTGACGGCTCGACCGGCGGAGGCGGCGGCGAGGAGCCGAACGGTTCCGACGACGGCGCGCAGCGTGAGGAGCGAGTCGGGAGCAGTCACAAGTTCACGCTCCAGACGGACGTGATCTTCGGTGAGGGCAGCAGTGAGATCACCCCCGAGTCGGAGGAGGCGCTCGCCGAGGTGGCGGCTGCCATCGACGAGTACCAGCCGGCCCGCGTGAACGTCTTCGGCTTCACCGACGACCAGGGTTCCTACGACAGCGGCACCGCTCTGTCGGAGGAGCGCGCGCGGAATACCCAGGAAGTGCTGCTCGGGCTCATCGAGGACCCGTCCGGCATCGAGTTCAACGTCCGTGGCTACAGCGAGGACTACCCCCTCTACGACAACGAGACCGAGGAGGGCCGGCAGCGCAACCGGCGGGTGGAGATCTCCTGGCCCACCACCGAGTGAGGCCCGGGGCTCACCCGAACCACGGGCTGCCCGCCACGCGTATAGGAGAGGTGGACGGTGCCCGTGCCGCCCGAGCCGAGCCGCGCCGGCAGGCGGTATCCGGCCACCTCGCGCGGGTCCCGGTCGCCGAGGGGACGGAACGGTGGCGGTGCGGCGCCGGCACGCCCGCCCCTGCTCCCCGGGCCCGTACCCGCTGCTGCCCCTGCCACGGTGCCCCCACGGTCGGCACCGCCCGCACGGTCCATTCGGCGGCCGTGTCGCGCAGCGCATCCCAGTGCGGGCGGCGCGTCACTTGCCCCGCCGGGCTCCGGCCGGTACCGAGGGACCGTGACGAGTTTCACGTATCCCCGCGTCGGCGCCACCCGTGACCTGCGCCACGGCGGCGAACCGCCGCCCGGGTACCACCTGCTGCGCGTCCGCGCGGACATCGGGCACGGCCGGGATACGTGGGAGCGGGCCGTCCGCGCGGTGCTGCGGTGGGAGATGCACCGCGCCGCCGGACTGCGCGTGCGGGCGGACACGGACGAGGCCGTTCCGGGTGCAACGGTCACGGTCGGGCTCGGCATCGGCCCGCTGCGGCTGCCGGCAACCTCCCGTGTCGTCTGGACGATCCACGAACCCGACGCCGCCGGCTTCGGCTACGGAACGCTCACGGGGAATCCCGTACGGGGTGAGGAGGCGTTCGTCGTCGAGCGACACTCCGACGACCGGGTGTCACTCGACGTGACGGCGTTCAGTCGCGGGGCGGTCTGGTACACACGCGTAGCGGGACCGTTCGGGCGCGCGGCCCAGCGTGTCATTGCGCACAGTTACGCCCGCGGGCTGGGTCGCCTGTGCCGGAGGGGGTCACAGACGTCCTGACGGTGCGGTATCGTTCCTGTGTTGGCAGCCGCTGACACCCCTTACTGCCACCGTCGCCACTCCCACCCCGGCGGCGGCTGGCGGGCCGGGCCGTGAGCCACCCCCCCCGCTCCGGTCCTGCCCTATCAACGGGCCGGTCTGCCCTTCCCCCCACTCGGGCAGGCCGGCCCGCATTACGCTCGGCGCGTGTCCTCCTCTCCCGCGACTCCCGCGGTGCTGTTCGTGACGGTGGCCGCGCTCTGGGGCGCAGTGGCCGGTTCTCTCCTCGTACGGCCCGGGTACCGGTTGTCCGTCGCCCCCGGTGAACCATGGCGTCCGGCGTGTCCGGCGGGGCATCCTTTTCCCTCCCGTCCCCTCGGCGGCTGGCTGGGCCGCGGTCGCTGCGGTGACTGCGCGCTGCCCCTCGCCCGCACGCCGCGCGGCCCCCTTGTCCTCGCCGTGGTGTGCGCCGTCTGCTGCGCCGGGCTCGCCGCCGTATCGGGGAGCCGGCCGGAATCCGTCGTCTGGCTGCTGGCGGTGCCGGCCGCCGTCCTGCTCGCGGCCGTCGACTTCGCCGTGCAGCGGCTGCCCGACGTCCTGACGCTGCCCCTGGCCGCGGTGCTCGCGGCGGGGCTCGGAGTGGCGGCGCTGCTTCCCGGCGCGGGCGGGAGCTGGCCCCGGGCACTGCTCGGCGGGGCGGCGCTCGGCGGCGTCTACTTCGTGCTGTTCCTCGTCAATCCGCGCGGGATGGGCCTCGGTGACGTGAAGCTGGCCGTCCCGATCGGGGCCGCGCTCGCCTGGTACGGCTGGGACGCGGTGCTGCTCGGCACCTTCATGGGCTTCCTGCTCGCGGCCGGCTACGGCCTGATCCTGACGGTCCGGGGCAGGGCGGGGCGCCGGACGGCCATCCCGTTCGGGCCGTTCATGGTCCTCGGCGCGTTCGCCGCCCTGACGCTCGCCGCGGCGGCCGCGTAAATATCCGTGCGGCTATGCCCCCAGGAGCGCCGGAGATGCGTTACGGTGGAAACCCCCCCTCGGGCCGGTCCGTAACCCCCCCCACGGACCGGCCCGCTTTTTTGTGCCGCCAGGGGGGTGGACCGTTCGGGGGTAGAGTTCCGGCACACCCGAGCGGTCTTCGAGGGGCTGGCACATCGCATGAGCGCGGTCAAGAGCGCAGTGAAGAACACGCTGCGCCGTCTGGTCATACGTCTGTACGCGCGCCGGGTGGAGGACCGGCTCGACACCGCGCGGGCGCCCAAGCACATCGGCGTCATCCTCGACGGCAACCGCCGCTGGGCCAAGGCCGCCGGCGCGCCCACCCGGCGGGGGCACGAGGCCGGCGCCGCGAAGATCCGCGAGCTGCTGGGCTGGTGCGCGGAGACCGACGTCGAGGTCGTCACCCTCTGGATGCTGTCCACCGACAACCTGAACCGCGAGCCGGACGAGCTGGCGCAGCTCCTCACCGTCGTCGAGAACGCGGTGCGGGACCTCGCGGCCGACGGCCGGTGGCGCGTGCACCACGTGGGGGCGCTCGACGTGCTGCCCGAGCGCACCCGGCGCGTGCTGCGCGAGGCGGAGGAGACGGCGCGCGCCGCACCGGCATCCTCGTCAACGTCGCCATCGGGTACGGCGGCAGGCAGGAGATCGCCGACGCCGTCCGCTCGCTGCTCGCCAAGCGCGCCGCCGAGGGCCGCACGCTGGAGCAGGTCGCGGAGACCCTCGGCGTGGAGGACATCTCCGAGCACCTCTACACACGCGGCCAGCCCGACCCCGACCTCGTGATCCGCACGAGCGGCGAGCAGCGGCTGTCCGGTTTCATGCTGTGGCAGAGCGCTCATTCGGAGTACTGGTTCTGCGAGGCGTACTGGCCCGCGTTCCGGAAGGTCGACTTCCTGCGCGCGCTGCGGGATTACGCGGCACGGGACCGCCGGTACGGCGTCTGACCGCGACCGCCGGCGGCGGCGACACGCCGGGAGGGTCCGCCGGGCGGGCGTGCCGCCGCATGATGTGGGGCGGAGGCGGGCATATTTCCGGCGGACCGCGCGTCGGCGCGGTCTCCGGGAGGCCCGTTTGCGCACCACGTATTCCCCTCTCCAGCGGGGGCCAGGGCCGGTACCGGGCCCCGTGCGGCGCGGGTCCGGGCCGGCCGGCCGATCCCCGGCGCCATGGGCGCCGTGGTCCCAGACCTCGTCCGAGGGGGTTCGTCCACACGTGGCCACCAGCACCAAGCGTCCCAACGACCGCCGCATGTACGTCCTCGACACCAGCGTCCTGCTCGCCGACCCGTCGGCCCTCACTCGTTTCGACGAGCATGAGGTCGTCCTCCCGGTCGTCGTCATCTCCGAGCTGGAGGCGAAGCGGCAGCACCCCGAGCTCGGATACTTCGCCCGGCAGGTGCTGCGCCGGCTGGACGAGTACCGGGTGCGGTACGGGAGGCTCGACACGCCCCTGCCCATCGGCGACCTCGGCGGCACCCTCAGGGTCGAGCTGAACCACTCGGATCCGGCCGTGCTGCCCGCCGCCATGCTGAACGAGCGGGGCCGGCTCGCGGACAACGACTCGCGCATCCTCGCGGTCGCCCGCAACCTCCAGGCCGAGGGCCGCGACGTCACGGTCGTCTCGAAGGACCTGCCGCTGCGCATCAAGGCGTCGTCGGTCGGTCTCGCCGCCGAGGAGTACCGCGCGGAACTGGCCATCACCGACGCGGACGGCTGGAACGGCATGGTCGAGGTGGCGCTCGCCGCCGAGGCCGTGGACGAACTGTTCACGACCGAGCAGGTCGAGGACCCCGCCGTCGCCGGCCTGCCCGTGCACACCGGTCTGGTCATCTCGTCGGAACGGGGCCGCGCCCTCGGCCGGGTCACGGCGGACGGCCGGGTGCGCCTGGTGCGCGGCGACCGGGAGGCGTTCGGCATCCACGGCCGCAGCGCCGAACAGCGCATCGCCCTCGACCTGCTGCTCGACCCGGAGGTCGGCATCGTGTCGCTCGGCGGGCGGGCCGGGACCGGCAAGTCGGCGCTGGCGCTGTGCGCGGGGCTCGAAGCGGTGCTGGAGCGCCGTCAGCACAGCAAGGTCGTCGTCTTCCGGCCGCTGTACGCGGTCGGCGGCCAGGACCTCGGCTATCTGCCGGGCACCGAGGCCGAGAAGATGAACCCGTGGGCGCAGGCCGTGTTCGACACGCTGTCGGCGGTGACGACGCGCGAGGTCATCGAGGAGGTCGTGGCGCGCGGCATGCTGGAGGTCCTGCCGCTCACCCACATCAGGGGCCGTTCACTGCACGACACGTTCGTCATCGTGGACGAGGCCCAGTCCCTGGAACGGAACGTGCTGCTCACCGTGCTGTCCCGGATCGGACAGGACTCCCGTGTAGTCCTCACCCACGACGTGGCGCAGCGCGACAACCTCCGTGTCGGCCGGTACGACGGTGTGGTCGCCGTGGTGGAGAAGCTGAAGGGGCACCCGCTGTTCGCCCATGTGACGCTGACCCGGTCCGAACGGTCCCCGATCGCCGCGCTGGTGACCGAAATGCTGGAGGAGGGCCGGGTTTAGGGCGTAAAGGGGCGCGGCCGGTGCGTGTGCACCGGTTGCGCCCCGGTTGTGCGCCCCGGCGCGCCGGTGATCCACGGCACGCGCTCCCGGAGCCGGGCCGCGCCACCGGCCGTTCCTCCCGCGGAAACCCGCTGGCAGACGGACCGTCACGAGTCAAAGACGGTTGACAAGCCCATGGGGCATGTGACCTTTCCCACATGGGGGCGAATTGCCTCGGGGCAGCGGCTTCCGGCAGTGTGTCCGTCTGTCAGGCCCCGCATACGGCAACCGCTGTCCCCCATCGGGGACACCGCAAGGACTGCGTTTGACAACTGAACAGCCGATCGCCGTATGCCGCCCGAAGCACCACGTGAGTTCCACGCGCACCTCGCGCGCGGGGCTCCGGCCGGGCCAGTGCCTCCTTCAGCTTCATCCATCCGGGGAGGACCGTGTCAGGGGCGGGATTGCGCCCGCGTGGTCATCGCGCGGTCGATGTCGGAAGGAAACCGTGTGACCGGGATTTCGGTCCGGGGATTCGCAGTGGCGTCCGCCACCGCGGTGACCACCGTCGGCGCTGCCGTCGGTGTCGCCTCGGGGGATGAGCAGGGCCGTTCGGCCGATCCGGTCGAGGTGGTCGCTGCCGACGCGACGCTGCTCGCCGAGATACCCGCTGGAGCGGATACCCAGCTGCACACCGCGTCGCTGACGCAGCAGGCGGACACGCTGGCCGCGACCGCCGACGCGGACACCCTGCGTGCCGCGCAGGAGTCGGCGCGCGTGCAGGCCGCCGAGGCCGCGCACGAGCGGCAGGCCGAGGAGCAGCGCGAAGCGGAGGAGGCCCGCGAGCGGGAGCAGCTCCAGGAGACGCAGAACGCGTCGTCGGGGTCCACCGCGACCGCGCCGGTGCAGAGCTCCTACACCGCCGCCGAGGTACAGGCCATCGCCCGCCAGATGGTGGCCGCCGACCAGTTCCAGTGCTTCTCCAACATCGTGGACCACGAGAGCAGCTGGAACTACCAGGCCCAGAACCCGTCGTCGGGCGCGTACGGCCTCATGCAGGCGCTGCCCGGTTCGAAGATGGCCTCGGCCGGCGCCGACTGGCAGACCAACCCCGCCACGCAGATCAAGTGGGGTCTCAACTACATGGAGAGCCGCTACGGCAGCCCCTGCGGTGCCTGGGACTTCTGGTCCGTGAACAACTGGTACTGACGGGCCCGCCCGCGAGGGCGCGTCTCTTTCCGGTCAAGTCCCCGTGTCAGAACTGACACGGGGACTTGAGCATGCCCTGCCGGAGGTCCCGCCGCGCGGTCCGCACGGTAACGTCGGTCCGCGAAGCGTGCGAGCACATGGGGGCGGAGGGAATCGGGATGTCACGACTGAGCCGGTTCGGGGCCAGGGTGTCCCGGCTCGGCAGGAGAGTCTCGGGCCTGCGGGGCGAGGCCGAGCGCGAGCAGGAACGCCGGGAGCGCGAGGCCGCCGAGCGCGGCATGGCCGAGGTGACGGGCGCGCGCCGGTACGCCGCCGCGCCGGAGCGGTCCGACGCGGAGGGCGGGACGTCCCGGCCGGCGGCGGACGAGCCGGTGGCGGCCGCGGACGCCGGAGCCGACGGCGCCGCGTGGGCGGACGGTCCGGGCGCCGGCGAGCAGCCGGCGGGGGCCGTCCCCCTGGACAAGGGGGCCGGGGTCACCGTCCGGGCGGGAGAAGCCGGTTCCGCCGGCGGTGGCGGGGACGTTCCCGCCGAACCGCGGGCCGCCGCCGCGCCGGGGCCGCGCCGTCCCGAGCCCGCCGACGCCATTCCGTGGGGCGTACGGGTCGCGGCGGAGGCCGGCTGGCGCCTGCTGGTGCTGGCCGGTGTGCTGTGGGTGCTGATGGAGGTCGTCGGCGCCGTCAGCCTGCTGGTGATCTCGTTCGCCGCCGGCCTGCTGATCACCGCGCTGCTGCAGCCGGTCGTCGGATGGCTGAAGCGGCTCGGTTTCAGCCGGGGCGCGGCGACGGCGGTGACGGCGTTCGGCGGCTTCGCGGTCATGGGACTGATCGGCTGGTTCGTCGTCTGGCAGATCATCGAGAACACCGAGGACCTCGTCGACCAGGTGCAGGACGGTATCCGCACCCTGCGCGACTGGGTGATGGAGCTGCCGTTCGACATCACCGAGGACAACCTCGACGAGTGGGTGCAGCAGCTCAACGACTGGATCAGCGACCACAGCAGCGAGCTGACGTCCGCCGGCCTCGAAGGCGTGAACTACGCCATGGAGTTCTTCAGCGGCGCCGGCATCACACTGTTCGTGGTCCTGTTCCTGCTGTACGACGGCGCGGGCGTGTGGAGCTGGTTCCTGCGGCTGGTGCCGCGGGCGGCGCGCGAGGGGGTCGCGGGCGCCGGGCCGCGGGCGTGGATCACGCTGACCGGCTATGTGCGCGGCACGGTGATCGTCGCCATGATCGACGCGATCGGCATCGGCATCGGGCTGCTCGTCATCGATGTCCCGATGGCGGTGCCGCTGGCGGTCATCGTGTTCCTGTCGTCGTTCGTGCCGCTGGTCGGCGCGATCGCGTCGGGCGCGCTGGCGGTGCTGGTCGCGCTCGTCACCAACGGGGTGGTCGACGCCCTGCTGGTCCTCGGCGTCGTGCTGCTGGTGCAGCAGATCGAGGGGCACATCCTGCAGCCGTTCATCCTCGGCCGCATGGTGCGGGTGCATCCGCTGGCCGTGGTGCTCGGTGTCGCGGCGGGGTCGATGCTCGCGGGCATTCCGGGCGCGATCGTGGCGG
This sequence comes from Streptomyces sp. RFCAC02, assembly GCF_004193175.1. Taxonomy (NCBI): domain Bacteria; kingdom Bacillati; phylum Actinomycetota; class Actinomycetes; order Kitasatosporales; family Streptomycetaceae; genus Streptomyces; species Streptomyces sp. RFCAC02. Next base: position 2,254,358 of record NZ_SAUH01000001.1, on the reverse strand, counting down.
TGCCGCTGATCGCCGTGACCAGTACGGTCGTCAGCTACCTGCGGGCGTACCAGGAGGAGGCGGATCAGCGTGCCGGGCACTCGGCCGCCGGCGGCGCGACGATCGCCGAGGTGAGCCCGTCCGTGCCGTCGTCCGGGTCGGGTACGCCGGAGGGCAGCGGCGGCGGCGTCTGACGCCGTACGGACCGGTGGTGGCCCGCCGTCCCGCCCCGCACGGGGGAGGGGCGGCGGGCCACCGCGCTGCCGGGGTCCCGCGGGTCAGCCGGCCCAGCCGTGAGTCGGCGGGTGGCGGAGTTCGAGGAGTTCCCCGAGGCGCCGCGAGTCGTCCTCGGTCCAGCCGTCCGGCCGGGTGATGGCGGCCCAGGCCCAGACGGGGTTGGAGCCGTACCGGTGGCCGTGCGGGGCGGGCGCGCCGTACGACACGGCCATGTCGACGGTCGTCTGCCAGAAGCTGACGAAGGGGAACCAGTCGATCGCCGAGGTCACGTCCGGGCCGAGCGGCTCGTTCAGCCAGTCGGGGCGCTGGAACAGGAGGTCGGGCGACCACCACACGACGGGGTCGGACGCGTTCTGCAGGTAGACGACGCGCGGCTCCAGCCACGGCTCGCCCTCGGGCAGCGCGAGGTCCCGGTCGGGGAACTGCCCGAAGCGCACGTGCCGTCCGTCGTCGTACTGGGGACGCCAGACCGGGCTGCCGGGGTCGCGCCGCTCGACAAGCTCGCTGTGGATGGGGCTGAAGTCCGGCGGGCCGATGAGGAGCGCGCCGTCGGTGCGCTCCAGCAGGTCGTCGAGGTCGTCGAACGCCGCCTCCACGGCGGAGACGGCCAGGCTCTCGCCGAAGACGAGGAGTTCGGGCCGGTCCTCCTCGGGCTCCTGCTCCCAGCGCGCGTGGACGGCGTCGAAGAGCGCCTCGGTCGCGAGACCGGCCTCGTCCCGGTCGACCATGAACGAGGCCCAGCTCGGCAGGTACGAGTACTGCATCGTGACGACGGCGGTGTCCCCGCCGTACATGTACTCCAGGGCCTCGACGGTCGTCGGGTTCACCCAGCCGGTGCCCGTGGTGCCGGTGACGGCCAGGACGGACCGGTCGAAGGCGCCGGTGCGTTCCAGCTCCTGCACGGCGAGCTGGGCGCCGTCGGCGAAGTCGTCGTAGGCCTTGCGGCCGACGTAGACGCGGATCGGGTCGAGGGCGTCCGCGCCGGTGAAATCGGAGATGTCGCCGGCGCTCAGGGCCGTTCCGGTGAAGGTGCGGCCCTTGTTGCCGAGGTCGTCCCAGGCGATGAGGGAGTCGGGGCTGCCGGAGAGGGTGGGGGAGTACGGCCGCATGACGCCCTCGTCCGTGCTGCGGTCCTTCGCGGCGGCGATGCGGCTCGCGATGCCGAGGACGCCCTGGTCCCACACGACGTCGCGGGTGCCGATCACGACGACGGTCGTCGACACGGCGAGGCCGAGCGCGACGGCGACGGGCCAGGGCACGAACCGGCCGAGCAGCCGCGTCAGGAAGCGTGTGCCGAGGCGGATGGCGCGGGCGACGAGGAGCAGCAGCGCCAGGACCACGAGCGCGATGAGGGCGATCATCAGCGAGTGCCACGTCAGGGTGGGCGGGAGTTCCTGGAGGCGGCGCAGTTCGCGCTGCATGTCGGCGCTGCGGCTCAGCATCAGCGCGACGGCGAACGGCAGGGCCACGAAGTACGCCAGCCAGCAGCGGGCGCGGGTCCGCTCGCCGGGCTCCCAGGGCGACAGGAGCCGGAACAGCCAGCTCACCAGGGCGCCCAGGCCGTAGCCGATGGCGGCGGTGATGCCGCCGATCAGCCCCTGGTAGTACCAGGGGCGGGGGACGAGGGAGGGGGTGAGGGAGAGCCAGAAGAAGAACGTGGCGGCGAGTGACGCGGTGAGGTCGGGCCAGCGGCGTATGAGCCAGTCGGGGTCGGGGCGCTGCCAGTAGGGGTGGCGGGCGACGGCGGCGGTGCGGGCGAGGGTGCGCCGGCCGGCGGCGTGCAGCCGGGCGCGCGCGCCGTCGGGGCCGGCGGGGGCCTCCGCCGGAGGGGCGGCGGTCTCGTCCGCGCCCTCGTCCCGCTCCCGGGTCCGGTCGATGGTGCCGCCGAGCGGCGCTCCGTCCGGCTCCGGCGCCGGTCGATCGTTCACATCGCGCCCCCGTCCGTGTCGGCATCTCTGTGCCCGTTCGTAGCTTTTCCACGCTAGATGATCGGACGCGAGGGCGGGGGCCGGAGTTGCCAGACGGAGGCCGGGCGGGCCTCTCCACCGGTATGCACCACGCGTATACATCGCGTGTATAGTGCTCGGCATGTCTCTCAGCCACACCCTGCTCGGCCTCCTGGAAGCCGGACCACGCCATGGCTACGACCTGAAGCGCGCCTTCGACACCCACTTCGGCCACGACCGCAACCTGCACTACGGCCAGGTGTACGCCACCATGTCGCGGCTGCTGAAGAACGGTCTCGTCGAGGTGGACGGCGTGGAGTCCGGCGGCGGACCGGAGCGCAAGCGGTACGCCATCACCGACGCGGGCGTCACCGACGTCGCCGGCTGGCTCGCCCGGCCGGAGAAGCCCGAGCCGTACCTGCAGAGCCTCCTGTACACGAAGGTCGTCCTCGCGCTCCTCACCGAGCGGGACGCCAACGCGCTCCTCGACACGCAGCGCGCCGAGCACCTGCGCCTCATGCGCGAGCTGACCCGCCGCAAGACGCACGGCGACCTCGCCGACCAGCTCATCTGCGACCACGCACTCTTCCACCTCGAAGCCGACCTGCGCTGGCTCGAACTCACCGCGGCCCGCCTCGACCGGCTCGCACTGGAGATCCACACATGACCGACCAGACCTCCCGGCCGGACGCGCCCGCGCTGCTGTCCGCGACCGGACTGCACAAGACGTACGGCAGCACGCCCGCCCTCGCCGGCGCCGACTTCCGGATCCGTTCCGGCGAGGTGGTGGCCGTCATGGGGCCGTCGGGCTCCGGCAAGTCCACCCTGCTGCACTGCCTGTCCGGCATCGTGCGGCCGGACGAGGGCACCATCCACTACGCCGGCCGCGACCTCGCCGGCCTCTCCGACGCCGAGCGCAGCGCCCTGCGCTGCACGGACTTCGGGTTCGTCTTCCAGTTCGGGCAGCTCGTCCCCGAACTGACCTGCACGGAGAACGTCGCCCTGCCGCTGCGCCTCACCGGCACCCCGCGCAAGGAGGCCGAGCGCCGCGCCACCGAGTGGCTCGCGCGCCTGGAGGTCGACTCCGTGCGCCACCACCGGCCGGGCCAGATATCGGGCGGCCAGGGCCAGCGCGTCGCCGTGGCCCGCGCCCTGGTCAACGAGCCGCGCGTGCTGTTCGCCGACGAGCCGACCGGCGCCCTCGACTCACTCAACGGCGAGCGCGTCATGGAGCTGCTGGTGGCCGCCGCGAAGGACACCGGGGCCGCCGTCGTCCTCGTGACCCACGAGTCGCGCGTCGCCGCCTACTCGCACCGCGAGGTCGTCGTCCGTGACGGGCGCGCCCGCGACATGGCGGGGGCGGTGTGAGCGCGTTCGCGTCCTGGCGGCGCGACCTGGGCATCGGGGTCCGCTTCGCGCTGGCCGGCGGCCGGTCCGGCGCCGTCCGCACCGTCCTGACCGCGGTGGGTGTCGCGCTCGGGGTGGCGGTGCTGCTGCTGGCGGCGTCCGTCCCCGCCTTCCTCCAGGCCCGGTCCGACCGGGAGGACGCCCGTCAGCCGCACTGGGCGGACGTGACGATGGCGGCGGCGTCCGACACCGTCCGGTTCGACACCGCAAGCACCGAGTACCGCGGCGACCACATCGGCGGTCTGTGGCTCCAGCCGGACGCGGGCGCCCGTACGACGGCCGAACCGCCGCCCGGCGTGGACGCGTTCCCCGGCCCGGGGGAGATGGTCGTCTCACCCGCGCTCGGCCGCCTCCTGGACTCGGACGAGGGCGCGCTCCTCGCCGAGCGCCTGGACGCGACCCGCGTCGGCACCATCGCCCCGGACGGGCTGAGCGGCCCCGACGAGCTGTTCTACTACATCGGCACCGACACGCTCGCCGATGACGAGGAGTTCGGGGGACGCGTCCGTGACTGGGGCATGTCCATCTCGTCGGATCCCCTGGGACCCGAACTCACGCTCCTGATCGTCATCGGCTGCATCGTCCTGCTCATGCCCGTCGCGGTGTTCGTGGCCACCGCCGTGCGGATCGGCGGTGAGCGCCGCGACCGCCGGCTCGCCGCCCTCAGACTCCTCGGCGCCGACGCGGCCATGGCGCGGCGGACGGCGGCGGGCGAGGCGCTGACCGGAGCGGTCCTCGGCGTCCTCCTCGGCGCGGCGCTGTTCCTCGTCGCGCGTTCCCGGGCCGAGAGCGTCTCGCTCCGCGGGTACACCTCCTACTCGGCCGACCTCACGCCCGATCCGCTGCTCGCCGCGATCGTCGCCGTCGGCGTGCCGCTGACCTCGGTTCTCGTCACGCTGTTCGCCCTGCGCGGCGTCGTGATCGAACCGCTCGGCGTCGTCCGGCAGAGCGGTGACCGCCGCCTGCGCCTCACCTGGCGCGTCCTGCCCGGCGTCGTCGGGATCGCGCTGCTCGCGCCGTTCGTCGTCTCGTTCGAATCGACCAGCGCCGCGACGTTCGTCCAGGCCGGTTCCGGCGTGGTCCTGATCCTCATCAGCGCCACGGTGGTCCTGCCCTGGCTCGTCGAACGCGTCGTCGGCCGCCTGCGCGGCGGCCCCGTCCCCTGGCAGCTCGCCGTCCGCCGCCTCCAGCTCGGCAGCGGCCCGGCGGCACGGGCGGTCAGCGGCATCACGGTCGCCGTGGCGGGCGCGACGGCCCTGTCGATGCTGCTCGCGGGCTCGGAGGAGGACCAGACGACCGCCACGGGCGCGGACTCGTCCCGGGCGCAGATCGAGGTCACCGCGTACGGAACGAGCCAGGAGGAGGGCGAGCGGCTGGCGGACGACATGGCGGCCCAGGACGGGGTCACCGAGGCCCTGTTCACGCTGAGCGGCTACTTCACCACGGACACCAGCTACACGGAGGTCAGGATCGCCGACTGCGCCACCCTCGCGGAGATGATCCGCGTCGACGCGTGCGCGGACGGCGATGTCTTCCTCGCGGGCACCTCGGGCGAGGACGGCTCGTCGTACATTCCCGAGCCGGGCGAGACCGTCGTCCTGCCCGAGTCGTCGGACGAGGCCGCGACGCCCGTCGCCCCCGGCGACGAGGGCGGCACCTGGACCGTGCCCGCGTCGGCCGTGATCACCGAGCCGCGCGTCGATCCGGCGGGCAGCACGTACGAGGGCGTCTTCGCGACCCCGGCGGCCCTGGACAGAGAACTGCTCGACAGCCCTCTGACCACGGTCCTGGTGAGCGTGGACGCGGCCGACACGGACGTGCTGGAACGGGTGCGCAACGTCGCCTGGACGTACGGGCGGCAGGTCTCGACGTGGCAGATCCAGGACACGACCCAGTCCGAGGAGATCCACAGCATCAGGACCGGCCTGCTCGTCGGCGCCACCGCCGTGATGGTCCTCATCGCCGCCAGCATGATCGTCGCGACGGTCGAGCAGCTCAGGGAACGCAAGCGGCTGCTGTCCGTCCTGGTCGCCTTCGGCACGCGCCGCTCGACGCTCGGCCTCTCGGTGCTGTGGCAGTCCGCCGTCCCGGTGGCGCTCGGGCTGCTCGTCGCATCGGCGGTGGGCACGGGGCTCGGTGCCCTGCTGATGGGGATGGTGGACCTGCCGGTGGGGAACTGGTTCGCGTTCTGGCCGATGCTGGCCATGGGCGCGGGCATGATCGCCCTCGTCACCCTGGGAAGCCTGCCGGTCCTGTGGCGCCTGATGCGCCCGGACGGCCTGCGCACGGAGTGACACGGCGCCCGGTCCGGGGACGGCACGCACACGGTGCCCGTCCCGGACCGGGCGCGCCGGGTCAGCGGCTGTCCGCCGGCGCGTGCCGGTCGTCGCCGCCGGCCGACCCGCGCCAGGAGTCCAGCCGGCGGCGCAGCCGGCGGGCGTCCGTGCGGACCAGGCCGACCTCGTCCCGCGTCAGCGTGTCCTCCTCGGCGGCGAGCAGACGCTCGTACTCGGCGCGCATCCGCTGGACGTACTCCAGCCGCGATCCGCCCGCGGGCTCCGGCAGGTCCGCGAGGTCGTCGCCGAGGGAGACCAGCTCCTCCCGCCAGGCCAGCGCCGCCGCCCGCGCCTGCTCGCGCTCCCGGGCCGCCTCCGCGGCCGTCAGGGCGGCGAGCCGGCTCCGGCTCCGCTCCACGGCCCGCCGCCGCCGCTTGGGGCGCGACGCGCGGGCAGCCACCGCCAGCGCGAACCAGAACACGAGGACGCACGCCACCGCCAGCAGGTACGGGAGCAGCCCCGCCCAGTCCACGTCGAACGCGACCCCGCCGGGGCCGTCGGGGCTGTCCTCGGCCGCGACGACGGTCAGCAGCTCGTCCAGCGTGCCCTTGATGAAAGGGTCACCGTCCTGCGTCCACCGGGCCTCCTCCACGAAGCCCGTGCTGCCGGTGAGGGACAGGTCCGTTATGCGCCCGCCGTCGTACGGGGACACCAGGTACACCGCGGTGTCCGTCCCGTCGATCGAGAGCAGCTCGGCCAGGCCCGGTCCGGTCGCGGGCATCTCGTCCCCCATCCGCAGCTCCAGCACTTCCTCGGGCAGGAACGCCACCCGGAGCCACGGGTGCCACTCGGCCAGGCGCTCCTGGTAGTCGATGAGTTCCTCGTAAGTGGTGCGGCCGTCGGATATGCCCGGGTGGACGAAGACGCCGCCGTCCGCCAGCGTGCCGCGCGCCAGGTCAAGCGGGTCCCGGCCCACCGTCGCGGCCAGCAGTTCGAGCCGCTCCACGACCTCACCGGCCGGGACGTCCGTGCCGCCGGTGCCCCCCACGACTCCCTCGAGGTCGGCGTTGTCGAAGGGCAGGGCGGACCCGGCCACGACGGAGGGCGCGAAATACGTGCCATCCCAGCGCAGCAGCACCGCGGCCCCGTCCGGCGGCAGGTCGTCGAGCATCGACGAACGGGCCGCCTCGTCGTCGCCGCCGAGACCTGAGACGACGGCGACCCGTATCTCCGGGGCACCGACGAACGCGCCGGTGATGACGCTCGCGCCGATGTGCGGGAACGCCTCCTCAACCGCCGGGTCCACGAAGACGGGCTCCTCGCCGGTGGTGGAGGCCACCCAGGGGCGGAGGTCGCCGTCCAGCGCGTCCGGGAGGCTGAGCAGGAAGTCCCCCGTGCCGATGCCGGCGCGGGCCAGCTCCTCGTCCAGCAGGTCGTCCATGGAGACGCCGGCGGCCGTGACCGCCGCCGCCTCCCATGTCTCGGGGAGGTCGGACAGCGGGGTGTCCACCTCGCTGCGCACGATGTAGACGCCGGGCTCGCCCACGGCCGACGCCAGCCGCTCGGCCGCCGAGTCGTCCCGGCCGATGTCCTCCGTGACCAGCGCGACGCGGATCGGTGTCTCCGCGCGGGCGTACCGCGCGTTCATGAGGGCGACGGCCTCGTCGCTCGCGCCCTCGTACCCGTCGGCCACCCACACACCGGGGCCGTCCGCCAGGGCGGCGGCTGCCTCGTCGAGCTGACCGGCGGCCCGCGCGGGCGGGGCGGTCAGTGCTGCGGCCGCCAGCAGGACCGCGAGGACGGCCGCCACCAGGGCCGCGGCCCCGCCCCGCGACCACCCCCGCCCAGCCCCGACCGCCCGATCCCGTCCCCGCATTCGTGCCCCCTCGGCCACCCGCTGTGTCATCCTAAGCCGCGCCACCGACACCGCGTGGGGAACGGGGGAGACCATGGTGACGACCGGTGACACGCTGGAGGGCCGCTACCGGCTCGTCCGCAAACTCGGTGAGGGCGGCATGGGCCAGGTCTGGCGCGCCCACGACGAGCGGCTGCGGCGCGACGTCGCCCTCAAGACCGCGAGCGAGGGCGGGGACGCCGACCTCGTCGAGCGGCTGGAGCGCGAGGCCCTGGCCATCGCACGCCTCGCCCACCCGCACATCGTCACGGTCCACGACCTGTTCACCGGCGAGTTCGACGGCCGGCCCACCGTCTTCCTCGTGATGGAGCTGGTGCCGGGCCGTTCCCTGGACCGGCTGCTCGCCGACGACGGGCCGCCGCCGCTGCCGGACGTCCTGGAGTGGGCGGCGCAGATCGCCGACGCCCTCGCCGCGGCCCACGCGCCGGGCGTCCGCATCGTCCACCGGGACCTGAAGCCCGCCAACATCATGCTGACGCGCAACCGCGTCAAGCTCCTCGATTTCGGCATCGCCCGGTTCGCGGAAGGGCTGAGCGACCGGCAGCGCACGTCCCTGACCGCCACCGGCACGGCCATCGGCACGCCCGACTACATGGCGCCGGAACAGTGCCTCGGCGACCCCGTGGACGGCAGGACGGACCTGTACGCGCTGGGCTGCGTCCTGTTCCAGATGCTCACCGGGCGGACGGTGTTCGCGCCCGGCGGCACGGTGATGCAGGTCCTCTACCGGCATGTCCACGAGACGCCGCAGCGGCCAGGCGAGGTGCGGTCCGGCATACCGGCGGACGTCGAGGACCTCGTGCTGCGGCTCCTCGCCAAGCGGCCGGGGGACCGGCCGGCCCACGCGGCGGCCGTCCGGGACCGGCTCCGCGAGCTGGGCGCGCGCCTCGGTGCCCGCCCGTTGCGCGACCTGCCGACCCGTGACCTGCGCCACGGTCCGGCTCCCGAGCCGGAACCCGAACGGCAGCCCGAGCCGACGCCCGAGCCGGAACCCGAACCCGAACGGCAGCCCGAGCCGGCTCCCGAGCCCGAGCCGGCTCCCGAGCCGGAGCCGGAGCCGGAGCCCGAGTCCGAGCCCGTCCAGGACTCCGTGCCCGAGCCCGTCCCCGCACCCGCCCCGGCTCCCCTCCCGCGCCTCGCCGCCCGCCTGCGGCCCAGCGCCGCCGGCGCCCTCCGCACCCGCGTCGCCGCGGCCGAGGCCGCCGACACCCCCGCCGCCTGGGCCGCCGTCATCCCCGACCTCGCCCGCTACTACGGTCCCGACGGCTGGCCCACGCTGCGTGCCTGCGTACGCCTGGGCGCGTTCGGCTCGGCTCCCGAGGCCACCGCGCTCGCCGCCGAACTGCACCGGACGTACGGCGCGCTGCGCACCCGTCCCGCCCGCCGGGCGCTCGGTGGGAAGCGCCTCAACCTCGCCTGACCCCGCCGGGTAGATTCGTGGCCATGAGTGGTAGCAACGAATTCCGCATCGAGCACGACTCCATGGGCGAGGTGCGGGTACCGGCGGACGCGAAGTGGCGTGCGCAGACCCAGCGGGCCGTGGAGAACTTCCCCATCTCCGGACAGGGCATCGAGCGCGCGCACATCGCGGCCCTCGCCCGTATCAAGGCGGCGGCGGCCACCGTCAACGCCGAGCTGGGCGTCATCGAGAAGGACATGGCGGAGGCCATCGTCGCGGCCGCCGACGAGGTGGCCGAGGGCACCTGGGACGCCCACTTCCCGATCGACGTGTTCCAGACCGGCTCCGGCACGTCGTCGAACATGAACACCAACGAGGTGCTGGCCACCCTCGCCACCGAGCGCCTCGGCCGCCCGGTGCACCCCAACGACCACGTCAACGCCAGCCAGTCGTCGAACGACGTCTTCCCCTCGTCCATCCACATCGCGGCCACCGGTGCCGTCACCGGCGAGCTGATCCCGGCCCTCGGCCACCTCGCCGACGCGCTGGAGCGCAAGGGCGCCGAGTTCGCGGGCGTCGTCAAGTCCGGCCGCACCCACCTGATGGACGCGACGCCCGTCACGCTCGGCCAGGAGTTCAACGGGTACGCCGCGCAGATCCGGTACGGCGTCGAGCGGCTGGACGCCGCGCTGCCCCGCCTCGCGGAACTCCCCCTCGGCGGCACCGCCGTCGGCACCGGCATCAACACCCCGCCCGGCTTCTCCGCCGCCGTCATCGCCGAGGTCGCCCGCGTCACCGGCCTGCCGCTGACCGAGGCCCGCGACCACTTCGAGGCGCAGGGCGCGCGCGACGGCCTGGTCGAGACGTCCGGCCAGCTCCGCACGATCGCCGTGTCGCTCACCAAGATCTGCAACGACCTGCGCTGGATGTCCTCCGGGCCGCGCACCGGTCTCGCCGAGATCGCGCTGCCCGACCTCCAGCCCGGCTCGTCGATCATGCCCGGCAAGGTCAACCCGGTCATCCCCGAGGCCGTCCTCATGGTCGCCGCCCAGGTCATCGGCAACGACCTCACCGTCACCACCGCCGGCGCCGCGGGCAACTTCGAGCTGAACGTCATGCTCCCCGTCATCGCGAAGAACCTGCTGGAGTCGATCCGCCTCCTCGCGAACGCCTCCCGCCTCCTCGCCGACCGCACGGTGGACGGCATCACCGCCAACGCCGAACGCGCCCGGGAGTACGCCGAGTCCTCGCCGTCCGTCGTCACCCCCCTCAACCGCTACATCGGGTACGAGGAGGCGGCGAAGGTCGCCAAGCGCGCCCTGAAGGAGCGCAAGACCATCCGCGAGGCGGTCCTCGACGGCGGCTACGTCGAGCGCGGTGACCTCACGCTCGAACAGCTCGACGAGGCCTTGGACGTCCTCCGCATGACACACCCCTGACCCCACCCGTTCCGTCCGGATGCGCCCGCCGTCCGTGCCGTCCCCCATACCATGTGGAGATGACAACGGGAACGGACCGGACCGACAGGGACGGCGGCGCGCATCCGTGGCGCCCGGGCGACCAGATCCTGTGGCGCTACCGGGCCAACGGCGCGGGCGGCAGCGCGGGGCGGTTCCACATCTGCCGCCCCGTGACCGTCGTCCGCGACACCCCGGACCTCCTGGCCGTCTGGCTCGCCCCGGGCACCGAGTGCGTCAAGCCCGAGCTGGCGGACGGTACCCCCGTGCACCTGGAGCCCCTCGCCACCCGCTACACGAAGCCGCGGACGACCGTGCGGTCGCGCTGGTCCGGCGCCGGGGTGCTGAAGCTCGCGCGGCCGGGTGAGCCCTGGTCCGTGTGGCTCTTCTGGGACCGGCAGTGGTCCTTCAAGAACTGGTACGTCAACCTGGAGGAGCCCAGGCGCCGCTGGCCCGGTGGCGTCGACTCCGAGGACCACTTCCTCGACATCGCCGTCTACCCGGACCGGTGCTGGGAGTGGCGCGACGAGGACGAGTTCGCCCAGGCGCAGCAGGCGGGTCTGCTCGACGCCGAGCAGGCGGCGCGCATCGGGGCGGCCGGCCGCGCCGCGGTCCGGCTGATCACCGACTGGGGGCCGCCGTTCTCCGACAACTGGCCCGCCTGGCGCCCCGACCCGCGCTGGCCGACCCCGCGTCTCCCCGGGGACTGGGACCGGCCGGGAAGCGCGCTACCCGCCGGTACGGGCGCCGGACGGCTGCCCGATCACCCTCGGGCCTCTTGATAGCCCCCCCTGTCGCGACCGTAGGATCGGTCCCCACGACCGCACAACCGCACAACCCCCCACACCGCACGTCAGTTTCCGCAGTGCCAGCCTGGATGGACATCCCCTCGTGACGGACCCGACCCCACCGCAGCCCGCGGCTCGCACGGCGGACGTGACCACGTTCGCCGAGAGCCGGGCACTGCCGCACGCCCGCTCCGAGTCCGCCCCGTCGGAGCACCCGCCGATCCGGCCGCCGGCGGGAGGTCACGACGGCGGCGGGGCCGACGGTGACGGCGGCGGGATCAGGGAGGCCGACCGGCTGCGGTTCGTGGGGTCGGCGACCCGCCGCATCGCGCGCGGCATGGACCTGGACGAGATCGTGCTCGGGCTGTGCCGTTCCTCGGTCCCGACGTTCTCCGACGTGACGCTCGTCTACCTGCGCCACCCCCTCCCGGTCGGTGACGAACAGCCGGTCTCGCCCTGGGTGCTGAGGCTGCGGCGCAGTGACCGCATCCCGGAGCAGCTCGCGTTCGGCGGTTCGCGCGCGTCGGAGCGGCCCGCCGGGCTGCCGGCGCTGCTGGGCGACCCGACGCCCCAGGTCGAGGTGCGGGGCAACGGGCCGCTCGCCGAGGTGCTGCGCGGCGTCCGGCCGGTCTTCACCGAGTCCCAGGTGCCGCGCGCGGCGCTGCGGGAGCTCACCGGTGTCACGGACCTGCCCGACGGCCGGCGGGTCATCGTCGCGCCGCTGCGGGGGCGGCGGCGCGTGATCGGCGCCGCGGTGTTCGCGCGGACCCGGGACCGGGCCGCGTTCGAGCAGGAGGACCTCCAGGTCGCCGCGCAGCTCGCCACGCACTCCGCGCTCGGCGTGGACAAGGCCGTGCTCTACGGCCGTGAGGCGTCCATCGCGGACGAGCTCCAGCGCACGATGCTGCCGGACGACCTGCCCGAGCCGACCGGTGTGCGGCTGGCCAGCCGGTACCTGCCGGCCGCGCAGTCGGCGCGTGTCGGCGGCGACTGGTACGACACGATCCCCCTGCCGGGCAGCCGGGTCGCGCTGGTCGTCGGCGATGTGATGGGGCACTCCACGACATCCGCCGCGATCATGGGTCAGCTCCGGACGACCGTGCAGACCCTCGCCGGGCTCGACCTGCCGCCGCAGGAGGTCATGCACCACCTCGACGAGCAGGCACAGCGGCTCGGTACCGATCGCATGGCGACCTGCCTGTACGCCGTGTACGACCCGGTCGCGCACCGCATCACGGCCGCCAACGCCGGTCATCCACCGCCCGTCCTGCTGCACCAGGACGGCTCCACGGAGGTGCTCGAACTCCCGCCGAACGCCCCGATCGGTGTGGGCGGTGTCGACTTCGAGACGGTGGAGATCGACGCCCCGGCCGGCGCGACCCTCGTCCTGTACACGGACGGCCTGGTCGAGTCGCGTGCGCGGGACGTGTGGGCCGGTGTGGAGCAGTTGCGGGAGAAGCTGGCCGAGATCTCCCGCCTCACCCGGCCGGACGCCGCACTGCCGCTCGAACCGATGTGTGACGAGATCCTCGACATCGTCGGCCCGGGCGACCGGGACGACGACATCGCGATCCTCGCCGCGCGGTTCGAGGGCATCGCGCCGGAGGCCGTGGCGTTCCTGCGGCTCGAACCGAAGGCCGAGTCGGTCCGCGAGGCCCGCCGCCTGGTCCGCGAGAGCCTGGCCCGCTGGGACCTCCAGGAGATCGAGGACTCGGTGGAGCTGCTGGTCAGCGAGGTCGTCACGAACGCCGTCCGGTACGCGGAGCGGCCCGTCACCGTCCGGTTGCTGCGCACCGGTGTGCTGCGCTGCGAGGTCGGGGACGACGTGCCGCAGCTCCCGAGGCTGCGGCAGGCCGGCCCGGCCGACGAGGGAGGCCGCGGCCTGTACCTGGTGCAGCGGCTGGCGCGGAGCTGGGGCGCGACCCGGCTGAGCACGGGCAAGCTGGTGTGGTTCGAGGTCGCGGCCCCCGCGCCGGACACCGCCTGACCCCTCCGGTCCGGGCGCGGGGGACCGTGCCCGGACCGGAGGGAAGCGCCGGGTCAGGCTCCCGCGAGCAGGGCGCCGGCGTCGAGCGTGTCGTCGCCCCTGGTCCAGTCGCACGGGCACAGGGCGTCGGTCCGGAGGGCGTCGAGCACGCGCAGGACCTCCTTCGGGCTCCGGCCGACGGAGCCGTCCGTGACCATGCTGAACCGGATCGTGTCGTCCGGGTCGACGAGGAACACCGCGCGCTGGGGCAGCCCGTCGCGCCCGAGGATGCCGAGCGCCGAGCACAGTTCGCGGCGCACGTCCGACAGCATGGGGAACGGCAGGTCGCGCAGGTGCGGGTGGTCGCGGCGCCACGCGTGGTGGACGAACTCGGAGTCGAGGGAGAGACCGAGGACGTTGGCGCCGCGCTCGGTGAACTCCGGGTGCAGCCGGCCGAATGCGGCGATCTCCGTCGGGCAGACGAACGTGAAGTCCATCGGCCATGCGAAGACGGCCTTCCACGACCCGGCGTACGTCTTCTCCGTGACGCGGGTGAACTCCTCGCCGGCGCGCAGCGACACGCAGGCGGTCAGGTCGAACGGGGGGAACGGGTCGCCGACAGTGAGCACGGCGGTCTCCTCGGGGCGGTGGTCGGACAGGCTGTCTGATCGGGGACCGGAGGTGGTCCGTCACCTACCGTGCCACAGTCGTCACGGATTGTGGTAATCCGGTGTGCTTCCCGTGCTACATGCCGTGACCTGCGTGTTTCCGAGTGGCGGCGCCGAAGTGGGGGGCGGGTCTCAGGGGTGGCTCAGGGGCGGGTGGGGGAGAGGTCGGGGGTGCGTTCGGGGCATGTCCGGGGTGCCGGGTCTGGTCGCGATGTATCGCGTGTCGCTAGGCTGTCGGGGTGACAGCCGAGAAGCCGCCCGCCGTCCGGCTGGGCAAAGAGTCCCCGCCGCCGGTCCGCGCCTCCGACGGGGATCGCGACCGGGTCGCCGAGATCCTCGCCGAGGCGCTGGCCGAGGGGCGCATCGACGCCGATGAGCACGCCGAACGCGTCGACGCCGTCTACGCCGCCCGCACCGTGGACGAGCTGGGACCGCTGATCCGCGATCTGCCGGCCGGTCAGCCGCCCGCGCCGGCGCGGGCATCCGCCGGCGGCCCCGGCGCCGCACCGCCCCACGGCGGGCACGGCGCGCGGAACGTCGTCGCCGTCCTGAGCGGCGCCGCCCGGCGCGGACGCTGGAGCACCGGCGGCACGATCAACGCCGTCGCCGTCCTCGGCGGTGTCGAACTCGACTTCACCCAGGCGATGTTCGAGCAGCAGTACGTCACGGTCAACGCGGTCGCCCTCCTCGGCGGCATAGAGATCCGCGTCCCGGAGAACGTGTCGCTGCGCTGTGAGGGCACCGGCTTCCTCGGCGGATTCGAGGTGGAGGAGGCGGAGGCCGCCGACCCCGACGCGCCCGTCGTCATCGTGAAGGGCTGGGCGATCCTCGGCGGCGTGGACGCCAAGCCGGTCCGGGGCAAGCGGGTCAAGGACCTGCGCCGCGACTGACCGGTACGGCTGACGTGGCACGCCATGCCGTCGCTTTGTGCATAGACGTGCGCACAGCGGGTAGGGCTCGGGGGACCGTCACTCGTATGGCCGCAGGGTGGGAAGAGGGAAGCGCGCTGTCCTCCAGGACGGGTGAGGGTCCATCAGCCAGGAGCGACCCCCGTAGCCGCCGTCGTGTCAGGAGTTGACCGTGCTGCCATCGTCACCGCCACACGAGTCCCCGTGGTCCCCCGCTGCACCTGCCCAGCGCAGTCCGAAAGACCTGGCGGGTCCGTGGCACTCCGAGGCCGCGTGCCGCCGCGACGAGGCGGGCCTGTTCTTCGCGCCCTCCCAGGAGCCGACAGCCGCCCGCCTCTCGCGCGAGCAGGCCGCCAAGTCCGTGTGCGCCCGCTGCCCCGTGCTGCTCGAGTGCCGTGAGCACGCACTGCTCCAGCCCGAGCCGTACGGCGTGTGGGGCGGTCTGACGGCCGCCGAGCGCCGGGTCGTCCTCAGCCGCCGCCGGCGGCGCGAGACGGCGGCGCCGGGCGGCCGCACATCGGACATCCCCCGCATCGCCTAGGCCACGCCCGGGCGACACCGACGGGAGGTCGTCCCCCCGCCCGCGCGGCCGCCCTCCCGCGCCCTCCCGTCCGCCCCGCGTGCGCACCCGCGCCGCCGGCCGGCCGACCGGTCGCCCACCGGTCGGCCGGCCGGCGGCGCGCGCGGTCAGCCGGCGCGCCCGAAGTCGACCACGCTGTAGGCGCGCAGCTTGGACAGCCGGTGCGTCGAGTCGATCTGCCGGATCGTGCCCGAGCGGGACCGCATGACGAGCGACTGCGTCGTCGCGGTCTCCGCGCGGTAGCGCACCCCCCGCAGCAGCTCGCCGTCGGTCACCCCGGTGGCGACGAAGAAGACGTTCTCGCCGCGCACCAGGTCGTCCGTGAACAGCACCCGGTCGAGATCGTGGCCCGCCTCCAGCGCGGCGCGGCGCTCGTCCTCGTCCTTCGGCCACAGCTTGCCCTGGATCGTCCCGCCGAGGCACTTGAGGGCGCAGGCCGCGATGATGCCCTCCGGCGTGCCGCCGATCCCCAGCAGCAGATCGACGCCCGTGCCCTCGCGCACGGTCATGATGGCGCCCGCCACGTCGCCGTCCGCGATGAACTTGATCCGCGCCCCGCTCTCCCGCACCCGGCGGACGAGGCCCTCGTGCCGGGGCCGGTCGAGGATGACGACCGTCACGTCCTCCGGCGCGCCGCCCTTGGCCTTGGCGACCCGGCGGATGTTGACCTCGGGCGGCGCCTCGATGTCCACGTACTCGGCCGCCTCGGGGCCGGTCACGAGCTTGTCCATGTAGAAGACGGCGCTCGGGTCGAACATCGCGCCCCGCTCGGCGACCGCGAGGACGGAGACGGCGTTGTTCATGCCCTTGGCGGTGAGCGTCGTGCCGTCCACCGGGTCGACCGCCACATCGCACTCGGGTCCGGTGCCGTCCCCGACGCGCTCGCCGTTGTACAGCATGGGCGCCTCGTCCTTCTCGCCCTCGCCGATGACGACGACGCCGTTCATCGAGACGGTGGAGACGAGGGCGCGCATGGCGCGGACGGCCGCGCCGTCGGCGCCGTTCTTGTCGCCGCGCCCCACGTAGCGGCCGGACGCCATCGCGCCGGCCTCCGTGACGCGGACGAGTTCGAGCGCCAGGTTGCGGTCGGGTGCCTCGGGGCCGACATCGAGCGCGGCCGGTAGGTGGTGGTGATCGGTCATCGGGGGACGCACCTTTCTGGGCGGGACGCTGAGCGTTCTTCGACTGTAACCGCACGTCCTCCAGATGAGCGGCCCTGCCATCGTATGAGCGGAACGGTGGGAGCGGCAGGGGGCGGTGCGGGGGCGCGCGCGGCGGTGCGCGACGATGGCGGGGTGGAGAGTGACGAGTCGCAGGGCACCGGGGCTGAGCCGACCGCCCCCGGCGGGACATCCGCATCCGGGCCGGCCGCGGGGGACACCGCCGCCGGGGACACGCCGCCGCCGGCCGACCGGCGCGCGCAGCGGGCGCGGCTCCAGACCGTCCGCAACATGGTGCTGTCCATGGTCCTGGTGTGCGTCGGCGCCTTCGGATTCTGGCTGGTCATCCCGCACGACGAGTCGCAGGACCCGGTGCGGACCGTCGAGTACGACGTGGCCGCCGCGACGGCCGCCCGCGCCGCCCCCTACGGCCTGCTGGTCCCCGAGGGCCTGGACGACGACTGGCGCGCCACGGCCGTGCGCTACGACGCGCAGGGCGAGTTCGGCGCGACCTGGCGCCTCGGGTTCATGGACCCGGCCGACGAGTACGCCGCCCTCACGCAGGCCGCGCCCGCGGAGGGGCACGAGGAGGAGTTCGTCACCTCCGTGACGCGCGGCGCGGCGGACACCGGCCGGACGGAGACGGTCGCCGGCGCAGAGTGGGCGCGCTGGGAGGGGCCGAAGTACGACGCCCTGGTGCGCTTCCAGGACGACGGCGTCACGGTCGTCATGGGGACCGCGTCGTCCGAGCGGCTGGCCGGTCTCGCCGCCGCGCTCCGGGTGCAGCAGGCCGGGCAGGTCTGACCCAGGGACGGGAGCGGCCGGGCGCACGCCCGGCCGCGGCACGCCGCCCGTGCTCAGAGGGAGGTGACGGCCTCCGTCGCGTCCAGCCGGGGCTGACGCGGATTGTAGGCCATCTCGGAGGGCCGGCCGATGTTCACCAGGACCAGGGACTTCTGGCGGCCGTCGCCGAAGAACTCCTTGTCCAGGCCCTCCGCGTCGAAGCCCGTCATCGGGCCGGCGGCGAGGCCCGCGGCCCGCACGCCCAGCAGGAAGTAGCCGATCTGGAGGGCGGCGTTCAGCCGGGCGTCGGCCTCGCGGGCGTCACGGTCGCCGTACACGTCCTGCGCGAGGGTCGGGTACACCGGGAACAGCGTCGACAGCTTCTCGTGGAAGCAGAGGTCGGCGGAGAGGATCGCGGTGACCGGCGCGGCGGCGGTGTGCGGCCGGTTGCCCTCGGCGACGTGCGCGAGCAGGCGCCGCTTGGCCTCCTCGCTGCGGATGACGGTCACGCGCAGGGGGGAGATGTTGAACGCGGTCGGCGCAGGCTTGATCAGGTCGTAGATCTCGTGGATCTGCTCGTCGGTCACCGGTTCGTCGGTGAACGAGCGCGCGGTGTGCGCCTCGTGGAACAGGAGGTTCTGGGCGACGGCGTCGAGGCTGAGGGCCATCAGGGTGGTGCCTTTCCGAGGGGGGCCGACCCTCCTTGTTGACGGGTCAACCTGTCCCGTCATGCTATGCCTCGCCCGCGGTGGCCCTGTCCTGCTCTCCGGCGTCCCCGGCCTCCTCGCCGGTGCCCGCCGCGTGCTCCTCCTCGGCGGCGATCGCCGCGTCCAGCCGGGCACGCGCTCCCTCCAGCCACTGCCCGCAGATCCGCGCGAGCTCCTCGCCGCGCTCCCACAGGGCCAGGGACTCCTCCAGCGTCGCCCCACCTGCCTCCAGGCGGCGGACGACATCGACCAGCTCGTCCCGCGCCTGCTCGTAGCCCATCGCCGCGCCGCCCGGCTCCGCCCCGGTCCCCGACTCCGTCTCCGTCACGCCCGCCACCCTATGCCCGTCTCTGCCGGCTCATCCCCGACCCGTACACCGAACGCCCCGTCCGCCACGCGCGCCCGCAGCACGTCCCCCGGGGCGATGTCCCCGACGGCCCGCACGGCCGCCCCGTCCGTCCGCTGGAGGACCGCGTACCCCCGCTTCAGGGTCGCCGCGGGGGACAGCGCCACGACGCGCGCCCGCGTGTGCTCCACATCGGCCGCCGCCCGGTCCAGCAGATGCCCCAGCGTGCGCCGGGAGCGCGCGACGAGATCCGCGACCTGCTCCGCGCGCCCGTCCACCAGCCGGTGCGGCGCGGCCAGGGCGGGACGGCTCCGCGCCGCGGCGAGGCCCCGCTCCTCGCGGTCGACGCGCGACGCCAGCACCCGCCGCGCACGGTCCCGCAGCTCCCGCACGCGCGCCACCTCCTCGCCCACGTCCGGCACCACGCGCTTCGCCGCGTCCGTCGGCGTGGAGGCCCGCAGGTCGGCCACCAGGTCGAGCAGCGGCGCGTCCGGCTCGTGCCCGATGGCGGAGACGACGGGGGTCCCGCAGGCCGCGACGGCCCGCACCAGTTCCTCGTCGGAGAACGGCAGCAGGTCCTCCACGCTCCCGCCGCCGCGCGCCACCACGATCACGTCCACGGCCGGGTCGGCGTCCAGCTCGCGCACCGCCGCCACAACCTGCGGCACGGCGTGCACACCCTGGACGGCCACGTTCCGCACGGCGAAGCGGACGGCGGGCCAGCGGAGCCGCGCGTTCTCCAGGACGTCGCGCTCGGCCGCGGACGCGCGGCCCGTCACCAGCCCCACGCACCCCGGCAGGAACGGCAGCCGCCGCTTGCGCTCCGGGGCGAACAGCCCCTCGGCCGCGAGCTCCCGTTTCAGCCGCTCCAGCCGCAGCAGCAGCTCCCCCATGCCGACGGCCCTGATCTCCGTCGCGCGCAGCGACAGCTCACCGCGCGGCGCGTACCACTCGGGCTTGGCGTGCACGACGATCCGCGCGCCCTCGCGCATCACGTCGGCGACCTTGTCGAACACGGCCCGGTAGCACGTCACGCGCAGCGACACGTCCCGCGCCGGATCGCGCAGCGTGAGGAAGACCACCCCGAAGCCCGGGCGCCGGGACAGCTGCGTGATCTGCCCCTCCACCCACACGGCGCCGAGCCGGTCGATCCACCCTCCGATGAGCCGCGACACGTCCCCGACCGGGATCGGCGTCTCGGCGGACGTCGTAACTGCCATGCCCGCAACCTAACGCCCGCCACTGACAACGGACACCGCGCGACCCCCGCCCGCCCCCGGCGCGCTCCCCGCCGCGTTCCGGCCGCCCGAAACGCCCCCGTACGATGGGGCACATGGCCGATTCGACCGTCCCGACCGACCCGACCGACACCAAGCGCCGCGTCCTGCTCGCCGCGCCCCGGGGCTACTGCGCGGGCGTGGACCGGGCCGTCATCGCCGTCGAGCGCGCGCTCGAGCAGTACGGAGCGCCCATCTACGTGCGCCACGAGATCGTGCACAACAAGTACGTCGTCCGCACGCTGGAGAAGAAGGGCGCGATCTTCGTCGACGAGACGGCGGAGGTGCCCGAGGGCTCGATCGTCATCTTCTCCGCGCACGGCGTCGCCCCCGAGGTGCACCGGGAGGCCGAACGCGGCCGGCTCGCCACCATCGACGCGACCTGCCCGCTGGTCACCAAGGTCCACAAGGAGGCGGTCCGGTTCGCCCGCGAGGACTACGACATCCTCCTCATCGGCCACGACGGCCACGAGGAGGTCATCGGCACCAGCGGCGAGGCGCCCGAGCACATCACGCTCGTCGACGGCCCCGGCGATGTCGCGAACGTCGAGGTCCGCGACCCCGGCAAGGTCGTCTGGCTCTCCCAGACCACGCTGTCGGTGGACGAGACGATGGAGACGGTCTCGGCCCTCAAGGACCGCTTCCCCGCGCTGGTCGACCCGCCGAGCGACGACATCTGCTACGCCACCCAGAACCGGCAGACCGCGATCAAGCAGGTCGCCGCCGACGCGGATCTCGTCCTGGTCGTCGGCTCGAAGAACTCGTCCAACTCGGCCCGCATGGTCGAGGTGGCGCTCGGCGCCGGCGCGGCCGCCGCGTACCTCGTGGACGGCGCGGACGAGATCGACGAGCAGTGGCTCGCGGGCGTCACCACGGTGGGCGTCTCCTCGGGCGCCTCCGTGCCCGAGGTCCTCGTGGACGGCGTCCTGGAGTGGCTGGCCGCGCGGGGCTTCGGCGACGTCGAGGTCGTCCAGCCGATGCAGGAGCACATCCAGTTCTCCCTGCCGAAGGAGCTGCGCCGCGACCTGCGGGCCGAGGCCGCCGCGAAGGTGGCCGGCCGCTAACGGACGGCGGCGCGGCGCGCGCGCAGCCGGCGCCCGGCGACCAGCAGGACCCGGCGGACCAGGGTGATCAGCGCCGCGACGGCCGTCCCGGCGAAGACCCACGGCGCCCGCAGGGCCAGCTCCGTCACGGCGGTGACCAGCCCGCCGGTCGTGAGCAGCCCCGCGGCGAACGCGATCGGCGCCGCCACCGGGGCGAAGACCAGGTCGGCCGGGCGCACCCACAGGGCCGTCGCCGTCCCCGTGACGACGAACAGCACGCCGTACACCGTCGGCGCGCCGCCCAGCAGCTCGCAGAACCAGGCCGTTCCCGTCATCGACACCGTCGCCAGGACGCCGCAGCCGAGGCCGGTCAGCCGGGGGCGCGGCAGCCGCCGCGGCGTGCGCGGCTGGGGCCGGGCCGGTACGGCACCGGCCGGCCTGGGCACGCGCGCCCGCACCCGGGCCGCGCCGGGGGTGCGCCGAGGGTGTTGGGTCGTGTGCGTAGTGTGATCCACCGGACCACGGTAAGCCGGGGTGGGTCGGGAAAAGGGTGATGGACACGCTTGCGTGCCCATATGACTGTCATGCCCGCTGTCTCCGCCCGGCGGGGGGCCGTCCGTTCTCCTGTGCGATGCCCCTGCACGCCGGTCCCGGGAACCGGAGCGATCATGCCTGACGTCCCGTCATCGGGGGGTGGGAGAGAGCACGGTCATCCGCTCCCCCAGGTGAAGCAACGGGGGAAGGTGGCTCATGGCACGGCCTGCTGATTGGTCTCCGGTGGGGATGGAGTCGGATCCGACTCCAGGAATCCCGGACGAGGTGCGGACGCTCGCCGAGGATCTGCAGACGTTCGCGGACGATGTGGGTGAGGCGCTGGGGAAGATCCGGGGGCTTGCCGGGGACAGCGCCGTCCAGGAATGGGCGGGGTTGTCGGCTGATGCGTTCCGGGACGAGTTCGACGGGGTGCCCGAGAACCTGACGAAGCTGCAGGACTCGTACGACCTGTGTGCGCAGGCGTTGCAGACGTACTGGCCGAAGCTGGAGACGGCGCAGGGGCAGGCGGATCGTGCGCTGGAGCGGGCGATCGCCGCGCAGGCCGATCTCACGGCCGCGCAGAGCGCTTTGGGGGATGCACAGGACTGGGTGTCGCGCGCGGGTGACGAGGCGGACCGTCTGGAGCGTGAGGGCGAGGGTGCACAGCCGCCGGACGATGCGGAGGTGCGTGCTGCGACGCGTGATCGGCAGGCGGCGCAGCAGGCGCAGGAGTCGGCGCAGGGGCGGGTGGACGATGCGCAGGGCCGTCTCGACGCCGCCCGGCAGCTCGCTGAAGAGGCGCGGGAGATGCGGGAGGAGGCGGCACGGAACGCGGCCCGTGACATCGACGAGGCGTCCGACGCGGGTATCCAGAACCGCAGGTGGTGGGAAGACGCGATCCATTGGGTGACGGAGAACTGGGACACGATCGTCGACGTCTGCAAGGCGATCGTCGCGGTCCTGGGCATCGTCGTGATGATCATCGGTGGGCCGTTGGCCTGGGTGGTGCTCGCCGCCGCCCTCGTCGTCCTCGCCGACACGTTGATCAAATACGCGAACGGCGAAGCATCGCTCTGGGACGTCGCGTTCGCCGTCCTCGACTGCATCCCGGGCATGAAGGGCCTGACCACCCTCGGCGGCCTCGCCCGAGGACTCAAGGGCGGCCTCGCCGCCGCCCGCACCGGCCTGAAGGGCCTGCGCCAGGGCGCCCTCAAGCTCGGCCGCCGCACGCGCGGCGACGGCATCCCGATGAACGGCCGCACCGCCTGCGGCGACCCCGTCGACATGGCCACCGGCGAACTGCTCCTGTCCGCCACCGACGTCAGCCTCCCCGGCGTCCTGCCCCTCGTCCTGGAACGCCACCACGTCTCGTCCTACCGGCGAGGCCGCCTGTTCGGCCGCTCCTGGGCATCCACGCTCGACCAGCGCCTCGAACTCGACGAGCACGGCGCGACGCTCCTCACCGCCGACGGCATGGCCCTCGTCTACCCCCGCCCCCTCCCCGGCGGCGACCCCGTCATGCCCGTGGAGGGACCCCGCTGGGGCCTCGCCTGGGACGGCCGGCCGTCCTCCCCGCTCACCGTCCACCAGCGCGAAACCGGCCGCACCCTGCGCTTCGCCCCGGTCGCCGGCCGCGAGGACACCGAGCTGCCGCTCCAGTCCATCACCGACCGCAACGGCAACACGATCGACTTCGCGTACGACCGGACCGGCACCCTCACCGACGTACGGCACAGCGGCGGCTACCACATCGGCCTCGACACCGACCGCGGCCGGGTGACCGCGCTGCGCCTGCTGAGCGCCCCCGGCGAGCCCGTCCTACGGCGCTACGGACACGACGACGACGGACTGCTCACGGCCGTCCACAACTCGTCCGGACGCGCCCTGCGGCTCTCCTACGACGACCACGCCCGGCTCACGCGCTGGGAGGACCGCAACGGCTACTGGTACGCCTACGAGTACGACGCCGAGGGCCGCTGCGTCTTCACCACCGGCACCGACCGCGTCCTCGAATACCGCTACCACTACGACACGGACAACCACCGCACGACGGCGGTCGACTCCCTCGGCTGCGCCACCGTCCACCAGTTCAACGACAGCTTCCAGCTCATCGCCGAGACCGACCCGCTCGGGCACGTCACCACCCGTGAGTGGGACCGTTACGACCGGCTGCTCGCCGTCACCGACCCCCTCGGCCACACGACCCGCCACACGTACGACGAGCACGGCGACCCGGTCGTCACCACCCGCCCGGACGGCAGCACCGTCCGCGCCGTCCACGACGGGTCCGGCCGGCCGACCGAGATCACCCAGCCCGACGGGACCGTCTGGGAGACCGCGTACGACGAGCGCGGCAACCGGGTCGCCGTCACCGACCCGGCCGGGAATCGGACGCGGTACGCGTACGACGAGCGCGGCGCCGTCACCGGCGTCACGGACGCCCTCGGCAACGCCGTCCGCGTCAGCAACGACGCCACCGGACTGCCGCTGCGGATCACCGACGCGGACGGCACGGCCATCACCTGCCGGCGGGACGCCTTCGGCCGGCCGGTCGCCGTCCTCGACGCCGTCGGCGGACGCGTCGACCACGAGTGGGACGGCGAGGGCAGGCCCCTGCGCCGGACGGACTCCGCCGGCGGCGTCCGCACCTGGGAGTGGGACGACGAGGGCAACCTGCTCGCCCACACCGACGAGAGCGGCGCCACCACGTGCTTCGAGTACCAGGGCTTCGACCAGGTCTCCGCGCAGACGAACCCGGACGGCACGCGGTACGAGTTCGCGCGCGACACCCGGCTCAGGCTGGTCAGCGTGCGCGACCCGGCGGGCCGGGCCTGGCGGTACACCTACGACCCGGCCGGGCGGCTCGTCGAGGAGTCCGACTTCGACGGGCGGGCCACGCGCTACGCCCTGGACGCCGCGGGCCGGCCCCTGTCCCGCACCAACCCGGCGGGCGAGCGGGTCGACTACCGCTACGACGCCCTCGGACGGCTCCTGGAGAAGCGGACCGCCGACGGCTCCGTCACCGCCTACACGTACGACGCCCTCGGCCGCCCCGTCCGCGCCACGACCCCGGACGTCGACGTGGAGCGGCGCTACGACCCGGTGGGGAACCTGGTCGAGGAGGCCGTCAACGGCCGGGTGCTCCGCCTCTCCTACGACCGCACCGGGCGCGTGGCGACCCGTGTCACCCCCGCCGGGCACCACAGCGCCTGGACGTACACACCGGCCGGCAGGCGCGCGGAGCTCACCACCGGCGGCAGGAGCGTGTCGTTCGGCCACGACGAGGCAGGCCGGCCGACCGGCCGCCGGTTCGGCGACACGCTCACCCTGACGCAGGGCTGGGACCCGCTGGGGCGGCTCGGCCACCAGGAGCTGACGGCCGGGGCGCGCGGCCTCGCCCGGTGGGACTACACGTACCGCCCCGACGGCTGCCTCACGGCGCTGGACGGCCCGGACGGGCACGCCCGGTTCACGCTGGACGAGGCGCAGCGCGTCACCGCCGTCCAGCGCCACGGGGCCGGCGAACGCTACTCCTACGACGCCACCGGCAACCAGCTCTCCGCCGTCTGGGACGACCCGGCCGGCGACAGCGCCGGTGAGCGGACCTACCGGGGCATGTCCCTGACGGGCGCCGGGCGCGTCAGCCACGAGTACGACGACGCCGGCCGCACCGTACTGCGCAGGCGGACCCGCCTGTCGCGCAAGCCCGACGCGTGGCACTACACCTGGGACGCGGAGAACCGGCTCACCGAGGTGCGGACGCCCGACGGCGCGCGCTGGCGCTACCTGTACGACGGGTTCGGCCGCCGCGTCGCCAAGCGCCGGCTCAGCGGCGACACCGTCGAGGCCGAGACGCTGTTCACCTGGCACCACCACCTGCTGGTCGAGCAGGAGGAGCGGGCCGGGGGACGCGCGCTCACCTGGGAGTACGAGGGGCTGCGCCCGATCACCCAGACCGAGCGGCGCCCGCGGGGAGCGGCGGCCGACCCGGACCAGGAGGAGACGGACCGCCGGTTCCACGCCATCGTCAGCGACCTCGTCGGCGCGCCCGTGCTCCTGGTCACCGAGGAGGGGGAGCACGCCTGGCGGTCACGGGCCACCGTGTGGGGCGTCCCGTACGGCGACCCGTCGGTGGACGGCACGGACATCCCGCTGCGCTTCCCGGGGCAGTACGCGGACGAGGAGACCGGCTGGCACTACAACCTGCACCGGCACTACGACCCGGCCACCGCACGGTTCACGACCCCCGACCCCCTGGGCCTCGCGCCCGCCCCGAACCCGTACACGTACGTCCACAACCCGCACACGTGGGCCGATCCGCTCGGCCTCGCCGGCCATGACGTCGACAACCTCGTCAACAACATGGACGACAACACCTTCTTCCACTACACGGACGAGGCGGGGTACCAGCGCATCATGCAGGAATGGGGAGCCCGGTTCACCGCCAATGACGCCGGTAAGCTCTTCTTCACCCAGGACATGCTGTCGCCGGGCGACGTCGAGAGCTTCGTCTTCATCGGCAATCCCTTCTACCGCGGGAAGGGCGACTTCATGATCGCCTTCCAGAAGCCGGAGGGGGCGTTGTTCCGGCCCGGCGAGCAGCCGAACGAAGTGATCCACTGGGGCGGACTCAAGATCTCGATGGACGACGTCCTCTTCCACGGAAGGAACCCGTTTTGACGCACCGGGCCGCGTTCGAGTCGGTGACGGACATGGAGGCGCTGCTGCGGGCGGCGGTGCTGTTCAAGTTCGAGGGCGGTACGGACGCGGAGCCGTACGTCGGCAGCCCGGCGTACGCCCGCGCGCTCGACCGGCTGCTCGACGCCGTCGTGACCGCCCACCGGGAGGAGGGGCGCGGCGGCACCGCGGACCGGTGGGCCGGTCTGTACCGGCTGTCCGGGCACGCGGAGCGCGCCGAGTTCGTCCGCCGGTGGTCCCGCCGGCACCCGCGGTGGGAGGAGTTGGACGACGCCGGGCGCCGGGAGTGGCTCGGCGTCCTGGCGGCGCCGTACCGGCTGGGGGAGCGGGATGTGGCGGACCTGCTCGGATAGCGGGCGGACCGCTCGCGTTCCCGTCCCTGTACCGTGAGACACGCACGGGGCCGAGTCGCGGCCGTTGCCCACCTACGTTGATCTTGAGCGGACGTCTGAGTCATGAGTACTAGCATCGGAATCGTCGGCCTGCCGAACGTCGGCAAGTCGACCTTGTTCAACGCCCTGACCAAGAACGACGTGCTGGCGGCCAACTACCCGTTCGCGACCATCGAGCCGAACCTCGGCGTCGTCGGCGTGCCGGACCCGCGGCTGGCGAAGCTGGGCGAACTGTTCGGCTCCGAGCGCGTCGTCCCGGCGCACGTGGACTTCGTCGACATCGCGGGCATCGTGCGCGGGGCGAGCGAGGGCGAGGGGCTGGGCAACAAGTTCCTCCACCACATCCGCGAGTCGGACGCCATCTGCCAGGTCATCCGCGCCTTCAAGGACGACAACGTCGTCCACGTTGACGGTCGCGTCTCGCCCAAGAGCGACATCGAGACGATCAACACCGAACTGATCCTGGCCGACCTGCAGACGATCGAGAAGGTCCTGCCGCGCCTCCAGAAGGAGGCCCGCGTGAAGAAGGACAAGCAGCCGACCGTCAAGGCCGTCGAGGAGGCGCAGGCCATCCTGGAGGACGGCCGCACCCTCTTCGCCGCCGGCATCGCCCAGGGCACCGAGCGCGCCGAACCGCTGCACGAACTGCACCTGTTGACGGTGAAGCCGTTCCTGTACGTCTTCAACGTGGACGAGGAGGAGCTGACCGACGACGCCTTCAAGGCCGAACAGGCGGCCCTCGTGGCCCCGGCGGAGGCGATCTTCCTCAACGCGAAGCTGGAGGCCGACCTCACCGAGCTGGACGAGGAGGAGGCCCTGGAACTCCTGCGCACGGTGGGCCAGGAGGAACCGGGCCTCGCGACCCTCGCCCACGCGGGCTTCCGCACCCTCGGCCTGCAGACGTACCTGACCGCGGGCCCGAAGGAGGCCCGCGCCTGGACGATCAAACAGGGCGCCACGGCCCCCGAGGCGGCCGGCGTGATCCACACGGACTTCCAGAAGGGCTTCATCAAGGCGGAGGTCATCTCCTACGAGGACCTGCTGGAAGCCGGCTCGACAGCCGAGGCCCGCGCCCGCGGCAAGGCCCGCATGGAGGGCAAGGACTACGTGATGCGCGACGGCGACGTGGTGGAGTTCCGCTTCAACGTCTAATACGTTCGGCGAAAGGCCGTCTGACCTGCGACGGAGCGGGTCGGACGGCCTTTGCGGTCCGCACAGAGTCCGTGGCTAACATCAGCCACCGACATGCTGTGTAGATCTCTGCGATGCACGAGCCTGCCGACTTCGGGGACAACCACTGGTTACCTTCCGGCAAGGTGCACTCGTCAAAATGAATGACTTTTCAGTAGCATTGTGCATCAACCCAACCAATCGCTGCACTGATCGCCCCCTCGGCGCCGATGCCGCCTTATCAGACGCAGCACCGCGCGATCCACGCGCCCCTGGCTCTTCGACGCTCGCATGCCTGGCGACTTCAGAGGATCATTTCAGGGATGGGTGCGGTGAACGGGGGAACTGTGTATCCAAGCTATCTCGAACTGCTGGAGGGCAATGGAGTAAAGCAGTCCTGGTGCCCGGACGTACAGGCAGGGGGAGTTCCTGCCGTGCGTGGAGCTGCTGTAGAAGGTCAGGAAGGCGGCTCGGTCCGTCGCAATCACGCGGCAGGTGTTGGGCAGGTTGAATTCGCGGAGTTCGACATTGCCTCGCGCGGACGTGACGTGGGTGAGGTAGTCCATGTTCGTCCGCACCTGGCCTCTGAGCAGGGTTCGGGTGTAGCCGGGGTCGAACCGCTGCACGTCATGGGAGCGCTGGTCGAGCCAGGAGTCCTGCCGAGCTCGTGAGTCGGGAAGCAAAACTTGGACAGAGTCGGGCGACAGTTTCCCGGACCACACCGAGGAGAACGCCTCGCGGGTGAGCACGTTCCCGCGCCCCGCGAGGACCTTGATCCAGCGGGCGCGGTCGAGGTCGCGTGCGATGTCCCGCTCGGCGGACGCCTGTCGGCGGTAGATGCGGCGGAGGCCGGTGCCGGTGAAGGAGGAGCAGGCGGCGATCAGCCACCACAGCGGACGTGAGCCGCGAAGGAGGTCGAGTCCGAGGACGATTGCGCTGGCTGCCAGTGAACTGAGCATCCCCAGGAGGAAGGGGGTCATGCGAACCATCTCCTGTGACTGCGTGACGTCGCTTGTCAGGAAAGCGGTGAGCAGATGAAGGGAATGAGCTCCCGCAGGACGTGTGCGGCGTTTCGGGCCGCGAGTTCGTGATACCCATGGCCCTTCTTCGCGTCGGCGTTGTCGGACACGCCTCTGATGACGATCCAGCCAGGATTCTCCCCACCACGGACGGAGTGCTCCTGCCAGTACTGGCTGAGCCCTCCGGCTTCCATGTCCACGGCCAAGACCTTCTCGTGGTAGGTCTTGAGGTAGTGCCGGATCTCGCTGTCCCGGTCCGCGATGACGGCTTCGCCTGACCCGATCAGTCCCGGGTAGATGTCAAATTCCTCCGCGGCACGCGAACGGACTCGACGGCGTAGACGTGTTGGCATTCCGTTCTCCGCGAAGAAGGCATTGACGGCGTGGACGACCGGGGCCGGTGCCTGGCGGTGCTCCCCGCGGTGCCGGACATCACCGTGCGGATTGATCTTGCGGTTCTCGTAGTAGACGACGTCGGTGGAGACGATGACGTTGCCGATGCGGGCCCGCTCAGTGTCGATGCCGCCGCCCACGCCGACCATGGCCCACAGCCGCGGCGCGTAGTGACGGTGCAGGTTCTCCAGGGCGGCCATTGCCGACCGCTGGCCCGGGCTCTGGGTCTGAGTGGCCACGATACGGACGGTCGAGTCCGGGGTGGTGAGGCTGCCCCGGTAGAAGTAGAGGCCGCCGGGTTCCTTGTGGCGCCGCAGGCCCAACTCATCTATCACCGAGCGTAATTCCTCGCTGAGGATGGTGACCACCCCGATGTCCCAAGTGGGCGTGGGATCGACGTCTCCCGTGTCGCCGCTCGCGGGGTCGTCGACGTTACGAGGGGCGGACTTCTCGCAAACCTTGGCGTTTGCCCCGATGGCGTTGTTGCTGAAGTTGTTGTTGTTCCCATTGCTGATGATGCCTCGGTTGTCGATCACTGTTTTCCTCCTGCGCTGGGGGTGCCAGAGCCCACGGGCTGATTCCCTGCGACGCCGACGTGGGCCGTGTCACCGACAGCGTTGTTGTTGAAGCTGTTGTTGTCGCCGAAGTTGAAGATCCCGCTATTGATGATCTTCATGGCGCGATGGGTGAACTCGGATATGTCCACTTCCTTGGTGGACAGGAAGTCACTGGCGGCCCGGAGCAGCCTCAGTTCGATCGTCTTCATCTGACCCAAGATTTCGCTCTTTTCCAGTTGCACCTTGGACCACGCCTGACTCGACGTCTCCCTGATGCTCACCCGGCTTCCTATCAACACGTTGCGTCGCGGCTCGCTGGTGAGGTCGCGAGGGAGCACGGCGGCCTTTCCTAGCGCGCCGAGGTGGCGTACGACCCGCCACGACCTCTGGATCTCCCGTGGCAGCCCGCGCAGTTCGCGGAACGCGGACCAGACCACGGCCATGGCGCCGTGCTGACCGAATTCCTCGGTCTGCTGGAAGGAGCGCGGCGTGTGGGCGAGAACGCAGGCCGCCATGGAGATACTCAAGGTCCGTCCCTGGACGTTGACGCGCAGCAGGACGGTCGCAACGTATTCCGATCCTGCCATGGGTGTCGTGACTTCGAGGAAGTGGTGCCGCCTCGCTCCCGGGGTGTTGATGACGGCCCGCAGTTCGGCGTCGTCCAAGGGCCGGGCGAGAAGGGACGGGTCTGCCGCCACATCGGTCTCGGCTACGTAGACGCGGTCCCGTACTTGGGTGGGAAGCCGGACTTCCTGACTATCAGTGTCGAGAAGTCGCACCGCTTCGCGCAGGTGGTCGACCAGCTCGTGTGTCTGGAACGGCGGTTCCCGGTGTTCGAGGTCATGGAGCTGTGCGCCGTCGTCGTCGCTCGGGCGCAGCAGCTGGATGCTCATCGGCGGATTCCATTGGTAGACGAGCTCACCGGCCCCAATGAAAGGTGATGTGTCCCCGAAGAGGGTGAAGAAGGTCAGATCCTCCTCATCATCGTCGTCCTCGCTGTGGCGGGGCCGGCGGTAGACTGCGCAGGTGTGATGCTGCTGGAGGTCCGCCGCCCGCTGCCGACCGGAAAGGCGCGCGGGCCGGAGATCCCGTGCTCGGTGGATGCGGTTGAGCATCAACTGCCGCGTGGCGCCGACCCCCAGGCACATGAACGCCATGCCCATGGTGATGGCCAGAGCCGCCAGTGCCTGGCCCGGATCGGAGACCGCCACGGCCGAGCCGGTCGCGGCCACTGAGAGCGCGACGACGCGTATCCGCCGGAAGACGGGCGGCTTCCGTGCCCTCCCGTCGGGGAAGAGCAGACCGAGGAAGTCGCTGTCGATAATCGCGAGTTCCCACTCACGGCGCTTCGATGTCCTCCTTGGCTGCCGCTCCCGATCGGCTTCCCGCAGCACCCTCGTGACGCGTAGCAGCCAGAGCAGGGCGAGACCGCACCCGACGAGGACAGCGCATGGCAGGGCTCCGACCAGGGCCGGGACGACCACTGATCCCACCAGCGTCGAGCGGAGGATGGTGGACAGCGCAGCGGCCCGCCAGGCATGGCGCATGACGGGGACGATGTCGAACCCGTAGGAGGGCGCGACCCTCCGGTACGGGGCAGTGCACACCTCGTCGATCACGAGGTCGCGGAACCGTTCATCGACGTACACGCCCACGCATAAGTGGCGGGTGGCGGCGGTGGGTTCTGCGAGCGATTCCTTGGTCGGCAGTGCATGTGCGGTGATCATGCTATGCCCCTACTCGCTGGATTAAGGTCCATGAGACCATAAACGCTCGGCAGCTTTAAGTCAATGTGACCTTTAGGGGTTCTGGTGAACGACCGGCTGGAGGACTCCGCCGAGGTGGAGCCGTCGTGGGTGACTGTGGACCTGGCGATCTTCACTGTCAGGAGCGACCGGTTGATGGTGCTCCTGATCGATCGCGGGCGGGAGCCGTACATCGGCCGAGCTGCGCTGCCCGGCGGTTATGTCCGCAAGGGTGAGACCCTGCGCGCCGGGGCGCTGCGGGAGCTCCGGGAGGAGGCGGGCATCGACGGCAGCCGGCTGCATCTGGAGCAGCTCGGCGCCTACGGGGATCCGCCACGCGACCCGAGGGGGCGCGTGGTCACCGTCGCCTACCTAGCCTTGGGGCCGGACCTTCCCGTACCCGTGGGTGGCACAGACGCCGAACGCGCCTACTGGACTCCAGTGTCAGAACTTCTGGGTGTCACCGACTATCTGGCTTTCGACCACGCCGATATCCTCGCGGATGCCTTGGAGGAGGTCCGCAGGAAGCTCGAGTACACCGCCATCGCCACGGCCTTCTGCGAGGAGTCGTTCGCGTTGAGCGAGCTGCGTACGATCTACGAGGTGATCTGGGGGCAACCCCTCGACCCGAGCAACTTCCGCCGCAAAGTACTCAACACCAAAGGCTTCGTGCGGCCCACCGGGGAACAGCGGCTACCCGCCACGGGCCGCCCGGCCGCCCTCTACACCCGGGGGCACGCGTGGTTGCTCAGCCCGCCGCTGCTGCGGAGCGGCGGACATCACGCCTAAGTCTCCTGCGGATTTGAACCCGCACCTGGCCAGCGCGCCGATTGGCAACGCGGTGCTCGTCTCCGCCGAGGACTACGCGGCACTGCGTCAGGAGTCCATACCTGCTGCGCTCGCCCGCCAACGCCCGTCGACTGCTCAAGGCGTACGAGAACGCCTTGGGTGACTTTGACGTTCCGGAGCGTGAACTGATCGATCCGGAAGGGTAGGTCTCGGTTCTGTGCCGGCGACCCAGCTTCAGCGCCTGGTGGATGGCTTATCGCCACAGCGGGAATGCGGGAGACACGTAGCCTCGAAGGGCCTGCTCCTTCGCGAAGATCTCGAGTTTTCTCGCGCGCTGGGCCAGTGTGGGATGGCTGGACGTCATACGTTGATGATTTCCACGGTGAGGCCGCAGGGGAGCGTGAGGTCCTCGGGGTCGGATGTCAGAACGGTCACGGGCTGGGGAGCAGTGCGTGCGATGACCGAGAACACCGCATCGATGGCGTACTTGTGGCCGTGAAGCCGATGCGTGCGCAGAAGAGCGGCAGCATCGGCGGTGATCTCCTTGGTGATCCCATGGGCATCCACGCGTGAGAGCACCCACCTGATCCGAGCTGGGTGGTCCTCCGGGAGGCTCACGGAGTACTTCTTACTACCGCTCACACCCTCAATTCTGCCGCTGGTAGCCGCCCGGAGACCGGGATGGGCAGCAACGCCCGCTGGTGATGTCCAGCGTGCGGGACGTTCCCCGGAGCGTTCGCGGTGCTTCGCGGCGTGGGGAGACCGTCAGTGTTCCGCGAGCAGTCCGTTCACGATGCTGCGCAATCCGTCCAGGTATGTGTCGCGGGCCGTCAGTGTCACCCATTGGTCCGCGACCTCGGCCAGTCGGGGCAGTTCCTCCGGGGCGAGGTCGGCGAAGACCTGTTCGCGGTAGGTCGGACGGTCGTCCTCCCGGCGTCGTGCCGCCGCCGCGCGGGCCATGATCTCCCCGGCCGTGTAGTGCCAGATCACGCGGTAGCCCAGCACTGCGGCCTCGGGTGTCAGCCCGCCGTCGGCCAGGCCGTCCACGATCTGCTCGACGAACCACAGCGCCGACCTCGACATCAGGTCGTCGGCGGCGAGCACCTCCACGATCCAGGGGCACGACGCGAGCACCTCGTGGATCGCCGCGGCGGCGGCCACGACCCGCTCGCGGGGTTCGGCCGGCACCTCGGGCCGCCGCGCGGTCCGTGCCGCGTGGTCGTCCAGCAGCAGGAGGAGCAGCTCCTCCTTGTCGCGGACGTGGTGGTACAGGGCCATGGGTGTGCTGCCGACCTCGGTGGCCAGCCGCCGCATCGTCAGCCGGTCCACGCCGTCCTCGTCGATGATCCGGCGGGCCGTCCCGATGATCTCCTCCCGGGAGATGCGGGGCGGCCGGCCGGCGGTCCTGCGGGGCGCGGTCGGTTTCGGCATGGCTCCATCATCGCGCGGGTTCGACAGCGGGAAGCGCCGTGCTACTTTCTATACATGTATAAAAATCCAGCGGGGCGACCCGGAGTGGTGCTGGCGGCCGCCGCCGTCGCCCAGTTCGTCGTCGCCCTGGACATGGCGGTCGTCAACGTCGCGCTCCCCGCGATACGCACCGCGCTGCACTTCGCACCGCTCGACCTGTCCTGGGTCGTGCACGTCTACGCCCTCACGTTCGGCGGCTTCCTGCTGCTGGGCGGCCGGGCCTGCGACCTCTACGGCAGGCGGCGCCTGCTGTCCGCCGGCCTGGCCGTCTTCGGGCTGGCCTCCCTGGCCGGCGGACTGGCCCAGGCGCCGTGGCAGCTCGTCGCCGCGCGCGCCGGGCAGGGCCTCGGCGCCGCCGCTGCCGCCCCGGCCGCGCTCGCGCTGCTGACCACCACGTTCCCCGAAGGCCGCGCCAGGGTCCGCGCGCTCGGCGTGTGGAGCGCGGTGAACGCCGCGGGCGGCGCGCTCGGTGTCCTCGCCGGCGGCGTGCTCACGGAGTACGCGGGCTGGCGCTGGGTCATGCTGATCAACCTGCCGATCGTGGCGGCGGCACTCGTGCTGATCACCCTCGGCGTGCCCGCCGACGAGCGCCCCGATCGGCGCGCGCGGCTCGATGTGCCCGGAGCCGTCCTGGTGACCGGCGGGATCGGCCTGCTGGTGTTCGGTGTCGTCCGCACCGACGCCGAGGGGTGGGCGTCCCCGGTCACCGCGGCGACGCTCGCGGCCGGTGCCGTGCTGCTCGTCGCCTTCGTGTTCGCCGAGACGAGGTCGCCCGCGCCCCTGCTGCGTCTCGGGCTCCTGCGCAGCCGCTGGGTGGCGGGCGCGAACGTGCTCGTGTTCCTGGCGGCGGCGGGCCAGTTCACGGCGTTCTACTTCGTGACGCTGTACCTGCAGGAAGTGGTGGGCATGGGGGCGGCGGAGACCGGGCTCGCGTTCCTGCCCTTCTCGGCCGGGCTGGTCCTGGGCTCACTCGTCGCGACCCGCGTCACCACGGCGCGCGGCCCCCGCGCGTCCCTCGTGCCCGGGGCGCTGATCGCCACGGCGGGGCTCGCCTGGTTCGCCTTCATCAGCGCGGACGGCGGCTTCGTCACCGACGTGCTCGGCCCGTCGCTCCTGACCAGCGTCGGCGCCGGTCTCGTGCTGGCCCCGGTCGCCGCCGCCGCGACCACGGGAGTCGCACGGGGCGAGGCCGGGATGGCCTCCGGGCTCGTCAACAGTGCCCGGCAGCTCGGTGGTTGCGTCGGCCTCGCCGCGCTGGCCACGGTCGCTGCGCACCGCACGGGAGGGGCCACCGACCCCGCGTCCCTGAACGACGGCTATGCGCTCGGACTCGCCGTCACCGCCGCCGTCTTCGCCCTCGCGGCGGTCGTGGCGGCCGTCGTACTGCCCCGGCGCCGCGCCACCGCACCGGCGCCGGCCCCCGCCGCACCGGCGGAACAACTGGAAGGGATCTCCTCGTGACCACGCACCCCGTGAACCTCTTCGACTCGGCCCTGCGGTTCCACCCGAACGGCGATGTACGCGCCGGTGAGCGGCGGATGACGACGGGCGACGAGGGCACCTGGCAGGTCGGCACCTTCCGTGTCGAGACGGACGAGGACGTCCACGCCGACCACTGGGAGATGCACCCGGCGGCGGAGGAGGCCGTGTGCTGCCTGGCCGGGGGAGTGCGGCTCCACTTCCGCGCCACGGCGGCCGGAGATCCGGAGGAGACCGTACGGCTGACCCCGGGCACCGCCGTGATCGTGCCGCGCGGCCGCTGGCACCGCCTGGAGCTGGACGGTCCGAGCGACCTGATGTCCATCACACTGCGGGATGGCACGCGTCTGGAGAAGCGCGCCGACGCCGGCTGACGGACGCGCGGTCGGGCGACGGGTGATCAGGGACGGGAGGGCGGGAGGAGCTTGTCCAGGTCCACGGCGATCTCGAACGGGACGGGGCGCCGCAGGTGCCCGCGGAAGATTCCGGCGGGCGCGTAGGCACCGGTCGGCCCGTCCAGCTCGTACACGTGGACGACGGGTGACCCGCCCTCCTCCTCGACGCACCAGTAGTGCGGGATACCGGCCTCCGCGTACTTGCGCAGTTTGACCGTGCGGTCACGGTGGGCCGACTCGGGAGAGACGACCTCGACGACGAGCAGCACGTCCTCCGGCGCGAACCACGTGCGGTCGCCCGTGAAATCGACGGTCGTCAGCAGGAGGTCCGGCTCGGGGCGATTGCGCGCGTCGAGCCTGATCGACATCTCGCGGCCGACTCTCGTCCCTGCTGGTGCCTGCTCCATCAGAGCGACGGCGAGCATGGTGATGAGGTGGCCGTGCCACCACCTCTGCGGCGACATCATGAAGACGAGGGCTCCGTCGATCAGTTCGGTGTGGCGCGGTGCTTCCGGCAGGTGGTCCAGATCGTCCGCGAACCAGCCTTCCGCGTGCGGCGGGCTCATCCAGTCGGGCAATGCGGTCATGGGGCAACCGTAGCGTCTTCCCCCGGTGCCGTACCTGCCTTGTTGGCGGATGCCCTCGGGGTTCGGCCGCCGGTCCGTGTCCTGGGGTGGTGCGGGGCGTGCGGTGCTGGTGGGGTGGGAGGCCGGAGTCTCGAAAGCTGACGGAAAACGTAACAACAGCCGCCGTGGCGGTGAGTGGTACGGCCGTGACCTGCGGTGGTCGTCCTGTCTGATATTTCGTGGAGTTGTCCGATCCGTGACGCCGGGCATTGAGGTCTTGTCAACTTCTGTGCGGGCTCGGATCATTCCTCGTGACGGTCGTCGCGCCCGGGAATGTCATGAGCACGACAGGTGTGGCGCCGTCCTCTTCCAGCGCACCACCGATGAGGAGGAACCCCTCGATGGCAGTGTTGCGATTCCCCGGCGGGCCGCGGGCCTGGAGCACGGCGGCGGTCGCCGCCCTCCTGGCCCTCGGGGCCGGCGCGCTCGTGCCGGCCGCCGCGCAGGCCGCCGGCGGTCCGGCGGCGGTCATAGCGAACGCCGGGGCCGAGGACACCGTGGCGGGCAGCTACGTCGTCCAGCTCAAGGACTCGGCGTTCTCCGCCGCGTCCGTCCGCGCCGAGGCCCTGGCCGAACGGCACGACGCGGTGGTCACCAGCGTCTACACCCACGCGATCAACGGCTTCGCGGCCGAGATGGGCGAGGCCGACGCCCTCGCCCTGGCCGCCGACCCGGCCGTGGAACGGATCGTCCAGAACACCGTCCACCACGTGGACGACACCCAGACCGACCCCCCGTCCTGGGGTCTCGACCGCATCGACCAGCCGTACCTGCCGCTGGACGACGGCTACACGTACGACTCGGCGGGCGCGGGCGTCACCGTGTACGTCATCGACACCGGTGTCCGCGTCACGCACGAGGACTTCGGCGGGCGCGCCAGCGTCGGGTTCGACGCGTTCGGCGAGGACGGTCTCGACGGGTACGGCCACGGCACGCATGTCGCGGGCACGGTCGCCGGCGAGGACTACGGCGTCGCCAAGGAGGCCGACATCGTCTCCGTGCGCGTCCTGGACGACGACGGGTACGGCACCACCGAGTCCGTCGTCGCCGGCATCGACTGGGTGACCGGCGACGTGGACGGCCCCGCCGTCGCGAACATGAGCCTGGGCGGCGGCGCCGACGCGGTGCTGGACGAGGCCGTCGAGAACTCCATCGACGCGGGCGTCGTCTACGCGGTCGCCGCCGGCAACGACTACGGCGACGACGCGGGGGGCAGCTCCCCGGCCCGTGTCGAGGCCGCCATCACGGTGGGGTCGAGCGACTCGTCCGACGGTGTGTCGTCCTTCTCGAACGTCGGCAGCGTCCTGGACCTCTTCGCGCCCGGGACCGGCATCACCTCGGCCTGGAACGGCAGCGACACCGACGAGGACACCATCTCCGGCACCTCCATGGCGACCCCGCACGTGGCCGGCGCCGCGGCCCTCTTCCTGGGCGAGAACCCGTCCGCCACGCCCGCCGAGGTCGAGGACGAACTCGTCGGCACGGCGGTGTGGGGCCAGCTCTCCGGCGTGCCCGCCGACACGCCGAACGCGCTGCTGCACACCGGCGGCCAGGGCGGCGGCGCCCCCGAGGAGCCGACCGGCCCCGAGTTCACCAGCGACACGGAGGTGGCCATCGAGGACAACAGCACCGCCGAGTCCACGATCGACGTGTCGGGCGTCGGCACGCTCACGGGCGTCTTCCAGGCGGAGATCCACATCACCCACACCTGGGTCGGTGACCTGACGGTCGAACTGACCGCGCCCGACGGCACCTCGCTCGTCCTGCGCGACCAGACGGGCGGCTCCGCCGAGAACATCGACACCGTCTACACCCTGAACGGCGCCGGCATCGACGCCGACGGGACGTGGACGCTCGCCGTCACGGACAACGCGAGCCTGGACGAGGGCACCCTCGACTCCTGGTCGCTCCAGTTCTGACCCGGCGCCGCCGCCGGCGGGCGGGCGCGGGCGCCGCTACGCGTCCGCCGCACGCTCCGCCGGCGGGGTCTGCTGGCGCAGGATGTCCGGCTCCAGGTAGATGACGCGCGCGATCGGCACGGCCGAGCGGATACGGGCCTCGGCCGCGTCGATCGCCGCGGCGACGGTGGCCGCGTCGTCGTCGTGCTCGACGGCGATCTTGGCGGCGACCAGCAGCTCGTCCGGCCCCAGGTGCAGCGTCCGCATGTGGATGACGCCCGTGACGGTGACCCCGTCCACGGCGGCCGCGCGGATCTTCAGGACCGACTCCTTGCCCGCGGCCTCGCCGAGGAGCAGCGACTTCGTCTCCGCCGCGAGGACCAGCGCGATGGCGATCAGCAGGACGCCGATGCACAGGGTGCCGACGCCGTCCCACACACCCTCGCCCGTGGCCATGGCCATCAGCACGCCGCCCAGGGCCAGCACCAGGCCGATGAGGGCGCCGAGGTCCTCCAGCAGCACGACGGGCAGCTCGGGCGCCTTGGCCGTACGGACGAACCCGGCCCACGACTGCGTGCCGCGCGTCTCGTTCGACTCCTTGATGGCGGTGCGGAACGAGAAGCCCTCCGCGATGATCGCGAACACCAGCACGCCGACCGGCCAGTACCAGTGCTCCAGCTCGTGCGGGTGGCGGATCTTCTCGATGCCCTCGTAGAGCGCGAAGACGCCGCCGACCGAGAAGAGGACGATCGAGACGAGGAAGGCGTAGATGTACCGCTCGCGGCCGTAGCCGAAGGGGTGCTCCTCGCTGGCCGCGCGCTTGGCGCGCTTGCCGCCGAGCAGGAGGAGCGCCTGGTTGCCGGAGTCGGCGAGGGAGTGGACGCCCTCGGCGAGCATGGAGGACGACCCGCTGAACGCCGCCGCCACGAACTTGCTCACGGCGATGGCCAGGTTGGCTCCCAACGCGGCGACGATGGCCTTCGTTCCGCCTGACGCGCTCATGGTCGGTGGGTCCCCCTTCGGACAGCTTCGGTTGTCGGCGGCACATTCTTGCAGGGGTCGGGGCGTGCGGGGGACGAGCGGGTCCGCGGGCGGCAGGACCGGCGGTCATCACTTCGGGTGAAACTCTGGCCGTTCCTTTGCGGCGGGCGACGGAGCGTCGTCATCCTGTTGCCGATGGTCAACAACATCGGGAGGGTCGATGGCGTTCGGTGAGCAGCCCGCGTACCTCCGCGTCGCGGACGAACTCAGGGCACAGATCGCCGACGGCAGGCTGCCGCCGCACACGAGGCTGCCGTCCCAGGCGAGCATCAGGGCGGCCTACGGCGTGTCCGACACGGTGGCGCTGGAGGCGCGCAAGGTGCTCATGGCGGAGGGGCTGGTGGAGGGCAGGTCCGGGTCCGGCACCTATGTGCGCGAGCGGCCCGTCCCCCGGCTCATCCACCGCAGCGGCCACCGCGTCCTCGGCCGCAACTCGCCCTTCCGCCAGGAGCAGACCGACGAGTGCGTGCGGGGTACCTGGGAGGGCGACAGCGAGCGGGAGGACGCGTCGCCCGCCGTCGCGCGGCGGCTGCGGATCGAGCCGGGCGAGCGTGTCGTCTGCACCCGGTACGTCTTCCGGTACGGCACCGAGGCCGTGATGATGTCGACGTCCTGGGAGCCGATGAGCGTGACCGGCAGGACGCCCGTGCTGCTGCCGGAGCACGGTCCGCTGGCCGGGCGCGGTGTGGTCGAGCGGATGGCGGCGATCGACATCGAGGTGGACAGCGTCTCCGAGGAGGTCGGCGCCCGGCCGGCGCTCACCCGGGAGGCGGAGGTGCTGGGCGGGCTGCCGGGCCATCCGGTGCTCGTCATCGAGCGGACGTACCGGGCCGGCGCCCTGCCGGTGGAGACGGCGGACGTCGTCGTGCCGGCGGACCGCTTCCGGCTCTCCTACCACCTGCCGGTGCGGTAGGGCCGGTCCGCCGGCGGGCGGCGCCGCGGGTGTCAGCCGGGCAGGCCCAGCTCGAACCAGACCGTGCGGCCGATGGGTCCCTCGCGCGTCCCCCAGCGGCGGGACTCGGCCGCGACCAGCGGCAGGCCGCGCCGGCTCTCGTCGTCCAGCGCCGACGCCGTGTCGCGCACCGGGTCCGGCACGGGGTCGGTCACCTCGATGAGCAGGGTCGTGCTGTGGACCATGCGCAGGGAGATGGGGCCGCGCGTGTAGCGGCTGGCGTTGCCGATGAGTTCGGCGACGAGCCGCTCGGCCCGGGGGCACAGGGCTTCGAGGCCCCACTGCGCGAGGGTGGCGCGGACCCGGCCCTTCGCGTTGTCGGACGCCGGCAGCCCCGCGGGGAACGTCCAGGTGCCCACCCGGTCGTCGGGCAGCGCGCCGAGCCGGGCGACGAGCAGCGCCAGGTCGTCCGAGTCGCGTCCGGCGTCCTTCGGGCGGAGCGAGCGGATCACCGTGTCGCAGACGCCCTCCAGCGGTGTCGCCGGCCCGATCGACCGGGTCAGCACCTCACCGAGCCGCGCCACGCCCTCCGTGATGTCCTTGTCCCGCTCCTCGACCAGGCCGTCCGTGTAGAGGGCGAGCACGCTGCCCTCCGCCACCTCGATCCGCAGCTCGTCGAACGGCACGCCGTCCACGCCGAGCGGCGCGCCGGACGGCAGGTCCAGGGGGCGCGCGACCCAGTGGCCGGTGGCCGGGTCCTCGCAGACCAGGACCGGCGGCAGGTGCCCGGCCTTCGCCAGCGTGCAGACGCGGGTGCCCGGGTCGTAGGCGGCGTACAGGCAGGTCGCCATCACCGGGTCGTCGGGGCGCTGCGCGATGTCGCGGCCGAGCTGGTTCAGGCGGTGCAGGAGCCGGGCGGGCGCGAGGTCGAGCCCGGCGAGGGTGCGGACGGCCGTGCGGAGCTGGCCCATGAGCGCGGCGGCGCGCAGCCCGTGGCCCGTGACGTCGCCGATGACGAACGCCACCCGTCCGCCGGTCAGCGGGATCACGTCGAACCAGTCGCCGCCGATCTCCGCGCCGCTGCTGCTCGGCACGTAGCGGTGCGCCGCCTCGATGCCCGGCAGCTCGGGCAGGGACTGCGGCAGCAGGCTGCGCTGGAGCGTGAGGGCGCCCTCGCGCTCGCGGACGTAGAGGCGGGCGTTGTCCAGGGAGATGCCGGCGCGGGCGGCCAGTTCCAGGGCGAGCGTCAGGTCCTCGCGGTCGAAGCCCGCGCGCTCCCCGGCGCGGCTCACGACCAGGAGGCCGAGGGCGCGGCCCCGGGCGCGGAGCGGGACGGTGAGCATCGAGTGGATGCCGAGCGCCTCGACGGCGGGTCCCATGGGGTCGCCCGGCGCGACGGCGGCGAGCAGTTGCTCCCGTGTCTCGGCGAGGTGGGGCGTGCCGGTGGCCAGGACGGGGCCGAGCACGGAGCCGGGGCGGAAGACGATCTCGTCGCCGTCCTCGTGGGACACGCGCAGCATCCGGTCCACGGCGGGGTCGTGCCGCTTGGCGGCGACGGCGATCTGGACGAGGCGCGCGTCGATGCCCTCGCCGACGTCGGGCGGGTCGCCGCCGGATGCGACGGGGACGAGGAGTTCGACCCCCGCGTAGTCGGCGAAGCGGGGCACGAGGGCGAGGGTCAGCGCCTCCCCGATGCGGCGGACGTCGAGGAGGTCGCCCAGGGCGATGCCGACGTCGTCGAGGAGCGCGAGCCGCTGCCGGGCGCGTTCGATGTCGGCCAGGGCCTCGCGGCGTTCCGAGATGTCGAGGACGGTGCAGCTCACGCCGAGGGTCCGGCCGGCGCGGTCGGTGAGGCGGCCGAAGGACACGGAGTGCGCGCCGCGTCCGTCGGGGGACGCCGTCACGAGGTCGCCGATGGGCTGGCCGGTGCGCAGGACGGCGCGCTGGATGCGGTGGAGTTCCTCGCCGA
Organism: Streptomyces sp. RFCAC02; assembly: GCF_004193175.1. Lineage (NCBI taxonomy): Bacteria > Bacillati > Actinomycetota > Actinomycetes > Kitasatosporales > Streptomycetaceae > Streptomyces > Streptomyces sp. RFCAC02. The sequence continues at coordinate 2,212,449 of NZ_SAUH01000001.1, read as the reverse complement.
CGGGGGAGGGGAGGACGTCCAGGACGGTGCGGCCGGTCAGGTCGGCGGCCGGGATGCCGTACAGGCGGGTCAGGGCCTCGTTGACGCGCGTGTAGCGCTGCTCGGTGTCGAACAGGGCGATGCCGATGGGGGACGAGGTGAAGAGGGCGTCGAGGGCGGCCGCGTTCCGTTCCAGGAGGTGGAGGGGGCGGGCGCCCGCGATGTCGGCCAGGACGCGGAGGGTGCCGTCGCCGTCCCTGGCGGGCCAGGCCCGGACGGCCAGCTCGACGGTGTGTCCGTCCCGGTGGCGCAGCGGGAGGGTGCCGCGCCAGCGGTGGTCCCGCAGCAGCGCGCGCAGGAGGCCGGTGCCCCGGGCTGCGGGGTGGCCGGGGGGCAGGAGGCCGGCCAGCCGCATGCCGGTCGCCTCGTGCTCGGACCAGCCGAGGAGGTCCGTGGCCGGGGCGGTCCACAGGTGGACGGTCCCGCGCGCGTCGAGGGCGACGGTGCCCAGGGGCAGCAGGTCGAGGAGGGAGCGCGGGCTGCCCGCCGGGCCCGTGGTGGCCGAGTCCCGGCCACCCGGTTCGGAAGGTTCAGTGCTCACCGCCGGCCCCCGTCGGGTCTGGGTTGAATATCCCTTATGCCCGATTGTGCCTGGGGTCAGCCCTGGGCGCGGCCCGCGATGTCCACGCGTTCCACGACATACCGGGCCGGAGCACCGGCCGCGTGCGCCCCGGCGCTCGTCCGCAGCCGCTGGACGAGCCGCTGCGCCTCGGCGCGTGTGGCGCAGTGCCCTATGCGGTACCGGCCGCCGTTCTCGTCCTGCCGGATGACCTGCCACGGCTGCAGGTTGATGGCGTTCATTCATCACCCCCGATCTGCATATGCCAGACCATACGCCAGCGCCTCACCCAGCGAACAGGGGCGGGGGGAAGGGCCGGTGGGCGTGTGCGGGACCGGTCAGACGAGGGTGCCCGCGTCGTGCTCGACGTGCCCCGCGGCCTCGTGGGCGAGGGCGTCGGCGCGGCGCGCGGCGCGCAGGGCGGCGGCCGGGTCGCCGGGGGCCGCGCGCTCCGCCTCGTCCAGTGCCCGCGCGGCCGCCGCCACGCGGAGGCGGGCCGCGCTGCCCACGCTCTCGCGGTGGGCGGTCAGCAGGGCGTCGGCCCAGGCCAGCTCGCTGCGGGCGAGCAGCAGGGCGGCGTCGAGCAGGTCCCGTGCGCCCCCGCCGCGCGCTCCCGGGCCGCGGTCGCCGCTCCCGGCGGCGACGAGGTCCCGCAGGACGTCGAACGGGTCGCCGTCCGGGCGTGCGCCGATGGGCGCGGGCACCTCACCGTGCGCCGTGTCGTGGGTGGTGCGCGCCCGGAGCGCGGCGATGGCGTTCGCCCGATCCCGTGACCGCCGCGCGACGGCCGCGTGCAGGGTCTCCGCCTGGACGAGCGCCGACTGGGCCGCCCGGGCGGAACGGGACGCGGCCCCGCCGTCGCCGGCCGCGGCCGACCGCAGCGCCCGGTGCAGGGCCACCGTGGCCTGGGACAGCCGGCCCGCGGCGGCCGAACCGCGCCGGACCCGGAGGGCGGCGGCGCGCTCCCGGGCGGCGTCCAGCGTGCCGGCCGGGTCGCGGGGCGGGGCGGAGGCGAGGTGGTCGCGTGCCTCGGCGCACCGTTCGGCCGCCCGGACCAGCAGGCGGCGGCGTGCCGCCCGGCCGCCGTGGAACGCCGGGTCGTCCAGCCGGTACCTGGCGCGCAGCGCCGCGTCGGCCGCGGCGGCGGCCGACGAGAGGGCCGCGACGGCCGCGGGGGGCGGGTCCGGGTCGAACGACAGCTCGGCGGCACGCGTCCGGACGGCGTCGTCCACGTCGATGAGGAGGCCGCGGACCTGGGTGTCGAGTTCCGGCACGGCGGGGCCGGTGCGGGCGCCCTCCGGCGGCAGGCCGCGTTCGGCGTGCCGGATGAGGCCGGCCACCAGGAGCCCGGCCACCGCCACCAGGACGGCGGGGACGATCCAGTCGCCCACCGCGAAGCCGCCCCCATCGCCCGTGTCGGGCACGCCCTGCGTGAGGCGCGGAGCCGGCACCGGCTCGCCGGCGGCGGCCGCGGCGTACCCGTCGGCGGCGCCGATGGCCGCGCCGGCCCAGTCGGAACGGCGCAGGGCCGGCGCGATCGCGACCCGTTCGACCTCGGCGAGGTCGCCGGCCGACAGCCCGGAGTGCACGGCCGCCGAGACCGCGTGCCGCCGCTCGCGGGTCGCGACGGCGAGGAGCAGGTCGCGGGCGCCCAGCTCGTTGCGCTCGGCGACGGCGTCCGCCCATGACCGGGGCTCGTGACCGGAGAAGTCCCGTACGTAGACCACCAGGAGCCGGTGGCCGCCCGCCGCTCCGAGCCGCTCCAGGGCGCCGCGCACGGCGGCCGCGCGGTCGCCGAGGACGTCGGACCGGTCGGTGACCCCGGTGTCCCGGTCGAGGTCCACCGTGTCCTCGGCCAGGGCGCCGGGGGCGGGCGGGACGAGCAGCAGCGCGGCGGCCAGCGCGACGGCGGCCGCCCGTCCTCGCATCCGGTCCACCTTTCGCGCGGCCCCCCCTCACGACCGTAGGCGCGGTGGCCGGACGCCGCACCCGCGCGGTCAGCCGGCGTTCAGCGCGGCGAGGACCTCGGCGACCAGCGGTTCGTCCAGGGGTTCGTCCGTCGTGAGGACGCGGTACCACAGGACGCCGAAGACGAGGTCGGGCACCGTCGCCGGCGCCGGCCGGTCCGGCAGGTCGCCCCGCCGTGCCGCCCGGTCGACGACGACGCGCAGCGCGGCCCGCCGCTGGGCGAGGAAGCGGGAGCGGAACCGCGCGCCGAACTCCTCGTCGGTCAGGGACTGGGCCATCAGGGCGCGCAGCAGCCGGTTCACCTCGGGCCTGGAGGCGAGGGCGTAGGTGTCGCGCAGGAACGCCCGGAGGTCCGCGCCGTACGAGCCGTGGTCGGCGACCGTGACGTACAGCGCGCCCTTGGCGAGCGCGGCGTCCATCAGGACGTCGGCCTTGGTCGGCCACCAGCGGTAGATCGTCTGCTTGCCGCAGCCGGCGCGGCGCGCGATGCCCTCGATCGTGAGGTCGGCCCAGCCCTTCTCGGTGAGCAGCGCGACGGCGGCCCGCAGGATCGCGAGCCGGCTCTCCTCGCTGCGCGGCCGGCCCGGCCCCGGCGTGGCGGGGGCGGGCGTGGGGCGGTCGTGTGGTGTCGGCACGGTCCCATGCTATAACGAGACGTGACGGTTCGAAATTGTCTCCCGGCCGTCCCGCACCGATGAGAGGTCCGCCATGTCCCGTTCCACCTCGTCCTCGACCCCCACCGCCCTGGTCGTCGGCGGCACGTCCGGCACAGGGCTGGCGACCGCCCGCCTCCTCGCCGGGCGCGGCGACACCGTCCACGTGACCGGCAGGACGGCCGCCCGCGTCGAGGCGCTGGCCGCGTCCGACCCGGGCCTGACCGCCCACGCCGCCGACGCCGCCGACGCGGACCGCATGGCCGGGGTCGGCGATGCGGTCGGCACCATCGACCGGCTGGTGCTCGCCAGCAGCGGCGGCGACGGCGCAGGACCGCTCGCCGACCTCGACCTGGCCGTGCTGCGCGGCGCGTTCGAGGCGAAGCTGTGGGGCCAGCTCACCTCGCTCAGGACCCTGCTGCCGCGGCTCGCGCCGGACGCGTCGGTCACCTTCGTCAGCGCCATATCCGCCCGCGCCGCGCTGCCCGGCACCGCGGGCCTCGCCGCGGTGAACGGCGCGATCGAGGCCATGGTCCGCCCCCTCGCCGTCGAGCTGGCGCCCCGCCGCGTGAACGCCGTCTCGCCCGGGGTCGTGGACACGCCCTGGTGGAGCGCCCTCCCGGAGGACGCCAGGCGGGCGTACTTCGAGCAGGTGGCCGCCGCCCTGCCGGTCCGCCGGGTCGCGACCGCCGAGGACATCGCCGAGACGGTCGCGCTGGCCGCGACCAACCGCAACCTCACCGGGACGGTGCTGGAGACGGACGGCGGCGCCCGGCTCGTCGGGCCTCTCGGCTGAGCGGGTGGCCGGTCCGCCGTCACCGCCGTGTCCCCTGGCCCCCGGTCGCCGCCACCCCTCAGATGGGGGCTGACGATCTGATCAACGGACCGGTGAGACCGGAGGTGGCGGATGGCAGGCCGTACGGGAGGGCGCGCGTGGTGGGCCGTGTGCGCCGTGGGGCTGATGCTCGCGCCGCTGCTCAGCGCGTGCACCACCCCCACCGAGGACGACACGGTCCCCGTCAGGGCGCTCCAGTCGATCAGCACCGCGCGCCGCTCCCAGCTCCGCAGCGGCGGCACGGTCCGGTGGGCCGTCGACGCGCTCCCGACGACACTGAACGCCTACCAGTTCGGCGCCGACGCGGTCACCGACCGGGTCGCCGAGGCCGTGCTCCCGCACCTGTTCGTCCTCGACGCGGAGGGCCGCCCCCGGCTCGACACGGACTACCTGCGGTCCGCCGAGATCACCGAGCGCGAACCCCGCCAGACCGTCGTCTACACCCTCCACCCGGAGGCCCGCTGGAGCGACGGCCGGCGCGTCGGCGCCGACGACTTCATCGCCCAGTGGCAGGCGCTGAACGGGAAGGACCCGGACTACTGGTCCGCCCGCAACGCCGGCTACGACCGGATCGCCGACGTCCGCGAGGGGCCCGGCGCACACCAGGTCGAGGTGACGTTCAGCCGGCCCTACGCCGACTGGAAGTCCCTCTTCACCCCGCTCTACCCGCGCTCGGTGACCGGCGACCCCGACACGTTCAACGAGGGCGCCCGCGCCGGCCTGGCCGTCTCCGGCGGCCCGTTCGAGGTCGCCGGCGTCGACGAGGACGCCGGGACCGTCACCCTGGCCCGCAACGACGCCTGGTGGGGCGACCCGGCGCTCCTCGACAGCCTCGTCCTGACCGCCGTGCCGCGCTCCGAGCGCCGCGACGCCCTGGCCGCGGGCGAACTCGACGTCGCCGAGATCACCCCCGGGGACGCCGACCGCATCACCGCGGCCCGCCGCGCCCCCGCCCCGAGCGGCTCGGGCGCCACGGACGGGGCCACGGGCGCCGCCACGGCCGACGACGCGGGCGGCGACACGGAGGGGGCCAACGGCGACGGGGACGACGGTGTGCCCCCCGGCGCCGCGCCCAGCCCCGTCACCGCACTCGACGGCCTCGACGCCCTCGCCCGCGCCCACCTCGCCGGCGACGGGGTCGAGCGGGCGGCCGAGACGTACCGGCGTGCCTACGCCGAGGCCGCGCGCGCCCGCGAGCGCCAGCACGCCACCCGCGAGGAGGCCCGCGTCGAGGCGCTGAGCGGCTTCACGGTCCACCGCGCCTACGCGCCCTCCTGGACCCAGCTCACGCTGAACGGCGGCTCGGGCGCCCTCGCCGACGAACGCGTACGGTGGGCCGTCGCCCGCGCCGTCGACCGCGCGGCACTGGCCGGGAAGGTCCACCGCCCCGCGGGACTCCCCGCCCAGCCCCTCGGCAACCACCTGCGCACCCTCGGCCAGCCCGGCTACACCGACAACAGCGACGCCCTGGGCACCCCGGGCGCCGCGTCCGCCGCCGCGCTGCTCGACGAGGCCGGCTGGCGGGCACCCGCGGCAGCCCCCGACGCCAAGCCGGGCAGCGCCGTGCCCCGCGCCAAGGACGGCGAGGACCTCACGCTGCGGTTCGTCGTCCCCGACGGCGAGGACGCCCGGCCGCAGCGCGCCGCGGCGCGCCGGATCGCCACGATGCTCGCCGCGGCCGGCATCCGCGCCGAGCTGACCGAGGTGCCGGCCGCCGACTTCTTCGACGAATGGATCACACCCGGCCGCTTCGACCTCGCGCTGTTCTCCTGGCCGGCGGGCGCCTACCCGGCCACCGAGGCGGCCCCCGTTTTCGCCAAGCCGCGCACCACACCCGGCGGCGACCTCCTGATCGGCCAGAACTACGGCCGCGTCGGGACCGACTACGTCGACCAGCTCCTCGACCAGGCCGCCGGCGCCCTCGACGAGGAGGAGTACGCGGACCTCATCGACCGCGCCGACGCCCGCATCTGGGCGTCCGCGGTGTCCGTGCCCCTCTACCAGCGGCCCCAGCTCGTGGCGGTCGGTGACGGCCTGGCCGGGGTCGGCGCGTTCGGCCTGGCCACGCCGCGCTACCAGGACATCGGCCACCGCCGCTGACGCCGCGCCTGGGAGCGGCGCGGCCGGGGGACGTACGATGGCGGGTGACGCCGGTGCCGCGGTCTGTTCGGGGGAAGCCCCGCCGGGCGGACGATCCCCGCCGAGCCGTCCACGAAACGAACTCGCCCGGGAGAAGCGCCCAGCCATGCCCACGCGCCACGACATCCGCAATGTCGCCATCGTCGCCCACGTCGACCACGGCAAGACGACCCTGGTCGACGCCATGCTCCGGCAGGCGGGGGCGTTCGCCGCCCACCAGCAGGTCGACGACCGCGTCATGGACTCCAACGACCTGGAGCGCGAGAAGGGCATCACCATTCTCGCCAAGAACACCGCCGTCAGGTACCACCCCAAGGGCGGCGGCAGCCCGGTCGTCATCAACATCATCGACACCCCAGGACACGCCGACTTCGGCGGCGAGGTCGAGCGCGGCCTGTCCATGGTGGACGCCGTCGTCCTCCTCGTGGACGCGTCCGAGGGGCCGCTGCCGCAGACCAGGTTCGTCCTGCGCAAGGCCCTCCAGGCCCGCCTGCCGGTCATCCTGTGCGTGAACAAGACCGACCGCTCCGACGCCCGGATCGCCGAGGTCCTGAACGAGACGTACGACCTGTTCCTCGACCTCGACGCGGACGAGGACCAGATCGAGTTCCCCATCGTCTATGCCTGCGCCCGCGACGGCATCGCCTCGCTGACGCAGCCGAAGGACGGCACGGTCCCCTCCGACAGCGACAGCCTGGAGCCGTTCTTCACCACGCTGCTGTCCACCGTCCCCGCGCCCGTGTACGACGAGGACGCCCCGCTCCAGGCGCACGTCACCAACCTGGACGCCGACAACTTCCTCGGCCGCATCGCGCTGTGCCGCGTCCGCCAGGGCACGCTGCGCAAGGGCCAGACCGTCGCCTGGATGAAGCGGGACGGCAGCACGCAGAACGTCCGCATCACCGAGCTGCTGATGACCGACGCCCTGACGCGCAAGCCCGCCGAGGTCGCGGGCCCCGGCGACATCTGCGCGGTCGCCGGCATCCCGGACATCATGATCGGCGAGACGCTCGCCGACCCGGAGAACCCGGCCGCCCTCCCCCTGATCACGGTGGACGAGCCCGCGATCTCCATGACCATCGGCACCAACACCTCGCCGCTCGTCGGCCGCGGCGGCAAGAACCACAAGGTGACCGCCCGCCTGGTGAAGGACCGCCTCGACCGCGAGCTGGTCGGCAACGTCTCGCTGCGCGTCCTGCCCACCGAGCGGCCCGACGCCTGGGAGGTCCAGGGCCGCGGCGAGCTGGCCCTCGCCATCCTGGTGGAGACCATGCGCCGGGAGGGCTTCGAACTGACCGTTGGCAAGCCGGAGGTCGTCACCCGGGAGATCGACGGCAAGGTCCACGAGCCGGTGGAGCGCATGACGATCGACGCACCCGAGGAGCACCTGGGCGCCATCACGCAGCTCATGGCGTCCCGCAAGGGCCACATGGAGACCATGACGAACCACGGCTCCGGCTGGGTCCGCATGGAGTTCCTGGTGCCCTCCCGCGGGCTCATCGGGTTCCGCACCGAGTTCCTGACCGAGACGCGCGGCACCGGCATCGCGCACAGCATCTACGAGACGCACGAGCCGTGGGCCGGCGAGCTGCGCACCCGCAAGAGCGGCTCCCTGGTCGCCGACCGCGCGGGCACGGCCACCCCGTACGCCATGATGAACCTCCAGGAGCGCGGCGTGATCTTCGTCGAGCCCGGCACCGAGGTGTACGAGGGCATGATCGTCGGCGAGAACTCCCGCTCCGACGACATGGACGTCAACATCACCAAGGAGAAGAAGCTCACCAACATGCGGGCCGCGTCGGCCGACACCACCGAGAACCTGGTGCCGCCGCGCAAGCTGTCCCTTGAGCAGTCCCTCGAGTTCTGCCGCGAGGACGAGTGCGTCGAGGTCACGCCCGACGAGGTCCGCATCCGCAAGGTCGTCCTCGACCAGAAGGACCGCGCCCGCACCGCCGCCCGCGCGAAGCGGCAGTGAGGTGACGCCCCGGCCCCCGCGGGGGCCGGGGCCGGACTCCGGGTCAGCCCTCCTCGCTGCCGAGGATCACGGTCCGCCAGGTGAAGCCGTCCGCCGAGAGCCGGTAGTGCCCCGGGTGGTCGACATCGGTCAGCAGGTAGCCGGCCGGCGTCATCCGGGGCCGCTCGGGCGGCCGCCCCGGCCGGTCGACGGTGAACGTCCGCCCGCCGTCCGCGCTGACCCGCACCCCGTCCGTGGCGTAGACGATCAGCCGGCCGTCCGCCGCGGCGATCGGCGTGCCGAGCAGCGCGCCCGTCGGCTCCGCCGCGCCGGCGCTCCAGCGGCGCTCCCAGGTCGCGCCCCCGTCGCCGCTCCAGTGGACGGTGGTGAGGGCCGAGGCGGAGTCCGCCCCGAAGAGGTACAGGCCGTCCCGGCCGGCCTGCAGGAGCAGGTGTGCCGGGGCCTCGCCGCCCTCCGCGGGCGGGCTGGGCAGCAGCTCCCAGCTCTCCCCGTGGTCCCGGCTGACGGCGACGCGCGGGGTGTCCGTGCCGTCCGTGCCGGCGGCCCAGTAGCCGCCGTCCGGCAGGAGCTGCACGTCCCGCAGCAACTCGAGCGGTGGCTGTGCCGCCAGGGTCCGCAGCTCGCCGGTGCCGGGGAGCAGGACGACGAGGCGCGCCGGCCCGTCCCCCCGCCGGGGCCACACGGCGGCGCCGTCGGGCACCGAAGTGATCTCGCCGGACGGCGTCCCGTCCGTCTCCCGCCAGGTCACCGCGCCGTCGGTGCTGATCCAGTCGCGGGGCTCGGCGGCATCGAGGACGGACAGCCGGACGACGCCGTCGCCGGCGGCCCGGTACTCGCGCTCGGCGGTGAGGGCGGCGGCCGGGAGCCGTGGCCCCCGGCGCTGTTCCCAGGCGCCGTCCGCCAGCACGGCGACGCGGTCCTGGCACGGGCGCTCCGGGTCGTCACCCTCGGCGCAGTCGGGGGAGGCGACCGCGACGGCGTCCCGGTCGTCGAGGAAGAGGAGGTCCCAGCCCGCGCCCGGCAGCTCGGGCGCGGAGGGGATGGGGGCGGGGCGGCGGAGGGCGTGGCGTCGAGGTCGGGTGCGGTGGTCGGGGGAGTGGCCTGCTCGTGGTTCCCGTCGTCACCGGCGGCCGTGCAGCCGGTCAGCAGCGCGAGAGCCAGGAACGTCGCAGATAGGACGGCTGAGCTGCTCCTCATGTCCTCGCACCCTAGTGGAGGAGCGGCGTCCGGCATACGGGGGTTTCCGGGCATTGCTCCGCGGCCGGACAGACCCTCGGGTCCCTCCGATGGATGCGCATATCGGGCGCAAAGGTCCTGTCGGTACGTGAATGTGACGTACTGCTGTGAATCTCACTCACCCGAGGAGGCGCCCATGCGCGGCAGCACCCACCTCACGCCCGCTCTCGCCTGTGTGGCGGCGCTCGCCCTGACCGTGACGGCCTGCGGCGGCGGTGGCGGGGACTCCTCGGGCGGCGGCGACGGCGTGGTCCGTGCCTCCTGGGGCGACCCCCAGCACTCGCTGGAGCCCGCCAACACCAACGAGGTGCAGGGCGGCAAGGTCCTGGACATGATCTTCCGCGGCCTGAAGCGCTACGACCCCGATACGGGCGAGGCGAAGAACGCCATGGCCGAGTCGATCGACACCGACGACCAGCAGACGTTCACGATCAAGATCAAGGACGGCTGGAAGTTCAGCGACGGCACGCCCGTCACCGCGCAGTCGTACGTGGACGCGTGGAACTACGGCGCGCACATCGACAACGCCCAGGTCAGCAGCTACTTCTTCCAGTACATCGACGGCTACGACGAGGTCCACCCGAGCGACGAGGACGCCCAGGCGACCGCCGACACGCTCAGCGGCCTCGAAGTCGTGGACGACCACACGTTCCGCGTGCGGCTGAGCCAGCCGTTCTCGCTGTGGCCCGAGACGCTGGGGTACGCCGCCTACTCGCCGCTGCCGCAGTCGTTCTTCGACGACCACGACGCCTGGCTCGACAAACCCATCGGGAACGGGCCGTACGCCATCGACTCGTACCAGCGCAGCCAGAGCATGAAGCTCGTCAAGAACAAGCACTACGGCGGCAGCGACAAGCCGAAGAACGAGGGCGTCGAACTCCGCGTCTACACCGACAACAACACGGCGTACACGGACCTCCAGGCCGGCAACCTCGACCTCGTGGACGACATCCCGGCCTCCCAGCTCGGCAACGCGGAGAAGGACCTCGGCGACCGCTACATCAACCAGCCGGCCGGCATCATCCAGACCGTCTCCTTCCCCATGTACGACGAGAACTGGCAGGGCGAGAACGGCCGCCTGCTGCGCCAGGGCCTGTCGATGGCGATCAACCGCGAGGAGATCACCTCGCGCCTCTACCACGACACCCGCACCCCGGCGACGGACTTCACCTCGCCGGTCCTCGGCGAGTCCGGCGGCTACGAGAAGGGCCTGTGCGGCGAGACCTGCGAGTACGACCCGGACCGCGCCAAGGAGCTGATCGAACAGGCCGGCGGCCTGCCCGGCGGGAAGGTGACCATCACCTCGAACGTCGACACCGGCTCGCACCGCCAGTGGATGGACGCGGTCTGCAACAGCATCAACAACGCCCTCGACGCGTCCAACGCCTGCACGGTGAACCCCGTCGCGACCTTCGCCGACTTCCGCAACCGCGTCCAGGACCACCGGATGACGGGCATGTTCCGCACGGGCTGGCAGATGGACTACCCCCTCATCCAGAACTTCCTCCAGCCGCTCTACTACACGAACGGCTCGTCCAACGACTCCGGCTACAGCTCGCAGGAGTTCGACGACCTCGTGGACAGCGCGAACAGCGCGTCGTCCGAGGAGGAGGCCGTCGACCAGTTCCAGGACGCGGAACGCATCATCGCGGAGGACCTGCCCGCCATCCCCCTGTGGTACCAGAACGGCACCGCCGGCCACTCCGAGCGCGTCCACAACGTGAAGCTGAACGCCTTCTCCGTGCCCGTCTTCACCGACATCACGGTGGACTGACCACGTGGGGCGCTACATCATCCGCCGCCTGCTCCAGATGATCCCGGTCTTCATCGGCGCGACACTGATCATCTTCCTGATGGTCTACGCGCTGGGCGACCCGATCACGGCGCTGTTCGGCGACCGCCAGCCCGACCCCGCCACGGCGCGGGCGCTGCGGGCCGAGTTCAACCTCGACAAGCCGCTGTGGCAGCAGTACCTGCTGTACATGGGGAAGATCTTCACGGGTGACTTCGGCACGGCGTTCAACGGACAGCCCGTCACCGACCTGATGCGCCACGCGTTCCCCATCAGCCTGCGGCTCGCGATCATCGCGCTCGTCCTGGAGATGGTCATCGGCATCGCGCTCGGCGTCATCACGGGCCTGCGCCGCGGCCGTTCGATCGACACGACGGTCCTCGTCCTCACGCTGGTCGTCATCGCGGTGCCGACGTTCGTCCTGGGCACGACCGCGCAGTACTTCTTCGGCGTGCAGCTCGGCTGGGTCGATCCGGCGGTGAGCCCGGAGGCGCCGTTCGGTGAACTCCTGCTGCCCGGCCTCATCCTGTGCCTCGTGTCGCTGGCGTACGTCACGCGCCTGACCCGGACGTCCGTCGGCGAGAACGTCCGCAGCGACTACATCCGCACCGCCGTCGCCAAGGGCCTCCCGCGCCGCCGCATCACCGTGCGGCACCTCCTGCGGAACTCCCTCATCCCCGTCGTCACCTACCTGGGCGCCGACCTCGGCGCTCTCATGGCCGGCGCCATCGTCACCGAGCGCATCTTCAACATCCAGGGCGTCGGCTACCAGCTCTTCCAGGGCATCCTGCGCCAGAACTCGCCCACCGTCGTGGGCTTCGTCGTCGTCCTGGTGCTCATCTTCCTGCTCGCCAACCTGCTGGTCGACCTCCTGTACGCCGTGCTCGACCCGAGGATCCGCTATGCCTGAGCCGCCGCGCCACCCCCTGGGCGCCCAGGAGGACGCCGTCGCCACGGGCCTGACCGCCGGGACCGCCGGAGACGGCGCCGCCACGCCGGAACCCGGCGCCCCCCACGGCCTGTGGCAGGACGCCTGGCGCGACCTGCGCCGCAACCCGATCTTCCTGATCTCCGCCCTGCTGATCCTGTTCCTCGTCCTGATCTCCCTGTGGCCGAGCCTCATCGCCTCGGGGGACCCGAACCACTGCGAGCTGATGCGGTCCCTGGAAGGCCCGTCGGCGGGCCACCCGTTCGGCTTCGACACCCAGGGCTGCGACGTCTACACGCGCACGGTGTACGGCGCCCGCGCGTCGATCGCCGTCGGTGTCTGCGCGACGCTCGGGGTGGCGCTCCTCGGCGCCGTCGTGGGCGGGCTCGCCGGCTTCTTCGGCGGCGCCTGGGACGCCGTGCTGTCCCGCCTCGGCGACGTCTTCTTCGGCATCCCGATGATCCTCGGCGCCATCGTGTTCCTGTCGATGGTCACCCTGACCGGGGTGTGGCCGGTCGTCCTCATCATCGCGGTGCTCGGCTGGCCGCAGATCGCCCGCATCGCGCGCGGCTCGGTCATCACGGCCAAGCAGAACGACTACGTGCAGGCCGCCCGTGCCCTGGGCGCCGGGAACACACGGATGCTGCTGCGCCACATCCTGCCGAACGCCGTCGCCCCGGTCATCGTGATGGCGACGATCATGCTGGGCACGTTCATCGCCCTGGAGGCCACGCTCAGCTACCTGGGGGTGGGCCTGCGGCCGCCGACCGTCTCGTGGGGCGTGGACATCTCGGCGGCGTCGGACGGGATGCAGTTCCGCAACGCGCCGCACATCCTGCTCTACCCGGCGGCCGCCCTCAGCATCACCGTGCTCGCCTTCATCATGCTCGGCGACGCGGTCCGTGACGCCCTCGACCCGAAGCTCCGCTGACCGACCGACCGAACGAACGAACGACCGGGAGGACCGCCCATGCTGCTCGACGTACGGGACCTGCGCGTGGAGTTCCGCACGAGGGAGGGCATCGTGCGGGCCGTCAACGGCGTGACCTACTCGGTGGCCGAGGGCGAGACGCTGGCCGTGCTCGGGGAGTCCGGATCGGGCAAGTCGGTCACCGCGCAGGCCGTGATGGGCATCCTGGACTCGCCGCCGGCCCGGGTCACCGGCGGGCAGGTCCTCTTCCAGGGCCGCGATCTGCTGACCGTGGGCGCCGAGGAGCGGCGGCGGGTGCGCGGCGAGCGGATGGCGATGATCTTCCAGGACGCCCTGTCGTCGCTGAACCCGGTGCTGCCGGTCGGCTACCAGCTCGGGGAGATGTTCCGCGTGCACCGCAAGGCGTCCCGCAAGGAGGCGCGGGAGCGGGCCGTGGAGCTGATGGACCGGGTGCGCATCCCGGCCGCGCGGGCGCGCGTCGGGGACTATCCGCACCAGTTCTCCGGCGGCATGCGGCAGCGCATCATGATCGCGATGGCGCTCGCCCTCGAACCCGACCTGATCATCGCGGACGAGCCGACGACCGCGCTGGACGTGACCGTGCAGGCGCAGGTGATGGACCTGCTCGCCGACCTACAGCGCGAGTACCGGATGGGACTGATCCTGATCACCCACGACCTGGGGGTGGTCGCCGATGTCGCGGACAAGATCGCCGTCATGTACGCGGGCCGGATCGTCGAGAACGCACCGGTCGCCGACCTGTACAAGCGCCCGGCGCACCCGTACACGCGCGGGCTGCTGGAGTCCATCCCGCGCCTCGACCACAAGGGGCACGAGCTGCGGGCGATCAGCGGGCTCCCGCCGAACCTCCTGGCCATCCCGCCGGGCTGCCCGTTCCACCCGCGCTGCCCCCAGGTCCGGGACATGTGCCGGATCGACCCCCCGCCCCCGCTGTACGAGGTGACGTACGCGTCCCGTGACGCCGAGGCGCGGCGCGCGGCCGAACGCGTGCCGCAGGACCCGGAGATCACCGCGCGGAACAGCGCCTGCCACTTCTGGAAGGAGACGGTCGGTGAGTGACACCCCGGCCCACGAGCCGCTGCTCCAGGTCCGCGGCCTGGTCAAGCACTTCCCGCTGACGCAGGGCGTCCTGGTGCGGCGCCGCATCGGCGCGGTGCAGGCGGTGGACGACGTGTCGTTCGACCTGGTGCGGGGCGAGACGCTGGGCGTGGTGGGGGAGTCGGGCTGCGGGAAGTCGACCGTGGCGAAACTCCTGATGCACCTGGAGCAGCCGACCGCCGGGAAGATCATCTACAAGGGCGAGGACATCGCCGGTCTTTCCGGGCGGGCGCTGAAAGCGGTGCGGCGCAATATCCAGATGGTCTTCCAGGACCCCTACACGTCGCTCAATCCGCGGATGACGGTGGGCGACATCGTGGGCGAACCGTTCGAGATCCACCCGGAGGCGGCGCCGAAGGGCGACCGTCGGCGCCGCGTGCGGGAACTCCTGGACGTGGTGGGGCTGAATCCGGAGTACATCAATCGCTATCCGCACCAGTTCTCCGGTGGTCAGCGGCAGCGCATCGGGATCGCGCGCGGTCTCGCGCTGCGCCCGGAAGTGATCATCGCGGACGAGCCGGTTTCGGCGCTCGATGTCTCGGTGCAGGCACAGGTGATCAACCTGATGGAGCGGCTGCAGGACGAATTCGGTCTTTCCTACCTGTTCATCGCGCACGACCTGTCGGTGGTGCGGCATATCTCGGACCGTGTCGCGGTCATGTATCTCGGGAAAATCGTCGAAATCGGCACGGACGCGGAGATCTACGAGCACGCGACGCATCCGTACACCCAGGCGCTGCTGTCGGCGGTGCCCGTGCCGGACCCGGAGGCGCGGGAGCGGCGGGAGCGGATCATTCTCGCGGGCGACGTCCCCTCGCCGGCCGATCCGCCGTCGGGCTGCCGTTTCCGCACGCGCTGCTGGAAGGCGCAGGACCTGTGCGCCGAGGTGGAACCGCCCCTCGCGGTACCGGTTCCGTTCGCGAAGGCATCGGGTCCCGAGGCGCACGAGTCGGCGTGCCATTTCGCCGAGGAACTGCCGGCCGCGACGCGCGCCTGAGGGAAAAGCGCTGCACGGACACCGGGGTGGTGCCGCTCGAGAGCCGCACCACCCCGGTCACGGCACCCGCACGGCCGTGAGCGACAGTGTGGTGCGTTCGCATATCGGTACCGCGTCACGGGTGTTGCGGCTGTGTTAATCGTCCGGGTCCCGCTATGTGGTCATATTCCGGAGGGACTCGAACAGCGTCAAGCACGGTTTCGCGTCAATCCGCATACCCTTGGCTCACCAATTGGCTTTCATAGGTTTATACCATTGCTTTCTCTTGACGGGTAAGTGTGGGCCTTGCCACAGTCGCGATCTACACGCATCGCATGCATGCCGATCTGTCGGGGGCGCCGTGATGTCCAGCGCAATCCAGGTGGGGGCGGGGGTGCCCGATCCCGTCGAGGCCGGTGCCACGCCGCCCGCCGAACCGGGGCTCGTCGGGCGGTCGCCCGGCCAGTTGATGTGGCGCCGGTTCCGGCGTGACCGGACAGGTGTGATCTCCGCCTGTGTCGTGCTGTTCTTCTTCCTGATCGGCCTGCTCGCACCGGTGATGGCGAAGCTGTACGGGAAGGATCCGTACACCCGCTACGGACAGCTCGAACCGGGTCTGCTCAACGAGTACGGCTATCCGGTCAAGCCCAACGGCGGCATGGACGGCGAGTTCTGGTTCGGCCTCGAACCTGGCACCGGACGCGATGTCCTCACCGAACTCCTCTACGGGATCCGCACCTCGCTGTTCGTCGCCCTCGCGGTGACGGTGCTCGCCGTTCTCACCGGCATCGTCCTCGGTATCGCCGCCGGATACCTCGGCGGCCGGTGGGACTTCCTCATCAGCCGGCTCACCGACACGCTCATGGCGTTCCCCCAGCAGCTCTTCTTCGTCGCCTTCCTCCCCATCATCACCACCCTCTTCGTGGAGCCGCGGGAGGAGACCCCGGTGTGGGTCAAGGTGCTGAGCGTCATCACCGTGCTGTGGATCCTCGGCTGGATGACGCTGGGACGCATCCTGCGGGGCGTCGCCAGCTCGCTGCGGGAGCGGGAGTTCATCGAGGCGGCGAAGGTCAGCGGGGCCTCCCCGTGGCGCATCATCCGCAAGGAGATGCTGCCCAACACGGTCTCCCCGATCCTCGTGCAGGCGACCTACATGCTGCCCAACTTCGTCACCGCGGCGGCGGGCCTGTCCTACCTCGGCGTCGGCATCACCGAACCGACGCCCGACTGGGGCCGGATGTTCGCCACCGCTGCCGAGGTCTACCGCAGCGACATCACCTACATGTTCTTCCCCGGAGTCTCGCTGGTGATCTTCGTCGTCGCCTTCAACCTCCTGGGAGACGCGATCCGGGACGCCTTCGATCCCCGGACCGTGCGATGACCGGCACGACATCGGACTATGGACGGGCAGGTGCCAAGGAACCCATGAGCAAGAGAACACTGCACCGAGGGCGCACCACGGGGGTGTCCATCGCCCTCGCCGGCGCGCTGCTGCTCAGCGCCTGCAGCAGCGGGGGCGGCGGAGGCGGCGACGAGGGCGGCAGCGGAGGCGGGGGCGGCGACGAGGGTCCCGAACTCTCCGCGGCCATCAGCTTCGGCGACGCCGAGGCGTCCACCGGGCCGGCCGAGGAGGTCCCCGGCGGCACTCCTGGCGGCACCATCCACGTCCTCCAGGAGACCGCGCCCGACCACCTGGACCCCGCCCAGATCTACGTGTCGCACGAGTACAACATCGCCCGCCTGATCCACCGCGGGCTCACCACCATCCGGCTGGACAACGACGGGAACTACACCGTCCTCGGTGACCTCGCCACCGACTCGGGCCAGGTCTCCGACGGGGGCCGCACCTGGACGTACACCCTCAAGGACGACATCTACTTCAACGACGGCTCGGAGATCACCTCCGCCGACATCCGCCACACCTTCGAGCGGCTGTTCGCGCCCTTCATCACCCAGGGGCCGTCCTACATCCAGCAGTGGCTGGCGAACGCGGACGGCGCCGAGTACCGCGACCTCCTGCCCGAAGGCCCGTACAACGGCGACCACCTGCCCGACAGCGTGCTGGAGACGCCGGACGACAAGACCGTCGTCTTCCACTTCGAGGAGCCCCAGAACGACCTGCCCTACGCCCTCGCGGTGCCGGGCTACGCGGTCGTCTCGGAGGAGGGCGACACGAAGGAGCAGTACGACAAGGAGCCGCTGACCTCCGGCCCATACCAGATCGCCGAGTACCAGGACGACGTCTCGATGACGCTCGTGCGCAACGAGTACTGGGAGCCCGAGACGGACGCGGGGCGCAACGCCTACCCGGACAGCTGGGAGATCACCTTCGGGCACACCCCGCAGGACTCCACCGAGCGCCTGATGGCCGACAACGGCGACAACCAGTACGCCATCTCCTTCAACAACGGCCTCGACTCGGGCAACGGGCCGACCGTCATGGAGGACCCGCAGTACGAGGACCGCATCGTGGACGGCTACCAGCCGTACGTCTGGTCCCTCGCCATCAACACCGAGACCGTCACGGACGTCCGCGTCCGCGAGGCCATCGCCCGCGCGCTGCCGCTCAACGGCATCCTCAACGCGTACGGCGGCTCCATAGGCGGCGAGTACGCGGCCAGCCTCATCAGCCCGCTGCTGCCCGGCCGCGACGAGAGCTTCGACCCCTTCGACAAGCTGGACAACCCGCAGGGCGACCCGGAGGCCGCCCGCGCCCTGCTGGAGGAGGCCGACGCCGTCGGCTACGAGCTCAACTACGTCGAGGGCACCCTCGCGCAGAACGCCGAGGCCGCCGTCGCCGTCGAGGCCGCCCTCGAATCGGCCGGCTTCAAGGTCAACCGCAGCGAGGTCCCGGCCGAGACGTACTACGACACGATCGGTGTCGTCGACAGCGGCTACGACATCTACCGCAGCAGCTGGGGCGCCGACTGGCTGTCGGGCTCGACCGTCATCCCGGTCCAGTACGACGGCCGCACGATCCAGGACGGCGCGTCCAACTACTCCCACCTGAACGACGAGCACGTCAACGCGGAGATCGACCGCATCCGGCGGATCGAGGACCCGGAAGAGGCGGCCACCGAGTGGTTCGCGCTGAGCGAGTACATCGTCGGCGACGTCATCGCCGCGGTGCCCGCCTTCTACTACCGGCAGATCACCCTGCACGGCTCGAAGATCGGCGGCGCGGTCTTCAACGACGACGTCGGCGCGGTCGACATGCAACGCCTCTACGTCATCCAGGACGAGAGCTAGCGGCCCACCGCGCCGGGCGCGGACGGGGGACGGCGGACCACCGCCGCACCGTCCGCGCCCGGCCGGCGCACCGCGCGGCTCCCCGACCTAAGGCTGCTATCCGATGCTCCGATTCCTGCTGCGGCGATCGCTGGGTGCCATCGCCATCCTGCTGATCATCAGCGCCGTCACGTTCTTCCTCTTCTACGCGATCCCGCGCAACCCCGCGCTCCTGTCCTGCGGCAAGGGCGTCTGCACCGATGACCAGCTCGCGATCGTCGAGCACAACCTGGGCATCGACAAGCCGATCCTGCAGCAGTACTGGGAGTACATGGTCGGGATCTTCGCCGGCCGCGAGTTCCCGGCGGGCAACTGCCCAGCGCCCTGTCTCGGCTTCTCCTTCCGCGACAACCGGCCGGTCCTCGACACCATCCTCGACCGCCTGCCGGTCACCGTGTCCCTCGCGATCGGCGGCGCGGTCGTCTTCCTCGTCCTCGGGCTCGCGTTCGGCATGCTCGCCGCCTGGCGCCGCGGCACGCTGGTGGACCGCACGATGAGCTCCGCGTCCCTGGTGCTCAGCTCGGCGCAGATCTACTTCCTCGGCCCGCTGGCCCTCGCGCTCCTCGTCTACAACAACCAGATCCTGCCGCAGCCGAAGTACACGGCGTTCACCGAGGATCCATGGGGCTGGAGCGCCGGACTGCTGCTGCCCTGGCTGGTCCTGGCGACGATCTTCACCGCCAACTACACGCGCATGGCCCGGGCCACGCTCATCGAGCAGCTCCAGGAGGACCATGTGCGCACCGCCAGGGCGAAGGGCATGAGCGGGCGCGTCGTCTTCTTCCGCCACGCCTGGCGCGGGTCGCTGATCCCGATCGTCACGATCTTCGGCGTCGACCTCGGCTCGCTCTTCGGCGGCGCGATGATCACCGAGTACACCTTCACGCTGCACGGCCTCGGCAAGCTCGCCGTGGACTCGGTCACCAAGTCCGACCTGCCGATGCTCATGGGCGTCATGCTGTTCGCCGCGCTCATGATCGTCGTCTTCAACATCATCATCGACGCCTGCTACGCGCTGATCGACCCGCGCGTGCGGCTGTCCTAGGACGGGGAGCTGACGCAGTGACCACCACCAGCGAGCCGGCGTCCGGGGCGGACGCGCCGTTCCTCTCCGTCCGCGACCTGCGGGTCCGCTTCCGCACCGAGGACGGCGTCGTGAAGGCCGTCGACGGACTCTCGTTCGACGTCGAACGCGGCCGCACCCTCGGCATCGTCGGGGAGTCGGGGTCCGGCAAGTCGGTCGCCAACCAGGCGATCCTCGGCCTGCACAACCCGGCCGCCGCGACCGTCACCGGCGAGATCCTCCTGGAGGGCGAGAACCTCGTCGGCGCCCGCGAACGCCGCCTGGAACGGCTGCGCGGCAACCGGATCGCCATGATCTTCCAGGACCCGCTGACCGCGCTGTCCCCGTACCACACCGTCGGGTTCCAGATCGCCGAGCCGTACCGCAAGCACCGGGGCGCGTCCCGGCGCGAGGCGCGGGAGCGGGCCGTCGAGATGCTGGCGAAGGTCGGCATCCCCCACCCGTCGCGCCGCGTGGACGACTACCCGCACCAGTTCTCCGGCGGCATGCGGCAGCGCGCCATGATCGCGATGGCCCTGTCCTGCGACCCCGACCTCCTGATCGCCGACGAGCCGACGACCGCCCTCGACGTGACCGTGCAGGCGCAGATCCTCGACCTGCTCGCGGAACTGCAGGACGAGTTCGGCTCGGCGATCATCATGATCACGCACGACCTCGGCGTCGTCTCCCGCGTCTCCGACGACGTGCTCGTCATGTACGCGGGCCGCGCCGTGGAACGCGGCTCAGTCCACGACGTGCTCAGCCGCCCCCAGCACCCGTACACCTGGGGCCTGCTCAGCTCGATGCCCCGGCTGCACGGGGACGTCGGCCAGGAGCTGGTGCCCATCGCCGGCACCCCGCCGAGCCTCCTGAACCCCCCGCCGGGCTGCCCGTTCCAGCCGCGCTGCCCGTACGACGACCTGGTGCCCGACGGCACGGACTGCTCGGCCGACCGCCCCGCCCTGCCCGCGGGCCGCGGTGCCGCCTGCCACCTGGCGCCCGAGCGGAAACACGCCCTGTTCACCGAGCGGATCAGGCCGCGCCTCGTCCCCGGCGGCGCCGCGCGCGCGGCGGACGAGACGGACCACGCGACACCCGGAGACGCGATATGACCACTCCCCTCCCGCTCGACAAGGCCACCGCGCCCCGTACGCCGCTGCTGACCGTCGAAGGGCTGACCAAGTACTTCCCCGTCAAGGGCGGCTTCCCGATCAAACGCACGGTCGGCGCCGTCCGGGCCGTCGACGGGCTCGACTTCACCGTCCACGAGGGCGAGAGCTTCGGCCTGGTCGGCGAGTCGGGCTGCGGCAAGTCCACGACGGGCCGGCTGCTCACCCGCCTGCTGGAGCCGTCCGGCGGCACCATCACGTACCGGGACCGCGACATCACCCACGCCTCCCGGCGCGCGCTGGCCCCGGTCCGCTCCGAGATCCAGATGATCTTCCAGGACCCCTACTCGTCGCTCAACCCGCGCCAGACCGTCGGCACGATCATCGGCGGCCCCATGCAGATCAACGGCATCGAGCCCCCGGGCGGACGCGAGGCCCGCGTGCGCGAACTGCTGGAGACCGTCGGGCTCAACCCCGAGCACTACAACCGCTTCCCGCACGAGTTCTCCGGCGGCCAGCGCCAGCGCATCGGAGTCGCCCGCGCCCTCGCGCTCGCCCCGCGCCTGATCGTGGCCGACGAACCGGTCTCGGCGCTCGACGTCTCCATCCAGGCCCAGGTCGTCAACCTGCTGCAGCGCGTACAGCGTGAACTCGGCATCGCGTTCCTGTTCATCGCCCACGACCTCGCCGTCGTCCGGCACTTCTCGCAGCGCGTCGCCGTCATGTACCTCGGCAAGATCGTCGAGATCGGGGACAGGACCGCCATCTACGACCGGCCGCGCCACCCGTACACGCACGCGCTGCTCTCGGCCGTTCCCGAGGTGACGGTCGAGGCGGCGGACGGCGCGGCCACCGTGCCGCCGCGCGAACGCATCAGGCTCCAGGGTGACGTGCCGTCGCCCACGGACCCCCCGTCCGGCTGCCGCTTCCGCACCCGCTGCTGGAAGGCACAGGACGTGTGCGCCACGGAGGAGCCGCCCCTCGTCCGCCTCCCCGGCAACGGCGATGGCCACCTGACGGCCTGCCACTTCCCCGAGGAAGGAACGGTCCTCGCGCGGCCGGAGCACTGACGGCGGCACCGGCGGAGCGCCCGATCACCGCACCCCGGCGGCACGCGCCGGGTGTGCGCCCCTTTTCTGCTTCCGTGCACCGAGTCGTGCGGCGCGGGGTGATCGTTATCATCCGTAGGAACGTGACGGGCCGCACTCACCCGGGCACGGATTGAAGCCTTCGCCTGCCTGCCCGGACGGACCCGGGCATCCGACTTCAAGGGGTGATCCTCGGTGGCGCTCTCCGTCTCCGCCGTGCTGCTGCTCGCGATCATTGTCACTCTGCTGGTCAGGAAGGCCGGTCTCAATCTCATGCACGCCTTCGTGTGCATGCTGCTCGGCTTCTACCTCGCCGGGTCCAACATCGCCCCCGCCATCAGCGACTTCGGGACCAGCGTGGCCGACATGATCAGCGGCCTGAGCTTCTGACCCGCCCCCACGCCCCTTCGTCCCCGGCACTTGCCTCCGGCGTAGGCTCCCCGCATGAGCACGGTCCCCGCCCGGGTGCTGCTGGTGCACGCCCACCCCGACGACGAGTCGATCACCAACGGTGTGACGATGGCCGCCTGCGCCGCCGCCGGCGCCCGCGTCACCCTCGTCACCTGCACCCGCGGCGAGGAGGGCGAGGTCATCCCCGCGTCCCTCGCCCACCTCGCCGCCGACCGTGACGACGCACTCGGCCCGTGGCGCGCCCGTGAACTGGCCGACGCGATGCGCGCCCTCGGGGTGCGCGACCACCGGTTCCTCGGCGGCCCCGGCCGCTGGCGCGACTCCGGCATGGCCGGGGCGCCGCAGAACGACCGCCCCGACGCCTTCGTCCGCGCCGACCCGGACGCGGCGGGCGCCGCGCTCGCCGACGTCATCGACGAGGTCCGCCCCCACGTCCTCATCACCTACGACCCGCACGGCGGCTACGGGCACCCCGACCACATCCAGGCCCACCGCACCGCCATGCGCGGCGCGGCCATCGCCGCCGGGCGCCACGGCCGCACGGTGCCCCGCGTCCTGTGGAACGCCGTGCCGCGCTCCGCCGCCGAGGCCCGGCTCGCCGCGCTGCGCGCCCGGGGGCCCGGGCGCTTCCCCGGTGTCGCGTCGCTCACGGACATCCCGGGCGTCGTGGACGACGACCGGATCGCCCTCACGGTGCTCGGCACACCGGAACAGGCCGCGGCCAAGCGCGCCGCGATGGCGGCCCACGCCACCCAGATCGACGTCGAGGAGCCCCCCGGCGCGCCGGAACGGGGGGCCGGGGGAGCGGGCGGCGTCTTCGCCCTGTCCAATGGACTCGCCCAGCCGCTGTGGGACGACGAGTCGTACGTCCTGGGCGCGGGCGTGCCGCTGCCCCCCGGGGCGGACGGCGTCTTCGCGGGTCTGTCACTGGAGGAGTTGTGAGAATCGCCGTCCATGTCGCGCTGGCCCTGCTCGGGGTGCTCGCGGGGATCGCGGGATCGCTCGTGCAGGGCGGCTGGCTCCCGTTCGGCCTGATCCTGGCGCTCGCCGGGACGGCGGGGCTGTTCTGGGGCGCCGCGCTGCTCACGCGCTCGCGGGCCGGCGCCGGGATCGCGGCGGCCGGCTGGGCGCTCGCCGTCCTGCTGCTGACGTCGACCAGGCCGCAGGGCGACTTCATCTTCGCCTCCGGCGCGAGCAGTTACGTCTTCCTGCTGGGCGGCATGGTCCTGGCCGTCCTGGCCGCGACCCTGGCCCCGGCGGACCGTCCGATGTTCGCCGTGACGACGGATCCGGCGCGCCGGCGCTGACGCTCGGCAACCCTCGTCGGCAGCACGACATTTGACGCACGGGGGAAGCGTTTTTGCGCGGGCGTGCCCGGCCCCCTTACGGTGGCGTCCCGGTGCGCCGCACCCGGGTGGTGCACGGATGTGCCAATCCTGTGCGAGCGGCGTACCACACGGCTGTCCCCAGTATCGTGGGGCCAGCCGCCCGGCCCCGGTGTGTCCCGGGCCGGCCGGTGAAGCCCAACCGGGAGATCCTGCCTTGAGTCGTGAATCTGACAATCCGTCCCCCCGTCCCGCGGGGTGGGGGGACCCCCAGCGCACTGAAGGAGACGATGGCGCCCGGCCGGCGGCTCCGCGGCCGGAGGACAAGAAGACCGAGACCACGCTGACCACGCGCGCCCGGATCTCCATCCCCGGGTCCAGGCCCATTCCCCCGATCGTGGTCCGCGAAACCGTCGAGGGCGCGGCCGACGCGGGGAAGGCCCCCGAGGCGCCGGAGGCCGCCCCTCGCCCCGCGACGCCCGCGCCCGGCGCGAACCGCCGCCCCGGTGCCGCCGCGTCCGGTGCGCGGAGCGCGTCCGGCGCGTCCGGCGGGAAGAAGACCAGTTCGTGGTTCGAGCCGCGCAAGCCGCCCGGCTCCCGGACCGACACGCCGCCGCAGGGCCACCCCGCCGTCACCGACACGCCGGCCGGCGGCCTGCCCGCCGCGTCGCCCGCGCCCGCCCCGGCCGCCGAGCCGCCGGCCAGGACCCGTACCGACACCGGCCGCGCGCCGTTCGCCGGCGGCCCCGAGCCGGACCACGGCCCCGGCACCGGACCCAACCCGCTGCTCGGCGACACCCCTCCGCTGCACACGGGTGCACCCCGGCGGACGCCCGGCGCCGAGCCAGGCGCCGACCAGTGGTTCGCCGGCCGCGCCGACACCCCGGCGGACGGCGTCCCGCAGATGCCGCAGCGCCCGGCGGGGCCGACCACGGGCCCGGCGCTCGGCGGCATGCCGCTCACCCCGTCCGGCCCGCGTCCCGAGGACGAGGACCCGTCCGGCACGACGATGGACCTCGGCGGCCCGTTCCCGCCCGCCCCGCCCGCCGAGCTGACGGACCTGGAGGCCACTGGTCGGATGACGCCGTTCACGGACGGCGCGACCGGCCCCCTCCCGCGCGTCGCCGCCGGGGCGGCCCCCCGGGCGGCGACCGGCCCGGCGAAGCCGCCGGTGGCCACCGGCCCCTCGGGCGCGCCCCCGGCGGCCGGTGACGAGCCCGCCGCCCGCCCCGCACCTGAGCCGCCCGCGGCGAAGGGCGGGACGAAGGGCAAGGCGAAGGGCGGCCGGTCCAAGGTGAAGCTGCTCGGCGTCGCCGTCGTCGGCATCGCCGTCATCGCCTACGGCGCCGGCCTGTTCCTGAGCCCGGCCGACGTCCCCCGGGGCACCACGGTCCTCGGCGTCGACATCGGCGGACTCAGCACCGAGGAGGCGCAGACCCGCCTCGAAGGACGCCTCCAGGCCGCCAACAGCGAGCCGCTCGTCCTCCAGTTCGGGGAGCAGCAGATCGAGCTGAAGCCCACCGTCGCGGGGCTCGCGGTCGACGCGGAGGCCACCGCGCACGCCGTCTCCGGCCAGGACTACAGCCCCGTCGCCGTCTACGGCTCGCTGTTCGGCAGCGAGCGCGTCGAGGACCCCGTGTTCGCGGTGGACCGGGAGAAGCTGACCGTGGCGCTCGCCGACCTCTCCGAGGGCGTCGGCAGCGGCCCGGTCGACGGCACCGTCACCTTCACCCCGGACGGGGCGATCGCCCAGCTCGGCGAGCCCGGCATGGGCCTGGACGTGGAAGCGGCCGCCGACGCGGTCGAGTCCGCCTTCAGGGAGCGCGCGGCCGGCGGCGGCGACTCGGTCGTCGAGGTGCCGCTGACCGAGCAGCAGCCCGACATCGACGAGGCCGATGTGCGCACCGCGATGGAGGAGTTCGCCGAACCGGCGATGTCCGGCATGGTCTCGGTCATCGCGGGCGGCCGGCGCGTCGACTTCAGCCCGGAGAACTCGCTGTGGCAGTTCCTCGGCATGGAGGCGCACGACGGCCGGCTCGTGGAGACGTTCGACCTGGACGTGCTGGCGCAGCTCTACGGCGGCACGTTCGACGGTGTCCTCGTCACGCGCGGCGACGGCAGCCAGACCCCGGTCACCCCGGAGGACGTGGCAGGCGCGCTGCGGATGGCGCTGCGCGAGACCGATCCGGCGGCCCGCGTCGTCGAGATCGACCTGAACGCCGGCTGACCCCGTACGAGAGCCCGTCCGGGTCCGGTCCGCTCAGGGCCGGACCCGGTAGTGGCAGTGGCTGTGGAGCGTGAGGCCGAGCCGGTCGTACAGCGCGATCGCCGGCGCGTTGTCCGTCTCGACGTGGAGGTACGCGGCGCTCGCCCCCTCGGCGAGCGCCGCGCGCGCGAGTTCGCCCATGAGGGCGACGGCCAGCCCGCGGCGCCGGTGGGCCGGGTCCACCACGAGCGCGCCGAAGCCGGCCCAGCGGCCGTCGACGGCACAACGCCCGAAGGCCACCGGATCGTTCCCGCCCGCGGGGTCGGGGACGCTCGCGAACAGCACGGCGGGGCCGCCCGGCACGCCGCGCAGCACCTGCCGCGCGGCCTCCGGGTTCTCCCGGACGCGGCGGTAGGGGCGCAGCCAGGCGTCGGGCAGTTCGCGCGCCACCACCACACGGGGGTCGTGCCCCTGTTCGGTCAGCGAGGCGAGCGGCGCGACCCGCGCCTGCACATGGCCCCCGGCGCTCCAGCCGAGCCGTTCGAGGCGGGCCGTGAGGCGTTCCCCGGCGCCCGTGCCGTCGGGGCCGCCGGTCGCGATCTGCACGGTGGCCGGCAGGCCGCGGGCCGCGTACCAGGCGGTGAGGCGGTCGAGATCGGGCTCGCCCTCGCCCACGGCGACGGCCGAGTTGGCGCGGCGCGTCCAGCCGCCGCAGGCGCGGGCCAGCCAGTCGCCGATCCGTTCGGAGCCGGTGCCGCACCAGCCGCGCGCGGCGACCGCGAGCAGGTCGCGCGCCGACGCCACCGGGGTCCCGCGCCGCACCGGCCGCGGCACGGCCGGCACGACCTTCCCGGCCACGAGGTCCGCCTCGGCGAGCGGGACGGTCCGCCCGTCCCGCCGTGTGACGGCGACCACGCCGTCCGCCCAGGAGGTGAGGATCCCGACGGTGTCGGTGAAGACGGCGGCCGGTTCACCCGGACCGGTCAGGGACCGGACGGAGACGCGTTTGCCCACGTCAGCGGGCGTGATGCGCACGACGAGCTGTCCGCCCATGGTGAACTCCCCTCGCTTCCCGGCCCCCTCTTTGCCCCGGGGCGGCCCAGACCGGAGATACTAAGTGCCAGCACCGAACGACGCCGCGCCCGCGCGTCCCGGCGGACCGCCGCCACCGTAATGAGGAGGACTGACCAGCGTGACCTACGTCATCGCGGAGCCTTGTGTCGATCTGAAGGACAAGGCATGCATCGAGGAATGCCCTGTTGACTGCATCTACGAAGGTCAGCGGGCCCTGTACATCCACCCCGATGAGTGCGTGGACTGCGGTGCGTGCGAGCCGGTCTGCCCGGTCGAGGCCATCTTCTACGAGGACGACACCCCGGACGAGTGGAAGGACTACTACAAGGCGAACGTCGAGTTCTTCGACGAGCTGGGCTCGCCGGGCGGCGCGAGCAAGCTGGGCCTGATCGAGCGCGACCACCCCTTCATCGCCGCGCTGCCGCCGCAGAGCCACGACGAGTGACACCGGGGGCCACCCCACCCGTCACCGGTCCCGCGCGGCAGCCGCCGCGCGGGACCCGTCCGTCCGGGGTCTGTCCGGGGGTCCCGTCGCGAGACGGGCGGGACCCGCCGGACCGGACCCGAGCCGCGCCACTCCCGGGGCGCGGCCGACCCCAGGAAAGTGAGCGACCCGTGACCCCCGTCTCCGCCCGGCTGCCGGTCTTCCCCTGGGACCGCCTCGAGCCGTACAAGGCCACCGCCGCCGCGCATCCCGGGGGCATCGTGGACCTGTCCGTCGGCACGCCCGTCGACCCGGTGCCCGAGGTGATCGGGCGCGCGCTGGCCGGCGCGAGCGACAGCCCCGGCTACCCCACGGTGTGGGGCACCGCGGCGCTGCGCCGCGCGATCCTCGGCTGGCTGGAGCGCCGCACCGGGGCCGCCGGCCTCGGCGAGCGCAACGTCCTGCCCGTCGTCGGCTCCAAGGAGCTGGTCGCGTCGCTGCCCGCGCAGCTCGGTCTCGGCCCCGGCGACCGCGTCGCGTACCCGGAGCCCGCCTACCCGACGTACGAGGTGGGCGCGCGTCTCGCGGGCGCCGAGCCCGTCCCGTACCGGGGCAAGGCCACCGAGCTCGATCCGGCCGGGCTGCGCCTGCTGTGGCTCAACTCCCCGGCGAACCCGACCGGCCGCGTCCTGTCGGCCGGCGAGCTGCGCGACACCGTCGCGTGGGCGCGGCAGCACGGCGTCCTCGTCTTCAGCGACGAGTGCTACCTGGAGCTGGGCTGGGAGGCCGAGCCCGTCTCGGTGCTGCACCCGGACGTCTGCGGCGGCGACACCACGGGTCTCGTCGCGGTGCACTCGCTGTCCAAGCGGTCCAACCTCGCGGGCTACCGCGCGGCGTTCTGCGCCGGTGACGCGGCGGTGCTCGGCGAGCTGCTGGCCGTCCGCAAGCACGCCGGGATGATGGTGCCCGCGCCCGTGCAGGCCGCCACCGCCGCGGCCCTCGGGGACGACACGCACGTGGCCGAGCAGCGCGCGCGGTACGCCGCCCGGCGCGCGGCGCTGCGCACGGCGCTGGTGGGGTGCGGCTTCCGCGTGGAGGACAGCGAGGCGTCGCTGTACCTGTGGGCCACCCGTGACGAGGACTGCTGGGACACGGTGGCATGGCTGAGCGAACGCGGTGTCCTGGTCGCTCCCGGGGAGTTCTACGGGGCGGCGGGGCAGCGTTTCGTCCGGGTCGCGTTCACCGCGACCGACGAGCGGGTCGAGGCAGCGGTCCGGCGCCTGGCCTGACGCGCGGGACGCGAAGGGGGACGACGGGGGCGCGCGCCAGGTGGCGCGCGCCCCCGTCGGTCACAGAAGGCTGTAGTCGTTGGCCGGCACGGAGTTCAGGGCGACGGCCAGCGAGTTGTCGGGTCCCGGGAGGGTGTCCTGGACGGTACCGCCGACCGACCGCACCGTCGGCTCCGTGCCCTGGGCGACGTGATCGAGGACGGGCAGCGCGACCGGCATCACGGTCAGCGCGGCCGCGCCGACCGTCTTGTCGAGGGGGCCGCTGCCGTGGGTGGTGGCCTGGTCGAGAGCCGTCTCGGCGCCCGCGAGCCCCGGGGCCGCCGGCTGCTCGGGCTCCGCGGCCGCTGCCTGGCCCACGGCGCCGGCGAGGGGCACGGCCCCCGCGGCGAGCAGCACGGCGGCCCCGGCCAGACGGCGCGGGAGGGTCCGACGGGGATTGCGCATGGCACGCTCCATGGATCGTGGGAGTGCGGGATCGCGCAGTGCCTATCGTCGGGGCGTGGCGGGAGGTTGCGGCCCGGCCGGGTAAAGGATTGGCAATGAGGCGTCGTCGACGGGCCGGTGCCGTGCGTCGCGGCGCCGCGACCGCCGCCCGCGCCGATGACGTGCGCGGGTACCGTGAGGCCATGGAACCGCCCCTGCTCGACCTCGGTGTGGACGCCGCGGCCCTCACCGCGCGCCTCGTGGACATCCCCTCCGTCAGCGGCTCGGAGAAGCCGCTCGCCGACGCCGTGGAGGCCGCCCTGCGCGCCCTGCCGTGGCTGCGTGTCGACCGCCTCGGGAACAACGTCGTCGCCCGCACCGCCCTCGGCCGTGCCGAACGCGTCGTCCTGGCCGGGCACCTAGACACCGTCCCCGTCGCGGACAACCTGCCCGCGCGCCTCGACGCGGACGGTCTCCTGTGGGGCTGCGGCACCTGCGACATGAAGTCGGGCGTCGCCGTCCAGCTCCGGCTCGCCGCCACCGTGCCCGAGCCGAACCGGGACCTCACCTTCGTGTTCTACGACAACGAGGAGGTCCAGGCGGACCGCAACGGGCTCGGCCACCTCGCGGCCGCGCACCCCGACTGGCTCGCCGGCGACTTCGCCGTCCTCCTGGAGCCGTCCGGCGGCGAGGTCGAGGGCGGCTGCCAGGGCACCCTGCGCGTCCTGCTGCGGCTCACCGGCCGGCGCGCCCACTCCGCCAGGTCGTGGACCGGCGAGAACGCGATCCACGCCGCCGCCCCCGTCCTGGCCCGCCTCGCCGCCTACGAGCCGCGCCGGCCCGTCATCGACGGCCTCGAATACCACGAGGGCCTGAACGCGGTCCGCATCGAGGCCGGTGTCGCCGGCAACGTCATCCCGGACTCCTGCGTCGTCACCGTCAACTACCGCTACGCGCCCGACCGCGGCGAGGACGAGGCCGTCGCCCACGTCCGCGAGGTCTTCGAGGGCTGCGGCGTGGCCGGGTTCACGGTGGACGACCACGCGCCGGGCGCCCTGCCGGGGCTCGGGCACCCCGCCGCCCGCGCGTTCATCGAGGCGGTCGGCGGCGCGCCGCGGCCCAAGTACGGCTGGACGGACGTCTCCCGGTTCAGCGCCCTCGGCGTCCCCGCGGTCAACTACGGTCCCGGCGACCCGAACCTCGCCCACAAGCGCGACGAGCACGTGGACACGGCCCTCGTCCTGCGCTGCGAGGAGCGGCTGCGGGCCTGGCTGACGGCCTGACCGATCCGCCGCCGGGGTAGGGGCACCGGTGAACGAGCAGGATGTGTTGTGCGGGAGTTCCGTGCACGAGATGAGGAGCAGCGCATGAGCGGCAGCGGTCAGGGCGCGGGGGCGGACGGCCGCCCCGAGGGTCTGCCCGGGGACGAGCGGACCGAGGCGGCGGCGGCCGGGGAGGCCGCCGCACACGAGCGGGCGGCGATGTCGTCGCGGCCGGGCGAGCAGCGCCTCGGCCCCGTCGTGCGCCGCCGCGGCCAGGTGGTCGCGGGCACGGCCGACCAGCGCCTGCTGGACTCGCGCGGGCCCTCCGACTGGGTGCACGGCGACCCGTGGCGGGTGCTGCGGATCCAGTCCGAGTTCGTCGAGGGCTTCGGCGCCCTGGCCGAACTCGGCCCGGCCGTCAGCGTCTTCGGATCGGCCAGGACGCCGCCCGACTCCCCGGAGTACGCGCTGGGGGTGCGCATCGGACGCGGTCTCGCCGAGGCCGGTTTCGCGGTCATCACCGGCGGCGGCCCCGGTGCCATGGAGGCCGCCAACCGGGGCGCGAGCGAGGCCGGCGGCGTCTCCGTCGGGCTCGGCATCGAACTGCCCTTCGAGCAGGGCCTCAACGAGTACGTCGACATCGGCATCAACTTCCGCTACTTCTTCGTCCGGAAGACGATGTTCGTCAAGTACGCGCAGGGCTTCCTCGTGCTCCCCGGCGGACTCGGCACGCTGGACGAGCTGTTCGAGGCCCTCACGCTGGTCCAGACGCGGAAGGTCACGCGCTTCCCGATCGTCCTGGTCGGCACCGAGTACTGGAGCGGCCTCGCCGGCTGGCTGCGCGACACGGTGATCGCGCAGGGCAAGGCGTCCGAGGTGGACCAGGCGCTGTTCTCCGTCACGGACGACGTGGACGAGGCGATCGCGCTCGTCACCAAGGAGTGAACGGGGGCGCGCCGCCGCGCGCCCTCACGCCAGCCCGCGCCGCGCGACGGCGGGCGGCCGGTGCCCCGCGATCGACGCCACCATGTCGAGGACCTGCTTCGTCTCCGCCACCTCGTGCACCCGGTACACACGGGCGCCGAGCCAGGCGGAGACGGCGGTGGTGGCGAGGGTGCCGAGCAGCCGCTCCTTCACCGGCACGTCGAGCGTCTCGCCGACGAAGTCCTTGTTGGACAGCGAGACGAGCACCGGCCAGCCCGTCGCCGTCATCTCGCCGAGGCGGCGCGTGGCCTCCAGCGAGTGCCGGGTGGACTTGCCGAAGTCGTGCCCGGGGTCGATCAGCACGCCGTCGCGCCGCACCCCGAGGGACACCGCACGCTCGGCCAGCCCCACGGTGACGCGCAGGATGTCCGCCATCACGTCCTCGTACGCGATGCGGTGCGGCCGGGTGCGCGGC
Source organism: Streptomyces sp. RFCAC02 (assembly GCF_004193175.1). NCBI lineage: Bacteria > Bacillati > Actinomycetota > Actinomycetes > Kitasatosporales > Streptomycetaceae > Streptomyces > Streptomyces sp. RFCAC02. The sequence goes on along the minus strand of NZ_SAUH01000001.1, from coordinate 2,180,938 downwards.
GGGACGCCGCCCGCGTGCGTGCACACCAGGCCGGTGCCGTACTCGGCGGCGACCTCGGCCAGCCGCGGGTCGACACCGCCCCACGCGTCGTTCAGCAGGTCGGCGCCCGCCTCGCAGACGGCGCGGCCCACCTCGTGCCGCCAGGTGTCCACGCTGATCACCACGGACGGGTGGCGTTCGCGCACGGCGGCGACGAAACCGGCCGTGCGGCGGATCTCCTCGGCCGTGTCCACCTCGGCGCCTGGACCGGCCTTGACGCCGCCGATGTCCACGATGGCCGCGCCCTCGTCGACGACCCGCGCGACCCGGTCGAGGGCGGCGGCCTCGCCGAAGGTCGCCCCCCGGTCGTAGAACGAGTCGGGGGTGCGGTTGACGATGGCCATGATGACCGGCTCGTCCGCCGCGAACCGGCGTGTTCCGAGGCGCAGCATGTGGGTCGGTTCTCCGTTCGGCGTGCGGGTGGGACGCGGGTCCCCGTCGCCCCGAACCTACCCGTCGCCCGGCGCCCGCGGTCGGCGGTCCCCCGCGGGATACGTGGGACGATGCGCGTGCCGGCCGAAGGAGAAGAGGGGACAGGCGTGTTCTGGTTCTTGATCGCCACCATGGTCGTCGTGATCGCCGGGGTGACCCTCGCGGTGCTCAGCACCGGGGACGGGTACGGCGCCCCGGTCACGGGCGGGCTCGCCGAGGCGGTGCCCGACCGGCTGCACGACCCGCTGCCGGCCGACCGGCCGGTCGGCCCGGCGGACGTGGTGCGCGTCCGGCTGCCGGTCGCGGTGCGCGGTTACCGCATGGCCGAGGTGGACGAGGTGCTCGACCGGCTCGCGGCGGAACTGGCCGAGCGCGACGCGCGGATCGCCGATCTTGAGGACGCCCTCGCGGCTGCCGGGGAGGAGCCGGGGGACGGGCCGGCGGAGCGGGCGGACGGCCCGGAGCCCGATCCGGTGCGCGGGCCCGCCGGATTCGACGACGACGGCGGGGTGTGAGCGTCCCGGCCGTGAACCGGTCCGGAATCGCCGAACACGGTGTGAAATGAAGCACTCCGCCCGGCGCGCGGCGCCCTGCCGCGAAGGAATGCGAAACCGCCTCGCGCGGGAAACCGGGCCGGCTCGGGAAACCGCTCCGCCGTTTCCGCATTCCGTGATCCGGCGCTCCGCCGGCCGCTCCCCGTGCCCGCCGGTGCGTGCGGGGAGCGCCGCGCGACTCTCCCCGGCAATCCCGCGCGCGGGTCGGTGAGATGGCCGCCGGCGGCCCCGCGCACCGCTCCGAACAGCACTTCCGCGCGCCCGGCATTCCGCGCTCCGGTACCGGGTGAACGATTCGGCGTGAGCGCGGCGGGACTCTCGGTCACTTCCCTGCGGCCCCACTTCCCGGGCCGCTTCCCGGCGCGCCGCAACGACCGGACGTATCGCGGGCAATCCCCGAATTGAGTGGTTTTGCGCGTGCGCGTTGCCGAAGGGATACCGCCCGATGTTGGTCAGCGGCGTGTTCCATGCGGGATAATGACATGGAGCAATGTGTTCGACGCCGGTGCCCCATGGGTTACCCGCCCTCGGGACGCCGGTGGAGATGGGCTGGTTCAGGAAGGGGAACGAGCATGGCGGCCATGAAGCCGCGGACGGGCGATGGTCCGCTTGAGGTGACCAAGGAGGGGCGGGGCATCATCATGCGCGTTCCGCTCGAAGGCGGTGGCCGACTCGTCGTGGAGCTGACCCCGGACGAAGCGGTTGCCCTGGACGAGGCACTCAAGAAGGTCACGGGCTGAGCCACCGGCGTTCCATCGCGGTCCGATTTCGGCGCTGCCCCGGCCCAGGCCGGGGCAGCGCCGTCTTCGCGCCGGGAGGGGTGATCGCGTGCCCTCAGCGGCGCGTGGCGCACAGCAGGCCGTCGCCGACCGGGAGCAGCGCCGGAAGCAGTTCGTCGCTCTCCCGCACGGCGCGCAGCAGTTCGCGCAGCACGCGCACCTCGGTCGGCTGCGCGGCCGAGTCCACCGTCCGGCCGCCGGCGAAGACCCCGGCGAAGCACAGCAGGCCGCCGGGCCGCAGAAGCCGCAACGATTCTGCGAGGCACTCCAGCGACTCCAGCCGGTCGCCGTCGCAGAACACCAGGTCGTAGCCGCCGTCCGCCAGGCGCGGCAGGACGTCGAGCGCGTGCCCGGGGATGAAGCGCGCCCGGTTCGCGGCGAACCCGGCGAAGCGGAACGCCTGTCGCGCGAACTGCTGGCGCTCCGGCTCGATGTCCACCGTCGTCAGCACACCGTCGGCGCGCATGCCGTGCAGCAGGTACAGGCCGGAGACGCCGGTGCCGGTCCCGATCTCGGCCACCGAACGGGCGCCCGCCGCGGAGGCCAGCAGGCGCAGGGCGTCGCCGGTGCCGGGGGAGACGGCGCGCACCCCGGCCTCCCGCGCCCGTTCGCGGGCCCAGCGCAGCGCGGTTCCGCCGGCGCTGTCGTCGTCCGGTGTGCCGTACGCCTCGGCGAACGCCCAGCTCGTCAGCCGGTTGCCGGTAATGGCCGTCTCCTGTCCCCGTTCCTCACGGGCCTTGACTGTAGCGACTTCGGACGGGAACAGGACGCGCGGACCGCTCGTTGGATCATCGACGGCGCGCGCCCCCGGCCGGGGGCCGCGGACATGGACGGATTCTTATCCGGAGCTGACGGGGGAGGTGGCTATCGTGGGGACTCCACTGGACACCACCAGAGCCGACAGGGGAGGTGCGGCCACCGCGTCCACGGGCAGAGGAGTCTTCCGACGTCTTCTGCGGACGTCCGGCGGGCCGAATTCCGTGACAGACACCGCTGACGCCGACCGGGCGCACACCACCGCCGACCGCACCGACGGCACCACCACCGCCGTCGCCACGTTCGGCACGGGCGGCTCCGACGGCACCGGCTGGGCACCGCCGAGCTGGGAAGAGATCGTCAGCACCCACAGCACGCGGGTCTACCGCCTGGCCTACCGCCTCACCGGCAACCAGCACGACGCCGAGGACCTGACCCAGGAGGTCTTCGTCCGCGTCTTCCGGTCACTGTCCACCTACACGCCCGGCACCTTCGAGGGCTGGCTGCACCGCATCACGACCAACCTCTTCCTCGACTCGGTGCGCCGCAAGCAGCGCATCCGCTTCGACGCGCTGGGGGAGGACGCCGCCGAGCGGCTGGCCAGCCGCGAGCCCACGCCCCAGCAGGAGTTCAACGACCGGCACCTCGACGCCGACATCCAGCAGGCGCTGGACACCCTCGCGCCGGACTTCCGCGCCGCCGTCGTGCTGTGCGACATCGAGGGCCTGAGCTACGAGGAGATCGCCACCACGCTCGGCGTGAAGCTCGGCACGGTCCGCAGCCGCATCCACCGGGGCAGGTCCCACCTCCGCAAGGCGCTGCGGCACCGCTCGCCGCGCGGACGGTCGGCCGCCGTGACCGGTGCGGGGGACACGTCCGTCCTCGCGGGGGCGCCCGGCCCGATGGAAGGCGGGGCGGTGTGAGCAGTGCCCCCCCGCCGGACGCGGCGGACCACCACCTCGGGGACCGGCTCGCCGCCCTCGTGGACGGCGAGCTGTCCCACGACAGCCGTGACCGTGTCCTCGCGCACCTCGCCACCTGTCCGGGCTGCAAGGCCGAGGCCGACGCGCAGCGCGCCCTGAAGGACGTCTTCCGCAGCACCCCGCCGCCCGCCCCGTCGGCGGGCCTGCTGGCGCGTCTGCAGGCGCTGCCGGCCACCGACCCGGCCGACCCGCCCGACGACCCCGGCCGGCCGGGGCAGGGTTTCCGGCTCGACCTGCTGCCCGGCGGACGCGGCGGTGAGTCGCTGCTCGCCCCGCCGTCCCTCGGCGCCGAGCGCGGCTTCCGGGTCCACGAGCCGGCCGCCGCACGGGGCGGCCGGGGCCACCGTCTGGTGTTCGCGGCCGCGGGCGCGGTGTCCCTCGCCGCCTTCGCCATCGGCGGCGCGATCGGCGGGTTCGGCGGCACCGGCACGAGCGCGGGCGGCGGCACCGTCGCGGCCGGCAGCGGCCCCACCACGGCCTTCCGCACGGTGGGCGGCGCCAGGTCCGAGGAGGCGGACCGCACCGGCCGTCCCTCCGCCGGGTCGACCCTGTCCGTCGCCGCTCCGTACGCGCCCGCGGCGCCGAGCGGCCGGCTCGTCCCCCTTTCTCCGCTCCTCTCGCTCGGGCCCCTCGCGGTCCCGACGACGGCCGGTCCGCAGCCCGGGCCGACCGACGCCCCGCGGCCCTCCGCGGGCGCGGACGCCGCCCCGAGCGCGACGGGCGGCGGGGAGGCCGTGAGCCCCCGCTGACCCCCGGCGGCTGACCTGGTTCAATGCACGGGATCGACCGCACGACCGGCAACCGGACGGACCGGACACGAGGGACACCGCCATGGACGAGGGACAGAGCGCTTCCGGCCACCGGGCCGCACCCCGGCGCGATCCGGGGTCGGCGCCCCCGGACTCCCCGCCCGGCGCGGCCGGGGGAGCGGCGCCGGAGGAGGAGCGCCCGGGCCACGACCCGTACGGAACGCCTCCCTACGGCCAGCCGGGCCCGTGGGCGCCCGCGCCGCCGGTGCAGCTCCCGCAGCCGACCCCGCCGGCCGGCACCCGCGTCGGCGCGGCGGTCACCCCGCCGGCCGGCACCCATGTCGGCGCGCCGCCGCAGGGGCCGCCGCCCGCCGGGCCGGCCGTCTCCGCGCCGCCCGCGCCGTCCCGCTACGACCCGTGGGCGCCCCGCGACCTGACACCCGCCGCCGGTACGCCGGTGCCGCCCGAGGCCGCCGACCCGGCCCCGCGTGCCGGTGCCCGGCGCCTCGTCCTCGGCGCGCTCGTCCTCGCGCTCGTGGCGGGGATCGTCGGCGGCACGGTCGGCGTCTACCTGGAACGCCACGGCGCCTTCAGCGAGGTCACGCTGTCGCAGACCGGGGGCGACGACGATCCGCCGGAGCCCGGCACCATCGCCGGCATCGCGCGGGCCGTCCTGCCCTCCGTGGTCACCCTGCACGTCTCCGGGGGCACGACCGGGGCCACCGGCACCGGCTTCGTCCTCGACGACCGGGGCCACATCCTGACCAACGCCCATGTCGTCCGCCCCGCGGGCGAGGGCGGCGTGATAGAGGTCACCTTCGCCGGCGGCGAGTCCGCGCGGGCCGAGATCGTCGGCCAGGACGCCGGCTACGACCTGGCCGTCGTCAAGGTGACCGGCGTCTCCGGGCTCACCCCCGTCGAGCTGGGCGACTCGGACACCGTGCGGGTCGGCGACCCGGTCGTCGCCATCGGCGCCCCGTTCGACCTGGCGGGGACCGTCACCTCCGGAATCATCAGCGCCACCGAACGCCCGATCACGGCCGGCGGCGAGGAGGCGGACGGCTCCGACATCAGCTACGTCAACGCCCTCCAGACCGACGCCCCCATCAACCCGGGCAACTCCGGCGGCCCCCTGGTCGACGCCGACGGCCGTGTCATCGGCGTCAACAGCGCCATCCGCACCGGCGACAGCGGCCTCGGCACCGAGCAGTCCGGCAGCGTCGGCCTCGGTTTCGCGATCCCCGTCAACCAGGCCAAGGACGTCGCCGAGCAGCTCATCAACACGGGCCGCGCCACCCACCCCGTGATCGGGGTGTTCCTCGACACCGGCTGGCTCGGGGACGGCGCCCGCGTCGGCACCTCCGACGGCGGCCCCGCCGTGGAGCCCGGCGGCCCGGCCGACGAGGCGGGCCTGGAGGACGGCGACGTCATCACCGCCGTGGACGGGGAGACCGTCCGCAGCGGCGACGAGCTGATCGTGAAGGTCCGCAGCCACCGCCCGGGTGACGAGCTGGTCCTCACCGTCGAACGGGACGGCGAGGAGCTGTCCCTCACGGTCACGCTCGGTGAGGCGACGGGCGAGCAGTGAGACGGCGCCCGGCATCGTTTACCCGCTCGTGGGGCGGGGGCCCTCCCGCCGCCGCGCGGCGGCGGGTACCGTTTTGTGACGACCGCGATGCGCGAGGGAGCTGACAGGTGTTCTTCGATATTGGGTCCCTGGAGTTCATCGTGCTCCTGGTCCTGGCGATCCTCGTCTTCGGGCCGGAGAAGCTGCCGAAGATGATCCAGGAGGCCGCCGCCTTCCTGCGGAAGATCCGCGAGTTCTCCGACAGCGCCAAGCGGGACATCCGCAATGAGCTGGGACCGGACTTCAAGGACTTCGATTTCGAGGACCTCAACCCGAAGACGTTCGCGCGCAAGCACCTCCTCGACAACGACGACCTGGGCCTCAAGGAGCTGGGCAGCAGCCTCGACATGCGCAAGGAGCTGTCCGACGTCGCCGACGCGGTGAACGGCCGCCCGGCCCGGCCCCCGATCGCCGGGCAGCCGGGCGCCGGCACGCGCGCGGGCGGCCCGGTCAGCTTCACCAAGAGCGGCGACACCGCCGCCGCCCCGCCGCCGCGGACGGCCGGCGAGCAGGCCCCGTTCGACGCCGACGCCACCTGAGTGGAATAGATCCTCTTCGGGCGCATATGACACCACCCGGTCTCCCCGCATGCCCGTCAGCTCCGGGCCGGATGGCTATCCTCCCTATGTCCGGGGTGTGCCCAGGACACGGGATGAGGAGGCGTCGCGTTACATGGAGACGACCAGTCGGGCAGAGCCGCAGGACGCCAGGGGCGGCGGCGAGGGTTCCGGGGGGCACGGCACGGCGCAGGGTGTTCCGGGGGCGCGGCGCGCGGTGGAGGGCTACCTCATGGCCCAGTTCCCCTGGTACGGGCTGGACGAGGCGTTCACCGGGCCGCGCTGGCTCATGCAGGTCGGCATGGCCGCGGACGGCGCGGTCGAGCACGGTTCCACCGGCCACGGGGACGAGCCGTCCCTGCGCGGCGAGCTGGGCGGCGAGGCGGACCAGCGGTTCGCCGTCGTCGTGACGGTCGCCTCCCGGCCGGTACGGCGCAGCCCCGACGGCAACGGCATGCTGGAGGCCACGTCGGTGTCATCCGCCGCCTGGCTCGCCGGCTCCGGCCTGCTGTCGTGCACCTGGCCCGCCCAGATGGAGCGCTCCCTGCGCCAGGACTGGCTGGAGCAGCAGACCGCCATCGCGTGGGAGCTGGCCGACGACCTCGACGGCGGCGGCTGGACCACCCTGTCGCTCCCGGTCGACGGCCTGCCGACCGACTTCCTCTACCGCGAGTCCGAGTACGGCTGGGTGCTGGCCGGCGCCGCGCCGAACGGCGTCCACATCGGCGCCTACGGACGCGGCATGAGCGCCTACGGCCTCGGGTTCGCCGTGGTCAAGGACATCGAGGGCTACGCGGAGCGCACCCTCGCCCCCTGACGCGACCGGCGCCGCCGGCCCCGCCGGTCAGAACTTCCCGCGCGGTGTCAGCCCCAGCGACATGCCCGCGAGGCCGCGCTGCCGCCCGCCGAGCGACGAGGCGATGCGCCGCAGCGCCGCGGCGGCGGGCGCCTCGGGATCGGCCAGCACCACGGGCGTGCCGTCGTCCCCGCCCTCCCGCAGCCGCACGTCGATCGGGATGGAGCCGAGGACCGGCACCTCGGCGCCGGTGGCGCGGGTGAGCCCGTCGGCGACACGCTGCCCGCCGCCGGTGCCGAACACATCGACCATCTCGCCGCAGTGGGGGCAGGGGAGGCCCGCCATGTTCTCCACGACGCCGACGATCTTCTGGTGCGTCTGGACGGCGATCGACCCGGCCCGCTCGGCGACCTCGGCCGCCGCCTGCTGGGGCGTCGTGACGACGAGGATCTCCGCGCCCGGGACGAGCTGGGCGACGGAGATCGCGATGTCGCCGGTACCGGGCGGCAGGTCGAGCAGCAGCACGTCGAGGTCGCCCCAGTACACGTCCGCGAGGAACTGCTGGAGCGCCCGGTGCAGCATCGGGCCGCGCCACACGACCGGCGCGTTGCCCGGCGTGAACATGCCGATCGAGATGACCTTCACCCCGTGCGCCGACGGAGGCATGATCATGTTCTCCACCTGGGTGGGCCGGGCCTCCGTGCCCAGCATGCGCGGGACGGAGTGGCCGTAGATGTCGGCGTCCACGACGCCCACCTTCTGGCCCTCGGCCGCGAGGGCCGCCGCCAGGTTGACCGTGACGGAACTCTTGCCGACGCCGCCCTTGCCGGACGCCACCGCGTAGACCCGGGTGAGGGACCCCGGCTTGGCGAACGGGATCTCCCGCTCCGCCTGGCCACCGCGCAGCGTCGTCGCCAGGTTCTTGCGCTGCTCGTCGCTCATCACGTCGAGATCCACCCGGACGGCCGTCACCCCCGGCAGGCCGCCGACCGCCGCCGTGACGTCCGAGACGATCGAGTCGCGCATCGGGCAGCCCTGGATCGTCAGATACACCCCCACGGTGACCGTGCCGTCCGGGGCGATGTCCACCGACTTCACCATGCCGAGATCGGTGATGGGCCGGTGGATCTCCGGGTCGTTCACCCGCTGGAGCGCGGCGCGCACCGCGTCTTCGCCGACGAGGGAGGTATCGGTAGCCATGCCCCCGATGGTACGGCGGCCGGAACACCCCCCGGGCACGGCCCGTTCGGGGCAGCCCGGCGTTGCCGGTACGCTGCCGGTCACCTGTCCGCGCCCCGACGAGAGGCAGCCGCCGTGACCCCTCGCGTCCCGCTCACCGCGCCGGTCCGACGCGCGGTCCCCGCCCTCGGTGTGGCGCTGCTCGCCGTGCTCCTGGCCGGGTGCGGCGACGATCCGGACGCCGGGACCAACGGCGTCGGCGAGCTGCCGGCCGAGGAGATCGAGGAGCGGGCGCGCGACGCCGCGGCCGCCGCGTCGTCCGTCCGGCTGACCGGCACCGTCATCAGCGACGGCCACAGCTACGAGCTGGACGTGCGGCTCGCCGAGGACGGCGCGATGGGCGAGGTCACCTCGGACCAGGGCGATTTCGAGCTGCTGCGGGTCGGCGACGACCTGTACCTGACGGCGGACCGCGCGTTCTGGGAGAGCGGCGCCGTGCCGGAGGAGCTGGAGACGGACCCGGCGGAGAAGCTGGACGGCATGTACGTGCTGGTCGCCCCCGAGGACCCGGCGTACGCGCGGCTGAGCGGCTTCACGGAGATGGACCCGCTGCTGGACGTGCTGCTCGCGCTGGACGGCGAGCGTGAGACCGGGGACCGCGCCGAGGTCGGCGGCGTCCGGACGATCGGGGTGACGGCGGACGGCGGCGAGGGCGGCTCCATGGACGTGGCGCTGACCGGGGAGCCGTACCCCCTGCGGTTCCGGCGCGGCGGCTCGGCCGGCGAGGTGATGCTGCGGGAGTGGAACGACCCGGTCGAGCTCACGGCCCCGGCGGAGGACCGGGTCGTGGACTACGGCGACGCCATCCTGACCGAGGACGGCGAGGGCGAGGACGACGAGTAGCGGGCGCGGCCCGTCAGCGCCGCCGCCGGCGCCGCACCGGCAGCCCGCTCGGCACGGGGGTGCGCGTCAGCGCGGGCGACGGGCGGGGCGGGGCCGCCTGCGGGCCGTCCGGCATCGCGCCCGGGCGCTGCTCGGGCGCCCCGGCCGGGGCAAGCCGCAGCACCCGGCAGGACGTGCGCCAGCGGGCGGCCGTGGCGTCGGCGGAGTCGCGGCCGTTCAGCCGTTTGCCGGCCAGCTCGGCGACGGCGGCGCTCCAGGCGTCGCCGCCGGGCTCCGGCTCCGTCACCTCGGCGGGCCACACGACCAGCCGGCCGCCCTTGTCCTTGCTGCGGCACGTGACGGTGGCCCGGGCGCCGGCGGCGAGGCCGAGGCCGTCGAGCGGCTGCTCGTCCGGGCCGCCCACGATCCAGACCGCGCCGTCGTGCCACACGTGCCACAGGGCGCGCGCCGGGGCGTCCGCCGGGCCGCGCACCCACACCAGCGCCGACTTCCGCGCCGCCTCCTCGACGAGCGCGCGGTCCAGCGCGGACGTCACGCGGACAGCCCGAGGGCGCTCATCCGCTTCGTGTGCGCCTCGGTGATCCGGGAGAACATGCGGCCGATCTCCGCCAGGTCGAAGCCGTCCGCGACCCCGCCGACCAGCATCGTCGACAGCGCGTCGCGGTCCGCGACCACCCGCTGCGCCTGGGACAGCGCCTCGCCCATCAGGCGGCGCGCCCACAGCGCGAGCCGGCCGCCCACCCGCGGGTCGGCCTCGATCGCCGCGCGGACCTTCTCGACGGCGAACGACGCGTGGCCGGTGTCGTCGAGGACCCGCAGGACGAGGGAGCGCGTGTCGGAGTCCAGGCGGGACGCCACCTCGCGGTAGAAGTCGGCGGCGATCGCGTCGCCCACATACGCCTTGACCAGGCCCTCGAGCCAGTCGGACGGCGCCGTCATGCGGTGGAACCCGTCGAGGGCGGCGGCGAACGGCTCCATCGCCGTCGTCGGGTCCTCGTCGATGGCGCGCAACCGTTCCGTCAGCTGTTCGAAGTGGTGGAGTTCGGCGGCAGCCATCCGGGCCAGGGCCGCCTTGTCCCCGAGCGAGGGGGCCAGCTTCGCGTCCTCGGCGAGCCGCTCGAACGCGGACAGCTCACCGTGGGCGAGCGCCCCCAGGAGGTCCACGACGGCCGCGCGGTAGCGGGGGTCCGCAGCCGCCGCGTCCCAGTCCTGGGCGGCGATCCCCGTGGGTTCCGGCACGTCCGACGGGGTCTGGGACGGCACCCCTGGCGTGGCCTGGTCTGCGGATGTCTGGGACGTCTCCATGGCAGTGCACAATAGCCGCCGCGGGGTGTCCCGCACCCGTCCGGGACGACGGGGGACGAAAGCCCCCGACGTCTCGCCCTGCCGCGCGCGCACTGTTCCGGGGTACAGTGCTAAGCAGACCCGCCGTGTACGCGGCGGATCGCCCATCCCCCTGCTGGAGTCCCGGGGCCGCCGGAAGACGCGACACCCGGGGACCCTCGCGGATGCCCGGTCGGTGGCCCGATCGGCTCCGACTGACCAGCCCTCCGAGCGGTCCGTGCACCCGCACGGCCCGTGGCCGAGGGACCCGCTCGCGCGGTGCGTGCGCTTGAGCGAGACGACCGGGTCCCGCGCCGGCCGGCCGGCCCTGGTGGCCCGCCGGACCACGGCGCGGTGGACAAGACCCGCCTCGCCACCGTGTGCCGCGTCACACAAGAAGAGGCAACGACCCTGTCCGCTACCACCACCTTCCGCGATCTCGGGATCCTGCCCGAGACCGCCGAGGCCCTCGAGGCCGTCGGTATCACCACCCCGTTCCCGATCCAGGAGATGACGCTGCCGGTCGCCCTCGCCGGGACCGACGTCATCGGCCAGGCGAAGACCGGCACCGGCAAGACGCTCGGGTTCGGCCTGCCGCTGCTCGAAGCCGTCACCGTCCCGGCCGACGTCGAGGCGGGCCGCGCCCGCCCCGAGCAGCTCACGGACGCCCCGCAGGCCCTCGTCGTCGTCCCGACGCGCGAGCTGTGCCAGCAGGTGACCAACGACCTGCTGACCGCCGGCAAGGTGCGCGACGTCCGCGTCCTGTCCATCTACGGCGGCCGCGCCTACGAGCCGCAGGTCGAGGCCCTCGCCCGGGGCGTCGACGTGGTCGTGGGCACGCCGGGCCGCCTCCTCGACCTGGCCGGCCAGCGCAAGCTGCGGCTTTCCGAGGTGCGGTGCCTGGTCCTGGACGAGGCCGACGAGATGCTCGACCTCGGCTTCCTGCCGGACGTCGAGAAGATCATGGAGCAGTTGCCGGCGAAGCGGCAGACCATGCTGTTCTCGGCCACCATGCCCGGCCAGGTCATCGGCCTCGCCCGCCGGTACATGAACCAGCCCACCCACATCAGCGCCACGGAGCCCGACGACGAGGGCGCCACCGTGGCCAACATCACACAGCACGTCCTGCGCGCCCACTCGATGGACAAGCCGGAGATGGTCGCCCGCATCCTCCAGGCCGAGGGCCGGGGCCTCGCGATGATCTTCTGCCGCACCAAGCGCACCGCCGCCGACGTGTCGGAGCAGTTGACGCGCCGCGGTTTCGCCGCGGCCGCCGTCCACGGCGACCTGGGCCAGGGCGCGCGGGAGCAGGCGCTGCGCGCGTTCCGCAACGGCAAGGTGGACGTCCTCGTCTGCACGGACGTCGCCGCGCGCGGCATCGACGTCGACGGCGTCACCCACGTGATCAACTACCAGACGCCCGAGGAGGAGAAGACGTACCTCCACCGCATCGGGCGCACCGGCCGCGCCGGCGCCACCGGGACGGCCGTCACCCTCGTCGACTGGGACGACATCCCGCGCTGGCAGCTGATCAACAAGGCGCTCGGCCTCGACTTCCCCGACCCGGTCGAGACGTACTCCACCTCCCCGCACCTCTTCGAGCTGCTGAGCATCCCCGAGGGCACCAAGGGCACCCTGCCGCGCGCCGAGCGGACCCGGGCCGGCCTGGACGCCGAGGAGGTCGAGGACCTGGGCGGTCCCGCCGGCCGGCGGCGGCGCGGCGGCGGCCGCACCGAAGCGGCCGAGCCGAAGGAGCGCGCCCCCCGCACGCCGCGCCAGCGGCGCCGTACGCGCGGTGGCGTGGCCCTGGACGCCGCGGACGAGCCGGCCGCGACCGGACCGGCCGCCGCTTCCGCCCCTGCCGCCGCTTCCGCCGATGGTGAGCAGTCCGCCGCCCCCCGTACGCCGCGCCGGCGCCGCCGGCGGCGTCCCGGCAGCGGGACGAACGCCGCCGCCCCCGCGGCCGGGGACTGACCGCCGCACGGCCCCACCGGCGCCGCGGCGCGCCGGTGGCCCCGCGCCCCTGCCGCGTGACGGTCCCGCGGCGCCCTGACCTCCCGGTACGCCGGGCCGGGGCGGCTAGGGTCTGTCCGGCGGACAGACCCTATGGTCTGTCGTACGGGGAGCGCGAGGGTCGTGAGGGAAGGTCGTAGGTGAGCAAGCCGCCGTTCTGTGTGCCGCCGGCCGGGGTGCGGGCGTACCGCCTGACCACGAGGCGCGGCGGGTTCGCCGTGCTGGAGTCCGTCCCGGCGGGCGAGCCGGTCGGGACGGCCCTGCTGGTGCCCGGGTACACCGGCAGCAAGGAGGACTTCATCGCCCTGCTGCTGCCGCTCGCCGCGGCCGGCTACCGGGTCGTCGCCGTGGACGGGCGCGGCCAGTACGAGACGGTCGGCGGGCGCGCACGGTCCGCCTACGGGCTCGGCGCGCTGGCCGAGGACGTCCTCGCACAGGCCGACGCGCTGCACGCGGGGGCCGTCCACCTGGTGGGGCACTCGCTCGGCGGGCTGATCGCGCGGGGCGCGGTGCTGCGGGCGGTGGCCGCGCGGCGGACGCCCGCGCCGTTCGCCTCGCTGACGCTCGTCGCGTCGGGGCCGGGACGGGTGGCGCCGTTGCAGCGCCTGAAGCTGCGGATGCTGGCCGTCAGTCTGCCGGTGCTCGGCGCCGGTCTCGTCTGGCGGATGCTGCACCCGCGCGCGGACGCGGGCGAGGTGGCGGACTTCATGCGCCGCCGCTGGCTCGCCAACACGCCGGCCCAGCTCCTGGCGACGGGGCGGACGCTGCTGCGGGAACCGGACAGGGTGGCCCACCTCGCGGAGGCGGGGCTGCCGGTGCACGTCGTGTCGGGGGAGCGGGACGCCGCCTGGCCGGTGCCGTCCCTTGATCGCATGGCGCGGGAACTGCGCGCGCACCGCACCATCATTCCGGACGCGGGCCACTCGCCGAACGCCGAACAGCCCGCCGCGACGGCCGCCGCGCTCGCCGGCTTCTGGTCGCAGCGGCGTTTCGCGTAGCGCGACGAGGGTCTGCTCGTGCCCCGGAACGGCCGGTGCCGTCCCTGGACCGCATGGCGCGGGAACTGCGCGCGCACCGCACCACCGTCCCTCGCCGGACCGCCCGGGGTGCGGGGTGAGGCCGGGAGCGGACCGGTATCTGGGGCGCCGCTCGGGCGGTGCCGTATCCGGTCCGCGTGTTGCGGGAACCGCGCGCGACGCCACCGTTCCGCATGCCGGCCACTTGCCGGACGGCCTGTCGTGACGACGGGCAGCGGTGGATCGCCCAGCACGACCGCCGGTCGGCCCGGCTCGCTGTGCCGCCCCTCGACCGGACGCCTGTCGGCGCCGTCAGGACTCGCGCGCCAGTGAACCGGTCACGGGCCGGTGCCGCCCTGGCCGGGAGGTGAGGGGACCGGTCCGGCGGGCCGCGGGCAGCCGGTGGTGCGTTCGGCGCTCTCCTCGGTGATCAGGCGTGCGGCGGCCGGAATGTCCACGTTCGGTCGGGCAGCCGCCCCACGAGCCAGGAGAAGCCGTCGCGGGTCCGGAGCGAACCGCTGGTACGCAGTACCGGCGCCCCGCGTACGGCCGGTGGATCGGCGGGCACCGGCTGCTTCGTCCTGTGGGGCTGGGGATGGCGTTCCGTGCTGCTGGTGGACGTGCCGATCGCCGCCGTGCGGGGCACAGCCGACCTGTTCCCCTGCCGCGCGCCCCGCCGTCGCGGAGAACCGCAGGGACCGCACCGGTCGCCGTGGGCGTCAGAGCGCCGTCGCGGTGATCGGGACCGCGCCGGTCGCGCGCGCGACCAGGGCCTCGAAGACCTCGGGGGTCGTCGTCTCGTCGCCGAGCCGGCAGGACTTGCGGCTGCCGTGGTAGTCGCTCGACCCGGTCGTCAGCAGCCCGAGGTCGCCCGCGAGGCCCGCCAGCCGCAGCCGGGTGTCCCGGTCGTGGTCCATGTGGTCCACCTCGATGCCGTCGAGACCCGCCGCCGCGAGGCGCGCGATCGTGCTCTCCGGCACGACCCGGCCCCGCTTCACCGCCGCCGGGTGCGCGAACACGGCGACGCCGCCGGCCCCGTGGATCAGCCGGACCGCCGTGAACGGGTCGAGTTCGTGCTTCGCCACGTACGCGCGCCCGCCGTCCGCGAGCCACTCGGAGGTGAACGCGTCCGAGACCGTGGCGACCACCCCCGCCTCCACCATCGCCTGCGCGATGTGCGGGCGGCCGACGGCACCCTCGGCGAGTGCCCGGACCCGCTCCCAGGTGACGGGAACGCCCAGCTCCCGCAGCCGCGCGACGATGGCCCGCGCCCGCGGCACCCGGTCGTCGCGCAACAGGTCCCGTTCCCGGGCGAACGCCGGTTCCTCGGGGTCGAAGAGGTACGCCAGCATGTGGAGGCTCACCCCGTCCACCGAGCAGGAGATCTCCGCGCCCGGCACCAGCGTCAGCCCCGGCGGCAGCGCCGCGGCGGCGGCCGCGTGGCCGGCGACCGTGTCGTGGTCGGTGAGGGCCACCACGTCGAGGCCGACGGCGGCCGCGGCGCCGATCAGCGCCGCGGGCGCGTCGGTGCCGTCGGACGCCGTCGAGTGGGCGTGGAGGTCGATGCGCACGGGGGCAAGGCTACGGCAGCCCCGGGGAGCCGGGCGCCGTGAGGCGGGGCGACAGCGCCCCGCACGGCACGAGGTCGAGCTCCGCGCCCACCTCCCGCAGATCGGCCAGCACCAGGTCCTCCTGGAGCAGCGGTCCGCACAGCTCGGGCCACACGACGACCCACAGCCACAGGCCCGCCGCCTCACCGGCGAACACCGCCCGGTCGGCCGGTGCGCCCGGCACGGGCCACAGCGGCGCCGGGTGACCGGCCGCCAGGACCTTGCTCTCCGGCGGCCCCGCGCTCTCCAGGCCGGGACCGGGGTCGGGCCCCGGGACGCCCCCGTACCGGGCGCCGAGCCCGACACCGGGCTCCTCGGCCACCAGGACCAGCTCGCCCGGGCCGCCGAGCGGTCCCGGGCCGGAACAGGCCACCACCGTGGCCCGGCCGCCCGTCCGGTCGTCACCGGCGCACGCGGCCCCGGTGAACAGCCATCCCACGGGCAGCGGCCACGGCATCCAGACGGGGACCCGGCTCCGGTTCACCACCGCCGTCAGCGCGTTGACGCTGGGCGGCACGACCGGCTGGACCGGATGCACCGAACCGTGTGCCGCGCACTGCCAGGAGTCGGCGAAGAGGCCGGGCGCCCGCACCCGTCCGCCGCACTTCGGGCAACTGGGTTCGCCCCTCATGGGGAACAACAGTCCCTTCCACCCATCGGTCCGTCAAGGCTGCTATCCGCTCAGGGGTACCCCGGGACGGCCGGGATCACGCGGGTCGGTGCCCGCGGCGCGCCAGCGATCCAGCAGCGCGGCGGCGCCCCGCGCGCGTTTCCACGCCGCCTCGTGCGGTGTCATCGGCAGCAGCGGGAGGAAGCGCACCGGGTCGAGCGGTGGGGGAAGCACCAGGTCGGGGACGTCGCCGCCGGCCTCGCCCACCAGCACGGAGGTGAACGGGGCGCCGAGCCACAGCGGTTCGCCGAGGTCGAGGGAGCCGCCCGGAGCCACCACGACACCCTCCACCACGGGGGACGCCGCGAACACGGCCAGCGGTCGCAGCACTCCGTCGGTCCCGGCCCGCCCCTCCCGCAGGGTGAGCAGCAGCTCGGCACGCGGTCCGCGCACCGGGTCGGCGCGGACGGCCGTCGGGTCGGCCATGGGCGCCGCCGCCATGCCGACCGTCGCGTACCGGACGGTCCCGGCCTCCCGGAACCGCAGCACCTCGATCCGCTCCGTCCCGAGGAAGGTGACGGCGGCACGGGCGTCCGGCTCGCCGAACGCGGCCCGCAACCGCTCCTCCACCAGCGCCGGGACGGACGCATCGGCGCTCACGGCGCGCGCTCCGCCCGGACGACGAGGAGCAGCCCGGCGAGGACGGCGGCCAGCGCCGGATACGCGGCGGCCGGCGGGAACTGGCCGAGCCACAGCGCCGCGCACAGCGCGGCCCCCGGCGTCTCCAGCAGCAGCGCCGTCGAGGTGACGGACGGCCCGAGGCCGGATATGACGCGGTTGAGCAGCGAGTGGCCGAGGAACTGCGCGACGACGGTGAGCGCGAGCAGCTTCGCCCAGGTCTCCGCGCTGTAGCCGCCGCCGAGGGAGGCACCGGTCGTCAGGCAGGCGGCGAGCAGCAGCCCGGCGGCGGCGCCGTAGCAGATGAAGGTGTAGTGGACGGTGCTCGTGGTGCGCCGGACCTCCGAGCCCAGGAGGATGTACACCGCGCCGGCGATGCCACCGCCCAGGGCGAGCGCGTCCCCGGCGAGGGCCGAGCCGGACGCCGACAGATCCACCCCCGTGAGCAGCAGCACACCGCCGAACGCCACCAGGGTCCCGAGCCACACCCGCGCCGGAGGACGGCGGCCCAGGAGCCGCAGCAGCACCGTCGTCCACAGCGGCGTCGTCGTGACGAGCGCCACGGACGACGCGACGGAGGTGAGCCGCAGACTCGGCAGCCACAGCCCGAAGTGGGCGGCGAGCGCGGCCCCGGAGGCACAGGACAGCAGCGCCGCCCTGCGGCCGATCCCGGCCGGTCCGGATCGCGACCGGCGCAGGAGGACGGCGGGCGCGAGGCAGGCGGCGGCGAACGCGTTGCGCCAGAAGGCGATGGCGAGGGCGGGGGCCGCCGTCGCGGCGATGAGCGGACCCGAGGCCGAGATCCCCGCGACCGCGACGGCGAGCAGCGCCGCGTCCCACCGGACGGCGGACACCGCGCGCGGCACGGCCGCCGGCCGGACCACGGCCTCCGGACGGGACACCGTCCGCTCCACCCCCTGCGCGGCCACCGGCCACCCCCCTCCTGCGTCACGCCCCGTCCTCCCCGGGTTCGTCCTCCAGCCTAGGCCGCCCCACCGACACCCGCCCCGGAACGGCGGACCGGCCGCCTCCCGCCCGGTCGGGGGCGGAGGGCGGCCGGTCTCGGCACGTCAGTGGGGAACCGCGGCCACGGCGCGGTCCGCCGGCGTCACCCGGCTCCGAAGCCCACCCGGCGGGCCGTCGGCCGGCCCAGCTCGACGTAGGCGACCCGGTCGGCGGGGACCAGGACCCTGCGGCCGTTCACATCGGTCAGCGTGAGCAGCTTCGACGCACCGGAGAGGGCGTCCGAGACCCGGCTCTCCACCTCCTCGGCAGACTGCCCGCTCTCGAGAACGATCTCGCGCGGCGTGTGCTGAACGCCGATCTTGATCTCCACGGCTTGTCCCTCCACTGATCCATTGGCTGGTCACAGGTTATCCGCGCCCGCGGCACCCCCGTCGCCGCCCTGCCACGCCCAGAGCGAACAGGGCCCGGGGGCGCGCCCGTGGTCAGTGCTGCTGCATCGGGAAGCCGGCGATGCCGCGCCAGGCGAGGGACGCCGTCAGGTTCTTCGCCACCTCGCGGGGGATCGCGCGGTCCGAGCCCAGCCAGTGCCGCGCCGTCACCTGCGCCATCCCGCACAGGCTCACCGCGAGCAGCATCGCCTGCTCGCCGGGCAGGTCGGCGTCCTCCGAGATCAGCGGGCTCACCAGCTTCGCGCAGTCCAGGGCGACCTGGTCCACGCGCTCGCGCACGGCCGGCTCGTTCGTCAGGTCCGACTCGAAGACCAGCCGGAACGCGCCGCCCTCGTGCTCGACGTAGTCGAAGTAGGCGTCCATCGTCGCGGCGATCCGCTGCTTGTTGTCGTGCGTGGAGTCGAGCGCCTCGCGCACCGCCTGCACCAGCGCCTCGCAGTGCTGGTCCAGCAGGGCGAGGTACAGCTCCAGCTTGCCGGGGAAGTGCTGGTACAGCACCGGCTTGCTGACGCCGGCCCGGTCGGCGATGTCGTCCATGGCCGCCGCGTGGTACCCCTGGGCGACGAAGACCTCCTGGGCCGCGCCCAGGAGCTGCGCGCGTCGTGCCCGGCGCGGCAGGCGGGTGCCGCGGGGGCGAGCCTCGGTCTGCTCGGTGGCGCTCACGCCGCCTCCCGGTGGTGTCTCGTTCGGTCCTGACGCACGGCGCGGGGCAGCGCGTCGAGCGTCATCGTACGTTCGTGTCGTCGCGCGGCGTGCATTCCTCATGGGGTGGTTTCACCCTGTGGACACCCGGCAGCCGTGCGTGCGCGGCCCGTCGCGGCCGCTCAGCGGTAGTCGTCGTCGCCCGGCTCGACCTCGCGGTCCTGCTCGGCCGCGTCCGCCGGGTCGGCCTCCAGGGGGCGCCGCGCGCCCGGCGGGGTGTCGACCGGCCGCAGCAGTTCGCGGCGCTGCTCGGCGGCGTCGGCCTCCGGCGTGCCGTCGGCCGGGGCGTCGCCGTCCGCCGGGTACGGTTCTGCGGCGCGCCGCGCGTCGAGCGTCTCGTACGCCTCGGCCTCCTCGCCGCCCCGCGCCTCGGGCAGCAGCTCGTCGAGCGGTTCGCGTGCCTTGTCCTGGTCGTCCTGGTCCGCCATCCCAGTCACCTCCGGAACCGGTGGGTAACCCCAGCCTAGGGGCGCGGCGGGGCGGGCGCGAACCGTGGGAGGGCCTGCGGGGCGGCTCGTAGTATGGCGCCCATGCCAAGCACCGAAGAGCAGCGGGTCGAGGCCGCCCTCGCCGCGGCGGAGGGCTGGCCCGGGGTGCGGGACGGGGAGACGCTGCGGACCGTGGAGCTGCCGGGGGCGAAGGTCGCCGTGCGCCGCAGGGCCGCCGGGCGGGACGGCCTGGAGCCGGCCCTGTTCGTCCACGGGCTCGGCGGGTCCTCCCGCAACTGGTCCGCCCTGATGGCCCTGGTCCGGGACGACGTGGAGTGCGAGGCGCTCGACCTGCCCGGGTTCGGGGCGTCGCCCCCGCCCGCCGACGGCGACTACTCGGTGTACGGCCACGCGCGGGCCGTCGTCCGTGTCGTCGAGGGCTCCGGCCGGGGACCCGTCCACCTCGTGGGGAACTCCCTCGGCGGCGCCGTCGTCACGCGGGTCGCCGCGCTCCGCCCCGACCTCGTGAGGTCCCTCACGCTCATCTCCCCGGCCCTGCCCGAACTGCCGCCCCAGCGCACGGCCCTCCCCACCGGGCTCCTCGGGCTCCCCGGGATCACCTCGCTCGTCCGCCGCCTCACCCGGGACGTCACTCCGGGGCAGCGCGCCCGCGAGGTCCTGCGCCTGTGCTACGGCAACCCGGAGCTGATCACGCCCGAGGAGCACGCCGCCGCCGAGGCCGAGCAGGAACGCCGCCAGGCGCTGCCGTACTTCTGGGATTCCCTCGGGCGCAGCGCGCGTGGCATCGTGAACGCGTACACCCTCGGCGGCCAGCAGTCCCTGTGGCGGCAGGCCGAGCGCGTCCTCGCACCCACCCTGCTCGTCTACGGCGTCCGCGACCGGCTCGTCTCCGCGCGGATGGCGAGGCGCGCGAGCCGGGCATTCGGGTGCTCCCGGCTGGTCGTCCTTCCGGAAGCCGGACATGTGGCGATGATGGAATACCCGGCCGTCGTGGCCGGGGCGTTCCGGGAGTTTCTCGCCCAGGGTGCCGAGACCACTGTCGTCACGGAGGGCTGAGGAAGCCGCATGGACCACCGCGATACGGCCGCGCGTCCCGCCGGTTCGGGAACCGGGCCGCGCCAGGAGTACCTGGACGCCTTCGACGAGGGCGGGTACGGCCGGCCCGACCCGGCCCCCGGCGGCGCCGGTGCCTCCCGCGCGGCGGACGGCGGCGATCCCGAAGGCGGCGCGCAGCAGTCCGGGCAGGCCCCCGCGTCCGGCGGACGGCACGCCGGACCCGCCCGGCACGGGCGCAGGCGCGCCGGGGCCGAGCAGCGGCGTACCGGCGGCAAGGGGCGGACGATCACGGGCGTCGCGGCCGCCGCCGTGGTGACCGTGCTGGCCGTGGTGGTCGCCGGCCAGGTGACGGGGCACGGCGGCGAGGCCGCGTCCCCGCTGGGCGCCGGCGCGGACGAACGCGCGCCCGCCTCGGCCGAGCCCGGCGCCGGCACGGACGGCGGCACCGGCGCGGGGGAGGACGGCACGCCGCCGCCCGCCGAGGAGGAGCCGGCGGAGCCGACGTACGACGAGCTGATGGAGACCATGTTCACGATGGACCCGGCGATGACCGGGTCGGGCGAACTGGTGCCGGTGGCCGGCAGCGACCCCGCAGCCGACCCGGACGCGACGACGGTGCTGCGCTACCGCGTGGACGTCGAGGAGGGGATCGGGCTCGACCCCGAGTTCTTCGCCGAGGTGGTCCACCGCACCCTCAACGACCCCCGGAGCTGGGGCAACGGCGGCGAGCGCAGCTTCGCCCGTGTCTCGGCCGGCGACTACGACTTCATCGTCACGCTCGCCAGCCCCGGCACGGCAGCCGACTGGTGCGCCCGCTCGAACCTCGACATCACCGAGGACAACGTCTCCTGCAACTCGTCGTTCACCGAGCGGGTCATCATCAACGCATGGCGGTGGGCGCAGGGCTCCGAGACGTACGGCGACGACATCTCGGGCTACCGGCAGATGCTCATCAACCACGAGGTGGGGCACCGGCTCGGGTACGGGCACGCGCTGTGCCCCGCCGAGGGCGCGCTCGCGCCGGTGATGATGCAGCAGACGAAGTTCCTGGAGACGGAGGGGCTCACCTGCGAGCCCAATCCGTGGCCCCACCCGGAGAGCTGACGCCGCCCCCCGGGTTCGTCCGGCGGGTCATGCCCGTCTCGTGACGCCGGCCACGGCACCTGGCCGGCTGCCGTGTCGCGCGCATGCGGACGGGTGCGGGCTGCGTTCCGGCGCATGGCGACGCACCGCATCCGACGCCGCGGACCGCGACAGGTCCCGCCGGACAGGCCCTCGGCACCACGCGCTCCCGCCCCGGACATGTGACCGAGACTCGAACCAATCACGGTCAACGACCGTGCCGTGCGCGGAGTCACGAAACTTCACCCCTTCCGGTGGTGCGGCGGACAACCGTCCGTCGTAACCGGCACATGTAGACATACCGTCTTTCCGTCACGGGAGAGACGTATGACAGGGGGTGCGCCGGTGCGCGTCGCATTGCTCGCCGAAGGCGGGTTTCCGTACGCCCGGGGCGAGTCCTTCGCCTGGTGCGACCGGCTGCTGCGCGGCCTGTCCTGGCTCGACTTCGAGGTGTGGGCGCTCAGCCGCGGACCGCGGGAGACCGCGGGGCCGTGCCCCCCGCTGCCGCCGAACGTCCGGCGGGTCCGCACCGCGGCGCTGTGGGGGCCGCCGGCCGCCGGCGCGCCAGGGCGTGTGCCGGGGCGCGCGGCCCGGCGGTACGCCGAATGCTTCGCCGAACTGGCCGCCGCCCTGTGCGCGCGACCGCAGCCGGCGGCCGGCGCGCGGGCGGACGACAGCCAGGCGGACCGTTTCGCCACCGGCCTGTACGGCCTCGCCGCCCTCGCCGTCACCGACCGGGGGCTCAGCCGCTGGCTCTACTCGGAGCAGGCCGTCCGCGTCCTGGAGGCCGCCTGCCGCGCCCCCGGCGCGCCCCGCGCCGTGCGCGCCGCCCGCGTGCCCGACCTGCTCGCCGTCGCGGAGCGCCTCGAACGCGCGCTGCGGCCCCTCGACCCGCTCGCCGACGGCGCGCCCGCCGTCGACCTCTGCCACGCGCTGGGCGCCGGGCCCGCCGCGCTCCCCGGGCTTCTCGCCGCCCGGCTGCACGGCACCCCGCTCCTCATCACGCACGCGGCCGGCGGCCCCGGCGGCGGCCTCGGCGCGGCGCACGCCGTCGCGCCCTCGGCGGCGCGCGCGCCGGTCCGGGCGCTGCTGGCCGCCTTCAGGGCACGTCTCGCGCGGGAGACGTACGCCCGCGCCGTCGTCGTACCCACGCCCGGCGCCGGGCGTCCCGTGCTGGGACCGGCGGGGCTCTACGCGGCCGGAGCGGGCGCGGCCCTGGCGCGTCCGGTCCGCGGGCCGGGGGCGCTCGCCTCCGGGTGCCTCGCGCTGCTGCGGGACCCCGTGCGCCGGGGCGCGTTCGGGGAGGCGGCGGCACGGGCGCTGGAACACCTCGCGGGCGGCCGCCGCGCCCCCGACCGCACCGCCCGTCCGGAGGCCCCCGCCGGCACCTGACCGTCCCCCTCCCCACCCCGACTCCCCCTTTCCGAACCCCCTTCACGAACGATCGTGCACATGCAAGGAGCACAGCCATGAGAGTGCTGCTTCTCGGCGCAGCCGGCTATCTCGGCCGGTTCGTCGCGGACCGGTTGCTCGCCGATCCCGCCGTCCAGCTGACCGCACTCGGCCGCGGCGACGACGCGGACGTCCGTTTCGACCTCTCCACCGGCAGTCCCGGCGCCCTCACCCGGTTCCTGGACGCCGTGCACCCCGGCGTCGTCATCAACTGCGCCGGCACCATCCGCGGCACCGCGAGCGAACTCGCCCGGCACAACACCGTCGCCACCGCCACCCTGTGCGAGTCGCTGCGCCGCAGCGGCTGCCGCGCCCGGCTGGTGCACATCGGCTGCGCCGCCGAGTACGGCCCCTCGCAGAACGGCTCCTCCATCGCCGAGGACGCCGTGGCCCGGCCCGGCGGCCCGTACGGCGTCAGCAAGCTCGCGGCCACGGAACTGGTCCTCGGGTCCGGGCTCGACGCGATCGTGCTGCGCGTCTTCTCACCGACCGGGCCGGGGACACCCGCCGGCTCGCCCCTCGGCCGCCTCGCCGACTCGCTGCGCCGCGCCATGCAGCACGGGGACACCGACCTGCGGCTCGGCGGCCTCGGCGTCCACCGGGACTTCGTGGACGTCCGCGATGTGGCACGGGCCGTCCACGCGGCGACCCTGTCCGCGGCCCAGGGCGTCGTCAACATCGGCACGGGGCACGCCGTCCGGCTGCGCGACGCGGCGGTCACGCTGTCTCGGATCGCCGGGTTCGGCGGCACCCTCCACGAGGTGGACGCGCTGCCCGTCCCCCGCCAGGGCCAGGAGCCGGGCGGCGCGCACGGGCACCACGCCCCCGCCGCCCCGCCGTACCCGGACGGCTGCGGCCCGTGGCAGCAGGCGGACGTGCGGACGGCCCGCGACCGGCTCGGCTGGCGGGCGCGGATCGCGCTGGAGGAGTCCCTGGCCGACATCTGGATGGAGGCCGCCTGCCGGATGTGACGGCGGCCGAGCCGGCGGCGCGGGCGATGCCCGGACTGTGGGACGGGTGTCTCGGAATGGAACGGCCCATGGCAGTGTTGAGTCCAGATACGACTGTCCCTTTGACCAACGGAGTCCCCGTGTCGCTGCCACCCCTGGTAGAGCCGGCCGCCGAGCTCACCGTCGATGAGGTCCGCAGGTACTCCCGCCACCTGATCATCCCCGATGTGGGGATGGACGGGCAGAAGCGGCTGAAGAACGCGAAGGTGCTCTGTGTGGGCGCCGGCGGTCTGGGCTCGCCCGCGCTGATGTACCTGGCCGCGGCCGGGGTCGGCACCCTCGGCATCGTGGAGTTCGACGAGGTCGACGAGTCCAACCTGCAGCGGCAGATCATCCACAGCCAGGCGGACCTCGGCAAGTCCAAGGCGCTGTCCGCCAAGGAGACCGTCCTCGGCATCAACCCCCTCGTCCAGGTGAACCTGCACGAGGAGCGCCTCGACTCGTCGAACGTCATGGAGATCTTCGCGCAGTACGACCTGATCGTCGACGGCACGGACAACTTCGCGACCCGCTACCTGGTCAACGACGCCTGCGTCCTGCTGAACAAGCCGTACGTCTGGGGCTCCATCTACCGCTTCGACGGCCAGGCGTCCGTCTTCTGGTCCGAGCACGGCCCCTGCTACCGCTGCCTCTACCCCGAGCCGCCGCCGCCCGGCATGGTGCCGTCGTGCGCCGAGGGCGGCGTGCTCGGCGTGCTGTGCGGGTCGGTCGGCGCGATCCAGGTCACCGAGGCGATCAAGGTCCTCACCGGCACCGGCGAGCCGCTGGTCGGCCGGCTGATGATCTACGACGCCCTGGAGATGTCCTACCGGCAGGTCAAGGTCCGCAAGGACCCGAACTGCGCGGTCTGCGGCGACAACCCGACGGTCACCGAGCTGATCGACTACGAGGCGTTCTGCGGCGTCGTCTCCGACGAGGCCCAGGCGGCGGCCAAGGACGCCACCATCACGCCGCGGCAGCTCAAGGACTGGATCGACGCGGACGAGAAGATCGAGATCATCGACGTCCGCGAGCCGGGCGAGTACGAGATCGTCTCGATCCCGGGCGCGCGGCTCATCCCGAAGAACGAGTTCATCATGGGCAACGCCCTCGGTGACCTGCCCCAGGACCGGCGGATCGTCCTGCACTGCAAGACGGGTGTCCGGTCCGCGGAAGTCCTCGCGATCCTCAAGGACGCGGGCTTCGCCGACGCCGTGCACCTCGGCGGCGGAGTCGTCGGCTGGGTCAACCAGATCGAGCCCGAGAAGCCGATCTACTGACGGCCGCCCCCGCACCGCCCCTCCCGGGCGGTGCGGGGCGGGGTCAGTCGCACGTCTTCCCGTCGTCGGGGACCTCGCCCTTCAGCAGGTAGTCGTTCGTGGTCTCCCGCACGCACGTGTTGCCGCTGTTGTACGCGCCGTGGCCCTCGCCGTCGTACGTCAGCTCCACCCCCACGTCGTCCCCGAGGGCGTCCTTCATGTGTCCGGTGCCCTCGTAGGGCGTCGCCGGGTCGCCCGTCGTGCCGATGAGCAGGATCGGCTCCGAGCCCTCCGCCCCGACGTCCGGGTGCTCGCGGTCGCCGCGCACCGGCCAGTGGGTGCAGGCGAGCATGCCCCAGGCCATCGCGCGGCCGAACACCGGCGACGCCTCCTCGAAGTCGTCCAGCCGGTCGCGCACGTGCTTCTCGGAGACGCGGGTCTTCGAGTCGGCGCAGTTGATCGCCGTCAGGGACGACTGGAGCGTGGAGTAGGTGCCGTCCGGGTTGCGGCCGTTCATGGAGTCGCCGAGGGCGAGCAGCACGGTGCCGTCCGGGTCGTCCTCGTCCAGGGCGTCGTCGAGGCCCTGCGTGAGGTAGGGCCAGAAGTCCTCGGAGTACAGGGACTGCGCGATGCCGTTCCAGGCGAGGGACTGCGTCAGCTTCCGGCCGTCCGGGTCCTGGGTGGGCAGCGGGTGGTCGCGGAGGCGGTCGAGGAAGTCGGCGATCCGGTCCTCGGCCTCGTCCTCGTCGGTGCCGAGGGGGCAGTTGTCGTTCTCCGCGCAGTGTTCGAGGTAGCTCTCCAGGGCGGACTGGAAGCCCTTGGCCTGGCCGAGCGCGCCCTGCTCGCTGTCGCCCGTGGGGTCCACGACGGCGTCGAGGACGGCGCGGCCGACGCGGCGGGGGAACAGGTGGGCGTACACGCCGCCGAGTTCCGTGCCGTACGAGATGCCGAAGTAGTGCAGCTCGTCGTCGCCGAGCACCTCCCGCATCAGGTCCATGTCGCGGGCGGTCGCGGTGGTCGTGAGGTGGGGGAGGAGGTCCCCGTGCCGTTCCTCGCAGCCGTCGGCGAACTCCTGGAGCCGGTCGGTGAACGCCTTCCGCTCCTTCTTGGTGCGCGGGTCGGCGTCGGCGGCGAAGAAGTCGTCGAGGCCCTCGTCGTCGAGGCACTGCACGCCCTCGCTGTCGCCGACGCCGCGCGGGTCGAAGCTCACGAGGTCGTAGCGTTTGTTGAGGTCCTCGTAGTCCTGGCCGAAGGACGGCAGGGTCGCGACACCCGAGCCGCCGGGGCCGCCGAAGTTGAACAGCAGGGATCCGATGCGGTCCTCCTTCGCGCCGCTGCTGCGCACCCGGATCATCGCGATGCCGAGGGTGTCGCCCTCCGGGTCGGCGTAGTCGACCGGCGCGGTCATCGTGGCGCACTCCCAGGAGCCGCCGCCGGGCATGGGCGACGGGGAGCTGCCCGCGCCCTGCTCGGGGTCGGTCGGCTCGCAGGGGGACCAGTCGAGTTCCTGCCCGGTGAGGGAGCGCGGCAGGTCGTCCGTGTCGGTGGCGCCCCGGTCGGCGGCCGCCCGCACCGGACCGCGCGCCGTGCCGCTCGTACCGCTCCCGCTCCCGCCGCCGCAGCCGGCGGCGGCCAGCAGGGCGGCGGTGACCAGGCAGGACGGTGCGGCCAGTCGGGCTCGGCTCATGCGGCGGGCTCCCTCGGTGCGGCGACACGGCCATCCTGGGCGGCCGCGCGGGAACCCCGCACCCGCTGGGCGTCAACCGGGTGAGCGGCGGACCGACCCCAGCCAGCGCCCGCGCAGCGCGAACAGCACGGCGGCGGCGATCACCAGCAGGAGGAGGGAGACGGCGGTCGCGCCGGCCGGGTCCTGCTGGAGCAGCAGGTACACCTTGAGCGGCAGCGTCTGGGTCGTGCCCGGCAGGTTGCCGGCGAAGGTGATGGTCGCGCCGAACTCGCCGAGCGCCCGCGCCCAGGTCAGCGCCGCCCCGGCGGCCAGGGAGGGGCCGACCATGGGCAGCGTGACGAGCCGCAGCGTCCGCAGCGGGCCGGCGCCCATCGTGGCCGCGGCCTCCTCGTACTGCGGTTCGA
This sequence comes from Streptomyces sp. RFCAC02, assembly GCF_004193175.1. NCBI lineage: Bacteria > Bacillati > Actinomycetota > Actinomycetes > Kitasatosporales > Streptomycetaceae > Streptomyces > Streptomyces sp. RFCAC02. The sequence goes on along the minus strand of NZ_SAUH01000001.1, from coordinate 2,153,799 downwards.
GGCCGGTCAGCGCGCCCTCCAGGCTGATGACGAGGAACGGCATCGACACGAAGACCGCGGCGAGCACCGCGCCCGGTGTGCTGAACGGGAGCGTGACGCCGACCGACTCCAGTGCCCCGCCGACGACCCCCCGCCGCCCGAACCCGCGCAGCAGCGCCACACCCGCGACCGTCGGCGGCAGCACCATCGGGAGGAGCACCAGGCAGCGCAGCGCGGTCCGGCCGGGGAAGTCGGTGCGGGCGAGCAGCCAGGCCAGGGGGACGCCGAGCAGCAGCGAGATCAGCAGCGCCCAGCCCGAGACGACGAGGGACAGGGTGAGGGCCTCGGTGACGGCGGGATCGGTGAGGCGGCCGGCGAGGTCGTGCCAGGGCGCGTCGGCGACGATGCCGAGCAGCGGCACGAGGAGGAACGCGACCGCGAGCAGCGCGGGCAGCGCCAGCACGAGCGGGGGGCGGTCGCGCCGCCTCCGGGGGCGGGGGGTCACGGTCCGGTGAAGCCCGCGTCGTTCAGGATCTCCTGGGCGTCGTCGGTGGTGAGCCAGTCCACGAAGGCGGCCGCCTCCTCCGGGTGCCCCGCCTCGGTGAGGGCGGCCGCCGGGTAGGAGGCGACGACGTTGTCCTCCTCGGGGATGGGCACGGTCGTCACGGCGTCCTCGCCCGCGGCGGTGGCGTCGGTGACGTACACGAGGCCGGCGTCGGCCTCGCCGAGCTGCACCTTGCTGAGGACGGCGCGGACGTTCGCCTCCTCGGAGTCGGGCCGCGCGTCGATGCCGAGGTCGTCCAGGATCTGGCGGCCGTAGCGTCCGGCGGGGACCTCGGGGGCGGCGAGGACGAGGCGCAGGCCGGGATCGGCGAGGTCGTCGAGGCCGGTGACGCCGGCGGGGTTGCCCGGCGGCGTGACGAGGGTGAGGGCGTTGCGGGCGATGACGGCCGGGTCCTCGGTGAGGTCGGCGACGCCGTCCATCGTCGTGGTGTCGGCGGTCACCAGGACGTCGGCGGGGACGCCCTCCCGCACCTGGGCGGCCAGCTCCTGGGAGCCGGCGAACGAGAACCGCAGGGTGACGCCGGGGTGGCTGTCCTCGTAGGTGCCGCTCATGGCGTCGAAGACGTCGGTGAGGGACGCGGCGGCGAGGACGGTCAGTTCGACGGTGTCTCCGCCGGAGGCGTCCGCGCCCCCCGGGCCGTCGTCCGAGCCGCAGGCGGACAGCAGCGCGGCGGCGAGGACGGCGGGCAGGAGGGCGGTGCGGGCGCGGCGGTGGCGTGGCCGGGGGGCGGCGGGATCGGCGTGCATGGCTGCCTCAGACGGTGTCGATGTGGACGTTGGTCGCCTTCACGCGGGCCACGGCCTCCATGCCGACGGCGAGGCCGAGCTCCTCGACGGCCTCGCGCGTGAGGAGGGACACGAGCCGGTGCGGGCCGGCCTGGACCTCGACCTGCGCCGCGACGTCGCCGAGCCGGACGGCGGTGACGATGCCGGGGAAGGCGTTGCGGACGGAGGTGTGCGGCTCCTCGCCGTCGTCGGCGCCGTCGGCGGCCAGGGCGGTGGCGAACGCGGCGAGGTCGGCGCCGTCGATCAGCCGCTTGCCCGCCTCGTCGCGGCGGGTGGGCAGCCGGCCGGCGTCCGCCCAGCGGCGGACCGTGTCGGGGCTGACGCCGAGCAGCCGTGCGGCACGGCCGATGCCATAGGAACGCATGTGCGGCACATTAGGCCGCAACGGCTCGCATCCGCAAGGCGGTACGGGTGTGTCCTCTCGCAGATGCGAGCCGGAGCGGGCGGTTTCCCGCCGTCAGATGTCGCCCCTGCGCGTGAGCTGGGTGAACGCCAGCCAGCCCGGCAGGACCGGCAGCCAGAACGTCATCAGCCGGAACAGCAGCACGGCCCCCAGCGCCGCGTGGTCCGGCACACCCGCCACCGTCAGGCCGCCGCTCAGCGTCAGCTCGACGGCGCCGATGCCGCCCGGGGTCGGGACGGCGGAGCCGAGCGCGTTGCCCGCGAGGAAGACGACGGCGATCGTCGGGTAGCTCAGCTCCCAGCCGAACGCCCGCAGCGACGCGTCCAGGCACATGACGAACGCCAGCGTCATCAGCAGCATCCCGCCGATGCCGGACAGCAGCTTCCGCGGCCGCTGCACCACGTCGAGCATCCGCGGCACCACGCCGGCGAACAGCGTCCGCACCCGCTCGGACAGCGACTTCCGCAGCCGCGGCACGGCCGTCACGATCAGCGCGGCGACCGCGACCGTCAGCAGACCGGCGATGACCGTCCTCGACGGCGAGAGCGACGGCGTGTGCTCCGTGCCCGTGAGGTAGCCGAACACCGCGAGCAGCCCGATGTGGCAGCCGAGGCCGAAGAGCTGCGACGCGCCGACGCTGGCCACCGCGTGCCCGGGACGCAGGCCCTGGCGCTGGAGGTAGCGCGTGTTGAGCGCGACACCGCCGATCGCCGCCGGCGCGACCAGCTTCACGAACGACCCCGCCACCTGGGCGACCACGGTCCGGCCGAACGCCACCTTCTCGGGCACGAACCCGAGCAGGCTCATCGCGGCGGCGCAGTAGGTCAGCGCGGAGAACCCGGCGGCGACGAGGACCCAGCTCCAGTTCGCGTCCTCCCAGACCCGCTGGAACTCCGGTGAGATGAGCTGGATGCTCAGGAAGTACGCGGCGAACACGGCCGCGATGAGGCTGACGAGCGTACGTGGCCGGATCCGTTCGACGCGCGCGGGCTCTATGGGCGCCTGGGGCCGCACCAGCAGCACCTGCTGCCGGATCAGCGCGAGCAGGTCCTCCTCGCGGGCGTTCTCGAGTGCGTCCTCCATGACCTGCTTCTCGGCCTGCCTGGCCGCCTTCACCGTCCGCCGGTCGGCGTCCTCGGGAAGGCTGCCCCGCGCCTCGCGGTACGCGCGGGTGGCGTCCAGCACGGCCGCGCGCTCACGGCCCGACCGCTCCCTGGCGAGCTGCCGCAGCGTCGCGCGGGTCCCGCGGGTGAGGGCGATGGGCTGGAGCAGCGGCAGGCAGTCGGCCACCGCGTCCGGGCCGAGGACGGCCACGGCCGAGGCGACCGCGCGTTCGGGCCCGGCGCGCAGACCGAAGGTCGTCAGGAGCTGCGCGACGTCCATCCGCAGCAGCAGGTCACCCGCTGCGATCTCGCCACCGCGCAGGTCCGTCAGGAACACGGTGCCGTCGCGGTCCACCATCAGGGAGCCGCCGTCCAGGCGCCGGTGCGCGATGCGCCGCGACTGCAGGGCCTTCACCTGCCGCCACGCCGCCTCCATCAGCGCGTCCGTCACCTCGTCGTCCGGCAGGGAGTCGAGATCGCGCCCGCCGATGTGCTCGTAGACGAGCATCACCGCGTCGGGACCCAGCTCGGAGGTGGCGATGAGCTTCGGCGCGTTGGCCCCGGCGGCGATGGCGGCGTACGCGAGGAGCGCCTCCTGCTCCAGCACCTGCCGCAGCGTCGGCAGACTGCGCCGCTGCGTGATGCCGCGCAGCGCGAGGCGCCGCCACGCCCGGTAGAAGAAGCCCTGCGCCTGCTGCGCGCGGTCCACGACCGTGACGTCGAGCGGCGGGCCGTCCTCCAGCGTCACGACGTAGCGGCGGGACGGCTCGGCGTCGTCCCCGCGTTCGCGGCGCGCGCGGCGCTCCGCCTGCGCCGGGTCCTCGGCCCGCAGCGCGCTCACCGGTCTGAACCCGACGTGCCGCAGCCCGGCGAGGAGCTGCTGCCCGGTGGGCCGCACGTTCGGCGAGCCGACGGTGTACAGCGTCGCGTAGGCCACGGTCCAGCCGATGAGGACGGTCACCACGACGGAGAACGGCGTCGTGTACCCGGCGATCAGCACGGCGAGCGCGTCGAGGACGAGCACCGCCCACATCGCGGGCCGCCAGCGCGGCCGGTGCGTCATCCCGACCGCCGTCGCGTACGCGATGACGGGCGCCAGGTAGTCGTGCACCGGGTCGGTCAGGCCGCCGCCCGGCGCGTCGCGGGTGAGGGCGTTCTGCACGGAGTCGGGCGACAAGCGCGCCACCCACAGGCTGAACGACAGCGACACGCCGTGCGCGAGGACGGCGGCCAGCACGCCGTCCGCGATGCGCAGGCCGTCACGTTTCACCAGCCGGTCGATCGCGAACGCCACCGGCACGGCGAGCACCGCCACGCTGGAGACGAACCCGGCCACGCTGATCAGCAGGGACGGCGCGTGCTCGGCACGGGCGTCCACGTCCTGCTCGATGCCCTCGGTCGTGCTGATGGCCCAGGTCGCGATCGCGAGGACCAGCGCGATGCCGGCCAGCCCCAGCAGGATGCGCAGCAGGTCGGCGGGGCGGTGGACCCGCGCGGCGAGGATCGGCTCGTCGCCGTCGACCGGACCGGCCGGCGGCGTACGGGACGCGCGGGGCGTGCGGGCGGTCCCGCCGCGCGCCCCCGGCGGCTCCCCGGACCCCGACCGTGCGTCCCCCAGACGGGTGGCACCGAGCACCGGCTCGGCGGCCGGCTCCTCCGTGCCCCGCGCGCGCTCCTCGTCGCCCCGTATCACCGGCTTCTTCCCCGTACGTGCTCCACCGTCATCCCCCCCGTGCCGCGACGATACTGACATGGCGGGCGCCCGGCCGGGAGCGGTCCGTGACATACGGCACGATGGGCCGCATGGCCGAACCCAGCGCTCCGCACCGTCTGCCCGACTACGCGGACCGTGTCCTCACCGTCGTGGAGCACATCCCGCCGGGCACCGTCCTCACCTACGGGGACGTCGCCGAGATCGTCGGGCAGGGCGGCCCCCGGCAGGTCGGCGCCGTCATGGCGGCCTACGGCGCGGCCGTCGCGTGGTGGCGCGTCGTGCGGGCGGACGGGCGGCTCCTGCCGGGCCACGAGCACACCGCCCTCGGCCACTACCGGGCCGAGGGCACCCCGCTGCGCGACCCCCGCGAGCGCGGCGACCACCCGCGCGTGGACATGCGCAGGGCGCGCGGGGCCGGGACGGGCGGCTGATCCGGGGGACACCGCGCCGCTCCGCGCGGCGCGCTCGCGGTGGAGGCTCACGGGCACCAGCATCCCCCACCGCGCGCCGGGGTCCGTGCCGGGCGGGCCGACCGGGCGAGCGGGGCGGCCACGGCCGTGCCGTGCGCCGGGCCGGGGGAGGGGCGTACCGTCGTGCTCCCGGCCGCCCACCGCCGTCCACCAGAATGCGCGATGCACGTGAGTCTCTCCGTCCCGTCCACTGACCGCCCGCCGTCCGCCCCCGGAGCGTACCGACTGGTGCGCACCCCGGTCCCGGACGCACGCACCCTCGCAGGGGACGCGAGCCAGCGCGCGGTGGTTGAGCACGCGGCCGCGGTGGGCGGCCCGCTGCTGGTCCTCGCCGGTCCCGGGACGGGCAAGACGGCGACGCTGGTCGAGTGCGTCGCCGAGCGCGTGGCGCGCGGCACGGACCCCGAGCGCGTGCTCGTCCTGACGTTCAGCCGCAAGGCCGCGGCGGAGCTGCGCGACCGGATGACGATGCGGCTCGGCGGGCGCGCCCCGCAGGCCACCACGTTCCACTCGTTCGCGTACGCCTTCCTGCGCGCGCACCAGGACCGCGAGCTGTTCGCCGAGCCGCTGCGCCTGCTGTCCGGCCCGGAACAGGACCTCTATCTGCGGGAACTCCTCGCGGGCCACCGGGACGCCGGCCGTCCCGCGGCCGGCTGGGACTGGCCGGGCGACCTGCGCGCCTGCCTGACCACGCGGGGCTTCGCGGACGAGCTGCGCGCCGTGCTCGCCCGCGCCCGCGAACTCGGCCTCGGCCCCGGCACGCTGGCCGCGTTCGCGCGCCGCACCGGCCGGCCCGACTGGGAGGCCGCGGCGCACTTCCTCGCCGAGTACCTGGACGTGACGCAGGCCCAGGGCGTCCTCGACTACGCGGAGCTGATCCGCGGCGCCGTGCGGCTGGCCGAGGACCCGGCCGCCGCCGCGGCGGTGCGCGGGCGGTACGACGCGGTCCTCGTGGACGAGTACCAGGACACCGACCCGGCGCAGGTCGCGCTGCTCGCCGCGCTGGCGGGCGACGGGCGCGACCTCACCGTCTTCGGCGACCCGGACCAGTCCATCTACACCTTTCGCGGCGCCGACGTGAACGGCATCCTCGGCTTCCCCGACGCCTTCCGCACCGCCGCGGGCGAGCCGGCGCCGGTCGCCGTCCTGACGACGGGCCGCAGGTCGGGCGCCCGGCTGCTGGCCGCGACCCGGCTGCTCGCCCAGCGCATGCCGCTGGCCCGGCTGCCCGCCGACGCCGTGCGCCGCCACCGGGCGCTGACGGCCGTGCGGGACGGCGGCACGGCGGAGGCGTACATCTGCCCCACACCGGGCATCGAACTCGACCACATCGCCGACCTCCTGCGCCGCGCCCACCTGGAGGACGGCGTGCCGTGGCGGGAGATGGCCGTCCTGGTGCGCGCCGGCGCGCGGTCCATCCCCGGCGTGCGCCGGGCGCTCACGGCGGCGGGCGTCCCCCTCGACGTGGACGGCGACGACCTGCCGCTGCGCCGCGAACCCGCCGTGGCCCCCCTGCTCACCGCCCTGCGCGCCGTCGCGGAACCCGACCGCCCCCAGGACGCGGACACCGCCGTCGCCCTGCTGACCTCGCCGCTCGGCGGCATGGACGCGGCCGACCTGCGCCGCCTCGGCCGCGCCCTGCGCGCCGAGGAGCGCGCCGCCGGCGTCGCCGTGCCGCGTCCGTCGGACGAACTCATCGCGCGCGCCCTCGCCGAACCGGAACGCCTCGTCGCCCACGACCCGGCCGTCGCGGGACCGGCCCAGCGCCTCGGCACGCTGCTGCGCAAGACGCGGGAACTGCTCGCCGGCGGCGGCACGGCCGAGGACGCCCTGTGGGCGCTGTGGGACGGCACGGGCTGGCCAGCCCGCCTCGAACGCGCCGCGCGCCGCGGCGGGGCCGCGGGCCGCAACGCCGACCGCGACCTGGACGCCGTCTGCGCGCTGTTCGACGCCGCGGCGCGCGCCGAGGAGCGCGTCGGCGGCCGGGGGGCGCGCATCTTCCTCGACGAGCTGGAGGCGCACGACATCGCGGCCGACACGCGCGCCGCGCGGGCCGTACGCCCCGACGCCGTACGGCTCATGACGGCGCACCGGGCGAAGGGTCTGGAGTGGTCCCTTGTCGTCGTGGCCGGCGTGCAGGAGGGGCTGTGGCCCGACCTGCGGCGGCGCGGCTCGCTGCTGGAGGCCGACCGCATCGGCCGGCACGGCCTCGCCGAGCCGCTGAGCCCCGGCGCCCTGCTGGCGGAGGAACGGCGGCTGTTCTACGTCGCCGCGACGCGCGCGCGGGACCGGCTCGTCGTCACCGCGGTCCGCGGCGCCGACGACGGCGACCAGCCGTCCCGGTTCCTGCGGGAGTTCGGCGTCGAGCCCGTGGAGGTCGGGCAGCGCCCCCGCCGTCCGCTGTCGGTCGCCGCGCTCGTGGCCGAACTGCGCGCCACCACCGTGGACCCGGCGGCCTCGCCCGCGCTGCGCCGCGCCGCCGCCGACCGGCTGGCCTCGCTCGCCGCGCTGCGTGACGACGACGGCCATCCGCTCGTCCCCGCCGCGCACCCGCAGCGGTGGTGGGGCCTGCGCGAGCCGTCGCGGTCGGCGGCGCCCGTGCGCGACCCGGAGCGGCCGGTCGCCCTGTCGGGCAGCGCGCTGGAACAGCTCGCGTCCACCTGCTCGCTGCAGTGGTTCCTCGGCCGCGAGGTGCACGCCGACACACCCGCCACCGCGGCCCAGGGCTTCGGCAACGTGCTGCACGTCCTGGCGGACGAGGTGGCCTCGGGGACGACGCCCGCCGACCTGTCGGTGCTGATGGAGCGGCTCGACACCGTGTGGGACGGCCTGGCGTTCGAGGCGCCGTGGCAGTCCCGCAGGGAACAGGCGGAGGCGCGCGCCGCCCTGGAACGGTTCCTGCGGTGGCATGTCCTGCAGCAGCGCAACGGCCGTGCGCCCACGGCGAGCGAGCAGGAGTTCGACGTCACGCTGACGGCGGGCCGGCACGAGGTGCGCATCCGGGGCGTGCTCGACCGTGTGGAGCGGGACACCGAGGGCCGGGCGTACGTCGTGGACTTCAAGACGGGCCGCCGCAGGCCGACACGGGCCGAGGTCGAGCACCATCCGCAGCTCGCCGTCTACCAGCTCGCCGTGCGGCACGGCGAGGAGGACGCGCGGCTCGCGGGCGCCGAGCTGGTGCACCTGCGTCAGGGCGCGCCGAAGAAGGAGGGCGGGGACGCGCTGCCCGCCGTGCAGCGGCAGCAGCCCCTCGGCGCGGACGGCGCCGACGGGGCGTGGATCGGCGACCTGCTGGCCACGGCTGCGGGCCGGGTGCTGGACGAGCGGTTCAGCCCGCGCGCCGGGCAGCACTGCGGGACGTGCGCGTTCCACGGCGCGTGCAGTGCGCGGCCGGAGGGGCGGCACGTCGTCGAGTGACGGCGTCACCCGGCCGGGGGTGGTGCCGGCACCACCCCCGGCCGGGTGCCTGGGCGGCTGTGCGGCGGCCCCCGCCGACGGGAGGCTGGGGACCATGACGACGATGACGCACACAGCGACGGCACAGGCGACGACGGCAGCACGTGAGGCGGTACGGGAGCCGGCCGCGCGGGGGGAGACCGGCGGCTTCGGCGGACGGCTCGGCTACCTCCTGCTCGGACTGCCCTTCGGCATCGCGGCGTTCACCGCGACGGTCGTCGCCCTCTCCCTCGGCGCGGCCGGCTTCGTCCTGGTCGCCGGCATGCCGGTCCTGATCGGCGCCCTGAGCCTCGCCCGCGCCCCGGCCGGGACGGAGCGGCGGCGCGTCGCACGGGTGACGGGCCGCCCCGTCCCCGAGCCCCGCTACCGCGAACCCGAGGGGCACGGCATGGCGCGGTGGCTCTCGGCCCTCGGCGACCCGCAGGCGTGGCGCGACGTCCTCCACGCGGTCGTCTCCTTCCCCCTGCGGGTGACGGGCTTCTGCTTCGCGCTGACCTGGACGCTGGGCGGCCTCGCGGAGACCCTGTACGCCACCTGGTCCTGGTCGCTGCCCAAGGAGCCGGGCGAGAACGGCCTGCTCGACCTGGCGTTCGGCATCGACTCCACGCTCGCCGACATCGCGTTCAACACCGCGATCGGCCTGCTGATCCTGGCCACCGCGCGGCCCGTGGTGCGCGGCATGACGGCGCTCCAGACCGGCCTGTCCCGCGCCCTGCTGGCCGGGTGACGAGGGCGCTGTCAGTGCCCGGGGTTAGGCTCCTGACGTGCCCGGTCCTGTCCTGGAACGGCCCGAGCAGCTCCGTGACCTGCTCGGCATCCCGTTCACCCGCGAGCAGCTTGCGTGCGTCACCGCGCCGCCGGCGCCCCAGGCGATCGTGGCGGGCGCCGGCTCGGGCAAGACGACGGTGATGGCGGCCCGCGTCGTCTGGCTCACCGGCACCGGCCAGGTCGCCCCCGAGCGCGTCCTCGGCCTCACGTTCACCAACAAGGCGGCCGGCGAGCTGGCCGAACGTGTCCGGGCCGCCCTCGCGCTGGCCGGCATCGGGGGCGTCCGGGACGAGGCGCCGCGCGGCGCCGGCGACCCGCCCGGGGACGAGCCCCCCGGCGAGCCCCAGATCTCCACCTACCACGCGTTCGCCGGGCGCCTCATCACCGAGCACGGGCTCCGCCTCGGCATCGAGCCCGCGGCACGGCTGCTGGCCGACGCCGGCCGTTTCCAGCTCGCCGCCGAGGTCCTGCGCACCGCGCCCGCCGACTTCGACCCCCCGAACGCCGGGTTCACCGCCCTCGTGACCGACCTGGTCGCGCTCGACGCCGAGCTGTCCGAGCACCTCGTCACGCCGGGGGCGCTGCGCGCGTTCGACACCGCCCTGCTCGCCGAGCTCGACGGCGCCCACCTCTCCAACGCCGAGCTGCGCCGCGTCCCCGAGGCCGCCGCGGGCCGCGCCGCCCTCCTGACCCTCGTCGAGGAGTACCGGCGCCGCAAACGCGCCCGCGACCTCCTCGACTTCGGCGACCAGATCGCCCTGGCCGCGACCCTCGCACGGGACGTCCCCGAGGTCGGCCGGGCACTGCGGGAGCAGTTCGGCGTCGTCCTGCTCGACGAGTACCAGGACACCTCCGTCGCGCAGCGCGTCCTGCTCGCCGGCCTCTTCGGCGACGGCACCGGCCACCCGGTCACCGCCGTCGGCGACCCCTGCCAGGCCATCTACGGCTGGCGCGGCGCATCCGTCGCCAACCTCGACGACTTCCCCGAGCACTTCCCCCACCGCGACGGCACCCCCGCAGCCCGCTTCAGCCTCAGCGAGAACCGGCGCAGCGGCGGCCGTCTCCTCACCCTGGCCAACGACCTGGCCGCGCCGCTGCGCGAGCGGCACCCCGCCGTCGTCCCCCTGCGCCCCGCCGACGGCGCCGAGCGGGCGGGGCGCGTCCGCTGCGCCCTGCTGCGCACGCACGCCGAGGAGCTGACCTGGCTCGCCGACTCCGTCGCCCACCTGGTCCGCACCGGCACCCCGCCCGGTGAGGTGGCCGTCCTGTGCCGTACCGCCACGGACTTCGCCGCCATCCAGCGCGAGCTGGTCGCCCGCGACGTCCCGGTCGAGGTCGTCGGTCTGTCGGGGCTGCTCCACCTGCCCGAGGTCGCCGACCTGGTGGCCGTCCTCGAAGTCCTCGCCGATCCCACGGCCAACGCCCCCCTCGTCCGGGTCCTGACCGGCCCGCGCTGGCGGATCGGCCCGCGCGACCTGGCGCTGCTCGGGCGCCGCGCCCGTCTCCTGGTCCGCCGGGGGCCGCTGCCCGGGGACGCCGACGCCGCCGCCGACGGCCGGCTGGCCGCCGCCGTCGAGGGCACCGACCCGTCCGAGATCACGTCGCTCGCCGACGCGCTCGACACGTTCGTCGAGGGCGGCCCGGCGCAGGAGGGCGCCGAGGGGGACGGGCTGCCGTTCTCCGCGGAGGCGCGGGTGCGGTTCGCGCACCTGGCGGCGGAGATCCGCGAGCTGCGCCGCTCCCTCGGCGACCCGCTGATGGACATCCTGCACCGGGTGCTCGGCGTCACCGGCCTGGAGGTCGAGCTGGCCGCGTCACCGCAGGCGCTGGCCGCGCGGCGCCGCGAGACCCTCGGCTCCTTCCTGGACCTCGCCGCCGCGTTCGCCGCCGGCCGTACCGGCACCGCCGTGGACGGGGAGGCCACCCTGCCCGCCTTCCTCGGCTTCCTGCGGGCCGCCGCGCAGTACGACAAGGGGCTCGACGGCTCCCTGCCCGGCGGCGAGAACACGGTGAAGGTCCTCACCGCCCACAAGGCCAAGGGCCTCGAATGGGACGTCGTGGCGATCCCCGGGCTCGTCGCCGAGGGCTTCCCGGCCAAGGCGTCGCGCGACTCCTGGCTCAGGCAGCCGCGCGCCCTGCCCCACCCGCTGCGCGGTGACGCCGCCACCCTGCCCCCGGCCCCGAGTGGACGTCCGCCGCCCACAAGGAGTACGTCGCCGCCGTCGCGGAGCACCTGGCGCTGGAGGAGCTGCGCCTCGGCTACGTCGCCTTCACCCGGCCGCGGACGCTGCTCCTCGGCTCGGGCCACTGGTGGGGGCCGAGCCAGAAGAAGCCGCGCGGCCCGTCGGACTTCCTCGAAGCGCTGCGCGGACACTGCGAGGCCCGGCCCGACCACGGCGAGGTCGAGGTGTGGGCCGATCCGCCCGCCGAGGACGAGGACAACCCGGCCCTGGCCGACGCCGACCGGGACCAGGAGTGGCCGCTGCCGCTCGACCCGGTGGCCCTCGCCCGCCGCCGCGAGGCCGCCGCCGCCGTGCTCGCCCGGCTGCGCGACGGCGCGCTGCCCGCTCAGCGCGCCGGGGCCGACAGCGGCGGTGACGTCCCGGCGGACGAGGGACCGGCCGAGGACCCGGACGACGGCCTCACCCCGGAGGAGCGCCGCACCGTCGCCTCGTGGGACCGCGACCTGTCCGCGCTCACCCGCGAGCTGCGCCAGGCCCGCGCCGTCACGCGTGACATCCCCCTGCCCGTCTCGCTGTCGGCCACCCAGGTGCAGCGCCTCGCCTCCGACCCGGAGGGTTTCGCCCGCGAACTGGCCCGCCCCATGCCCCGTCCGCCGCAGCCCGCCGCCCGGCGCGGCACGCGGTTCCACGCCTGGGTCGAGTCGCGGTTCGAGGAGCTGGCCCTGCCCATGCTCGGCCCGGACGAGCTGCCGGGCGACGACCCGGCGGACGACGAGGCGATCCGTGACGAGCGGGAGCTCGCCGCCCTGAAGGAGGCGTTCCGCCGCACCCCGTACGCCGGCCGCAGGCCCCACCGGATCGAGGCGCCGTTCCAGATCGAGCTGGCGGGGCGTGTCGTCCGGGGCCGCATCGACGCCGTCTACCGGGGGCCGAACGGCACCTTCGAGATCATCGACTGGAAGACCGCGCGCCGCCAGGACGCCGACCCGCTCCAGCTCGCGATCTACCGCCTCGCCTGGGCCGAACGCCACGACCTGCCGCTCTCCGCGGTGACCGCGGCGTTCCTGTACGTGCGCAGCGGCGAGCTGGTGCGCCCGAGCGTCCTGCCCGGCCGGCGCGGTCTTGAGCGGCTGCTCCTCGGTGAGGACTCCTGGGAGCCGAACGACCCCGGCTGACCCGCGACCACCGTGATCACCGCCGACGGATTAGGCTTTTCATCATGCGTACAACCCCGGCGTCTCCGGACAACGTCGTCCCGCCGATCCCGCTCACCGGCACCGGTGGCATCGACCGTGACGCGGGTCACCGCCTCGACGAGGCATGGCTGGCGGCGGCCTGGAGCCACCCCACGACGCGGGTCTTCGTCGTCTCCGGCGGTCAGGCGCTGATCGAGGACACCCCGGACGGCGGCACCGAGCTGGTGACGATGCCGTCCTTCGACGCGCCCCTCACCGAGGCCCACCGCTACTTCCTCGGCACGGACGCGGACGGCGTCAAGTACTTCGCCCTCCAGAAGGACTCCCTGCCCGGGCGCATGGACGAGGCCGCCAGGCCCGCGGGACTGCGCGAGGCCGCCCTGCTGCTGTCCGAGCGCGACAGCGAGCTGCTGGTCCACGCCGTCGCCCTGGAGAACTGGCAGCGGCTCCACCGCTTCTGCTCCCGCTGCGGCGAGCGCACCGTCATCGCGGCGGCCGGGCACATCCGCCGCTGCCCCGCCTGCGGCGCCGAGCACTACCCGCGCACCGACCCGGCCGTGATCATGCTGGTCGTCGACGACGACGACCGCGCGCTCCTCGGCCGGCAGCTGCACTGGCCGACCGGCCGTTTCTCGACGCTCGCCGGCTTCGTGGAGCCGGGCGAGTCGATCGAGCAGGCGGTGGTGCGCGAGGTGCGCGAGGAGACGGACGTCGAGGTCGGCGAGGTGCAGTACGTGGCGAGCCAGCCGTGGCCCTTCCCGTCCAGCCTGATGCTCGGCTTCATCGCGCGGGCCACGGACGCCCGGGTGCGGGTGGACGGCGAGGAGATCGACGAGGCCCGCTGGTTCTCGCGCGACGACCTGCGGGCCGCCATGGACGCCGGCGAGGTCCTGCCGCCGTCGGGCGTCTCCATCGCCGCCCGGCTCATCGAGCTGTGGTACGGCAAGCCGCTGGCGTCCGCCGCCCCCTGGTGACCCCGTGACAGCGCGCCGCCCGGCACCGGTCGAGCGGTGCCGGGCGGCCGGAGCGCCGGGTCTCAGGCGTGCAGGGCCTGCTTCACCTGTGCCAGGGACGGGTTGGTCATCGTGACCTCGGTGCCGCCCTCCGGGGCGACGACCACGGTGGGGACGGTGCGGTTGCCGTCGTTGGCCGCCTCCACGAGCGCGACCGCCGACGGGTCCTGCTCGATGTCGATCTCGGTGTACGCGATGCCCTCGCGGTCGAGCTGGCCCTTGAGCCGCCGGCAGTAGCCGCACCACGTGGTGCTGTACATCGTCACGGTCCCTGGCATCGTCTCGCGCTCCTTCATGTCGTCCGGTCGTCCCGGTTGCCTCCAGAAGAACACGCGGACCGGTACGACGATTCCTCGGGCCTGTGGACAACCCCGTGCCCCGCGCGGACGGGACCTGGCAGCATGGCGTACGTGACCACCGCACCGCACGCCTCCCCCTTCCCACCGTCCCCGCACTCCGCCGACGCCGTCCTCGACGGCCTCGACCCGGAGCAGCGCGCCGTCGCCACGACGCTCCAGGGACCGGTGTGCGTGCTCGCGGGCGCGGGGACGGGCAAGACGCGCGCGATCACCCATCGCATCGCGTACGGCGTGCACTCCGGCGTCTACCGGCCGGCGACCGTGCTGGCCGTCACGTTCACCCAGCGCGCGGCGGGCGAGATGCGCGGGCGGTTGCGGCAGCTCGGCGCGGGCGGCGTGCAGACGAGGACGTTCCACGCGGCGGCCCTCCGGCAGCTCCAGTTCTTCTGGCCACGGGCGGTGGGCGGCGATCCGCCCCGGCTGGTGGAGAAGAAGATCCCGCTGGTCGCCGAGGCGGCGTCGCGCTGCCGGCTGCGCCTGGAACGCCTCGAACTGCGGGACGTCACCTCCGAGATCGAGTGGGCCAAGGTGACCCAGGTCACCCCGGAGGACTACCCGGCCGCCCTGGTGAAGAGCGGCCGGGAGGCCCCGCGCGACCCCGCCCAGACGAGCCAGGTGTACGCGACCTACGAGCAGCTCAAGCGCGACCGGGGCGTCATCGACTTCGAGGACGTGCTGCTGCTGACGGTCGGCATGCTCACCGACCGGTACGACATCGCGGAGACGGTGCGCCGCCAGTACCAGCACTTCGTCGTCGACGAGTACCAGGACGTGAGCCCGCTCCAGCAGCGGCTGCTGCACCTGTGGCTCGGGGACCGGGACAGCCTGTGCGTCGTGGGGGACGCCAGCCAGACGATCTACTCCTTCACCGGCGCCACCCCCGAGTACCTGCTCACCTTCCGCACCCGCCACCCGGACGCCACGCTGGTGAAGCTCGTGCGCGACTACCGCTCCACGCCGCAGGTCGTCCACCTGGCGAACGGGCTGCTGGCGCAGGCGAGCGGCCGGGCGGCCGAGCACCGGCTCGAACTGGTCTCCCAGCGCTCGCCGGGGCCCGAGCCCGTCTTCGCCGAGCACCCGGACGAGCCGGCCGAGGCCGAGGCCGTGGCCCGCCGCATCCGCGAGCTGCTGACCCCGCGCGAGGAGGGCGGCGCGGGTGTGCCGGCCAGCGAGGTCGCCGTCCTGTACCGGGCCAACTCCCAGTCCGAGACCTACGAGCAGGCCCTCTCCGACGCCGGCGTGCCCTACCAGCTCCGCGGTGCCGAGCGGTTCTTCGACCGCCCGGAGATCCGGCAGGCGGTGCTCGCGCTGCGCGGCGCGGCCCGCGCCGGGGGCAACGACCGCGTCCTCGCCGACGCGGACGGCCTGGCCGGGCAGGTCGGCGCGGTCCTGGCGACCACCGGCTGGACGCCCGAGCCGCCGGCCGGCTCGGGCGCCGTGCGGGACCGCTGGGAGTCGCTGCGGTCGCTGGTGCGGCTCGCCGAGGACCTCGGGCGCGCCCGCCCCGACGCCGTGCTCGGCGATCTCGTGGCCGAGCTGGAGGAGCGGATCGCCGCCCAGCACGCGCCGACCGTCGAGGGCGTCACCCTGGCATCGCTGCACGCGGCGAAGGGCCTGGAGTGGGACGCCGTCTTCCTCGTCGGCCTGACGGACGGCATGCTGCCCATCACCCACGCCAAGACCCCCGAGCAGGTCGAGGAGGAGCGCCGCCTGCTGTACGTGGGCGTCACCCGCGCGCGGCACCACCTGTCCCTGTCCTGGGCGCTGGCGCGGTCGCCCGGCGGCCGGGCCGGGCGGCGCCCCAGCCGCTTCCTGGACGGTCTGCGGCCCGGGTCGGCGGCCGGTGGCGGGCGGGGCGCGTCCGGGAGCGTCGAGCGGGGCACGGGAGCACGCGGGCGCAAGCCGCGCGGCCCGGTGCCGTGCCGGGTCTGCGGCCGCACTCTGACGGAGGCCACCGAGATCAAGCTGCGGCGGTGCGCGGAGTGCCCGTCCACGATGGACGAGGCGCTGTTCGAGCGGCTGCGCGAGTGGCGTCTCGACCGGGCGCGGGAGCTGAAGCGCCCGCCGTACGCCGTCTTCACCGATGTCACGCTGATGGCCATCGCGGAGACGCTGCCGGGCACCGAGCGGCAGCTCGCCGGGATCTCCGGGGTCGGGCCGCACAAGCTGCGCCAGTTCGGCGCGGACGTGCTGGCGCTGTGCGCGGGTGAGCCGCTGCCCGCGCCGGACGCCGCGGACCCTGCTCCGGCCGGGGAGCCGGCCCCCGACGCGGGGACCGACGACGAGATGGTTGAACAAGTGACTTCAGAAACCCCGGAAAAATAGTTTGCGCCCGCCGGAGAAATCCGCATAGCGTGCTTCTCGCGGCACCGGGGGGAGGCTTTCCCCGCCCCCCGCGCCCGTGCTCTACTGAAGTGACCCCGGGTGGTACCCCCACCCCCCGAGACGCCTGAAGGAGGCGAGTCCAGTGGCAAGCATTCTGATCACCAAACTGACCGATCTGGGCCTCGCCGACGTGCGCGTCCCCGGCAGTGACGTCCGTTTTGCAGGCACCGGTGCGTCCGGCGCCGCAGCCGTCCGTCCGTCGTCCGTCGAGTCCCGTGTCGCCACGAGTGAGCGACCGATCAAGGCGTCCGCGGCAGCAGCGGTACGGCAGGCAGCACGCCCCGCGTATGCCGCCGCCCATGGCACGGACGCCGGACACCAGCTCTTCGGCCAGCAGAACACGCAGCTTCACACGATGTGGGCCCTCCGCGGGCTCGATCCCTGGAGTGATCCAGCCTGATCGGCGAGATCAGGTCGGCACCTTCCAGGGCCGCGGAACCCACATCGGGAACCGCGGCCCTTTTCGTTTCCCACGATCCGGCCACAAGCCGGTGACCACAACCGAACGACACGAGGACTGAACGTGCCACTCGCGCCGTACCCCCGACCCGACCTGACCTCCCCGCCCACTCCCGTGGAGAACCCCGTGACCCCGCTCTACACGCTGAACGAGCTCGACGAGGCGATCGACCGCCTCGACGACGGCGTGCCCTGCCGTTCCTACGACCCCGAGGTCTTCTTCGCCGAGACCCCCGAGGACGTCGAGTACGCCAAGTCGCTGTGCGGGACCTGTCCGCTGCGCGAGGCGTGCCTGGCCGGCGCCAAGGAGCGCCGCGAGCCCTGGGGGGTGTGGGGCGGCGAGCTGTTCGTGCAGGGCGTCGTGGTGCCCCGCAAGCGGCCGCGTGGCCGTCCCCGCAAGAACCCGGTCGTGGCATGAACGTCCCCGGCACCATCGGACGGCCGTTCCCTCACGGACCGAGAAGAGAACCCCTCATGAGACCGACGCGTACCGCGGCGGACGCCGCGCCCCACCGCGCGGAGCCCCGGCCCGCGCTCCCCGCACCGAACGGAACCCGAACCATGCACCTCATCCCGGAAGCCATGGCCCGCTCCCATATGGCCGAAAGAATCCTCGAAGCGGAGTCCCAACGCACGGCGTACCGCCTCGCGGCGGCCCGCCGGCTGGAGCGCAGGGCCGCCCGCCTCCACCGCCGGGCCGAGCAGGCGTCACTGCGCGCCCGCCGCGCCCTGGCCCGGGTCCTCATGCACTGAGGACCGGGGCGGTGGCACACCCACGGGCCGGGCGGCCCGGTCGGACAGCGACCGGGCCGCCCGGCCCTTCGCCGTCCGCGCGCCGCCCGGCCCGCCAGTCACTGCGCCGGGGGACCCGCCCGCTCGACGGGACCGTCCCCGGCCTCCTCCGGTCCGCCGCTCTCCGCGCCGTCGACACGGAAACCGGGGAGCCCGGCGAGGAGTTCGTCGCGCATCCGGACACGCGCCCCGAGCTGGCAGAGCACCCCGATGGTGCTGAGCGTCACCCGGTGGATCATCAGGTAGGACGGCGGCAGGTTCAGCCGGCGGCCCAACTGGTGTGCCGGGGACCGGGGATCGGCCAGGCGGGCCGCCTGCTCGCGCAGCCACGCCCGGCTGAAGGCGAACTCGGGCACGGCCGCCGGCTCGATGATCGGCAGGAGCCAGTCGAGCACGGCGTCCGGGTCCAGCTCCACCGACGGCTTCACGAACCCCTCGGCCGCGAGGCGCTCGTACACCTCGTCGGCGCGCCCGTCGAGCGTCATCCGCAGCGTGCGCCCGATGACGGGCGGCAGCCCGCCCGGCAGGCGGTTCACCGCGCCGAAGTCGAGGACCCCGAGGCGCGCGGGCGACTCCTCGTCCTCCCCGGGCACGAGCCGGAAGTTGCCCGGGTGCGTGTCGGCGTGCAGCAGGCCCGTCCTGGCGGTCCCGGAGAAGAGGAAGCGCGCCAGCAGTTGCCCCGCGCGGTCGCGTTCCTCCTGGGTGCCGTCGGATATGACCCGGGAGAGCGGCTCGCCCGTCAGCCACTCGGTGACGAGGACCTCGTCCCCCTGCCAGACCACCGCCGGCACGACGACGTCCGGGTCGTCGCGGTACGCCTCCGCGTACGCGCGCTGCGCCTCGGCCTCCAGGGCGTAGTCCAGCTCCTCGGCGACACGCTCCCGCAGCTCCTCGACGACGGGCTTGATGTCCATGCCGGGGACGAACGGGCCGAGCAGCCTGGCGAGGCGGCCGAGCTGGGTCAGGTCCGACAGCAGCGCCTCGCCCGCACCCGGGTACTGGATCTTCACCGCGACATCGCGCCCGTCCCGCCACACCGCCCGGTGCACCTGGCCTATCGACGCCGCGGCGGCCGGCCGGTCGTCGAACGACTCGAACAGGTCGCGCCAGTCGGGGCCGATCCGCTCCGCGAGGGCCGCGTGGACCGAGGCCGCCGGCATGGGCGGCGCGGCTTCCTGGAGCTTGGTGAGCGCCGCCCGGTACGGCCCCGCCATCGACTCGGGCAGGGCCGACTCGAACACCGAGAGGGCCTGGCCGAGCTTCATCGCACCGCCCTTGAGCTGGCCCAGGACGCTGAAGAGCTGGTCGGCCGTGCGCTGCTGCAGTTCACTGCCCACGAGTTCGGCCGAGCGCCCGCCGATGCGCCGGCCCAGGCTCCATGTCGCCCGGCCCGCGAAGCTCAGCGGCAGGGCCGCCAGCTTCGCCGTCCTGGTCACCGCCTTCCGGGGTAGATCAGTCATGTCGGTCCCCTCCAACTCCCACAGCCGCGCCCGCGCGGGAGCACCCGGCGGGCGCGGGCGGCCGTACCGGACACACCGCCCGGTCCACCTAACCGACATTGTGGACCCGCCCCCCTGCGCCCGGCCCCGCAGTATCCGCACCGGCCGCTCCGCAGGGGCACTCGGCGTGCGGCTCCACCGGAGCGGACGTCACCGTCAGCCCGGGCAGGGCCACTTCCAGGCGCCCGCCCGCGCCCGGCGGCCCGCCGCCGTCGAGGAAGGCCAGCGCCGCGCAGGCGGCCAGCCCCGCGACGGCGGTGGCGAGCGCACCGTCGCACGCCTGCGCCGGTGAGGCCCTGGCGTTCCGCCACTGCCCGACGAGCAGGGGCCACCCCGGCTCCCGCCGGGCCCGCGTCCGCAGAAGGCACCCCGCGCAGCCGGTCCTCCCCGGCAGGACGAACGGGCCGACGAAGCCCGTGGCCTCGACCACTCCCGCGTACAGGTGCGGGGTGCCCGCGGCGATGACCGCCCCTGCGGCGGCCGGGTCCGGCGCGTAGGCGGCCAGTCCGTCCCGCGGCGCGAAGATCACGAGCCGGGCGCCGTCGTCCGCCGGCCCGGTCCGCGCCGGGCGCCCCGGCCAGGGACTGGCCGCGCGGGCCAGTGCCCCGGCCGCCGCGCCACGGGGCTGCCCGGTGTGCTCGGGGCGGAGGCCGCCCGCCGCCGTGTCCGCCGGCTCGACGCGGCCGCCGTCGACGACCTCCACCCGGCCCACGCCCGCCCTGGCCAGCGCGACCGCCACCGCGGCGCCCACCCGGCCCGCGCCCCGCACCTGGACCCATGCCGTGCGCCGGGCGAGGAGGCGCCGCCGCCCCTCGCCCGCGGCCGGGTGCAGCAGCGACAGTGACGCGAGGTCCGGCCGCAGGGCGTCACCCGCCTCGGCGGCGGCCGCCCGGTCCGCGTCGGCGTCGGCGAGGACGCCGGCCTCGGCGAGCCGCCGTGTCACGCGGTCGGCGCCGTCCACTCCGAGCCCCAGGGCCTTGGCCATGGTCCGGAGCACGGACATCGGCCGGGTGCCGTCCAGCAGCGCGAGGAAACTCTCGGTGGCGGCGTCGAGCGGCCCGAAGAGCACGGCGTGCGCCGGGGTCACCCCGTACCGGACGGTCTGCCGGTCGCGCCAGCCGCGGCGCAGCGTCGGTTTGATCATCGGACGGGTCCCACCGCCCGCACCGCCCCCGCCGCCGTGCCCCGCGGTGCGCACCGCGCCGTGTCCCACCCGGTTCCCCGATCCGTGCGCCATCACTGCCCCCCTCGTCACCGCCGGGTCGATCCCGGCCGCCCGCCCCGCGCGATCGGCGGGGACGGGACCATCATGATCGGGTCCGAACGGTCACGTGTGATGTTTTCCACAGGAAGCGGAGAAGATCTTACAAATAGGGCGTTCCGGTGGCTTCCTGTCGGCCCTTCCGGCGGGTCCGCGCCGTGAACGCTCGCCGTCCGTGAGCATCCGGTGGCTCGGGCGTGCACATATCCGCCCCCCACCGGGTAACGTCGAAGTGTGCCCGCCGATCCGCTGAACAGCGCCGGCCCGCCGCAGACGAACCCGCCGGCGGGCGGGGCGATGCTGGCCGAAAGCGCCACCGGACCGCTTCCCGGCGCCCCCGCGGGCCGGCTCGACAGGGCCGGCCGGGTGGAGGTCAGGCGCAGCTCCCGGCGTCGCAGGACCGTCTCCGCCTACCGCGAGGGCGACCGCACGATCGTCATGATCCCGGCCCGCATGACGGCCGAGGAGGAGCGCCGCTGGGTCTCGGTCATGCTGGACAAGCTGGCCGCGCAGGAGGAGCGCCGCATGCTCGGCGACGACGCCCTCGCCGAGCGCGCCGCGGAGCTGTCCGAGCGCTACCTCCAGGGCCGCGCCCGCCCCCGCAGTGTGCGCTGGGTGACCAACCAGAACGCGCGCTGGGGCTCGTGCACCCCGGCGCTCGGCAGCATCCGGCTGTCCCACCGCCTCCAGGGCATGCCCGAGTACGTCATCGACTACGTCCTCCTGCACGAGCTGGCGCACCTCCTGGTGCCGGGGCACGGTCCCGGGTTCTGGCGGCTCCTCGACCGGTACCCGCGCACCGAGCGCGCCCGCGGCTTCCTGGAGGGCGTGGTCGGGGCCGAACGCCTGCCGTACGTGCCCTGGCCGCGCTCGGACTGAGTCCGCGCGCCCTTCGACCCACCGGTTGCCGGGCTCGCTGTCCGACCCAGGGGCTACCCTGTCGGACGCAGGCTGTTGGCGAGACGGGGGACGGTCGTTACGCATGGTGACGCAATTTCAGCGGGGGCAGAAGTCGCGCCTCAGTGACCTGACGCTCGGCACCGACCTCTACGTCGGTGTGCAGATCACCGGCCCCGGCATGGTCTTCGACATCAGCTGCTTCGGTCTCGACGCCGACGAACGGCTCTCCGACGACCGGTACTTCGTCTTCTACAACCAGCCGAAGTCCCCCGAGGAGTCCCTCCAGCTCCTGGGCGCGCAGGCCGGGGACACCGAGTCGTTCCGCGTCACCCTCGACCGGGTGCCCGCGGCCATCCACCGGCTCGCCTTCACCGCCACCATCGACGGCGACGGCACGATGGCGCAGGCCGCGCCCGGGTACCTCCGGATCGTCGCGGGGGGCGAGGAGGTCGCGCGGTACTCGTTCGACGGCTCCGCCTTCACCACCGAGCGGGCCGTCATGCTGGGCGACTTCTACCGGAAGGACGGCTGGCGGTTCGCCGCCGTCGGGCAGGGCTTCGACGGCGGACTCGCCGCCCTGCTGCGCCACTTCGGTGGCGAGGTCGAGGAGGAGGAGCCGGCCGCGCAGGCGGGTGCCGCGGCACAGCCGGTGCCGGGCTTCGCACCGCCCGGGGCCGCGCCCGAGCCCGTCGTGCCCGGTTTCGCACCGCCCGGCGGGGCTCAGCCCCCCGTCCAGGTCCAGCCTCCCGCCCAGCCGCAGCCCCCGGTACAACCGCAGCCGCAGCCGCCGGCTCCCGCACAGGTCCAGCCCCCTGCGCAGCCGCAGCCGCCCGTGCAGCCCCAGGCCACGCAGCCTCTCCCCGCGCAGACCGGCCAGCCGACGTACCCGCCGGCGGGGCACGTCCCGGCGCCGCCGCAGGCGCCGTACCAGCCGGTGCCGCCCCAGCAGCCCCCGCACCAGCCGTTCCCGCCGCAGCACACACCCCCGGCCGCTCCTTACGGAGCCCAGCCACCGGGCGGTTTCCACGGCGCGCCACCACCCGGGGCCGCGGCGGGCGGCGGGCTGCGCGGCGCGCTCCAGAAGTACGCCGGCACCGCCGAGCACGCCCGCTGGACCCAGCAGAACCCGCAGCTCGTCCGCGCCGACCTCGGCATCGACGGACAGCCCGTCCTCGCACGGCAGGGCAGCATGGTCCTCTACCAGGGCGACGTCGAGTTCGGCTACAAGGGCGCCGGGATCCGCGGCCGGATGACCCGCTGGGCCACCGGTGAGGGCATGCCGGCGCTGATGCGCTGCACCGGCACCGGGCGGGTCCACCTCGCGGAGGAGGCCGCCCGCCTGCACCCGGTCGAGTTGCAGGGCGACGCGATCGTCGTCGCCTCCCAGCACGTCCTCGCGTTCGACGAGTCCCTGTCCTTCGAGGTGCGCCGCATCGACGGGCACGGCATACCCGGCGGTTCCCTCTTCGCGCTCCAGTTCCAGGGCCACGGCACGCTCGTCCTCACCACTCACGGGGAGCCGCTCGTCCTGCCGGTCACCAACGCGACCTTCGCCGACGCCAACGCCGTCGTCGCCTGGTCCGCCGCCGCGCAGGTCCTGGTCGCCAACCAGGTCAGGGTCCGCCGGCAGGCGTTCCCCGGCCACACCGGGGAGACGACCCAGCTCCAGTTCCGCGGCGCCCCGGGGAACTTCGCCATCATCCAGCCGTACGAGATCTGACGGGAGCCCGTGATGGACCAGCGCATGATCGCGGGCCATGCCCCGACCGCACCCACCGCCCGCATGGAGAACCACGGGCCGTCCATCGCCCGGGTCGTCATGCGGTCCGGGAACGACCTGTTCGCCCGCACCGGGTCGATGATCGGCTACGAGGGCTTCGTCCAGTACGAGGCCAACCCCGCCGCCCTCGGCCGCGCCGTCGCCGGCCGGCTCAGCGGCGAGAACGTGCCGCTCATGCGGTGCCACGGCGACGGCCTGCTCTACCTCGCCGACTACGGCGCCCACGTCGTCTGCCTCGAACTCGCCGACGACACCCTCTCGGTCAACTCCGCCAACGTCCTCGCGTTCGACGCCCACCTCGAATGGGGCGTGCAGCGGGTCAAGGGCGTCGCCAAGTTCGCCGGGCAGGGCCTGTTCAACATCGGCATCTCCGGCACCGGCTGGGTCGCCGTCACGAGCCGCGGCATCCCGATCGTCGTGGACTGCGCCCAGGCCGGCCAGACGTTCGTCGACCCGGACGCCCTCGTCGCGTGGTCCACCGGGCTGCGGGTGGAGAGCAAGCGCAGCTTCAAGGCGTCGTCGCTCATCGGCCGGGGCAGTGGCGAGGCGTTCCAGCTCGGGTTCTCCGGCCAGGGATTCGTCGTCGTCCAGCCCAGCGAGG
Source organism: Streptomyces sp. RFCAC02 (assembly GCF_004193175.1). Classification (NCBI taxonomy): domain Bacteria; kingdom Bacillati; phylum Actinomycetota; class Actinomycetes; order Kitasatosporales; family Streptomycetaceae; genus Streptomyces; species Streptomyces sp. RFCAC02. The sequence continues at coordinate 2,130,128 of NZ_SAUH01000001.1, read as the reverse complement.
ACAGCGCCGACCGGCTCGCTCAGCCGCAGAACTGACCGGGGGGACCTCACCGTCATGCAGAGTCCGCTGTTCAACCACACCGTCAATCAGACGCAGGACCGCTACGCCCTCCAGGGCGCACACATGGTGCGGGTCGCCCTCGCGGGTGACGACGTGCTCGCGCGGAGCGGCAGCATGGTGGCCTTCGAGGGGATCGTGGAGTTCGACCCCGAGTACCGTTCGCCCGCCCAGCAGGGCCGCGAGTGGGCCACGGGCGAAGTCCTGCCGCTGATGCGCTGCCACGGCCAGGGAGCCGTCTACCTCGCGAACCTCGCCCAGCACATCCACGTGCTCGACGTCGACCACGAGGGCCTCACCATCGACAGCTCCTACGTCCTCGCGCTCGACCCCCACCTCCACTGGGACGTGGTCGCCGTCGAGAGCCAGTACGGCATCGCGGGCGCCGGCGCGTACAACCTGCACATCTCGGGCCAGGGCCGGGTCGCCATCACCACGTCGGGCCGCCCCCTCGTGCTGCGGGTGACGCCCGAGAGCAACGTCAGCGCGGACGCCGACGCCGTCGTGGCCTGGTCGTCGTCGCTGCGGGTCCAGATGCAGGCCCAGACCAGCGCGAAGTCCGTGTGGCGCCGCCGGGGCAACACGGGCGAGGGCTGGGAGCTCAACTTCCTCGGCCAGGGCCATGTCGTCGTCCAGCCGAGCGAGTTGCTGCCGCCGACGCACACCTCGTTCGGCGAGCTGCTGGGCGGCCAGGTCCGGCAGAACACGACACCGGGCATGGGTCAGGGCGGCGCCTGGGGCCCGCGCTAGGAGGAGGCCCGCGCCCGGGTCCGGCGCGGCCCGCGCTACGCCGGCGCGGGCAGCAGGCGGCGGGCCGCGGCCGTCAGCGCGACCACCGACGGGTCGCTCACCGCGGCCACCTCTTCGTAGCCGAACCAGCGCAGGTCGAGCGACTCGTCGCTCATCACCGGAGCCGCCCCGGGCGGAGCCACCGCCGCGTACTGCACGTCCAGGTGGACCGCGCAGCGCGTCCGATGCCGGTCGAGCCGCACGGGCTCGGGGAGCAGCGTGAGCCCCGCGATGCCGGACTCCTCCGTGGCCTCACGGAGGGCGGCGGCCGCCAGGGTCGCGTCGGACCGCTCGCAGTGGCCGCCGGTCTGGAGCCACGCGCCGACCTTCGGGTGCAGCGTCAGCAGGACCCGGCCGCCCCCGGGGTCGACGACGAGGGCGCTGGCCGTGATGTGGCCCTCAGCGCAGGAGCGCCACATGCCGTCCGGGTGGGCCGCGAGATGGTCCGCGTACGCCCGGCGCAGCCCGTCCTGCTCCGTGTCGGGCGCGGACCAGGCGGCCAGGACACGGGACGCGTCCGCGTGCAGCGTCACCGCGTGCCCTCGCCGCCGTCGCCGTCCGTGCCCTCGCCGCCGTCGTCGTCCGTCGTGCCGTCCGTGCTGTCGGAGTCCTTGTCGAGCCGCGGGCCGCGCTCGCCCGCCGCGTCGCCCAGCATCCGGTCCAGCTCCGAGAAGTCGAGCTGCTCGCGGTGCACGAAGCCGTCCGGGTCGTCCAGGTCGCCGGCGGTCGGCAGCATGTCCGGGTGCGCCCACAGCGCGTCCCTGCCCTGCGGGCCGCGCGCGTCCGTCAGGGAGGCCCACAGCCGGGCCGCGTCCCGCAGCCGCCGCGGCCGCAGCTCAAGACCGATGAGCGTCGCGAACGTCTGCTCGGCCGGGCCGCCGGTCGCCCGCCGCCGGCGCAGGGTCTCGCGCAGGGCGGAGGCGGACGGCAGGTGCGGCTCGGCCGCGGCGTGCACCACCGCGTCGACCCACCCCTCGACGAGCGCGAGCGCCGTCTCCAGCCGGGCCAGGGCCGCCTTCTGCTGCGGCGTGTCCTCCGGCTGGAGCAGCCCCTGCTGCAGCTTCTCCTGCAGCTCCTCGGGGCGCGTCGGGTCGAGCTGCCCCATCAGGTCCTCGAGCCGCCCGGTGTCCACCTGGATGCCGCGCGCGTACCCGTCGACCGCGCCGAAGAGGTGGGAGCGCAGCCACGGCACGTGCGCGAACAGCCGCTGGTGCGCCGCCTCGCGGAGCGCCAGGTAGAGCCGCACCTCGCGCTCCTCGACGCCGAGCCCCGCGCCGAGGGCCGCGACGTTCTGCGGGAGGAGGGCCGCCTTGCCGGCCGGCGCGAGGGGCAGGCCCACGTCCGTCGACCCGACGACCTCGCCCGCGAGCACGCCCACGGCCTGCCCGATCTGCGTGCCGAACATGGCGCCGCCCATCGACCGCATCATGCCGAGCAGCGGCCCGGCCATGGCCTGCATGTCGCCCGGCAGGACGTTCCCCATGGCGGCGCCGACACGCTCGGCGACCGGGTCCACCAGTTCGCGCCACACCGGCAGCGTGGCCTCGACCCACTCGGCACGGCTCCAGGCGACCGCCGAGCCGGTGCCGGACGGGAACGTCGTCACACCGTCGAGCCACAGATCGGCCAGCCGCAGGGCCTCCTCGACGTCCGCCCGCTCCTGCGGGCCGACACTGCGGTCCTTCGAGCCGTCCTCGGCGCCCTGCGCGACCGCCTGGCGGGCGACGTTCCGGGCGAGCTCCCAGTTGACCGGGCCGCCCTCGTACGACAGCATCTGGCCGAGCTGCTGGAACGCCGCGCCGAGGTCCTGCGGACGCATCCCGCCCGGGCCGCCCCCGAGCCCCCCGAAGAGCGCGGCCAGCGGGTTGTCCGCCGGGCCGGGACCGCTCCGGCCCGCCCGGTCGTCGCCCTCGCCCTTCTTCTTGTCCGGCTCGTCGTCGCCGGGCTCCTGCGGCAGGCCGAATCCGAATGGGAAGTCACTCACGGGAATCCTCGGCTTCATCTGGTGGGGCGTGCGGTCGGAGGCTCCGACGTGCCTGTCATCACTTGGTGCGTGCCTCCAGCCTAGACACGTCTCAGGCAGGATGGGCGTGCGCACGTCGTACCAGAACCAACCGCTGGAGAGGTCCTGTGAGTTCCCCGGAGCCAGCCGTTCGCGCAGCGCGAAACGGCCCCGCAGCCCCGCTGACCGTCGCGGTCACGGGTGCCGCCGGCGGGGTCGGCGCCCTGCTCACCGAGCGGCTCGCGGCCGCCCCGGAGATCAGACGGGTGCTCGCCCTCGACGAGCGGATCGGCGACGCCGACGGTGCCGAGTGGCACACCATCGACGTCCGCGACCCGGCCATCGCCGACCTGCTGCGCACCTCGGGCGCGGCCCGCGACCGGGGTGCCCAGCCAGCCGGCACGCAGCCCGTCGACGTGGTGGTGCACCTCGCGCTCGACCTCGACCTGGAGTCGGACCCGGCCGCCCGTACGGCCTACAACGTCCGCGGCGCCCAGACGGTCCTCACGGCCGCTGCCGCCGCCGGGGTCCGCCGCGTCGTCCTGTGCACGTCCGCCATGGTCTACGGCGCCCTGCCCGACAACGACGTACCGCTCGCCGAGGACGCCGAACTGCGCGCCACCGCGGACGCCACCTGCGTCGGCGACCTCCTGGAGATCGAACGCCTGGCCGAACGCGCCCCGCGTGCCCATCCCGGCCTCAATGTCACGGTGCTCCGCCCCGCCGTCCTGGTCGGCGGCACCGACACCGCGCTGACCCGCTACTTCGAGTCGCCGCGGCTGCTCGTGGTCGCCGGATCCCGGCCGCGCTGGCAGTTCTGCCACGTCGACGACCTGGTCAGCGCCCTGGAGTACGCGGTGCTCGAGAAGGTCGACGGCGAGTTCGCGGTCGGCTGCGACGGGTGGCTCGAACAGGAGGAGGTCGAGGAACTGTCCGGCATCCGCCGCATGGAACTCCCCCCGGCCGTCGCCCTCGGCGCCGCCGCCCGCCTGCACCGCCTCGGCCTGACGCCGTCCCCGGCCGGCGACCTCGCCTACACGATGCACCCGTGGGTCGTCAGCGGCAGCCGCCTGCACGAGGCGGGGTGGCGCCCCTCCTGGACGAACGAGCAGGTGCTCGCCGAACTCCTCACCGAGGTCGCGGGCCGCCACACGGTCGCCGGCCGCCGTCTCGGCCGCAAGGACGCGGCCACCACGCTCGGCGCCGCCGGCGCGACCGTCGCCCTCGTGGGCACCGCGGCCCTCGTCCGCCGCGCGCGCCGCGCCCGCCGCCGCTGAACCGCCCCGTCCCCCCTCGCCGTCCCCGTCACACCGCCACCGAGGAGACCGTCCATGCCCGCCCCCGACACCGTCCGTCTGATCGCCATCCGTGACACGCCGCTGTCGGTGGACGAGGTGCTCGCGGCCGTCGCCGATCCCGCCGCCGGCGGAACCGCCTTCTTCAGCGGCACCGTCCGCGACCACGACGGCCCGCCCGGACACCCCGCCGTCACCTCACTGGACTACTCGGCCCATCCCGGCGCGCAGCGCGCGCTGCGCGAGGTCGCCGAACGCGTCGCGGCCGACTTCCCGGTCCGCGCCGTCGCCGCCGTCCACCGCGTCGGCCCGCTCGCCGTCGGCGACACCGCCGTCGTGGTCGCGGTCGCCTGCGCGCACCGCGGCGAGGCGTTCGAGGCGTGCCGCCGCCTCATCGACGACCTGAAGCGCGAGGTGCCCATCTGGAAGCACCAGACGTTCGCCGACGGTTCCGAGGAGTGGGTCGGGGCGGGGGCCTGCGCGCCGACCGGGTGAGGCCGGGTACGGTGCACCGGTCGGGTTGCGTAACCGGCGGACCGGGCGGAGCGTTGGGGTTACGTCGCCGATCGCCGAGGTGGGAGGTAGATCATGGCGGTTCTCGTTTGGCTGCTGATTCCCGTCGCCGGGGCCGTCGTCGCCGGCCTGTGGAGCGTGTGGGCCACGCGGCGGAGCACCAACGTCAAGGGTGTCCGCGACCATGCCGGCGTCCGCGGCTACGAGGCGTTCCGCGCCGCCATGGAACGAGCCCCGGCCGACGGCTGACAGTGCCGTCCCGTACTGTCGAGGCATGCCACGCCGCACCGCGACGCTGCTCACGTCCACCCTGCTGCTCATAGGACTGCTCTGCGCCGGTCTCCTGATCCACGTGCCGTACGGCGAGATGTCGCCCGGGCCCACGGTCAACACCCTGGGCCGGCACGACGGCGAGCCCGTCCTCACCATCGACGGCCACGAGACGTACGACGCGGCCGGCCACCTCAACATGACGACCGTCCGCGTCACCGGTGTCGACTACCGCATGAACCTGCTGGAGGCCGTCGGCGGCTGGCTGGCGGACGACCGTTCCGTCGTGCCGTACGACACGCTCTACCCGCAGGACGTGTCGGCCGACGAGGTCGAGGAGCAGAACGCGGAGGAGTTCAGCGCCTCCCAGGAGAGCGCGAAGGTCGCCGCGCTGGAGGAGATCGGGTACGACGTGCCGACGCAGACGATCGTCGGCGCCGTCCTGGAGGACAGCCCGGCCCAGGGCCGCCTGCACGCCGGTGACGCGATCCTCGCGGTGGACGGCACCCCCATATCCGAGCCGGCCGAGGTGGCCGAGCAGGTGACGGCCCACGAGCCGGGCGAGACGGTCGTGTTCACGGTCGTCCCGGCGGACGTGGCCGAGGCGGCGCACGACGCGGGGGAGCAGGCGTCCGACGCCGACGCGCGCGACGTCGAGATCACGACCGAGGCGGCCGACGACGACCAGCGGGCCGTCGTCGGCATCCAGGCGGGCGTCACGCACACCTTCCCGTTCGACATCGACATCAAGCTGGCGGACGTCGGCGGCCCGAGCGCGGGCCTGATGTTCTCGCTGGGCCTGGTGGACGTGCTGACCGAGGGGGATCTGACGGGCGGGGAGTTCGTCGCCGGGACGGGCACCATCGACGACGAGGGCACGGTCGGTCCCATCGGCGGCGTGTCGATGAAGATCATCGCGGCCCGGGACGCCGGCGCCACGTACTTCCTCACCCCGTCCGACAACTGCGCCACCGCGGCGGAGAACCGGCCGGACGGCCTGACCCTCGTCGAGGTCGACACGCTGCAGGACGCCCTCGACGCCCTCGCGGACATCCGCGGCGACCGCGCCGGCGACCTCCCGCTCTGCTCGGCCGGCTGACCGCCGCGCCCCCGCCGCGGCCGTCGGCCGGCCGGCGCGTCAGTCGTCCGAGAAAGTGGCGGCCAGGGCCTCCGCGAGGTTCGGCACGAGCCCGGCGCCCGTCAGCACCTCCGTGGGGGTGTCCTTCTCCCGCAGCCGCAGCGCCGATTCGCGGCGCCCGTCCCGGGTGACGGCCACCGTCATCCTGACCTCGCGCCGCTCCGGGTGCTCGGCGACCCACCGCGTCAGCTCGTCCTCGGACAGCCCCTCGGGGAGGGCGGCCTCGGCGGACGGCGGCAGCATCAGGCGCTCCAGGGTGAGCGCGCAGCCGGTCACGGCGTCCGGCCAGGCGATCGTCGCGAGGAACTCGTCCAGGGGCACGTCCGGCGGCAGTTCGTCCTGCTCGACCGGGGTCAGCTCCGTGGCGCCCGGGTCGTCGGCGACGTCGAGACGGTCGGCGAGCCCCGGTTCCTCGGCGCGGAGCCTGGCCGTGTCCACGAGGGCGAACAGCAGCGCGGGCCGGTCCCAGCCGAGCCCCGCCGCGTAGTCGTCGATCTCGAGAACGGCCCTGGTCAATGGGTCGGCAGTGGGGGGAAGAGATCCGGTTTCTCCGGGGGCGGTGTTGTCCATGGGCATATCGTGCCGTCTCATACCCCGAAAACGGGAACCGAGTAAAGCTTGAGTAAGTTAGTCGGGTGGGCCGCTGACCGGTCGGCCCGGCTTCAACCACTGCGAATCTTTGAGGTGCGCACCTTGGCTTTCCAGATGCCGGACCGGGGGTCGGGCCGTGGCTCCAACGGCCCGAACGGACCCCGAGGTCCCAGAGGTCCCGGCGGACCGGGCGGACCCCGGTTCAGCGTCGGGCGTCCCTCCAGGGGCGCGAAGACCCTGCTCATCACGGCGGCGATCCTGGCCGGACTGGCCATCGCGTTCGCCATGTTCGCACAGTTCTGGACCGACTGGCTCTGGTACCGCTCGGTGGACTACACCAGCGTCTACCGGACCCAGATGCTCACACGGGTCGTCATGTTCGCCGTCTTCGGGCTGGTGATGGCGCTCGCCGTCGGGTTCAACATCTGGCTGGCGCACCGGCTGCGGCCGCCGCTGAGCGCCATGTCCATGGAGCAGCAGAACCTCGACCGCTACCGCATGAGCATCGCGCCGTACAAGCGGTGGGTCGTGCTCGCGGTGGCGCTGGTGATCGGCCTGATCGCGGGCGGTTCGGCGTCCGGCCAGTGGCGCACGTGGCTCCAGTGGGTGAACGGCACGTCGTTCGGGCAGGAGGACCCGCAGTTCCACCGGGACGTGTCGTTCTTCGCGTTCGACTACCCCTTCTACCGCTTCCTCATCGGCTTCGGCTTCGCGGTCGTGGTGCTGTCCACGATCGCCGCCGCGCTCACGCACTACCTGTACGGCGGTGTGCGCCTCACGACGCCGGGCAGCCGCGTCACCCCCGCGGCCACGAAGCACCTGTCGGTGCTGCTCGGCCTGTTCGTCGCGCTCAAGGCGGTGGCGTACTGGTTCGACCGGTACGGACTCGCCCTCAAGGGCGGCGACTTCCGCAACGCGGAGGGCTGGACGGGCCTGCGCTACGTCGACGCGAACGCGTACCTGCCGGCCAAGACGATCCTCACCATCATCGCGGCGATCTGCGCGCTGCTGTTCTTCGCGGCGCTGTGGCGGCGCGGCTGGCAGCTCCCGGTCATCGGCCTCGGCCTGATGGTGCTGTCGGCCGTGCTCATCGGCGGCGTGTACCCGGCGCTGGTCCAGCAGTTCCAGGTCCGGCCGAACGAGCAGGCCAAGGAGACGCCGTACATCCAGAAGCACATGGACGCCACCATGGACGCGTACGACATCGCGGACGCGTCCATCGAGGACTACAGCGGCCAGAGCGAGGCCGGGGCGGACACACTGCGCGAGTCGGTGGGCGACACGGTGAGCATCCGCCAGCTCGACCCGAGCGTGGTCTCGCCGGCGTTCCAGCAGATCCAGCAGGTGCGCGGGTACTACAAGTTCCCCGAGACGCTGGACGTCGACCGGTACGACACGGCCGACGGTGAGCAGGACACGGTCGTCGGCCTGCGCGAGATGGACATCACGCAGATCCCCGAGCGCAACTGGATCAACGAGCACTTCCGCTACACGCACGGCTTCGGCGTCGTCGCGGCCAGCGGCACCTCGGTCCAGGACAACGGCCAGCCCGACTTCACCGAGCAGAACCTGCCGCCGGAAGGCAACCTCGGCGATTACGAGCCGCGGATCTACTACGGCGAGTACACGACGCAGTACTCCATCGTCGGCGGCCCGCAGCAGGAGATCGACTACGCGGGCGAGGACGGCGAGGTCGAGTACAGCTACGAGGGCGACTCCGGCGTCAACCTCGACAACTACCTCAACCGCGCCGCGTACGCCCTGACCATGGGTGAGCCGCAGATCCTCTACTCCGGTGCGATCGGCGAGGGTTCCCGGATCCTCTACAACCGCACGCCGAAGGAGCGCGTCGAGGCGGTCGCGCCGTGGCTGACGATCGACGGCGACCCGTACCCGGCGGTCGTCGACGGCCGCATCCAGTGGATCGTGGACGCCTACACGACGACCAACGGCTATCCGTACGCCTCGCGCACCACGCTGGGCGACGTCACGGAGACCTCGCTCACCGAGACGCAGGGCGACGTCATCGCGCAGGAGAACCAGGTCAACTACATCCGCAACTCGGTCAAGGCCACGGTCGACGCCTACTCGGGCGAGGTCGTGCTCTACGAGTGGGACGAGAACGACCCGGTCCTCGACACGTGGATGAAGGCGTTCCCCGGCACCGTCGAGCCGAAGGACAGCATCAGCGACGAGCTGCTCGACCACCTGCGCTACCCGCAGGACCTCTTCAAGGTGCAGCGCGACCTGCTGCAGCGCTACCACGTGGAGACGGCCGACCAGTTCTACAGCGGCTCGGAGCGCTGGGAGGTGCCGGACGACCCGACGCACGAGGGCCAGTCCGTGCCGCCGTACTACCTGAGCATGCGGATGCCGGACCAGGACCAGCAGGTCTTCTCGCTGACGACGACCTTCACCCCGCTCAACCGCGACACCCTGGCCGCCTACATGGCGGTCGAGGCGGACGCGAGATCCGACGACTACGGGAAGATGCGCATCCTCACGCTCCCGTCGAACACGACGGTGTGGGGTCCGCAACAGGTCCAGAGCAGATTCAACTCCGACCCCGACATCGCCACGGAGATCAACATCCTCCAGCGCGGCGACTCCGAGGTCGAGTACGGCAACCTGCTGACCGTTCCCCTGGAGGGCGGCCTGCTCTACGTCGAACCGGTGTACGTCCGCGGTGCGAGCACGAACTACCCGCTCCTGCGGAAGGTGCTGGTCACCTACGGCGAGGAGACCGCGTTCGAGGACAGCCTGTCGGAGGCGCTCGACGTCGTCTTCGGGGTCACTGAATCGGGTGAGGAACCAGCGCCGGACGAACCGGACGAGGAGGAGCCGCCGGCCGACGGCGGCACCGAGCTGGAGGACGCCATCCAGGAGGCGCAGGACGCCCTGGAGGACGCCCAGGACTCGTGGGAGGAGGCCCAGCAGCGTCTCGCCGACGCGCTGGACCGGCTCGCCGAGGCCCAGGGCAGCGACGCCGGTGACAGCGGCGGTGATTCCGGCGACACCGGCGATTCGGGCGGTGACGCCGACACCGGCGGCAACGGTGACAACGGCGACAACAGTGAGAACGGTGAGGAAAGCGAAGACACTCCCGACGGCGGCGCGGACGCCGGCGGGGGCGGCAGCGCCTGACATGTGACGCACTGGTGAAGGGTCCGGGGCCATCGCGGCTCCGGACCCTTCGTCACGTCCGGGGTGTGGCAACGTCAACCTTGGGCATCTGTTCGGCCGTTGCCCGGCGTCCGCGCTGACCTGGGTTGTCAGTGGCGGGCGTCATACTGCCTGTCGACTCCCGGGAAACCCCCGCCGGCGACGGTGTTTGGGTGTTTCCATATCGGGAAGTCGATAAACCGCTCAAGTGACTCACTGGCTGCGGTATACCAGGTGTACGCAGGTTTCAGGTGGTGCGACGATGGACCTTATGGGGGACATGGCGAGGTTCGAGAGCAGCCGCACGGCCGCGCGCGAGGGCGCGCGGCTGCTGCGCCTCGGCGACCTGGACCAGGCCGAGGCGCCGCTGCGCGCGGCCGCCGCGGACGGGGAGCGTTCCGCGGCGAACAACCTGGGAGTACTGCTGCACCAGTCCGGCCGCGGTGACGAGGCCGCCGAGTGGTGGCGCATCGCCGCCGTGGCGGGATCCGCGCCCGCCGCCCACGCCCTGGGGCGCCGGCACCGCGAGAGCGGTGACGAGGCGGCCGCCGAGTACTGGCTGCGGCAGGCCGCCGAATCGGGGCACGCGTCCGGCGCCTACGCGCTGGCCGACCTGCTCGACCACCGGGGCGCGCCGGAGGCGCGCGCCTGGTTCCGCGCCGCCGCCGAGCGGGGGCACCGCGAGGGCGCCTACCGGTACGCGGTCCTGCTCGCCGAGCGGGACGGCGCCGAGGCCGAGCCGTGGTTCCGGCAGGCCGCCGCGCGCGGGCACCGGCGTGCCGCGCTGCGTCTGGGCGGGCTGCTGGAGGAGCGCGGCGAGGTCGGGGAGGCCCAGCGCTGGTACCTGGAGGCGGCCGAGGCGGGCGAGGCCCGTGCGGCCAGCGCCCTCGGCTTCCTGCTGCGGGACGCGGGCGACGAGGTCGGCGCCGAGCGCTGGTGGTGGTGCGCGGCGCGTGACGGCGACGGCCCCGCGGCCAACGCCCTCGGCGCCCTGCACGCGGAGCGCGGTGAGCGCCAGGAGGCCCACCGCTGGTACCGCGCGGCCCTCGACGCCGGCGACATGAACGGCGCGTTCAACCTCGCGCTGCTGTGCGCCGGGCAGGGCCGCACGGAGCAGGCCGAGCAGTGGTACCGGCGCGCCGCGTACGCCGGGCACCGCGAGGCGGCCAACGCGCTGGCCGTCCTGCTGCTGCAGCGCGGCGACGCGGACGGGGCCGAGCCGTGGTTCTCCAAGGCGGCCGAGGCGGGCAGCATCGACGCCGCGTTCAACCTGGGCATCCTCCACGCGGGGCGCGGTGACACCGAGCGCGCGCGGCACTGGTACGAGCAGGCCGCGCACGACGGGCACGCCGAGGCGGCCCTGCAGGTGGCGGTCGAGCTGCTGCGCTCCGGCGACGACGCGGACTCCGCCCGTGCCGAGACGTATCTGCGGCAGGCCGCCGAGGGCGACAGCGTCGAGGGCGCGTTCCGGCTCGCGGTGCTGCTGGAGCGGCGCGGCGACGCCGAGTCCGAGGACTGGTACCGCCGGGCCGCCGAGCACGGTCACCGCCGGGCACAGGTCAAGCTCGGCATGTGCGCGGCCGCGCGGGACGAGGTGGACGAGGCCGCCCGCTGGTACCGGGCGGCGGCCGAGGCGGGCAGCCGCAACGGCGCGTTCAACCTCGGGCTGCTGCTGGCGCGCGAGGGCAGTGAGCCGGAGGCCGCGCTGTGGTGGCGCCGTGCCGCCGAGGCCGGGCACGGGCGTGCCGCGCTGCGGCTCGCGCTGATGGCCTCGCGCCGGGGCGACCTCGCCGAGGGCGGGAGCTGGTGCACGCGCGCCATGGAGCTGGGGCCGGACGAGGTGTCGCGCCGCGCCGCCCGCCTGCGGGACGCACTCCGGCAGGAGCTGACGGCCTGACGGCCGGGGCGGCGGCCGGCGGTTCAGCCGTCGGCCGCCGCGGCGAACGCGGCGTGCGCCAGCCGCCGCAGCAGCGCCGCCGTCCCCTCGCGGGACGGCAGCGCGCTCGGCCGTGACAGGTGGGGTGTCGAGTTCAGCAGCCCGAAGACGGCGTGCACGGTGGCACGCGCGAGCGGCTCCGGCAGGTCCCCGTGCACCCGCCGCACCACGCCCACCCACAGTTCGACGTACTCGCGCTGGAGCCGCCGCACCCGCTTGCGGTCGGCCTCCGGGAGGCGGTCGAGCTCCCGGTCGTGCAGGATGATCAGGGCGCGGTCGTCCAGCGCGAAGTCGATGTGCCCCTCGATCAGCGCGTCCAGCACCTCGGCGGCGGGCAGCCCCGCGTCCCTGGCCTCCCGCACGCGCCGCTCCCCGCCGTCCCGCAGCCGGCCGCTGATGCCGACCAGCAGCTCCGTCAGCATCGCGTCCTTGCCAGGGAAGTGACGGTAGAGCGCCGGGCCGCTGATGCCGACGGCGGCCCCTATCTCGTCCACCCCGACACCGTGGAACCCCCGTTCGGCGAAGAGGCGGGACGCCTCGCGCAGGATCTGCAGGCGGCGGGGGGAGGGGGCGTGAGTGGTCATGGTCAGGCATTGTAGACAGGCAGGTTAGCGAGCGTTAACCTGAGTCCATGCGGCAGGCAGCACCGGTGCTGAGCAGTACGGCCGACCCGACCTCCGGAGGGTGGGCCGCCAACGAGGCGGCCCACCGGGAGCTGGTCGCCCTCCTGCGCGCGAAGCTGGCCGCCGCCCGGCTCGGCGGCGGGGAGCGCGCCCGCGCCCGGCACACCGCGCGCGGCAAGATGCTGCCCCGCGACCGGGTGGACGCCCTCCTCGACGCGGGCTCCCCGTTCCTGGAGATCGCGCCGCTCGCCGCCGACGGCATGTACGACGGCGCCGCGCCCGCCGCCGGGGTGATCGCGGGCATCGGCCGGGTCAGCGGCCGGGAGGCCGTCGTCGTCGCCAACGACGCGACCGTCAAGGGCGGCACGTACTACCCGATGACGGTGAAGAAGCACCTCCGCGCCCAGGAGATCGCCCTCGACAACCGCCTCCCCTGCCTCTACCTGGTCGACTCGGGAGGTGCCTACCTGCCGCTGCAGGACGAGGTCTTCCCCGACCGTGACCACTTCGGCCGCATCTTCTACAACCAGGCCCGCCTGTCCGCCGCCCGCATCCCGCAGATCGCCGCCGTCCTCGGGTCCTGCACGGCGGGCGGCGCGTACGTCCCGGCGATGAGCGACGAGGCCGTCATCGTCCGCGGCCAGGGCACGATCTTCCTCGGCGGCCCGCCGCTGGTGAAGGCGGCGACCGGCGAGGTCGTCACCGCCGAGGAGCTGGGCGGCGGCGAGGTCCACACCAAGGTCTCGGGGGTCGCCGACCACCTCGCCGACGACGACGCGCACGCCCTGCGCATCGTCCGCACCATCGCCGCCACGCTCCCGCCGCGCGGCCCGCTGCCCTGGCCGGTCGAGCCGGCCGAGGAACCGGCCGTCGATCCCGCCGGCCTGTACGGCGCGGTCCCCGTCGACCCCCGCACGCCCTACGACGTGCGGGAGGTCATCGCCCGGCTGGTGGACGGGTCGCGGTTCGCCGAGTTCAAGGCGGGCTTCGGGACGACCCTGGTCACCGGCTTCGCGCACATCCACGGTCACCCGGTCGGCGTCGTCGCGAACAACGGAATCCTCTTCTCCGAGTCCGCCCAGAAGGGCGCCCACTTCGTCGAGCTGTGCGACCAGCGCGGCATCCCGCTCCTCTTCCTGCAGAACATCTCGGGGTTCATGGTGGGCCGCGCCTACGAGGCCGGCGGCATCGCCAAGCACGGCGCCAAGATGGTGACGGCGGTCGCCTGCGCCCGCGTACCCAGACTGACCGTCGTCATCGGCGGCTCCTACGGCGCGGGCAACTACTCGATGTGCGGCCGCGCCTACTCGCCCCGGTTCCTGTGGATGTGGCCCAACGCGAAGATCTCCGTCATGGGCGGCGAGCAGGCCGCCGCCGTCCTCGCCACCGTGCGCCGCGACCAGCGGCCCGACTGGAGCGAGGCCGAGGAGGAGGCGTTCAAGGCCCCCATCCGCGAGCAGTACGAGGAGCGCGGCAGCGCCTGGTACGCCACCGCCCGCCTGTGGGACGACGGGGTGATCGACCCGCTGGAGACGCGCACCGTCCTCGGTCTCGCGCTCACCGCCTGCGCCAACGCGCCGCTGGCCGAGGGCGGCTACGGCGTCTTCCGGATGTGACAGCCCGAGCACGTGAGGAGGACCGCGCCGATGTTCGACAGCGTGCTGGTCGCCAACCGCGGCGAGATCGCCGTCCGCGTCATCCGTACGCTCCGCCGCCTCGGGATCGCGTCCATCGCCGTCCACAGCGACGCCGACGCCGACGCCCGCCACGTCCGGGAGGCCGACACGGCCGTCGCCATCGGGCCGGCCCGCGCGTCCGACAGCTACCTGTCGGCCTCCCGCATCGTGGCCGCCGCCCTGCAGACCGGCGCGGCGGCCGTCCACCCCGGGTACGGCTTCCTCGCCGAGAACGCCGCGTTCGCCCGCGCGGTCACGGACGCCGGCCTGGTGTTCGTCGGGCCGCCGGCCGACGCGATCGAGGCGATGGGCGACAAGATCCGCGCGAAGGAGCTGGTCGCCGCCGGGGGCGTCCCGGTCGTCCCCGGCACGAGCGGCGCCGGCCTCGCCGACGCGGCGCGCGACCCCGGCTTCCCGCTCCTGCTGAAGCCGGCGGCGGGCGGCGGCGGCAAGGGCATGCGGCTCGTGCGGGAGGCGGACCGGCTCGCGGAGGAGATCGCCGCCGCCCGCCGCGAGGCGCTCGCCGCGTTCGGGGACGACACCCTCCTCGCCGAGCGCTTCATCGACCGCCCCCGCCACATCGAGATCCAGGTCCTCGCCGACCGCCACGGCGGCGTCGTCCACCTCGGCGAGCGCGAATGCTCCCTCCAGCGCCGGCACCAGAAGATCGTCGAGGAGGCGCCGAGCCCCCTCATCGACGCGGCCACGCGCGCCGCGATGGGCGAGGCCGCCGTCCGGGCCGCCCGCAGTTGCGGCTACACGGGTGCCGGGACCGTCGAGTTCATCGTGCCGGGCGACGACCCGGCGTCGTTCTGGTTCATGGAGATGAACACGCGGCTCCAGGTCGAGCACCCCGTCACCGAGCTGACCACCGGCCTCGACCTCGTGGAGTGGCAGCTCCGGGTCGCGGCCGGCGAGCCGTTGCCCTTCGGTCAGGACGAGGCCCCCGCCGCCCGGGGCCACGCCGTCGAGGCCCGCGTCTACGCCGAGAACCCCCGGCTCGGTTTCCTGCCGTCCTCCGGCCCCGTGCTCCTGCTGCGCGAGCCCGCCGGGGAGGGCGTCCGCGTGGACGCGGGCATCGCCGAGGGCGGGCGCGTCACCACCGACTACGATCCGATGCTCGCCAAGGTCATCGCCCACGGCCCCGACCGCGCCACCGCCCTGCGCCGCCTGCGCGCCGCCCTCGCCCGTACGGCCGTCCTCGGGCTCGACACCAACACCGGCTTCCTCCGCCGCCTCCTCGCCCACCCCGACGTGGCCGCCGGCACGTTCGACACCGGCCTCATCGAACGGCAACGCGCCGCCCTCGCCCCGCCCCCCGTCCTCGACGAGGTGTACGCGGCCGCCGCGCTGCTGCGCCTCGCCGCCCTCACCCCGCCGCCCGCGCCCGGCGGCTGGACCGACCCGTTCGGCGTCCCGTCCGGGTGGCGGATGGGCGGCGACGCGGCGTGGACCGTCACCGAGGCGCGCGTCGCGGGCGGCGAGCCCGTCACCGTCCGCGTACGGCCCGGCGAGGTGCGGATCGGCGACGCCCCGCCCGTACCGGCGCGCCTCCTGCCGTCCCCGGACACCGACGGCACGCTGCGCGTCGCGTACGACGGCGTCACCCACACGTTCCACCACGCCGACGCGCCCGGCGGCCCGTGGCTCGGCCGCGACGGCGAGGCGTGGCAGGTCCACGAGCACGATCCCGTCGCCTCGGCCGGCGACGGCACGGCGGCCGGCGCCGGCAGCCTGCGGGCGCCCATGCCGGGCACCGTCACCGTCGTCCGCGCGGCGGCCGGGGAGCGGGTGCGCGCGGGGCAGAGCCTGCTCGTCGTGGAGGCGATGAAGATGGAACACGTCGTCACCGCGCCGCACGACGGGACCGTCACCGAACTGTCCGTCACCGCCGGCGCGACGGTGGCCATGGACCAGCCGCTCGCCGTCGTCACCCCCGACACCGGCACCGGCACGGAGGGAGAGCCGCCCCGATGAGCCCCGCCCCCGCATCCCTTCCGACACCCACGCCCGACCCCGCCCTGCCCGCCCGCGTCCGCGTGCACGAGGTCGGGCCGAGGGACGGCCTGCAGAACGAGCGCGCCGTCGTCCCCGTCGAGGTGAAGGCCGAGTTCATCCACCGCCTGGCCGACGCCGGTCTCACCACGATCGAGGCCACCAGCTTCGTGCGCCCCGACCGGGTCCCGCAGCTCGCGGACGCCGAGGACCTGTGGCCGCGCCTCGCCGACCTGCCGGGCGTCCGGCTGCCCGCCCTCGTGCCCAACGCGCGGGGCCTCGACCGCGCCCTCGCCCTCGGCGTCCGCGAGGTCGCCGTCTTCGCCAGCGTCACCGAGTCGTTCGCCCGGGCGAACCTGGGCCGATCCGTGGACGCGTCGCTCGACATGTTCGCGCCGGTCGTCACCCGCGCGACCGACGCCGGCGTCCCCGTGCGCGGCTACCTCTCCATGTGCTTCGGCGACCCGTGGGAGGGCGAGGTCCCGATCCCGCGCGTCGTCGCCGTCGCGCGCCGCCTCCTCGACCTGGGCTGCGCCGAACTGTCCCTCGGCGACACCATCGGCGTCGCCACCCCGGGCCGCGTCACCGCGCTCCTCGCCGCGCTGGGCGACGCCGGCATCGGCGCCGAGCGCCTCGCGGTCCACTTCCACGACACGTACGGCCAGGCCCTCGCCAACACCCTGGCCGCCCTCCGGTACGGCGTCACCACCGTCGACGCCTCCGCCGGCGGGCTCGGCGGCTGCCCGTTCGCCCGCTCGGCCACCGGCAACCTCGCGACCGAGGACCTGCTGTGGATGCTGCGCGGCCTCGGCATCGAGACCGGCGTCGACCTCGACCGGCTCACCGCCGCAAGCCTGTGGATGGCCCGTCACCTGGGCCGCCCCAGCCCCTCGCGCACCGTACGCGCGTCCGCACCCGAGGAGGCCTGACGATGCCCCTGGACCACCGTCTCAGCCCGGAGCACGAGGAACTGCGGCGGACCGTCGAGGCGTTCGCGCACGACGTCGTCGCCCCGAGGATCGCCGAGCACTACGAACGGCACACCTTCCCGTACGAGATCGTCCGCGAGATGGGGCGCATGGGCCTGTTCGGGCTGCCGTTCCCCGAGGAATGGGGCGGCATGGGCGGCGACTACCTGGCGCTGTGCCTGGCCCTGGAGGAACTCGCGCGCGTGGACTCGTCCATCGCCATCACCCTGGAGGCGGGCGTGTCGCTGGGCGCGATGCCGCTGTACCGCTTCGGCACGCCCGAACAGAAACGGACCTGGCTGCCGCGGCTGTGCAGCGGGGAGATCCTCGGCGCGTTCGGCCTGACCGAGCCGGACTGCGGCTCCGACGCCGGCGGCACCCGCACCACGGCCGTACGGGACGGCGACACGTGGGTCATCAACGGCAACAAGAGCTTCATCACCAACTCGGGCACCGACATCACCGGGCTCGTCACCGTCACCGCCCGCACGGGCGGCCCCGGCGGGCCGATCTCGGCCTTCGTCGTCCCGGCCGGCACGCCGGGGCTCACCGTCGCGCCCGCGTACTCCAAGGTCGGCTGGAACGCGTCGGACACCCACGGCCTGTCCCTGACGGACGTCCGCGTCCCGGCGGACAGCCTCCTCGGCGAGGAGGGCCGGGGGTACGCGCAGTTCCTCCGCGTCCTGGACGAGGGCCGGGTCGCGATCGCCGCGCTGGCGACCGGCCTGGCCCAGGGCTGCGTGGACGAGTCGGTGCGCTACGCGCGGGAGCGCGCGGCGTTCGGCCGTCCGATCGCGGCCCACCAGGCGATCCAGTTCAAACTGGCCGACATGGAGGCGCGCGCCCACACCTCGCGCGCCGCCTGGCGCGACGCGGCCGCCCGCCTGCTGGCGGGCGAGCCGTTCAAGAAGGCGGCGGCGATCGCGAAACTCCACGCCTCCGACGCGGCCGTCACCAACGCGCGCGAGGCGACCCAGATCCACGGCGGCTACGGCTTCATGAACGAGTACCCGGTGGCCCGCATGTGGCGCGACGCCAAGATCCTCGAAATCGGCGAGGGCACGAGCGAGGTGCAACGGATGGTGATTGCGCGCGAGTTGGGACTGGCATACGCTGCGTGACGTAGCAGTCGAACGCTGGCCCATGGGGGGGAATCGGCGTGTCAGCACCCGCTCAGGAGCCGGGGCCGGGCGCCCCGGACCTCGCCGTCGACGACACCGCTCTCCGGGCCGTCGAGGAGACGGCGTCCGAGCTGAGCCGTGTATCCGGCATCGGCACCCAGGCGTCCGGCAGCACGTACGAGGCGGTGCAGGACCTCCGGGCCGCCGGACTCTCCTCGGGGGACGCGCTGCACCACACGATGTGGCGCTCCACGCAGCAGGCCCTCAATCTCGGCCGCGACTGCTCCGCGATCGCCGGACACCTCGGCGGCACCGGGACCGCGTTCAGCGGCCTCGACGGCGAGATCGGCGCGGAGCTGAGGGATCCCGGCCGGGCTCCGACCAGTTCGCACGATGCGCAACGCCTCGCCGCAGGCGGCCCGTTCCCGTCAGCCGCAACCCGGAGGCCGCCACCGAGTTCTTCAACGAGACGGAACCGCAGGACAACGCGCGGTACCTCCTGCAGGACCGCGTCTACGACATCAACGACACGACCCAGGAGGGCGGCACGGAGGCCGCCTACGGGGCACTGTCCGACGCACTGACGGCCGCGACGACGGGCATCGATCCGAACAACCCGGCGACCTTCTCCGCAGCCCACCACCCGGCCCAGGTGACCGCACTGAGCCGCGCCACGGAATTCCTCTCGGGAATGGGCGACGACTTCCCGGAGGAACTCCGGGAACCGATGGCCCAAATCCTGATCAACCAGGGAGCCGCCGTGCACGAATCGGCGTCAGACCTGGACAACACGGCGCCCATCGACCCGTACCAGCTCTTCAACGTGGTCGAACAGATATCGCGGAGCGAGGAATCGTACGCGGTGCCGGGCCAGGGCATGCACCAGGTGCTGGCCGATTCCATGGACGACACGACTACCTACGAGGGGCTTCACCTGAATCCGGAGGACACGTTGCATCGCGCCGGACGTACCGTGGGTTTCCTGGAGCAGGCCAGATATGAGGCCATCGCGGAGCAGGCCAGGGATGACCTGGACAGCAGCATCAGGATCGCGAGGATCGAGAACGCCGCCATCAACGCGACCCTGCGGTTCGTTCCCTACGCGGGTAAGTACGTGGCTCCGAGCAGCTCCGTGATAGCCGGCGAGTGGCTGAGCGACGAGATCCACTCCATCGAGGAGAACTGGTCCCTGTCCGATCACGCAGTGAGTGATCTCAGGAAAAGCCAGTTGGTCGAACTGGCCAATATCTGGTATGCCGCCCATGGCGACTTCGCTGACTCCACGCCCGGGTTCTCGGCGAATGACGGAGCGGTGCACGAGATCAATGACGCGGCTGACATGGCCCGGGGCACGAGTGAAGGGGAACCTCAGCGGTGATGGCATGGGCAACTGGGAGAGGGCGGTTCGCCGGAGTTCTCTCGTTGGGGTTGGCGTCACTCCTCGTGGGATGCGGGGCGGAAGGGCAGGATTACACGGTGCCCGAGACCGTGTGCGGTGCGTCTGTCGATGGTGATGTGTTGTTGCCGTTGCTTCCCGGTGGCAGTGAGTTCTTCGAGGAGGAGAGGACCACCGCCATGGGTGACCGATACGAGGTCTGCGGTGTCGGGGTCGATGACCGGCTCGTTCTCGGTTTCGATCTGTTCCCCTACTCCGAAGGCGGGGATCCGGTCGAGACCGTGCAGGCTCACGCGCGTGACGTTGTCGAGACGATCGACATAGCCGGGAACAGTGCCGCCATCTGGAGCGACGGTGTCATGACGTTCATCCGGTGTCGTGCCGAGGAGACACAGGAAGGCGGGCCATATATCAGCCTCGAGATCTCGGCGCACCGGAATGTCGTGGTGATCGAGGATGACGCGGAGCGTCAGCGGGCACTCGAAGCGTTCGCCGAGAGTTATGTCGCCGGGGTCGAGGAAGCGCGCGGCTGCGACGTCTGAGCGGGTGTCAGCCCGAGGCCGATTCCGGGTCGACCGGGTCCTGCGGGGCGCCGTCGCCCGTGGCGGGGAGGTCGCCGCGCTCGACCGGTTCCGTCGTCGTCGCTTCGGGCAGGACGGCCGTCAGTTCCGCGTCGTCCGCTTGGTGGGCCGCCGTCAGCGCCGTGCGCAGTGTGCCGGTGTCCGCGTCGGACTCCGTGGCCGCCACCGACACGAGGTGCGTGCCGTCCAGCCGGGAGAGGGTGCGCGTGCCGTCCTCCGTCGTGACCAGCCAGGCGCCGTCCTCGTCCGCCTCGCACGCGGCGCTCATGTCGCCCGCCGCCGCCCGCAGGGCCGGGCACGGGTCGCCGTCCGCCGCCGTGTCGGGCGCGTGGTCCACCATGAGGTGCAGGACCGCGCCGCCGTCGTCCGTGTAGCTGCTCTGGAAACCGTCCGCGTTGAGCGGGCCGACCGACTGGACGGCCAGGGTGAAGCCGGGCGCCTCCGTCACGTACACCATGTCCACGGTCGTCTCCAGCGCAAGGGCGCGCTCGACCAGCTCCTCGTGCGGCGCGGCGTCGGCGGCGGTGTCCGCCGCGGGGGTGCCGTCGTCGGCGGGCTCGTCGCCGCAGGCGGTCAGGCACAGCGGCAACAGCGGTGCGGCGGCCAGCAGAAGGGCCGCGCGGCGGCCGGTGCGTGTCATGCCGTCATCCTCCCCGACGCGCCTCCGTCACCAGACGGCAGGCCCGCGCGTACGCCCGCACCAGTGGGCGCGTGTCGTCCGCGCGCCACGCCAGGGCCAGGCGGCACGGCGAAAGGCCCGTCACCGGCCGGGTCACGACGCCGCCGCGGGTGAGCAGTGGCGCGTTGCCCTCGGCGAGGAGGACGACGCCCCGGCCGTCCACCAGGGCCTCGTACGTCTCGTCGGGACCCGACACGACCGCGCCGACGCGGACCGGCCGGCCCGCCCGTTCCTCCGTCGCGAGCCAGAAGTCGCGCAGCCCGCCGGCCGCCTCGGGCAGGGCGAGGAACGGCTCGTCCCACAGGTCGGCGCACGCGAGCCGCTCCCGCGCCGCGAGCGGGTGCCCCTCCGGCAGGGCGACGAGCCGGGGCTCTTCGGCCACCACGAGCCACGCGTACCTGGCCGGATCGCGCAGGGGCAGCCAGACGAACGCCAGGTCGCTCCCGCCGTCGGCGAGCCCCGCCGTGCCGTCCTCCCACCCCACCTGCCGCAGGCGCAGCTCCGCGCCCGGGTGCTCCGCCGTGAACCGCGACCGCACGGCCGGCAGCAGCCCGCCGCGGCCGGGTCCGGTCGACATGCCGATCACGACCGTCGCGCGCTGCGCCGCCCTGGCCTCCTCCACGGCCGCTGCCGCCGCGTCCCACACATCCAGGAGACGCCGCGCGTGCGGCAGCAGGGCCTCCCCGGCCCCGGTCAGCCGGACGCCGCCCGGCTCGCGCAGGAAGAGCGGCGCGCCGAGCTGCCGCTCCAGGGCGCGGATCTGTTTGCTGAGGGCCGGCTGCGACACGTACAGCCGGGCGGCCGCCCGCGTGAAGTGCAGCTCGTCGGCGACCGCGACGAAGTACCGGAGGTCCCGCCCGTGCACGTCCATGCCCGATGGTTATCACCGCAGGTATTGGACCGGCAAGAGCCGCCGGGCGGAGAGTGGAGCACGCGACGGGGACGCCGTCGCCCACCGCGCGGGGAGCGCGCAGCACCGATCGGGGAACCATCGTGGACAAGGTCTGGCTCGTCACCGGCGCGACCAGCGGCTTCGGCCGCGCCATCACCGAGGCGGCCGTCGCCGCCGGCGACGTCGTGGTCGCCACCGCCCGCCGCCCCGCGGCCCTGGGCGACCTGGTCGCCGCCCACCCCGACCGGGTGGAGGCCCTTCCGCTCGACGTGACGGACGCGGCGGCCGTCACCGAGACCGTCGCCGGCGTCGTCGCCCGCCACGGCCGGATCGACGTGCTCGTGAACAACGCCGGCCGCACCCACGTCGGCGCCTTCGAGGAGACGACGCAGGAGGAGCTGCGCGACCTCTTCGAGGTCCATGTCTTCGGCCCCGCCGCCCTCACCAGGGCCGTGCTGCCCCACATGCGGGAGCGTCGCTCCGGTGCGATCGTCCAGCTCAGCAGCTTCGGCGGGCAGACATCGTTCGCCGGCTTCGCCGCGTACAGCGCGACGAAGTTCGCCCTGGAGGGCATGTCCGTCGCGCTGGCCGACGAGGTGCGCGACCTCGGCATCACCGTGCTCGTCGTGGAGCCCGGCGCGTTCCGCACCGGACTGTTCGCGAACGGGAGCACCAGCACGCCGCTGCCCGCGTACGAGGCGAAGGTCGGCCCCACCCGCCGCATGGTCGAGACCGGGGACGGCACCCAGCCGGGCGACCCCGCCAAGGCCGCCGCCGCGATCCTCGCCGCCCTCGACGCCGACCGCCCGCCCCTGCGACTGCCCCTCGGCGGCGACGGTGTCGACGCGATCCTCGCCCACCTCGACACGACCCGCGCCGAGCTGCACGCCTGGGAGAAAGTGGCCCGCGCCACCGCTTTCGACGCCTGACCGACACGCCGCTGCCCGATATCGGGCAGGAATGTTGCGAAAGTGGGTCCGGGTCCGCACTATCGAGAGGTGCTCGAACGCCGTACGCCGCTCCATGACGACCTCGTGGACCACCTGGTGCGCAGCACACCGCTCTCGCGCGGTGAGGCTGCCCGGGTGGTTCTCGACGTTCTGGCGTACTTCGACGAGTCACCCGAGGAATTCGTACGGAGACGCCATCGCGAGCTGCGGGCCGCCGGACTGACCAACGAGGTCATCTTCGAACGCATCGCGCAGGAGCTGCCCCGCCGGGCGGTGGCGCCGCCACCGCTGTCGCTGCGGCAGCTCCGGCGGATCGTGTACGGATAGCAAACGGACAGCCGGCCCCACGGGCCGCGGGAGGAACGTCTATGTGTGGAATCGTCGGTTACATCGGCAAACGGGATGTGGCGCCGCTCCTGCTGGAAGGGCTCCAGCGCCTGGAGTACCGGGGCTACGACTCGGCCGGTGTCGCGATCCATAGCAGCGGGAAGAACGGCGGTCTCAAGGTCGTCAAGAACGCCGGCCGCGTCCGCGAGCTGGAGGCGAAGATCCCCGCCCGCTTCGCCGGGACGGCGGGCATCGCCCACACCCGGTGGGCCACCCACGGCGCCCCCAACGACATGAACGCCCACCCGCACGTCGACGCGCTCGGCGAGGTCGCCGTCGTCCACAACGGCATCATCGACAACTCGGCCGAGCTGCGCGCCAAGCTGGCCGCCGACGGCGTGGAGCTGGCCTCGGAGACCGACACCGAGGTCCTCGCCCACCTCGTCGCCCGCGCCCAGGCCGACACGCTGGAGGACAAGGTCCGCGAGGCCCTGCGCCACATCGAGGGCACCTACGGCATCGCCGTCCTGCACGCCGCCTTCCCCGACCGGATCGTCGTCGCCCGCAACGGCTCGCCGGTCGTCCTCGGCATCGGCGAGAAGGAGATGTTCGTCGCCTCCGACGTGGCCGCCCTGGTCAGCCACACCCGGCAGGTCATCACGCTGGACGACGGCGAGATGGCCACCCTGAAGGCCGACGACTACCGCACCTTCACCACGGACGGCAGCCGTACCGCCACCTCCCCGACCACCGTCGAGTGGGAGGCCGAGAGCTGGGACATGGGCGGCCACGACACGTACATGCACAAGGAGATCGCCGAGCAGGCCGAGGCGGTGGACCGGGTGCTGCGCGGCCGGATCGACGACCGGTTCGCGACGGTGCGTCTCGGCGGCCTGAACCTGGACCCCCGGGCCGCCCGCGCCGTCCGCCGCGTCAAGATCCTCGGCTGCGGCTCCGCCTACCACGCCGGCCAGATCGGCGCGCAGCTCATCGAGGAACTGGCCCGCATCCCGGCCGACGCGGAGCCGGCGAGCGAGTTCCGCTACCGCAACGCCGTCGTGGACCCCGACACGCTCTACATCGCGACGAGCCAGTCCGGCGAGACGTACGACACCCTCGCGGCCGTGCAGGAGCTGAAGCGCAAGGGCGCCATGGTCCTCGGTGTCGTCAACGTGGTGGGCAGCGCCATCGCCCGCGAGACGGACGGCGGCATCTACGTCCACGCCGGCCCCGAGGTGTGCGTCGTGTCCACGAAGTGCTTCACCAACACCGCCGTGGCCTTCGCCCTGCTCGCGCTGCACCTCGGCCGCATCCGGGACCTGTCGGTCGCCGACGGCCGGCGCATCATCGAGGGCCTGCGGAAGCTGCCGGAGCAGATCGGCGAGATCCTGCGCGGCGAGGAGCGGATCGCGAAGCTTGCCGCGGAGCTGGCGGAGGCCAGGAGCATGCTGTTCGTGGGGCGGGTGCGGGGCTTCCCGGTCGCGAAGGAGGCGTCCCTGAAGCTCAAGGAGGTCTCCTACATCCACGCCGAGGCGTACCCGGCGTCCGAGCTGAAGCACGGCCCGCTGGCGCTGATCGAGCCGGCCGTGCCGACCGTCGCGATCATCCCGAACGACGAACTCGTCGACAAGAACCGCGCCACCCTGGAGGAGATCAAGGCCCGCAGCGGCCGGATCATCGCGGTCGCGCACGAGGAACAGGCCAAGGCCGACGACACGCTCGTCGTGCCGTGCAACGAGCCGGAGCTCGACCCCATCCTCATGGGCATCCCGCTCCAGCTCCTGGCGTACCACACGGCCCTCGCCCTCGGCCGGGACATCGACAAGCCCCGCAACCTGGCGAAGTCCGTCACCGTCGAGTGAGCTGACGGGCGCCGGACGGACGGCGGCCCCCGGGAAGCGCGTGCCACCATACGCGCGCCCGGGGGCCGCCCTGTGCGCCGGCGTCGCCCATTACGCCGGCTCGGATAAGCCGCGACCGGGTCCGTCACCTCCCGGCCGGCGGCCCAAAGCGATAACCGGTACCGGTTCTGTCGAGCCGCTGACCCTCTTATGCCCATCACAAACGCACAATCCACCTGCGGGGGCCGACAAATTCGGTGAATGCTCGGTGCGCCCCGCGCGAGGACCCCGCCCGGCGGGCACGCCCGACCGCCCCGCCCGTCCGGGGGAGGGGCGGCGCGCGGCCGGGGGCGGCCCGGAGACCTGCCGTTACGGGATGACGATCACGGGCCGCCGCGCCCTGCGCGCGAGCCGCCCCGACACGGAGCCGAACAGCCGGCCGAGCAGGCCGTGCGTCGTGCCGACGACGATCGCGTCCGCCGCGAACTCGTGGCCGACGTCCTCCAGCTCGTGGCAGATGTCCCCGCCACGCTCCAGGAGCAGCCACGGCACGTCGGACAGGTGCTCGGCGCAGGCCAGCTCGAGCCCCAGGACCTCGGTGCGGTGGTCGGGCACGTCGATCAGGGCGGGCGGCTCGCAGCCGGCCCAGACGGTGGTGGGCAGCCGGTTCGCCACATGGACGATGATCAGACCGCAGGAGGAGCGCCTGGCCATGCCGATGGCATACGCCAGGGCGCGCTCGCTCGACGTCGAGCCGTCGAACCCGACGACCACCCCGTGCTGGAACGCGGGATCGCGCGGCGAGCACGAGTCCGCCCCCGGATCGGGCGAGGTGAAGGGATCGACGACGCGCCTGCGATCCGCTGGTTCGGGGAACTCGTATCCAGCCATCGGGAGCCTCAGCGGTGAGTCAGTGAGGAAACCTCGTGTGTGCCGATGAAGGTGGGACGCGGCGAAACGGAGAACATTCTTCTCACTTCCACTGGTTCCACCTCCCAGGGTACGGCGTTGGATACCTCGTGCCCAGGGCCGATGAGCCCAACCCCGGACCGCGGCTCCGGACCGTGACCGAGCAGCATGCCGCACGTCCCCCGGCGACGCAAACCTTTCGGGTACGCCGCGACACGGGCGCTGTCCGAGCGTGACCGTGCGCCGGGGGCGCCGCCGCACCGCGCGCGCCATGACCCCCCGGCCTGCGCCTATGCGCCGGGCACGCGCCCCCGGGGCGGGAACGCCGCCGCCGGCGGTCGCCGCGGTGGCTCCGAGTGCCTGCCCGCCCCTGCGTTTTTCGGCCAACTTCCGCAGGTCCGCCGCACCGTGCGCACCCGTCCGGGCAACACCCGGGGCATGCCCGGCACATGGGGCACGCACGCCCGTCCGGGCCATCCCGGGGCCGCACGCGGCCGGCCGGCGGGGAGAGGCCCACTTCCCCCAACTCGCTGTCCGTGTAACGCTTCCGATCGATTGCTTCGCGCCACGTTGTCATGTCGATTTAGCGCCGAGTGATGAACTTGTCCCGCCGACCCCGCCCGACACAGTAGATTCGATCTTGGCAATCACGTCGGGGGAAACGTGCAGGACCGAGAGGATGCGACGACCGAGGGAACTAGGGAACTGAGGAGCATGAGCCAGGACCCAACGCACGGCCCCGAGCCAGCCGTCAAGCTCGCTGCCCGACGCCGCCGCGAAGTCGTCGCGGTGCTGCTGTTCAGCGGCAGTCCCATGTTCGAAAGCTCCATCCCGCTGTCCGTCTTCGGCGTCGACCGCCAGGACGCCGGGGTGCCGCGCTACCGGCTGCTCGCCTGCGCGGGAGAAGAGGGGCCGCTGCGCACCACCGGCGGCCTGGAACTGCGCGCCCCGTACGGCCTCAGCGCGGTCGCGCGGGCCGGCACCGTCATCGTTCCCGCCTGGCGGTCGATCACCGGGCCGCCCCCGGCCGCCGCCCTGGCGGCCCTGCGGCGCGCGCACAGCGAGGGCGCCCGCATCGTCGGTCTGTGCACGGGGGCGTTCGCCCTCGGCGCCGCCGGCCTGCTGGACGGCCGCCCGGCCACCACGCACTGGATGTACGCCCCCACGCTCGCCAAGCGCTACCCGTCGGTCCACGTGGACCCGAGGGAGCTGTTCGTCGACGACGGCGACATCCTGACGTCGGCCGGCACCGCCGCCGGGATCGACCTGTGCCTGCACATAGTGCGCCAGGACCACGGCGCCGAGGCGGCCGCCGCGCTGGCCCGGCGCCTGGTGCTGCCCCCGCGCCGCGGCAACGGCACCGGCGACCAGGACCGCCACCGGCACCTCGATCGGTCTTTACCCGAGGACATCGGCGCCGACCCGCTGGCCGAGGTCGTCGCGTGGGCGCTGGAGCACCTGCACGAGCAGTTCGACGTGGAGACGCTCGCCGCCCGCGCGTACATGAGCCGGCGCACGTTCGACCGCCGTTTCAGGTCGCTGACGGGCAGCGCGCCGCTCCAGTGGCTGATCACGCAGCGCGTGCTCCAGGCGCAGCGGCTCCTCGAGGTCTCCGACTACTCGGTGGACGAGGTCGCGGGCCGCTGCGGCTTCCGGTCCCCGGTGGCGCTGCGCGGGCACTTCCGCCGGCAGCTCGGGGCCTCGCCCGCGGCCTACCGGGCGGCGTACCGCGCGCGCCAGCAGGACGCGGCCGGCGCGCGCGGCAAGCCGGGGCACGAGGCGTTCGCCGCCCGTGTCCCGGGGCAGCGCACCCGCCCCCCGGCGTGACGGCCCCGCCGCGCGGGCGGCGGGGCGCGGACGCGGCGGACCGGGCGACCGGCCCGTCGCGTTCCGCGACGTAAGGTTGTTCGCATGAACGACCGCATGGTGTGGATCGACTGCGAGATGACGGGGCTCTCCCTGACCGACGACGCGCTGATCGAGGTGGCGGCGCTGGTCACCGACTCGGAGCTGAACGTGCTCGGTGAAGGGGTGGACGTCGTCATCCGCCCGCCCGACGCCGCGCTCCGCTCGATGCCGGAGGTCGTCAGGACCATGCACACGGCCTCCGGGCTGCTGGACGAGCTCGCGGACGGCACGACCCTCGCGGAGGCCGAGGAGCGGGTCCTCGCCTATGTCCGCGAGCACGCCCCGGAGGCGGGCAAGACCCCGCTGTGCGGCAACACGATCGGCACCGACCGCGGCTTCCTCGCCCGGGACATGCCGCGGCTCGAATCGCACCTCCACTACCGTGTGATCGATGTCTCATCGGTGAAGGAGCTGGCCCGCCGCTGGTACCCGAGGGCGTACTTCAACAGCCCCGAGAAGGGCGGCAACCACCGCGCGCTCGCGGACATCCGCGAGTCCATCGCGGAGCTGCGCTACTACCGCGAGACCGTCTTCGTGCCCCAGCCAGGACCCGATTCGGACACGGCCCGCCGCATCGCCGCCGAGCACGTCGTCCGCTGACGCGGGCGGTGCCGGGGAGCGGAGCGAGCGGCCCCGGGAACCCTGTACACTCGTGACCGGTCGCTGCGGCGACAGATGGTGGGCGTAGCTCAGTTGGTAGAGCACCTGGTTGTGGTCCAGGTGGCCGCGGGTTCAAGTCCCGTCGCTCACCCCGAGGATGAAGGCCCTCACCCGGAAGCCGGGTGAGGGCCTTCATCATGTGCGGGGGCCGGCCCCGTCCTCAGAGGGCCGGCGCGGTGGACCGCTGGCGGGGCACGGCGTGGCGCGGCGGGCTGATCAGCGTGATCTGCCGCACGATCTGGTGGAACGCCAGCAGCGCCGACACGGGGGGCAGGCCCGCGACACCGATGGAGATCAGGTCCGCCGGCGCCTGCGCGACGCACAGCGCCACCGCGATGCCGGAGAAGAGGACGACCACGGCCCACGAGTGCAGGGACTTCCGCTGGTGCAGGGCGGCGCGGAGGATCGACAGGGAGGCGACGAGCCAGGGGCCGTAGATCAGCAGCGGCCACCAGGCGGTGAGGGTCTGGGAGGCGCCCGGTGCCGCGGCGGCGCGCAGCGGCTCGTACGAGATGAGGCCGCCCAGCACGCTGAGCATGGCCATCAGCGCGGTCGCGGCAGCGGCGGTCAGGAGGCTCGCCCAGCGCAGCCAGCGGACCCGCGCGGTCGGCGTGTCCCACTGGAAGCGGTGCCGTCGCCTGCGGTGCCGTGCGGTGACCGGGGCGCGGGGGCACGGCGGGTCGATCGGGGTCTGGAGGAGTTCGGAAAGACGGGTGGTGTCGTCGAGGACGTCCCAGTCGGGCGAGTCGGTCCTCAGTTCCGGGGGGATCAGCAGATTCGTTTCCGCGTCGTGCAGCATCGGTACGTCATCTCCGTCTCGGTGGTGTCACAAGCCATCAACGACACGTTTGGACCGGTGGATGTGATGCATTGGGGTGACATGGCGCGGGGGAGTGGGTGTCGTGGCGACTGATTGACCCCGCGAGCGGGTAGGGCGGCGTGCCCCGCGCTGGGTATGTCCGGACGTAGGATCGTCGGCCCGGCGTCGGCCGTCCGGGGGAAGGGAGTGGGGGAGACATGGACATCGCGGACCTCGGCGAGCTGTGGGACCGGGTCACCGGCACCCAGTCCGCGCCCGAACGGTGGCTCGTCGTGGCCGCCGCCGTCGTCGCCTGTGCCGCCGTCCTGCCCGTCGGCGTCTGGCGCTGGACCCGCGCCACCATCACGATCGCCCACGAGGGCGGGCACGGCCTGGTGGCCCTCCTCACCGGCCGCACGCTCCAGGGCATCCGGCTGCACTCCGACACCTCCGGCCTCACCGTCTCCCGCGGCCGGCCCACCGGCGTCGGCATGGCCCTCACCGCGGCGGCCGGCTACACCGCGCCCTCGCTGCTCGGCCTCGGTGGCGCGTTCCTGCTGGCCGCCGGGCGCACGACGGCGCTCCTGTGGGGCGCGACCGCCCTGCTCCTCGCGCTCCTCGTGATGGTTCGCAACGCTTACGGAGCGCTCACCGTCGTCGTCACCTGCGCCGTCTTCCTCCTCGTGTCCTGGCTCACCGGACCGGACGTGCAGGCGGCGTTCGCGTACGTCGTGGTGTGGTTCCTGCTGATCGGCGGCGTCCGGCCCGTCCTCGAACTGCAGGGGAAACGGGGCAGGGGCGCGGCCCCCGACTCGGACGCCGACCAGCTCGCCCGCCTCACCCGGGTCCCCGCGCTGCTGTGGGTGCTGCTCTTCCTCCTCGTCGCCGCCGCGTCACTCTTCGCAGGCGGCAGCCGGCTGCTGGCGCTCTGACGCCGGGCACGCTCGGAGGGGCGGGGCCGGCCGCGCACTAGAGTGAGGGGCATGACCGACCAGCACAGCGAAACCCTCGCACTTTGGCCCGCGCCGTCCGCCCCCGGCGCGGTCGACGCCACCGTGACGGTGCCCGGATCGAAGTCGGTCACCAATCGCGCCCTGATCCTGGCGGCCCTCGCCGCCGACCCCTCGTGGCTGCGCCGGCCCCTCCGCTCCCGGGACACGCTGCTGATGGCCGACGCCCTGCGGTCGCTCGGCATCGGCATCGAGGAGACGGTCGCTTCGAACACCGCAGTCTCCGGGATGCCGAGCGGCCGCGGCGAGGCGTGGCGCGTCATTCCGGCCACCCCGCAGGCCCCCGTGACCGTGGACGTCGGCAACGCGGGCACGGTCATGCGGTTCCTGCCGCCGCTCGCGGCCCTGGCCGAGGGCGCCGTCCACTTCGACGGCGACCCGCGCTCGCACATCCGGCCGCTCGGCGCGCTCATCGAGGCGCTCAGGGCGCTCGGCGCCCGCATCGACGACGGCGGCCGGGGCGCGCTCCCGATGACGGTGCACGGCGCCGGCTCCCTCGACGGCGGGTACGTCGAGGTGGACGCCTCGTCGTCGTCCCAGTTCATCAGCGCGCTGCTGCTGTCGGGACCCCGCTTCAACCAGGGCGTCGAGGTCCGGCACACCGGCGGGAGGCTGCCGTCCCTGCCGCACATCCGGATGACCGTCGACATGCTGCGCACGGCCGGCGCGCAGGTGGACGCCCCGGACTCCGGCGGCGAGCCGGACATCTGGCGCGTCACCCCGGGCGCGCTCCTCGGCCGCGACCTGGTCATCGAGCCCGACCTGTCGAACGCGCAGCCGTTCCTCGCCGCCGCCCTCGTCACCGGCGGGCGCGTCACGATCCCCGACTGGCCCGTCCGCACGACGCAGGCGGGGGACGCGCTGCGGGACATCTTCACCCGCATGGGTGGCGTCTGCGTCCTGGACGACCGCGGGCTGACCCTCACCGGCAGCGGCCGGGTCCACGGCATCGACGCCGACCTGAGCGAGGTCGGCGAGCTGACGCCCGGCATCGCCGCCGTGGCCGCCCTCGCCGAGGGCGAGTCGGTGCTGCGCGGCGTCGCGCACCTGCGGCTGCACGAGACGGACCGCCTGGCCGCGCTCACCAAGGAGATCAACGCCCTCGGCGGCGACGTCACCGAGACCGAGGACGGGCTCCGCATCCGGCCGCGCCCGCTGCGCGGCGGCGTGTTCCACACCTACGAGGACCACCGGCTCGCCACCGCGGCCGCCGTCCTCGGCCTCGTCGTGAAGGACGTCGAGGTCGAGAACGTCGCGACCACCGGCAAGACCATGCCGGACTTCCCCGACCTGTGGCAGCGCATGCTCGACGGGGACGCGGCCTAGGCACGGGCGGGCCGCGATGCGCCGCTACGGCAAGAACCCCGACGAGGACGACATCCGCGTCCGCCCCAGCCGCCGGGGCAGCAGGCCGCGCACACAGCGCCGGCCCGCGCACGAGGACGCGGAGGCCGGCCTCGTCCTGACCGTGGACCGGGGGCGGGTCACCTGCCTCGTGGACGACCGCACGGTCACCGCGATGAAGGCCCGCGAACTGGGGCGCAAGAGCGTCGTCGTCGGGGACCGGGTGGCGGTCGTCGGGGACCTGTCGGGCCGCAAGGACACGCTGGCGCGCGTCGTGCGCGTGGAGGAGCGGTCGTCGGCGCTGCGCCGCACGGCCGACGACGACGACCCGTTCGAGCGCGTGGTCGTCGCCAACGCCGACCAGCTCGCCATCGTGACGGCCCTCGCCGACCCGGAGCCGAGGCCACGGCTGATCGACCGCTGTCTCGTCGCGGCGTACGACGCGGGGCTCGACCCGCTGCTGATCCTCACGAAGGCGGACCTGGCGCCGCCCGCCACGCTGCTGGACACGTACGCGCCCCTGGGCATCCGGCACGTGGTGACGAGCGCCGAGGAGTTCGACACGGGCGGCGAGGCCACGACGGCCGTCGCGCGGGTGCGGGAGCTGCTCGCCGGCCGTACGACGGCGTTCGTCGGGCACAGCGGCGTCGGGAAGACGACCCTGGTGAACGCGCTGGTCCCGGAGCGGCGGCGCGCCACCGGCGAGGTGAACGCGGTGACGGGCCGGGGCCGCCACACGACGGTGTCGGCGCTGGCGCTGCCGCTGCCGGGGATGCCGGGCTGGGTCATCGACACGCCGGGGGTCCGGTCGTTCGGCCTGCACCACGTGGACCCGTCACGGGTGATCCACGCCTTCCCCGACCTCGAACCGGGGACGGCGGAGTGCCCGCGCGCGTGCAGCCACGACGAGCCGGACTGCGCGCTCGACGCCTGGGTGGCCGACGGTCACGCGGATCCGGCGCGCCTGCACTCGCTGCGCCGCCTGCTGTCCACGCGCGAACGCCGCGAGGGCGACTGACCGGCGGCGCGGCCGGCCGTGAGCCGGGTCACCGGGCGCCGTCGTCGCGGTGCTCGGCGAGGAGGGCGAAGCCGGGGCGGTCCACCGGTGCCGCGGTGGCCGAGAGGACGACCGCCCCCGTGCCCGCCGCGCGGTCGAGCCCCAGCCAGGAACGGAAGCCGCCCGTGCCGCCGTTGTGCCAGGTGACCGGCCGGCCGCGCACGGACAGGGTGATCCAGGCGGCACCGATCCCGGCGCCCCTGCCGAACGGGGCGACCGGGTCGAGCGCGGCGGTCCCCGGGGCCGTGCCGTCGAGCAGGGCGGCCGTGAGACGGGCCATGCCGGTGATGGAGGCCCGGACGCCGCCCGCGGGACCGAGCGCCTCACCGGTCCACGGCTGCCTGGGTCGGCCCCGCCGGCTGCGGCCGGGCAGCGCGCCGGGGGCGAGCCCGTCGGCCGTCGCGGGGACGTGGAGGCGGTCGATGCCGAGCGGAGTGGTCAGGCGGCGGTCGAGCAGTTCGGCGTAGGTCGTGCCGGCGGCGCGGGCGAGGGCGTGACCGAGCAGTTCGAACCCGAGGTTGGAGTAGCGGGGGCGCGGCTCGCCCAGGGGAACGGTCCTGGCCTGGTCGAGGAGTTGCCCGAGGCTCTCGCCGTAGGGGTTCGTGCCGTGCCGCCACAGGGCGAAGGCGCGCCGCCACGGGTGGGCGGACTTGGGGAGCCTCGGCAGGCCCGACCGGTGGGTGCTCAGGGAGCGCAGCGTCACTCCGGCGGCCGGGGCGTCGCCGAGCGGGAGCAGGTCCCCGAGTGTCGATTCCGCACCGATCTCGCCGCGTGCCAGCGCTTCGGCGTACAGCAGCCCGGTGATGCCCTTGGATATCGAGCCGATCTCGAAGTCGGCGTCGAGAGGGGCGCCGAGGCCGGCCGTCGTGGTGCCCCGGGGGGTGACGACGGCCGCGGCGGCGACCGGATGCCGCGGACCCAGCAGCGTCCCGAGCCGCGCGGCGAGCCGTTCATCGCCGTGGCGCACCGGCGTCACGACCGGCCGCCGAACGGCCGCCGCGCACCGTGCTTCTTGTGGACGGCCTGCTCGGTGACGCCCAGGCGACATGTCCGGCGTACCGGGACGGCTCCGGCGTGCTCCGTCTCGGCCCTGAGCCGCGCCACGCCGGCCGGCCCCACCAGCGGATCGTCGTCGGCCACCGATGCGGCGGCCCGGGTCGACTGTCGGACATCCATGCGGTCAACTCTGGCTGACCGCGGGCCTGCTGGTCGAGGGGGAGGCGGTGGAGGCGATCGTGATGGAGCGGGGGTCCGCGGTCAGGGAGGCGCGCAGGTCCGGGCCGGACATGATGCACGGGAACGGCGTTGCCCGCCATCACGGCCAGGGCGCCCGGGGTGGCCTCCTCACGCGTCCGGCGGATCCCAGCCATCGGGGACACCGGATCGCCCGTGAAATACCGACGATCGGATGATCCGTCGAACGGCGGGACGGGTGGTGCCGCGCGTCCGGCGGCGCTGCCGGGATACTGGGGGGCATGCCCGAGTACCACGATGATCTGCGCCTCGCCCATGTCCTCGCCGACGCCGCCGACGCCGCGACCATGGAGCGCTTCAAGGCCCTCGACCTCAAGGTCGAGACCAAGCCGGACCTGACGCCGGTCACCGAGGCCGACCGGGCCGCCGAGGAGTTGATCCGCTCCGCGCTGCACCGGGCACGCCCCCGGGACGCGGTGCTGGGGGAGGAGTTCGGCAGCGAGGGCACCGGCCCGCGCCGCTGGATCATCGACCCGATCGACGGCACCAAGAACTACGTGCGCGGCGTCCCCGTGTGGGCGACCCTCATCGCCCTCGTCGAGCGCGGCGAGGCCGGTGACCGGCCGGTCGTCGGCATCGTCTCCGCCCCCGCGCTCGGCCGCCGCTGGTGGGCCGAGACCGGCGCCGGCGCCTACACGGGACGCAGCCTCTCCTCCGCGACCCGGCTCCAGGTGTCGCGCGTGGCCAAGCTGGACGACGCGTCCTTCTCGTACTCGTCCCTCAGCGGATGGCAGGAACGCAACCGGCTCGGCGCCTTCCTCGACCTGACGCGCGCCTGCTGGCGGACGCGGGCCTACGGCGACTTCTGGTCGTACATGATGGTCGCCGAGGGCGCCGTCGACGCGTGCGCGGAACCCGAACTGTCGCTGTGGGACATGGCGGCGCCGTCGATCGTCGTGCAGGAGGCGGGCGGCCGCTTCACCGGCCTCGACGGTGTGGACGGGCCGTTCGGCGCCGACGCCGTGGCGTCCAACGGACTGCTCCACGACGAGGTGCTGCGCCACCTCGGCACCTGACGCGGGCCGCGCACAACGAACAGGCCCGGGGCGGCCGGTGTCACCATCACGTGTGACACCGGCCGCCCCGGGCTTTACGGCAAGCCGCGCTCGGCGGCCCCCGCCGGGGTGGGCGTGGGCTCAGCCGCGGAGGGCCTGGACCGCGACCTGGAGCCGCTTGCCGTAGTCCTCGTCCGCCTTGCGGAAGTTCTCGATGGCCCGCTCGGCGATGTCCTCACGGGAGACCTGGGCGATGCTGCCGGCCAGGTTCGCGATCAGACGCTCCTTCTCGTCCTCCGTCATGAGGCGGTACAGGTTGCCCGCCTGGACGAAGTCGTTGTCCTCGGCGTGCAGCGGCGTCGGGTGGTCGCCCGTGCCGCCCTGGACGGGGACGGACTCCCACAGCGGGCGGTCGGTCTGCACCGGGCCGCCGAAGCTGTTGGGCTCGTAGTTCTTCGCGCCGCCGTGCCGGCCGTCGTACATGAAGCCGTCACGGCCGTGGGTGCGGGCCTCGGTGGCGTGCGGGCGGTTCACCGGCAGGTGGTCGGCGTTGATGCCGACGCGGTAGCGGTGGGCGTCGCCGTACGCGAAGAGGCGGCCCTGGAGCATCTTGTCGGGCGAGGGGCCGATGCCCGGCACGAAGTGGTGCGGGGAGAAGATCGACTGCTCGACCTCGGCGAAGACGTTCTCCGGGTTGCGGTTCAGCTCCAGCTTGCCGATGGTGATCGGCGGGTAGTCCGCGTGCGGCCACACCTTGGTGAGGTCGAACGGGTTGAACCGGTACGTGGCCGCGTCCGCCGCCGGCATGATCTGGACCTGCACCGTCCAGCTCGGGAACTCGCCGCGCTCGATGGCCTCGCGCAGGTCGCGCTGGTGGCTGTCGGGGTCCTTGCCCGCCAGGACCTCGGCCTGGTCGGCCGGCAGGTTCTTGATGCCCTGGTCCGTCTTGAAGTGGTACTTGACCCAGAACGCCTCGCCGGCCTCGTTCGTCCACTGGAAGGTGTGGGAGCCGAAGCCGTCCATGTGGCGGTAGGTCGCGGGGATGCCGCGGTCACCGAACAGCCACGTCACCTGGTGCACCGACTCCGGCGACAGGCTCCAGAAGTCCCAGACGTTGTCCGCCTCCTGCGAGCCCGTGTACGGGTCGCGCTTCTGGGTGTGGATGAAGTCCGGGAACTTGATGGCGTCACGGATGAAGAAGACGGGCGTGTTGTTGCCGACGAGGTCGTAGTTGCCCTCCTCGGTGTAGAACTTCAGCGCGAAGCCGCGCGGGTCGCGCACCGCGTCGGCGGCGCCGAGGTTGCCCGCGACCGTGGAGAAGCGCAGGAAGACCTCGGTCTCCTTGCCGACCGCCGAGAGGAACTTCGCCCGCGTGTACGGCGTGACGTCGGCGGTGACGGTGAAGGTGCCGTACGCGCCGGCGCCCCGCGCGTGCACGACGCGCTCCGGGATGCGCTCCCGGTTGAAGCGGGCGAGCTTCTCGATCAGGAGCTGGTCCTGGATCAGCACCGGGCCGCCCGGTCCTGCGGTCTGGCTCTGCTGGTTGTCCGCGACGGGGGCACCCGACTCGGTGGTGAGCGGGCCCGCTGCGATCTGGTCGGTCATTTACCTGTCACGCCCTTCAAGCTCTTACAGGTCTCGTGCGCCGGCCGGCCGGACCATCGCGGGTGGCCGTCGCGTGAAACCGATCCTATATTGGACAATATCTAAGTCAAGACGACTGCTGGAATCGTACCGGGTCATTGGGCAAACCGGACGTCACGGCTAGGGTGGACGACATGAGTGACCTCCTTGAGCGACTGCGGGAACGCGGCTGGCGGCTGACCGCCCAGCGGCGGGTCATCGCCGAGGTGCTGGACGGCGAGCACATCCATTTCACGGCGGACGAGGTCCACGCGCGGGCCGTCCGGCGGCTCCCGGAGATCTCCCGGGCGTCCGTCTACAACACGCTCGGCGAGCTGGTGGCGCTCGGCGAGATCATCGAGGTCACGACCGAGGGCGGCCGCGCCAAGCGGTACGACCCCAACGCCCACCAGCCCCACCAGCACCTCGTGTGCTCGGCCTGCGGCACCATGCGTGACGTCCACCTCACGAGTGACCCGATGGCGTCCCTCCCCGAGGGGGAACGATTCGGCTTCACCGTCTCCGACGTCACCGTCACGTACTACGGCCGCTGCCCGTCGTGCGCCGCGGAGGCGTGAGGGCCGCCGACCCGATTTGCACCGACGGCGAGGCGCGGGCTATGGTTGAGACACAACGACGCGGGGTGGAGCAGCTCGGTAGCTCGCTGGGCTCATAACCCAGAGGTCGCAGGTTCAAATCCTGTCCCCGCTACTCGAAGACGAAGGCCCTGATCCGGTTTCCGGATCAGGGCCTTCGTGCTGCCCGTGTCCAGGGGGCCGCCGGTGCGGCGGTTCGTCCGGGGAGGGCAGAATCATCCCATGGACGCTACTCTCCAGTACCTTCTCGACCTGCTCGATCTCGAACGCATCGAGGTCGACATCTTCCGGGGCGCGAGCCACGCGTCCGTGATCCCCCGGGTCTTCGGCGGGCAGGTCGCCGCGCAGTCCCTCGTCGCGGCCTGCCGCACCGTCCCCGAGGAGCGGCTCCCGCACTCCCTGCACTCGTACTTCCTGCGGCCGGGCGACCCGGGCGCGCCCATCGTCTACACCGTGGACCGCATCCGCGACGGCCGCTCGTTCACGACGCGCCGGGTCGTGGCCGTGCAGCACGGGCAGGCGATCTTCCACCTGTCCGCGTCGTTCCAGCAGGCCGAGGACGGCCTCGACCACCAGGTGGAGATGCCCGAGGCGCCGGACCCGGAGGGGCTGCCGACGGCCGAGGAACTGCTGCCCCGCTACGCCGACCGGTTCTGGGACCCGGGCGTCGTGGACCTGCTGCTGGAGGCCCGCAAGGCGATCGACCTGCGGTACGTCGCCGACCCGCCGTTCGCGACGCCGGGCACGCCCAGGGAGGCGCGGTCACAGGTGTGGTTCCGCCTCGACGGGAAGCTGCCCGCCGAGCACGACACCCCCGTCACGCACCTGGTCCTCGGCACCTACGTGTCGGACATGAACCTGCTGGACTCCGTCCTGCTCGCCCACGGCCGGGGCGGCTGGATGACCGGGGACATCGTGGGGGCGAGCCTGGACCACGCGATGTGGTTCCACCGCCCGTTCCGCGCGGACGAGTGGCTGCTGTACGACACGGACTCGCCGACGTCACAGGGCGGCCGCGGCCTGGCCCACGGCCGGATCTTCACCCGCGACGGACGGCTCGCCGTGTCCGTGATGCAGGAGGGCCTGATGCGGGTCCCACGCTCCCTGGGCTGACCCCGCCGGCGGGCCGGAGGCGGAGCCGGCCCGTCGGCCGCCTCCGCCGGGGCGCGCGCCTCGCGTTCCTACCCGGCGGAGTCGTGGGGGGAGAGGTCCAGCAGGAGATAGCTGCGATGCTCCCGCCCACCTGCCGAACGAGCGGTGAGGACGTGTACGTCGGCTGTCACGCGCCGTTCCGCGTGTGCGGCGAGCAGGGAGGTCACCTCGTGCTTGGGTGCACGGATGACGATGACCGATCCCTCCGCTTCGATCTCGATGGAACCGCGCAGCTTGCTTCCGCCCACGACGGTACCGGTCAGGCGATCGGTGGCGTCTTCCATATGCGCGCTGCTGAGGACCGTCCGACAACGTTCGGCGCTGCGCGAAGTGAAGGTGGACCTGCGTGAACTCGCGCCGGTCTCCCAGTTGAGCGTGGCGTTCGTGCCGTGGGAGGCGAGCACGTCGGACAGTTCGGACAGATGCTTCATCGCACGGCGGCCCAGGGGCAGAGCGGATTCAAGTACCGCGTCTTCCGCGCCGTCCCCGATGCTCGCGCGGTCGGCCACATCAAGGATTCTGTGCATGGCCCGGTCGAGGACCGTGTCGCCGTCCACGCCGGGGATCTCGGCCTGGCCCTGTTCCGGGCCACTCGCCAGGACCATGCCGTAGGAGGAGGCGAACACCGCGCCGGAGAACAGCCGGGTCTTTCTCTGGATCTCCTTCGGGATGGGGCCGAACTCACGAGTCGGACGCAGCTCGTCCAAGGCGTACGCGATCGACTGGACGGCGTTCTGCAGTGCGCGCAGCCAGTCCCCCAGCAGAGCGGACTCCACCTGATGGGCACGGACGCCTTCGCCGTCGAGAGAGAAACGCAGCACGGGGTGGCCCGGGGCATGCTCCGCTGATCCCCCGGAGAGCGAGCGTGCCAGTTTGCGCAGCTGTGCCGACCTGAGCTCGGACAGGGACCGGGGAGCAGGCCCGCCCGTCGGATTGGCCCGCCGCGCCGCGAGCCAGGAACGCATGGCTTGCGGGTCCGTGATGTCGGGCAGTTCGTGGGGGGAGCTCATAGCGCCACCTCCACGTAGCCTCTGCGCCGACTCGGGCTGTCGCGATGTCTCTGCCAGATCTCATCGTAGAGGCCGAGCGCTTCGAATACTTCACTGTCCTGCGGGGCCATGGCCCCGAGCACTCCGAGGTCCTGGAACTCCTTGGTCGCGGGCAGGCGCAGTATGTAGGCATCGATGCGCATGCCGTGCTTCACGCACCACTCCCGATCGCCGAGATTGGCCAGGTCCGCGAGATCGTCCGGTTCAGTGACCGCTCCGTACGCTTCCGGGGCGATCAGGTAGGTCAGGTCGATGTCGCCGGGGTCATGCTTCCCGCTCACGAAACTGCCAGCCAGCCAGATGCGGCTCACTGAACCGAACACACACTCGATCAATGCCCGGTGTGTGCACAACTCATGCCAGAGACCCGGCCGCGTGGCCGAGCCCCGATAGATGTCTGCCCGGACGAAAGCACCTTCGGCCTCATCCCAGGTCATGGGGAAACGGCCGGGCGGCGGGCACTGTGTGACCGGATCGAAGGGCGGGGCGGGGGGCATGTGGCTCCAGGGGCATCCGGGTGACGCCAGCACTCTATGTGATCATGTCGATACGTGTCAGCCCGGTAGTGGGATGTGGTGCGCATCGGAATCGGAAGCTGGCGGATGCCCGTCGTTGGGCGGCTCAGGTCAGGCCGGCTGCGTGGAGGAGGTAGGCCGTCATCGGTTCGTAGAAGCGCGGGTTCGCCACGTGGTCGTCCAGGGGGACGCAGAGGGTGAGGGTGCCCTCGGCCTCGCCCAGGAAGAGAGCGGGGTCGTTGGAGTCGGCGTAGCCGATCGTCTCGATGCCCGCCTGGGCCGCGCAGCCGGCCCAGCCGTGGTCGGCGATCACGAGGTCGGGCAGCTCCTCGCCCTCCAGCGGGAGGGCCGTCAGGATCTCCGCCATCGGGCGCGGCGAGTGCGTGTGCCACAGCGACGCGCCCCGCTCGTACATCGCCACGCCGGCGAGCTGCGCGACGACGCCCTCGTCGGCCGTGAGCCCGAGGGGCACGCCCACCATGTCGCAGCCGGCGGCCTCCAGCGCGGCGGCGGTGGCGGCGTGCACGCCGAGCAGGCCGCCGGGGTGGCCCGTGGCGACGAGGACGCGGCGGCGCTCGTCGGCCGCCTTGCGCAGGAGCGCGGCCGTGCGGTCCAGGGCGTCCACGGTGAGGGCCGGGTCGATGGTGTCCTGCCCGTGGCGGTGCTCGGGGTCCTCGTTGACGCCGCAGCGCTCGGCCATGACGGCGAGGACGTCCTGCTCGTCGGTCCAGCGGTCGCCGAGTTCGAGGCCGAGCCAGAAGTAGGCGTTGCCGTTGGCGAGTTCGCGGTAGTGGGAGAGGTTGTTCTCCCGGGGGGTGGCGACGTCGCCCGCGATCCGTGTCAGAACCAGGTGTTCGATCAATTCCGAACGAGTGGGTACGGGCGTGGTCGGCATACGGTCAGTATCGCCCGGGGATCGTCATTCCGGCGGGGGCGTCGCCGAGCTGTGACCTCCCCTTTCACGGGCCGTGGCCCGGTGCGCGGTGACGATCCCGGCGGCCGCGAGCGCCGCCGTCACCGCTCCGGTGACGAGGACCGGCATCGCGGTGAACGTACCGGCGAGTACGAGCAGCGCGGCCACGGGGAAGCGCGCGCCCACGCCCAACCCCTGCGCGACATGGTGCGGGCGCAAGTGCAGCGCCCACAGCGTGACCAGGTAGATGGCGACGGGCACCGTGAGGGTCGCCGCAGCGGTTGTGTTGGGTATGTGGGCGTGGTGGGTCACGTGGTCCACGTTGACGGCCAGTCCGGCTCCCACGGCTGCGGCCGCACCGAAGATCAGGTAGTGGCCGTACCCCCAGATGAAGCCCGTGCGGGTGGAGGTCAGGATCCGGGCGGCGGGTTTGGCGAAGTAGAGCCACCACATGGAGAAGACGGTCAGCAGGCCGCCGCCCGCCAGGACGTAGAGGTCACCGGTGGCCTCCTCAGCGTCGATGGCCCTGCGGACGGCCGTAGTGGCGGACAGGATGGATTCGCCGAGCACGATCATGGTGAACAGCCCGTAGCGTTCGGCGATGTGCTCCGCGTGCCACGGTGTGTGGCTGCGGCGTTCACTCAGCAGGGGGACGCTCAGGTCGAGGGCGGCGAGCAGGGGGAAGACGGGCAGTTGCGCGTCGGCCGGCACGATCAGCCAGACCGCCCACAGGGCCTGCACGACGACGAGGCCGCCCGCGAACCGGAGGGCCGTCGAGCGTCCCGCCGCGTCGCCGTGGGCGGCCCGCAGCCACAGCGAGATGGCGGCCAGCCGCATGACCGTGTAGCCGACGACGATTCCCGCGAAGTCGCCGTCCCCGTACGCCCGCCGTACGCCCGCCGCCAGGATGAGCGCGCCGGTGATCGTCACGAGCGCGGCCAGCCGGTACGGCACGTCGTCCGTGTCGTAGGCGGAGGCGAACCAGGTGAACCCCATCCAGGCCCACCAGATCGCGAAGAAGCAGGTCAGGAAACCGGTGAGGGCGGTGGTGAGGTGGTCGTCGGCGAGGAAGTGGTGCAGTTCGGTGGACACCTGGGCGACGGCGACGACGAAGCAGAGGTCGAAGAACAGCTCCAGCGGTGTGGAGGTCCGGTTCTCCTCGGCCGTGTCGCGGGCCGCCATCGGGCGGTGCCAGGGGTGGTGCGCGGCCATGCGGCCCCCGTGGGGCGGGAGTGCGGCGGCCGGCCGGCGGGAAGCCGGCCGGCCGGGGACGCCGGGGTGGCTCAGGCGCGGCGGGTGACCCGCTGGACCAGGCGGCCCGCGGAGCCCCGTACGCGGTCACCGCGCCGGCGGGCGACGGAGGCGGGGTTCACCTTGTCGGCGAGCCTGCCGAGGTCACGGCCGAGCCGTTCCCGGGTGGCCGTGATCTCGGCCTTCAGCCGGTCGGAGTCCGACCGGTGGGATGACGTGCCCATTGCGCGTCCTCCTTCAGTGTGTCGACGGTCTTCGTCGGAGCCGGGGAGAAGCTGCGCATGCGCGCCCGGCCCTTCGTGAACAGCACGAGGCCGACCACGGCCCAGAACGCCGCCACGATCAGCGCCGCCCACACCTCGTCCATGACATGGGCGAGGGCGAACATGCCGGCCAGCGAGACGAAGACCACCACCAGGTAGCCCGCGAAACCGGCGCCGCCGAACATGCCGGCGGACGTGCCGGCCTTGGTGGCCTCCTCGCGGATCTCGGCCTTGGCCAGCGCCGTTTCCTGACGGAACAGCGTCTCGACGTCGGACGTGACGTCGGACAGCAACTCGCCGACCGACGGGTCCCGCGTGGGCGAGTACCGCGACATGTCAGACCTCCAGGGACTCAGGTGCTCTTCGGGCCATGCGCCCGGCGAGTAACCAGCCCTCGGGGGTCCGAAACGGGCGGATCAACTGATGGAGGCCCCTGGGGGCGGAGTGCGCTGTCAGCGGTAGGCGTCGCGACGGTGCGCCACTTCGACCACGGTGATGTTCACCCGCTGCCGGTTGATCTCGTAGATCACGCGGTATTCGCCCCGTCCTTGGTGTGCTCGGCGAGCAGGTCCTCCAGGGAGACACGCGTCCCGTCGTCCACGGGGCGCTCCCGGGCGGCGAATCGCCGATCAACCTCCTCCTCCGCGGCTTCGTAGTCCTCCATGGACACCACGGCGGCGATCGGCTTGCCGTGCCGGGTGATCACCGTCACCCCGCCCGCGGCCGAGCGCGTCAACACAGGGCCGAGCACGGCAGGCAGGTCGGCTTCGTCCACGCGGTCAGGCAGATCGGGTTCCACGCTCATGCTACGAACCGTAGCGTCCCGAACACTGCGCGGCGAGGGTGCTCAGGGCCTCCGCTTCTCAGCGATGGTCGGAAACGTGGCCGAGGAACGAGGTCCAAGCGGGAGTGGTGAAGGTGAGGACGGCCCCGGCGCGGTTCTTGGTGTCGCGCACGGGGTGAAGCCCGGCGACGTTGAACGCGACCTCGACGCAGTCGCCACCAGTCTCGTTCGAGTAGGAAGACGTCCGCCACGAGGCGGTCTTCAGGTCGGAGTCCTTGATCACGCGCGTTCGTAGTCCTTCACGATCGACTCCATGAAATCCCGCGATGCCTTGGGAGAGAGGGCGGTGGCCCGGGCGTAATCGTAGTCCTTGCTGAACTGGGCGATTATGGCTGGCGAATCGATCACGTGGCCCGTGTGGGTCGTCTCCGTGTAAGCCGCTGGTGGTGCGCCCTCGAAGGTCATGAGGATCAGGTTCTGGGACACCAGCGGGAACGGACCCTCGGAGAAAGGGACGACCTGCAGGGTGACCCGGCGGTTGCGTTGGCTGACATCGATGAGGTGCTGAAGCTGCTCAACCATCACGTTGTTGCCACCGACCGGGGTGCGGAGAGCTGCCTCGTGCACGATGGACCACAGCTCTGGCCCTGTCGGGGAGTCAAGCCGTCTTTGCCGTCCGATTCGGCCGGAGGCCAGCCTGTTGATCTCCTCCGGGGTAGCGAGCGGCATTCCGGCGCTCATCAGCCCGCGCGCGTAGGGAAGGGTCTGGAGCAATCCTGGTACGACCATCGGCGAGTACTGCCGCATGGTCAGCGCCGTCTCCTGTAGTTCCGCGACCACTAGGAAGTAGTCGGCGTGTGGCTCCGCCTCGAGTGCCAGGCGGCAGAGGCGTTGCATGTGCTTGCCGCTTTCGAAGAGGTCGTCGAACTGCTTTGACGTGTCCATCTGGGGACGTCGTACCGCCGTCTCGAACTGCCCGATGTACGTGCCGGAGCAGAACACCTGAAGGCCCAGTTCGTGCTGCGACAGCCCCGCCTGTTCGCGGAGGCGGCGCAGTTCGGCGCCGTAGAAGGCGCGGGGTGACGAGAAGGCGTCGAGGTCTTTCGGGCGAACCAATGGCCAACGCTCCTTCGCCGCAGGGAGTCTGCTGGGTCGAACCCTCTGGCGGAGTCTAGCCGCGCACGGTCACGCTGTGAGTGCGGAAAGTCATTCCGCACCGGTACGAGAGAAGGGGATCCTCCCTCCATGAACAGCGGAGCGATCGGGCGCAAGCCCTCCACCGAGGCGTACGACGCGGCCCTCCTGGCCGTGGACGAGCTGAGCGCCGCGCTCAAGGGCGTCGATCTGGCGCTGCCGTCACTCGGCGTCGACCTGGTGTCCGCCACCTCCCGGTTCTCCACGCGGCCGCTCATCGAGCTGGGCCGGTGCAACCTGGAGACCGCGCTGGAGCTGGCCGCCGTCCTGCGGGTCGCG
Organism: Streptomyces sp. RFCAC02; assembly: GCF_004193175.1. Taxonomy (NCBI): domain Bacteria; kingdom Bacillati; phylum Actinomycetota; class Actinomycetes; order Kitasatosporales; family Streptomycetaceae; genus Streptomyces; species Streptomyces sp. RFCAC02. The sequence goes on along the minus strand of NZ_SAUH01000001.1, from coordinate 2,085,771 downwards.
GGGGCGGTCAAGACGGGCGAGATCGGGTGAGGTGAGCCGGGGCGCGCCGGGCGTACGAGCGGCGCCCGGTGCCCCGGCGTTCGGTTGCCCGCGTCACCGGGGAGTGTTGCGGTGGGATGAAACGGCCGGTCGGCGGTGTTGGTCCGGGCGTGGGCGAGGCGACGGGAGGCACAGCGGTGGCACGAGCACCAGGCGGCGGCGGATGGATCCGGCGGCTCACCGCGTACTGCTGGCGTTACCGCCGCAACCTGCTCCTGTCGGTCGGCTCGTCGCTGATCGGCATGGCCGTCATGGCGCTGATGCCGCTCATCACGCGCACGATCATCGACGACGTGGTGGCGGGCGGCGAGGGCGGCCTCGCCGGGTGGATCGCACTCATGGTCGCGGGCGCCGTCGTCGTGTACGTGTTGACGTTCATCCGCCGGTACTACGGCGGGCGGCTGGGGATCGACGTGCAGCACGATCTGCGCACGGAGATGTTCCGCACGATCACGCGACTGGACGGGCGTCGGCAGGACCAGCTCAGCACCGGGCAGGTCGTGGGGCGCGCCACCAGCGACCTCCAGCTCATCCAGGGCCTGCTCTTCATGATGCCGATGACCATCGGCAACCTCATGCTGTTCGCGGTCTCCCTCGTCGTCATGATCACGCTGTCCCCGCTGCTGACACTGGTGGCGCTCGCCGTCGTGCCCGCGCTGTGGTGGATCACCGCCCGCACCAGGAAGCGCCTGTTCCCCGCCACCTGGCACGCGCAGGCGAAGGCCGCCGACGTGGCGGGCGTCGTGGACGAGGCGGTCACGGGCGTGCGGGTCGTGAAGGGCTTCGGGCAGGAGGAGCAGGAGACGGGGAAGCTGCGGGCCGTCGGCCGGGAGCTGTTCGCGGCGCGGCTGCGGGGCGTACGGCTGGGGGCGCGGTACTCGCCCGCGCTCCAGGCCGTACCGGCGCTCGGGCAGGTGGCGATGCTGGCGCTCGGCGGCTGGATGGCGACGCGGGACCAGATCACGCTGGGCACGTTCGTCGCGTTCTCGACGTACCTGGCGCAGCTCGTCGGTCCGGTCCGCATGATGACCGTGATCGTCACCATGGGGCAGCAGGCCAGGGCGGGCGTCGAGCGCGTCCTGGAGCTGATCGACACGGAGCCGGAGATCCGGGAGGACCCGGACGCCCGCACGCTGCCCGCCGACGCGCCGGCGACCGTGGAGTTCGACCGGGTGAGCTTCGGCTACGGGACCGGCGACGGTGCGCGTCCCGTGCTGCATGAGCTGTCGCTGCGGATCGACCCCGGGGAAACCCTCGCTGTGGTGGGGCGTTCTGGGAGCGGAAAGTCGACGGTGTCGCTGCTGCTGCCGCGTTTCTACGATCCCGACAGTGGGGTCATCCGCGTGGGCGGCGAGGACATCAAGCACCTCACGTATGACTCGCTGCGTACGGCCATAGGGCTGGTGCCGGAGGACTGCTTCCTGTTCTCCGACACGATCCGCGCCAATCTCGCCTACGGGCATCCGGAGGCGAGCGACGAGCAGGTGCGGGCCGCCGCACGGGCGGCGCAGGCGGACGGGTTCATCCGCGCGCTGCCCGACGGGTACGACACGGTCATCGGCGAGCAGGGACTCACCCTCTCCGGCGGCCAGCGGCAGCGCGTGGCCCTGGCGCGCGCCATACTGACCGATCCCCGGCTGCTGATCCTGGACGACGCCACGTCGGCCGTCGACGCGCGTGTGGAGCACGAGATCCACGGGGCGCTGCGGTCCGTCATGGCCGGGCGTACGACGCTCCTGATCGCGCACCGGCAGTCCACACTGCAGCTCGCGGACCGCATCGCGGTGCTGGACGGCGGGCGGCTCGTGGACACCGGTACGCACGCGGAGCTGGTCGCGCGGTGCGACGAGTACCGGGAGCTGCTGGCCGACCCGGGCGAGCTGGGCGGCGTTGAGCGCGACCCGGCGGGTGCCGCAGGCGGCGACGGGGACGACGCCGAGTCCGATGGCGGGGTGACACCGGAGCTGTGGGACCGCGGTAGTGACGCGGCGCGGGAGGCGGACGTACGGCGCTCCGCCGCGATGACGCCGCCGTCGCCCGACCTCGCGGACCGGATAGCGGAGCTGCCACCGGCCACCGACACGCCGGGCGTGGACGAGGAGCGGGCCGCCCGCGCGGAGGCCGGCGGATACGGGCTGCGGCGTCTCCTCGGCGGGCTGGGCCGGCCGCTGCTGGTGGCGCTCGCGCTGGTCGTGGCGGACGCCATCGGGTCGCTCGCCGTCCCGATCCTGATCCGGCAGGGCATTGACGAGGGCGTGCAGCGTGCCGCGCTCAGCGGGGTGTGGACGGCGGCGTGGATCGCGCTCGCTGTGGTCCTCGCGCAGTGGGCCGCGCAGTACGGCTCCCTGCTGGTGATCGGGCGTACTGGTGAGCGCGCGCTGTACTCCCTGCGCATCAAGATCTTCGCCCAGCTCCAGCGCCTCGGGCTCGACTACTACGAGCGCGAGCTGTCCGGCCGGATCATGACGCGGATGACCACGGACGTGGACGCGCTCACCTCGTTCCTCCAGACCGGGCTGGCCCAGGCCCTGGTCGCGGTGCTGACGTTCTTCGGCATCATGGGCGTGCTCATAGCGCTCGACGGGCAGCTCGCGCTGGTGGTGCTGGCAACGCTGGTGCCGCTGGTGGCGGGCACGGTGGTGTTCCGCCGGCACAGCACGCGGGCGTACGAGCTGGCGCGGGAGCGCGTCAGCGGAGTGAACGCCCACCTGCAGGAGTCCGTGGCGGGGCTGCGGATGGTGCAGGCGTTCCGGCGGGAGCGGGACGGGTACGAGCGTTTCGCCGAGCGGTCCGACGGCTACCGGCAGGCGCGGGTGCACGGGCAGTGGCTGATCTCGGTGTACTTCCCGTTCGTGCAGCTTCTCGCGACGCTGGCGACGGCGGGCGTGCTCGTCGTCGGCGCGGGGCGCGTGGGGGACGGGACGCTGACGGCGGGCGCGCTGGTCGCGTACCTGCTGTACATCGAGCTGTTCTTCGCGCCGGTGCAGCAGCTCTCGCAGGTCTTCGACGGCTACCAGCAGGCCACGGTGTCGCTGCGGCGCATCCAGGAACTCCTCGCCGAGGAGTCCACCACGCCCGTGGCCCCCGACCCGGCCGGGGTGGGGCGGCTGCGCGGGGAGCTGGTCTTCGAGGGAGTCAGGTTCCGGTACGGGGGCGCTGACGAGGAGGCGCTGTCCGGCGTCGACCTGCGGATCGAGGCGGGGCAGACCGTGGCGTTCGTCGGTGAGACGGGCGCGGGCAAGTCGACCCTCGTCAAGCTCGTCGCGCGGTACTACGACCCGACCGCCGGGGCGGTGCGGGTGGACGGCACGGACCTGCGTGACCTCGACCCGACCGCGTACCGGCACCGGCTGGGCGTCGTACCGCAGGAGGCGTACCTCTTCGCCGGGACGGTCAGGGACGCCATCGCCTACGGGCGGCCGGACGCGACGGACGCCGAGGTGGAGGCGGCGGCCAGGGCCGTGGGGGCGCACCGCATGATCGGCGCGCTCGACGGGGGCTACCTGCACCCGGTGGCCGAGCGCGGGCGCAACCTGTCGGCGGGGCAGCGGCAGCTCATCGCGCTCGCCCGCGCGGAACTGGTGGGTCCCGACATCCTGCTGCTCGACGAGGCGACGGCGGCGCTCGACCTCGCCACGGAGGCCCTCGTCACGCGGGCCACGGACCGGCTCGCCGGCAGCCGGACGACACTGGTCGTCGCCCACCGGCTGACGACGGCGGCGCGGGCGGACCGGGTCGTCGTGCTCGACCACGGGCGGGTCGTGGAGGACGGGACGCACGCGGAGCTGGTCGCGGCGGGCGGGCGGTACGCGCGGCTGTGGCGGACGTACGCGGGCGAGGAGGACGCCGGCGGGGACGGCGGGCACGAGCTGGCGCGGGTCGGGGGCTGAGCGGCGCGGACGGAACTCAGGTGCGGCCCTCGTCCTCCTGCGCGTCGTGCAGGGTCGGGGAGTCCGTGCCCCAGTCGGCGAGGAGGACGGGGAAGCCGGCGCGCCGGTAGGCGGCACACACGTCGGGGTCGTCGTCCACGACCAGGGAGACCGTGCGGCGCGCGGCGAGGCGGCCGAGGAGCAGCGGCTTCGTGACGCGGGCCGGGCGGCGGTCGTCCGCGCCGCGCATGAGGAGGCGTCCTGGCGGCAGGCCGTGGCGGGTGAGCCAGTCCTCGGTGTCGGCGCGGCAGCGCTCGGGGCGGCCGGTGACGTAGGCGATCTCGTCGGTGGCGGCGCGCTCGGTGGCGAGGGTGACGCCCTCCGGGAAGGGCGGGTCGTGGGGCGCGGCGCGGAAGAAGGCGTCCCAGTCCTTCGGGGGCCGGCGGACGTGGTGGAGGCGGTGCCGCGCGTCGGCGAGGGTTCCGTCGAGGTCGAACACGGCGAGGGGGCGCGCGCTCCCGGCCGCCCGCGCGGTCACCGCGCCGCGGCCGTGGTCCCGTCGCCGCCGCCCTCGTCGTGGGAGCCGGGGTCGGCGGACCAGCGGGCCATGACGGACTGGGGGTCGCCGGTGCCGACCTCGGAGAGGAAGGACGCGGCGCGCGGGCCGGTCAGCGCGGCGGCCGGGGCACCCCGGCGGGTGATGGCGACCGTGCCGTCGGGACGGACGTCGTAGGCGAAACCTTCGGGGACGGAGGCGGGCGCGGGTTCCGGTGCGGCGGACATGGCAGAACGTTACGGCGCGCGCTGCTTCCGCGCATCTCGCGCCGTCCTGCGCGCCCCTGCACGCCCTTGCGGTTGTCAGTGGGCGGCCTTACGGTGAGGCCATGATTACTTTCCGTTACATCGGTCGGGGTCTTCGTCACTCGGGGTGGAGGTCGCGGTGGTTCCGGGGGCTATGCCGGGGTGTGCGCGGGTCCGTCGCCGACGAGGGTCGCCAGGTGGGTGTCGACGGTCTGCACGCGTCCGGCGGGCGGCGGCGTGGCCGGATCCCACCAGTGGATGGCCGAGATCTCGTCGGTCGGCTCGTACGGCAGGGGGGCGTCCGTGTGCGCCGTGAAGACCGCGCCGCGCAGCACGCGCCGGTCCGGGAGCGAGGTCCGTGCGAAGCCGGCGAAGGCCAGCGCGTCCGGGGCGATCCGCTGCCCCGACTCCTCCCACAGCTCGCGCGCCGCAGCCCGCCGCGGGGTCTCGCCCGGCTCGACACCGCCGCCGGGCAGCTCCCAGCAGTCGCGGTGGCGCACATGGACGAGCAGGAGACGGCCCGCGTGCCGCAGCACGACCAGGCAGTAGCCGACCGGATCGGAGGTGAACTCCGCGTCTTCCGGCAGGCGTTCGAAGGCGAGGAGGCGCATGCCGAGAGGGCCGGTCGCCAGGGGCGCGGTCAGGTCGTCCGTCATACGGCCGAGCCTACGACCGCGGCCACCTCCCCGCCGGTGGTCGGGAGTTCGGCCCAGATCGTCTTGCCGCCCGGTGTCTGCCGGGTGCCCCACCGGTCGGTGAGCTGCGCCACGATGAACAGGCCCCGCCCGTTCTCGTCCATGCTCCGGGCACGGCGCAGATGCGGTGAGGTGCTCGACGTGTCCGACACCTCGCAGATCAGCGACCGCTCGCGGATGACCCGGAGCTGGATCGGGCCGCCCGCGTGCCGGATCGCGTTGGTGACCAGTTCGCTGATGACCAGCTCGGTGGTGAACACGGCCTCCTCAAGACCCCATTCCCGGAGCCGGCCCGTCACCAGCTCGCGGGCGCGGCCCACCGAGGACGGATCACCCGGCATGTCCCAGGTGGCGACGTGCGACGCGTCCAGGGCACGGGTCCGCGCCAGCAGGAGGGCCACGTCGTCGGTGGGGCCGCCGGGCAGCATGCTCTTCAGCACGGAGTCGCAGGCGAGCTCCAGCGTCGGGGCCGGCTCGGTCAGCGCCCGGCGCAGCCGGACCATTCCCTCGGCCATGGTGCCCCGGGCGTCGTGGGCACCGCCGTCTCCGTCCGGGGCGGGGCCGCCCTCGTCGCCCGGCGTCCGGACGCGGTCGTGCCCGCCGTCCTGGTCGCCCCGGCCGTCGGGAGCGGTGGAGGGGGCGTCGTCCCGGTGCCGATCCGGGGCCGGGGGGCGGTCGCCGCCCGGCGGCGTCCCGGGCGGGCGCCGCACGAGCTCCGGGTCACCCGAGCTGAGAAGGCCCTTGGTGTACAGGACGAGGAGGCTGCCCTCCGGGAGGGAGACCCGCGTCGACTCGAACGGCAGGCCGCCCAGGCCGAGCGGCGGGCCGGCCGGGACATCGATGAACTCCACCCGCCCGTCCGGCAGCACCGTCGCCGGAGCGGGGTGCCCCGCCCTGGCCACCGTGCAGGTCTTCGACACCGGGTCGTACACCGCGTACAGGCAGGTCGCGCCGATCTCGCCGCGCGCCTCCTCCTGGCCGGTCTCCGCCCGCAGCCGGATCAGCACGTCGTCCACATGCGTCAGCAGTTCGTCGGGAGGGAGGTCGATGTCGGCGAGGGTCCGGACGGCGGACCGCAGACGCCCCATGGTGGCGGAGGCGTACAGCCCGTGGCCGACGACATCGCCCACGATCAGGGCCACCCGAGCGCCGGAGAGCTGGATGACGTCGAACCAGTCGCCGCCCACCCCCACCCCGGCGGTCGCCGGCAGGTAGCGGGTGGCCACCTCGACCGCCGACACGTCCGGGAGCCGGCGCGGGAGGAGGCTCTGCTGGAGCGTCAGCGAGGTGCGGTGCTCATGGGTGAACCGGCGGGCGTTGTCCACGCACACCGCGGCCCGCGCGCCGATCTCCTCGGCCAGCAGCACATCGTCGCTGTCGAACGGCCGCTGCTGCCGGTGCCGCACGAAGATGGCGACACCGAGCGGGGTGCCCCGGGCCAGCAGCGGCACGGCGATCGCCGAGTGGAAGCCGTACTGGCGGGCCTTGACCGCCCGCCGGTCGTCCCGGGTCAGCCACTCGCCCGTGTCGTCGCCGCTCGACAGGTTCGTCAGGACGGCGCGGCCCTGCATCAGGCTCTGCGTCAGAAGGGAGGATTCGGGGTAGATGGCGGTGGCCCCCGGCCGCAACACCGCCTCGGGGGTGTCGCCGAGCACGGAGCGCTGGGCGACGCGCCGCAGCTCGACGGGACCGTCCACCGGACCAGGGGGCGGCTCGTCGCCGCCCAGCACGCCCTCGAAGAGGTCGACGGCCATGAAGTCGGCGAAGCCGGGCACCGCCACCTCGGCCAGTTCCCAGGCGGTGCGGTCCACGTCCAGCGTCGCCCCGATGCGGGTACTGGCGGCGCTCAGCAGCCGCAGCCGGTCCCGGGCCACCATCAGGCGGCCGATGCGCTCCTCCTTCTCCAGCCGGATGCGGCAGACGACCAGCCCCACGACGGAGGTGATGGCCACCAGGCCGATCGCCAGGACACGACTGAAAGGAGCCAGATGGTCGATGACCAGCCCATAGGTCACGGACATGGCGGCCACGGTCACCAGGACCACGATCAGGGTCTGGCGCAGCGGGAGCAGCGCCCCCGCCACGAGAGGAGCGAGCAGGGAGTAACCGGCCAGACGGGGCGCCCCTGCCTGTGCCGCCCAGACCTGCGCGACGGAGATCAGCACGACGTAGACCATCAGGAGGGTGAACACACCCATCCTCGTGTGCGGTCCTTGTCGTGGGGAAGCCACCTGGGGCACCTCCCGGCCGGGGGGCATGGCCGTTCACGCGGTCGTGCGGGCCGGGTGGCCCTCCGGTCCACCGTAACCGCGCCCGCACCACCGGGCGACACAAGCGGGCACGGAGGGTGGCCGGCCGGCCCGCCCCCGGGTCACTGCCTGACGGCGATCAGTTCGTTGTCGGAGCTGAAGCCCAGCCGCAGGCCGCCGTCCCGGCCGGCGAGCGGGTAGACGTCCGTGGGCGCCCGGTCCGGCACGTCGCCGCCGATGCGGCCGACCGGGACGGCCGTGCCGTCCGGCGTGAGCAGCCGCACCGTCCACGCGCCGGCCGCCGGGAGGCCCGTGAGCGGGAAGCACAGCTTGAGCCGACCGGGTGGCTCGGTCCCGTCGGCGCCCATGGCGGGGCCGTCGTGCCCCGGTGCGTCCAGGACGGACACGGCCACCTCGATGTCGTCCGCCAGGATCTCGGCGGAGGGCGTGCCGCCGGCGGTCGCCGTGTCCTCGGCGGGCGCGTCGTGGGCGCTCTCGCCGGCGGGGTCCGGGAGGTCGAACGCGGCGGCGTCGAGGGCCGGGTCGTCGAGGGCCGGGGAGGAGTCGTCGGCGGGTGTGTCGGGATCCGCCGGGGTGTCGGAGGCCGCCGTCTCCGGTGCGGCGGGCTTGGGGACGAAGGGCCGCCCGGCCGCCACCGCCGTCAGTTCGCCGGGCTTGCAGTCGGTGAGGCCGAGCACGGTGACCGTGACGCTCGCGGTGTCCGGACCCGTCTCGACCCGCTCGACCTCCGCGTGGACCGGTCGCAGCCAGGTGCGGAGCGTCAGGTTGCCGTACTTCGTCGGGTAGGGCAGCCAGGCGGAGACGCCGTCCTCCGTCACGCGGGGCCGGGAGTGGACGAGCGCCGCCCGCTCCACGACCTCGGCCAGCACGCGCTTCCCCTTCGGGGGGAGGAACACGTCCCAGCGCCCCTCCGGCAGCGGGCGCTCGGCCGGATCGATCCTCGCGGTCAGCGTCGTGCCCTCGGCGGTCAGCGGGACGCTGATCTCGCGCTCCTGCGGGTCGTTGCGCAGCCGCAGCAGCAGGCCCTCCGCCGGACGGGAACCGCCCGGGAGCGAGATCGTCACCGTGCCGTCCGAGTCGCTCACGGTGCGGGCGAGGTTGGCCGGGCGGCGGGCCGGCTTGGCCGCCTTGCCGGCGGCCGGCAGCGGCGCCGCCGTCGGGGTGGCGGTGGCCGGGCGGCCCATGCGGGAGCGCAGCCGGCTCACCAGGCTGCGTGACGCGGCCGCCTGCCGGGTCCGCTTCGACCACAGGGAGGTGAACAGCTTCTCGTACCGCTGGGCGATGGGGTCGGGCTCGTAGGCCAGCGCCTTGCGCAGGCCGCGCGCGCCCATCCGCCGGCGGCGGCTGTCGTCCTTCATCAGGGCGCGCAGGGACTCCGCGTACGCCTCGGGGCCGCCCTCCATCGGGACGAGCAGCCCGTCCTCGCCCGGCGTGATGATCTCGCGCGGGCCGTACCGGCAGTCCCGGGCGATGACCGGGATGCCGCAGGCCATCGCCTCCACGATCGTCAGACCGAACGACTCGGCGTCCGAGGTGACGGCCGCGATGGACCCCTTGGCCCACTCCGTCTCGATGGGGGACGTCGGCCCCATGAGGCGTGCCTGGCCGCTCAGCCCGTGGTGCTCGATGCGCTCGCGCAGCGCGCCGTGGACGGTGCCGCGGCCGTAGATGCGCAGCTCCCAGTCCGGGAACTCGGGGGCGATCAGGGCGAACGCGTCGACCAGCAGGTCGTAGCGCTTGACCGGGACCAGGCGGCCGGCGGCCACGATGATGCGGTTGTCACCGGTCGACGGGGTGACGCGCGCGGGCAGGGACGTGTTGGGGATGCACAGGACACGGCAGGCCGAGCCCTCGGGCCGGACCTCCCGGTAGACGTCGGCGTCGGCCTTCGACACGGTCACCCACGCGTCGAGCACCCCCATGGCCGCGCGGTGGATCTCCTGGGCGCGGGCGCCCTGGGTCAGGTACGACTGGTGCTCCTGGCCGACGCGCAGGTACCGGTCCGGGTTGCCGTGGCGGGCGAGATCGTCGACCAGCGAGGGCCGGGTGGCTATCACCACGTCCGTGTCGACCTCGCGGAGGTAGGCGGCCAGCCGCGCGTCCGCCTCCTCGGGCGTGGCCTCGCGGTACCCCGTGAGCGGGAGCACGGTGACCCGGTGGTCGAAGGGCAGGTTGAGGCGCTTGCGCGTCTGGATCCTGCTGGCCACGGTGACCTGGTGGCCACGGGCGGCGAGGGCACCGGACAGGTTGGCGACGGAACGGATGGCGCCGCCGATGCCGTACGCGGTATTGATGAGAAATGTAATGTCCATGGTGCCCCCCTGGTAAATAACTCGTGAAAGCTCCCCCAAGGTTGACACGCGGTAGTCACCGATGGTTGTACGGGAGTGCCGGAACGTGGAGTGACGTATGTCTCACGTACGGGGACGGGTGACCGGCCGGCGGAGGGTGCCGCTTGCCTGTGGTGATGGCTCTACGCGTCGGCCGTGAGCTGCCGACTCCTCGGTCGAAGCCCAACGGAATCGGGCGAGGAGCTTCGCAGTATCCGCCTGATGGATGGGGCATGCCCGCGTCCGGGCGTGCTCAAGCCGGCCGGCGGGGTCCTCTGGACGGAGGGGAGCCCCGGCGGTGGCGCGTGTGTGTCACGCCTTCTCCGGTGGAGGCGCCGTGGAGAAGCGGGGGACGAGCGTCGTCGGGCAGGTGATGACGCCGTCCGCCGGGGCCTTGTCGTGCCCCAGCGCGAGGCGGCCCGCGTGCGCGCCCGCCTCCTGGAGCGGTACGCGGACCGTCGTGAGGGAGGGCGTGATGTCGGCGGCGAACGGCAGATCGTCGAACCCGGCCACCGACACGTCCTCGGGGACACGAAGGCCGCGGTCCCGGAAGGCGGCGCAGACGCCGAGGGCGACCGTGTCGTTGGCCGCGATGACGGCGGTCAGGCCCGGCTCGCGGTCCAGCAGGGCGATCGCGCCGTCGTACCCGGCGGCACGGTCGTAGGCCCCGTGGACGATCAGCCGCTCGTGGCCGCCGGCGAGCCCGGCGGCGGCCAGGGCCGCACGGTGGCCTTCGAGACGGTGCCGCGTGGTGGTCCGGGCGGCCGGCCCCGCGAGATAGCCGATCACCCGGTGCCCCAGGCCGAGGAGGTGCTCGGTGAGGCGGCGGGCGCCGCCCCGGTTGTCGAACGTCAGGGTGACCGGCCCCGGCTCCGGCAGCGGCGGCCTGCCGCACAGCACGACCCGGGCGCCCGCGGCCGCCAGCCGGCGCAGGCGCGCGGACAGCGCCGCGGTGTGCTCCTCGTCCTCGACCGCGCCGCCGGTGAGGACCACGGCGGCCGCGCGCTGGCGCTGCAGGAGGGTGAGGTAGGTCAGCTCCCGTTCGCGGGAGCCGCCGGTGTTGCACACGATGGCCATCCTCGGCCCCGGTCCCGCGTCGCCGTCACCGCCGGGACCGAGCTGCGCCTGCACCGCGCCCGCCATGATGCCGAAGAAGGGGTCGGCGATGTCGTTGACCAGGACGCCGACCAGGTCGGACGAGGCGGCGGCGAGGGCGCTGGCCGGCCCGTTGACGACGTACTCCAGCTCCTCGACGGCGCGCAGGACGCGGGCGCGGGTCGTGCCGGCGACCGGGTAGTTGCCGTTGAGCACACGGGAGACCGTGGCCGCCGACACGCCCGCCCGGGCCGCCACATCCGCCAGCGTCACTGACATGCCTTCGCTCCCACACTTGTCCGGGCCGGTGGGGAGAGGTTAGCTTCTTCCCGCATAGAAAGCGCTTACTCCCCCCGTGGAAGGCACACGCATGGCCGCACGCAGGACCGTCAGGATCGCCATGAACGGCGTCACCGGACGCATGGGTTACCGTCAGCACCTGGTCCGCTCGATCCTCGCCATCCGCGAACAGGGCGGCGTGGACCTGGGCGACGGCACCGTCATCTGGCCCGAGCCGGTGCTCGTCGGCCGCCGCGAGCACGCGCTGCGCGAACTCGCCGCGCGGCACGGCCTCGGCGAGGACGCGGTGTCCACCGACGTCGACGCCGTCCTCGCCGACGACTCGGTCGACATCTACTTCGACTCCCAGATCACCCTCGCCCGCGAGGAGGCCATCGCGAAGGCGATCGCCGCGGGCAAGCACATCTACACGGAGAAGCCCACCGCCACCGGCCTCGACGGCGCGCTGCGCCTCGCGCGGCAGGCGCAGGAGGCGGGCATCAAGCACGGCGTGGTGCAGGACAAGCTGTTCCTGCCGGGCCTGCTGAAGCTGAAGCGGCTCATCGACGGCGGCTTCTTCGGCCGGATCCTCTCGGTGCGCGGCGAGTTCGGCTACTGGGTGTTCGAGGGCGACTGGCAGGAGGCGCAGCGCCCGTCGTGGAACTACCGTGCCGAGGACGGCGGCGGCATCGTCGTGGACATGTTCCCGCACTGGGAGTACGTGCTGCACGAGCTGTTCGGCCGCGTGGAGAGCGTCCAGGCCGTGACGCGGACCCACATCCCGCAGCGCTGGGACGAGCGGGGCAAGCCGTACGAGGCGACGGCGGACGACTCCGCGTACGGCATCTTCGAGCTGGCCGGCGGCGCCGTCGCGCAGATCAACTCCTCCTGGTCGGTGCGCGTGAACCGCGACGAGCTGGTCGAGTTCCAGGTGGACGGCACGGAGGGCTCGGCCGTCGCCGGCCTGCGGAAGTGCCGCGTCCAGCACCGGTCGGCGACCCCCAAGCCGGTGTGGAACCCCGACCTGCCCGCCACCGAGGTCTTCCGCGACCAGTGGCAGGAGGTCCCGGACAACGGCGAGTTCGAGAACGGCTTCAAGGCGCAGTGGGAGCTGTTCCTGCGGCACGTCGTGCTGGACGAGCCCTACACCTGGGACCTGCTGGCGGGCGCGCGGGGCGTGCAGCTCGCCGAGCTGGGTCTCACGTCGGCGGCCGAGGGCCGGCGGCTGTCCGTGCCCGAACTGTCCCTGTGAAGCCCCGGCACCCCGCGACCCGACAGGAGCGAACCCCGACATGATCCGACTGCCGGACGCGACCGGCGCGCTGCGCGCGTACACACCCCGCGCGGAATCCGCCGTCCTCGCCGCGGGCGGGCCGCCCCTGGTCTCCCGCACGGTCTTCTCCGCCGCCCACGTGGTGGCCGACCCGTTCGCCGACACGACCCCCGACAGCCCGGCAGCGGTGGACTGGGACGCGACCCTCGCGTTCCGCCGCCACCTGTGGTCGCACGGCCTCGGCGTGGCGGAGGCCATGGACACCGCGCAGCGCGGCATGGGCCTCGACTGGGCCGGCGCCGCCGAACTGATCCGCCGCTCCGGCGCCGAGGCCAGGGCCGTCGGCGGCCTGATCGCCTGCGGCGTCGGCACGGACCAGCTCACCACCGCCACCTCGCTCGACGAGGTCAGGGCGGCCTACGAGGAGCAGCTCGCCGTCGTCGAGGAGACCGGCGCGCAGGCCATCATCATGGCGTCACGGGCGCTGGCCGCCGTCGCGGCCGGCCCCGAGGACTACCTGGAGGTCTACGGGCACCTGCTGCGGCAGGCGTCGGAGCCGGTGATCCTGCACTGGCTCGGTCCGATGTTCGACCCGGCCCTGGAGGGCTACTGGGGCTCGGCCGACCTGGACGCCGCGACCGGCACCTTCCTCGACATCATCGCCGAGCACCCCGACAAGGTGGACGGCGTCAAGGTGTCGCTGCTGGAGGCGCGGCGCGAGGTGGAGCTGCGCCGCCGCCTGCCGAAGGGCGTGCGCTGCTACACCGGCGACGACTTCAACTACCCGGAGCTGATCGCGGGCGACGAGCAGGGCTTCAGCCACGCGCTGCTCGGCATCTTCGACCCGCTGGGGCCGCTCGCCGCCCAGGCCGTACGGACGCTCGACACCGGCGACGTGGCCGCCTTCCGGGCGGCGCTCGACCCGACCGTCCCGCTGTCGCGGCACCTCTTCCGGGCGCCGACCCGCTTCTACAAGACGGGCGTGGTGTTCCTGGCCTGGCTGGCCGGCCACCAGGACCACTTCACGATGGTCGGCGGCCTGCAGTCGGCACGTTCCCTGGCGCACCTCGCGCGCGCCTACGAACTCGCCGACGGCCTCGGCCTCTTCCCCGACCCCGCGCTCGCGGAGTCCCGCATGGCACGCCTGCTGGCGGTGCACGGAGTGGAGCAGTGACGATGACGACCACGGACACGACGGACCTCGCCGGGTTCTCGATCAACCAGCGGACCGTCAAGCAGCTCGCGCTCCCCGAGCTGGTGGAGGGCCTGACGGCGCACGGCGTGCCGGGCGTCGGCCTGTGGCGCGAGCCGGTGCAGGAGTACGGCGTGGCGGCGGCCGCCCGCCTGGTGCGCGACGCCGGGCTCGCCGTGACTACCCTGTGCCGCGGCGGCTTCCTCACCGCCGTCGACCCGGCTGCCCGGGCCGCCGCCCTGGACGACAACCGGGCCGCCGTCGACGAGGCCGCCGCCCTCGGCACGGACACCCTCGTCCTCGTCTCCGGCGGTCTCCCGGACGGCGACAAGGACCTCGCCGGGGCGCGCGAGCGGATCGCCGACGCGCTCGCCGAACTCGCCCCGTACGCGGGTGAGCGCGGCGTGCGCCTGGCGATCGAGCCGCTGCACCCGATGTTCGCCTCCGACCGCTGCGTCGTCTCGACGCTCGCGCAGGCCCTCGACCTGGCGGAACGTTTCCCCGCCGAGCAGGTCGGCATCGTCGTGGACACCTACCACCTGTGGTGGGACGACACGGTCGGCGCCGGCATCCGGCGGGCCGGCGAGGGCGGCCGCATCCACATCTTCCAGCTCGCCGACTGGATCACGCCGCTCCCCGAGGGCGTGCTGAACGGCCGGGGGCAGATCGGCGACGGCTCGGTCGACATGCGGTGGTTCAGGGACGAGGTGGCGAAGGCCGGTTACACGGGTCCGGTGGAGGTGGAGATCTTCAACGAGGACCTGTGGGCGCGGGACGGGCGGGAGGTCATCGCCGAGACCGCCGCGCGGTACCGCGCGCACGTGCTCTGAGCCCCACCGCCCCGGGCGGCGGGCGCTCAGGGGCGCAGACGGGCGAGGACCCGCTCGTCCACGGGGTAGGGGCGCTCGGCGGGCAGCAGCCGCCGGGCGCCTTCCGTGTCCCCGGCGCGCACCCGTGCGTGGACGGCGCGCGCGAGCGGCGTGACGTCGGTGACCGAGACGATCCACTCGTCGGCGTACCGGCGCGCCGCCTCCCCGGTGAGGCCGAGCTGGAGCGAGCGGTGGGGGAGCGGACCGAGGCGCAGGTCGCGCTCGGGGTCCCACTGCACCCGCGCCGGGGAGCGGGTCAACTCCCGCTTCCACGAGCCGCGGTCGCCGTGGAGCGCGGGCACGTGCCTGGACAGGCACGCGTGCCGCAGCGCCCACGCGAAACCGTCGCGGGTGATCTCGACGGCGAGGACCGTCTCCTGGTCCTGCTTCGTGCCCCAGCCGCAGCGGTGCATCATCCAGAGGAACGACGGCTTGACCCAGGTCATGCGGGTCCGCCGCCAGGTGGCGGGGAAGCGGCCGTCGCGTGCCGCCGGCCGGCCGATCGCGGGGGCGTACGCCTGGTACACGGTGATCGTCGCATCCGTGTGGAGGGCGCGTACGCGGTACTCGGGCTCCTGCTCGTCCACGGGACCAGGGTGATCGCCGCCGTCCGGACGCGCCATCGGATTACCGGAACGGCCCGCCGCGCGCCGGGGCTCCGGCGAGGAGCACCGGCGCACGCGCACCGGGCGGATCAGCCGAGGCTGCCTTCCAGCGAGTCGAACTGCTCCGCCAGCTCCGGGTCGGTGAACTCGCCGTCGCCGTCCATGAACTGGGTGAAGTCCTCGGTGACGCCGGACGCCCAGGTGACGCGGATGGTGCCCGAGTCGTCGCTCGTCACCTCGCCCGTCATGCCGGTGCGCTCGTTCTCGCCCTGGACGCAGGACTCCAGCGTGATGTGGCCCTGCTCGCCGAGGGTGCCGGTGCAGGTGTTGCCCGTGCCGCTGCCGTCGTCCATGTAGACGACCATGACGTCCGTGAAGCTCAGGACGGGCGAGGTCTCCGGGGTGTCGATGCCCGCCGACCACAGGCCCTGGAGGGCGTCCGACGCCGGGATGCCCGAGAAGTCGCCGCCGCCGGCGTCCTCCTCGGTACCGGTGCCCTCCTCGCCGCCGGCCTCCTCCGTCGCCCCGTCGCCCGAGTCGTCCGTGCTCTCCGAGCCGCCGGACTCCGCAGCGGAGGTGTCGCTGCCCGACGCGTTGTCGTCGCTGTCGCTGTCGTCGCCGCAGGCGGTCAGGGAGAGGGCGGTCACGGCGGCCACGACGGGCAGCGCGAGCCGTATTGCCTTGCGCATGTGAATCCTTGGTGAATGGGACATGACCGGGGCAGCCTAGGGAACCGCCGGGTGCGACAGCGGTCGCGTTACCCACTTGCGGCAATAGTGGCCCGATTGTTGCCGTCGGGGGCGGTATCGGCGGGTGTCCGAAGTCCGGCGCGCGTGTCTGTGGTGCGGCGGCCGGTTCGCCGCTAGGGTGCTCGGTCGATGGGAGCGCTCCCACAACCCCGTCGCCGATCGTCCGCCCGTCCCCCCGCCGAGTGGAGACCCCATGGCATCCCGCATCGTCCGCAGCGCGCTCGTCCTCGCCGCCGTCACCGCCGTGACCGCGACGGCCGCCGCCCCGGCCGGCCACGAAGGACACGGCAGGGGGCGCCACGACACGTGCCGTCCCACCGCCGCCCTCCTGTTCTGCGAAAACTTCGACGACCTGCCGCGCGGCGGGGCCGCGAGCCTGGACTGGGGTGTCGACACCGAGCACGGCACCCTCACCGTCGAGCGCGGGCGCGGCGGTGACCAGGTCCTCCGCGTCCACACCGAGGGCAACAGCCACGCGTTCCTCGAGGTCGACGGCTTCAGCGCGCCCGGCAACAGCTTCTGGGGCCGCCTGCGCGTCCGCGTCGACGCCTTCCCGACCGCGCCCGACTGGGCGCACTTCACCCTCGTCGAGGCCACGGGACGGGGCGACGGCAGCGTCGTGCGGCCCCTCGGTGGCCAGTGGGTGCCGACCGTCGGCGAGGACGGCGCGGCCCTGTGGGGCGTCGGCTCGGACGGCGGCCCCACGGGCGACTGGACCGACTGGCGCGAATCCGCGCCCGCCGAGGCGGGGGAGTGGACCTGCGTCGAGTGGCGGCAGGACGCCGCCGACAACGAGGTGCGGGTGTGGTTCGACGGAGCGCCGCAGCCCGACCTCACCGTCAGCACCGACCGGCACGGCGGCGAGCAGGTGGACTTCGTGTTCCCCGAGTTCGACACCGTGCGCATCGGGTGGCAGCTCTACCAGCAGGACCCCGACCCAGCGGCGTACGACATCCGGTACGACGACATCGCGCTGAGCACCGAACGCCTGGGCTGCTGACGCGCCGGGGGCCGTGTCACCCGCCCGTGAGCTCCGCGAGGCAGTCGCGGGCGGTGCTGTCCCCCTCGTCCGCCATGCGGCGCAGCTCGGCCAGGTCGCCGCGCTCGACGGCGAGTTCGGCGAGGCAGTCGCGGGCGGTGGCGCTGCCCTCGTCGGCGAAGCGGCGCAGTTCGGCCGTGTCACCGCGCTCGGCGGCGAGTTCGATCAGTTCGTCCAGCGCGTCCGGGTCGCCCCTCCGGGCGCGTTCCCCGAGTCCGTCGAGATGCGGATCGGCCATGGCGGGTGTCCCTCCTCGTGGCCCGTCCCGGACCGGCGGCCCGGCGTACGGGGGTGGTCGTGCGTCAGTCGCCGGGGCCGGGCAGGTCGCCCGAGGCGCGCAGCGCGTCCCGGTGGGCGTGCCACTCCTCCAGCAGGACGGGCAGGCGGTCCGCCAGGAAGTCCGCGAGGGCGACCATCTCGGCGAGCGGTGCCCTGCGCCGCGGTGGGGCGTCGGCGAGCAGCGCGAGGCCCTCGCGGAACAGCGCGGCGTGTTCCCGGTGCGCGGTCGCGTCGAAGTTCTGCGGCTGCCGGCCCACCGGTCCGAGGCCGACACGGTCCACGCGTTCGCCGGCGGCGCGGGTGCGGCGTGCCATCCCGTGCCCCTCCAGCAGCTTGACGGCGCCGGTGACGGCGCTCCTGCTCGCCAGCAGGGCTTCCCCCAGCTCGTCGATCGTCTGCTGCGGCGGGTCGCACACGAAGAGGTAGCCCAGCAGGCGCCCCGCCATGGGCGGGAAGCCGTGGCGGCGTGCGTAGAAACGGCCGACGTGGTCGGCGAAGAGGACCTGCGCGTCATGGGGCACGGCCGACAGCGTAGCGAAGATGGCTGGGATGACACATATTTCTGTCATCCGAGTTCCCGGTGGGGTGTTCGCATCGGTCGGTGTCTGTGTGGTTGACCCGGGCCTGGTGTGCGCGCTTGTGTGGCTCTGAGCCCGAACAGGGCGCCCCGGGCTCCCGTGCCGCCGGCCGCCCGGTCGTAAGCTGGCGAACGGACCACCCGCGTCGAACCGTTCACCGGCCGCCGTGCCGGTGCCGGACCACCGGGCGGTCCGGCGATCCGGCACCGTCCCCGACCACCGATCCCCGACCCGACGGAGCAGCCGCATGACCGATCCGACCTCGCCGGCCGGCACCGTGCCCGCCGACACGACGCCCGACGAACTCGACGCGATACTCGCGTCCGCCGCGTCCGCCGCGTCCGCGTGGGGGCAGACGCCCCCGCGGGAGCGCGCCCGCGCGCTGCGCGCCGTCGCCGACGCGCTCGACGCCAGCGCAGCCGACCTCCTGCCCCTGGCGGCCGAGGAGAGCCACCTGCCCGACGGGCGGCTCACCGGCGAGCTGAAGCGCACCACGTTCCAGCTCCGCCTGTTCGGCGAGGTGCTGGAGGACGGCGCGTTCCTCGACGCCCGCGTGGACCACGCCGACCCGCAGTGGCCGATGGGCGCGCCGCGTCCGGACCTGCGCCGCGTGCTGGAGCCGATCGGTCCGGTCCTCAACTTCGCCGCGAGCAACTTCCCGTTCGCCTTCAGCGTCGCCGGCGGGGACAGCGCCGCCGCCCTCGCGGCCGGCTGCCCGCTGATCGTGAAGGCGCACCCGGGCCACCCGCGCCTGTCCGCGCTGACGGCCGAGGTGGTCACCGGCGCGCTGCGCGCGGCGGGGGCGCCCGAAGGCGTCTTTGCGCTGATCCACGGGGTGGAGTCCGGGGTGGCGGCCCTGCGCGACCCCCGGGTGAAGGCCGCCGCCTTCACCGGGTCGATCCCGGGCGGGCGGGCGCTGTTCGACATCGCGGTCTCGCGGCCGGAACCGATCCCGTTCTACGGCGAACTCGGCTCGGTCAACCCCACCTTCGTCACCGAACGGGCCGCCGCCGCGCGCGCGTCGCAGATCGCGGAGGGCTTCCTCGGCTCGGTCTCGCTGGGCAGCGGGCAGTTCTGCACCAAGCCGGGCGTCCTTGCCGTGCCCGCGGGCTCGACCCTGCTGGACGACCTGCGCCTCGCCGCGCGGCCCGCCGCCGCGCCCATGCTCAACGAGCGCATCCAGTCGGCCTATCTGACCGCCCTGGACACACTGGCGTCGCACGACGCCGTCAGCCCGGTCACCATGGACGACACCTCCCTCGCCGACCCGCCGGCCCCCACGCTGCTCACGGCGTCGATCGAGGACGTGCTCGCCGACCCCGGACCGCTGCTCGCCGAGTGCTTCGGGCCGGCGGCCCTCGTCGTCACCTACTCCGACGAGGAGCAGCTCCTCACGCTCGCCGCCGCCATCGAGGGCCAGCTCACGGCCACCGTCGTCGGCGAGGAGGACGACGCGATCGCGCCCCGGCTGGTGCGCGCGCTGGCCGCGCGGGCCGGCCGCGTCCTGTGGAACCAGTGGCCGACCGGCGTGTCCGTGACCTACGCCCAGCAGCACGGCGGCCCCTACCCGGCGACGACCGCACCCACCGGCACCTCGGTCGGGACGGCGGCCATCGAGCGCTTCCTGCGCCCCGTGGCCTACCAGGGGATGCCGGACCACCTGCTGCCCACCGCGCTGCGCGAGGCCAACCCGGACAACCTGCCGCGTCTGGTGGACGGCAAGCAGGCCTGAGCGGGTCCGCCCCGCCGCACCGACGACCGCCCCGCCGCCCCTTCCCCCTGAGCGGCCGGGGCGGTCTCTGTGTCCCGGCCTGCCCGAACGTGTGCGCGGATGGCGGGACATGTCGTCCGATCCGTGCAACCGAACGGTTCTCCCGGCAGTCTCCACCAGGGCGCGGGAGGGGAGCGGAGGGCCTGGACGGGGGGTCGGGCCCTCCCCGCTCGCTCCCCTCCCGCCGCTCCGGGACCGGCGGCCCGCTGTCGGTCCCGGGGGATACCGTCGGGACATGTCGCACAGCGCCGTGGTCGAAGGAGTCCTCGAACGCATCACGTACGCCAACGAGGACAACGGCTGGACGGTCGCCCGCGTCGACACCGGGCGCGGCTCGGGGGACCTGCTCACGGTCGTCGGCGCGCTGCTCGGCGCGCAGGTGGGGGAGTCCCTGCGCATGACGGGCCGCTGGGGCTCGCACCCCCAGTACGGGCGGCAGTTCACCGTCGAGAACTACACGACCGTCCTCCCCGCGACCGTGCAGGGCATCCGCCGCTACCTCGGCTCGGGGCTGATCAAGGGCATCGGCCCGCGGACCGCCGAGCGGATCGTGGACCACTTCGGCACCGACACCCTCGACATCATCGAGACGGACGTGCGGCGGCTCATCGAGGTGCCGGGGCTCGGGCCGAAGCGGACGGCGTCCATCGCCGCCGCCTGGGAGGAGCAGAAGGCCATCAAGGAGGTCATGGTCTTCCTCCAGGGCGTCGAGGTGTCCACATCCATCGCGGTCCGCATCTACAAGAAGTACGGCGACGCGTCGATCTCCGTCGTGAAGAACCAGCCGTACCGCCTGGCCGCCGACGTGTGGGGCATCGGCTTCCTCACGGCCGACCGCATCGCCCGCGCGGTCGGCATACCGCAGGACAGCCCCGACCGGGTGCGCGCCGGGCTCGCGTACGCGCTGTCCCAGGCCGCCGACCAGGGGAACTGCTACCTCCCCGAGGAGCGGCTCATCGCGGACGCCGTGCAGCTCCTGCAGGTCGACACCGGGCTCGTCATCGACTGCCTCGGTGAGCTGGCCGCCGATCCGGAGGGCGTCGTCCGCGAGGCCGTCCCCGACCCGGCGGGCGACGGGCCGCACACGGCCGTCTACCTGGTGCCGTTCCACCGGGCCGAGGTGTCGCTCGCCGCGCAGGTACGGCGGCTGCTGCGGGCCGAGGACGACCGGCTGGCGGCGTTCGCCTCCGTCGCGTGGGACCGGGCGCTCGCCTGGCTCGGCGGGCGGACGGGGGCCTCCCTCGCGCCCGAGCAGGAGCAGGCCGTGCGCCTGGCCCTGACCGAGAAGGTCGCGGTCCTGACCGGCGGCCCCGGCTGCGGCAAGTCGTTCACCGTGCGGTCGGTGGTCGAGCTGGCCCGCGCCAAGGGCGCCAGGGTGCTGCTGGCCGCGCCCACCGGCCGGGCGGCGAAGCGGCTCGCCGAGCTGACCGGCGCCGAGGCGTCCACCGTCCACCGGCTGCTCGAGCTGAAGCCGGGCGGGGACGCGGCGTACGACCGGGACCGGCCGCTGGACGCCGACCTGATCGTGGTGGACGAGGCGTCCATGCTCGATCTCCTCCTCGCCAACAAGCTGGTGAAGGCGGTCCCGCCGGGCGCCCACCTGCTGCTCGTCGGCGACGTGGACCAACTCCCCTCGGTGGGGGCGGGCGAGGTGCTGCGCGACCTGCTGGCGCCGGGCTCCCCGGTGCCCGCCGTGCGGCTGACGCGGATCTTCCGGCAGGCGCAGCGGTCCGGCGTCGTCACCAACGCGCACCGTGTCAACCGGGGGGAGTTCCCCGTGACGGAGGGGATGAACGACTTCTTCCTGTTCGCCGCCGAGGACACGGAGGAGGCGGGGCGGCTCGCGGTGGACGTGGCGGCGCGGCGGGTGCCCGCCAGGTTCGGCCTCGACCCGCGCCGCGACATCCAGGTGCTCACCCCCATGCACCGCGGCCCGGCCGGCGCCGGCGCGCTGAACGCGCTGCTCCAGCAGGAGATCACCCCGGCGCGGCCCGGTCTCGCGGAGAAGCGGTTCGGCGGGCGGGTCTTCCGGGTCGGCGACAAGGTCACCCAGATCAGGAACAACTACGAGAAGGGCGCCGCCGGCGTCTTCAACGGCACGGTCGGCGTGGTCACCGCGCTCGACCCGGACGAGCAGCGCCTCACCGTCCGCACGGACGAGGACGAGGACATCCCCTACGACTTCGCCGAGCTGGACGAGCTGGCGCACGCGTACGCCGTCACGATCCACCGCTCGCAGGGGAGCGAGTACCCGTGCGTGGTGGTTCCGGTCACGACGAGCGCCTGGATGATGCTCCAGCGCAACCTGCTGTACACGGCGGTGACCCGCGCGAAGAAGCTCGTGGTGCTCGTCGGGTCACGGAGAGCGCTGGGGCAAGCGGTGCGGGTCGTCTCGACCGGCCGCCGCTGCACGGCCCTGGACGCGCGGCTGGCCGGTGCGGTGGCGCGCCCGGAACGTCCGTGATTTTCCGGTTCTCGCGGCACGCCGTGCCAGAAATTTGCCGCATGGCCGACCCCGAGTGCACATCTTGGCGCCAGATGGGGGACAGTGGAGGCAGTCAGGGCACCTCGAAGAAGAGGCACTACGTCGGTGAGGGAAGACGTGAGCGAAAACCGCAACAGCGCCAGCGCAGACAATGCAGTAGTAGTGCGGTACGGGGACGACGAGTACCGCTACCCGGTGATCGACAGCTCGGTCGGCGACAAGGGCTTCGACATCGCCAAGCTGCGTGCCCAGACCGGTCTGGTGACCCTGGACTCCGGCTTCGGCAACACCTCGACCGCCAAATCGGCGATCACCTACCTCGACGGCGAGAAAGGCATCCTCCGCTACCGCGGGTATCCGATCGAGCAGCTCGCCGAGCGGGGATCGTTCCTGGAGACGGCCTACCTCCTCATCAACGGCGAGCTCCCGACCGCGGACGAGCTGGCCGCCTTCAGCCGGGAGATCTCGCAGCACACCCTGCTGCACGAGGACGTGAAGCGGTTCTTCGACGGCTTCCCGACCGACGCGCACCCGATGGCCATGCTGACCTCGGTCGTCAGCGCGCTGTCCACCTTCTACCAGGACAGCCACAACCCGTTCGACGAGCGGCAGCGCTACATCTCCACGATCCGGCTGCTCGCCAAGCTGCCGACGATCGCGGCGTACGCGTTCAAGAAGGCCGTGGGGCACCCGGTCGTCTATCCGCGCAACGACCTCGGGTACGTGGAGAACTTCCTCCGCATGACGTTCGCCGTCCCGGCCGAGGAGTACCAGCTCGACCCGGTCGTGGTGAGCGCGCTCGAGAAGCTGCTCATCCTGCACGCCGACCACGAGCAGAACTGTTCCACCTCCACCGTGCGGCTCGTCGGCTCCTCCCAGGCGAACCTGTTCGTCTCCATCTCCGCCGGCATCAACGCGCTGTGGGGTCCGCTGCACGGCGGGGCCAACGCGGCCGTGCTGGAGATGCTGGAGCGGATCCAGGCCGAGGGCGGGGACGTCGACTCGTTCATCCGCCGTGTGAAGAACAAGGAGCAGGGCGTCCGCCTGATGGGCTTCGGCCACCGGGTGTACAAGAGCTTCGACCCCCGCGCGAAGATCATCAAGACGGCCGCGCACGACGTGCTCTCGGCGCTCGGCAAGTCCGACGAGCTGCTCGACATCGCGCTGCGCCTCGAGGAGCGCGCCCTCAGCGACGACTACTTCGTCTCGCGCAACCTCTACCCGAACGTCGACTTCTACACGGGTCTGATCTACCGGGCCATGGGCTTCCCGACCAGCATGTTCACCGTGCTGTTCGCGCTCGGCCGGCTGCCCGGCTGGATCGCCCAGTGGCACGAGATGATCACCGACCCGACCACCCGGATCGGCCGCCCGCGGCAGATCTACACGGGCGTCGTCGAGCGCGACTGGGTGCCGGTGGAGGAGCGCTGAACATGTGACTCAGGTCACATCATCAGGTGTGCAACCTTCGAAGAAGTTGTGGGTCTAACCGGTCAGTGTTGGCGCGGGTTCGGCTGGACCCACGCCGGCGGCCGTCCGGCCCGGGGTCCCGTGGGGGGACGCTCTGAGCGGACGGCAGGAAGCGCCCCGTCCCGGGCCCTGTGGGGGGACCCGAGTGCGGGGCGCTTCTCATGTCTGCCTTCGGCCGGCCCCCTGGTCAGGCGCGTCCGACCAGCTCGTACCCCGCCTCGTCCACGGCGGCGCGCACGGCGTCGTCGTTCAGCGGCTCGTCCGCCGTCACGGTGACCAGGCCCGTGGCGGCCGTGGCCCTGACCTCGCGCACCCCCGGCAGCGCGGACACCTCGGTGGAGACACTTCCTTCACAGTGTCCACAGCTCATCCCGGAGACCTTGTAGGTGACGGTGCTCATCCTGTCCTCAATCCCTTCACTCCCGGTTCCCCCGACGCGCTGATTCTATACCCCCGAGGGGTATGACGCGGGAGGGTCGCTGTGCGGACCGCACGCAAAACGCGCCGGTGCCTTGGAGGATGCGCGGTGGACCGCCCCGATCGGCCCCCCGGACAGTGGGACGAGGGGTTACCCCGAGGCCGTTCGGGGGTGGCCCCGGGGAGTCCCTAGGGGGCGTCCCGGCAACGTCCCGGGTAGTGAAGAAATGATGTTCCGCACGCCGCGTGTCATGTGTCAGCTTTTGCTGACAGGTTGGCCGGCGGGGAGACCCGCCGTGAGGAAACGGACGCCCCCATGGACAGCGCACTGTGGATGTACGTGCTGCTTGCCCTGACCACCGCACCCCCGCTGGTGCCCAACGCAGCGCTCATCGCCTCGGCCGGCGCCCTCGCGCAGGCGGGCGACATGAGCCTGCCCCTCGTCCTGCTGGTCGTCGCCGGCAGTGCCCTCGCGGGTGACGCCCTCATCTACGGCTGCGGCGTCCTCGGCAGCCGCCGAGCCCTGCGCTGGCTCTCCCGGACGCCCCGCCGCAGCGCCGCCCTCCACTGGACGGCCTCCCGGATGCGCGCGCACGGGCTCCCGTTCGTCATCGGCGTGCGCTTCGTCCCCAGCGGCCGTGTGGTCGGCGCCCTGACCGCAGCCGTCGTCGGCTACCCCGCCCGCCGCTACCTCCTCGGCGCCGGCATCGCCGAGCTGATCTGGGCCTCCTACAGCGTCGGCATCGGGTACTGGGGCGGAGCCGCGCTCGGCGGTGCCTGGCCGTCGCTCTTCATCGGCACCGGCGTCTCCCTCGTCGTCGCCGTCGTCGCCCAGGCCCTCAGCCGGTGCGGCGGGGACAAGCCGGACGGCCGCGGGAGCACGCCGCCCCGCCGCCCCGTCCCTACGCCCTTCGTCCCCGACGCCCCGGGCGGCGCGTGACCCACTCCCGGATCGTGTCCGGGTGCCAGAGCGGCCGACCGCGGTCGACCGCGTCGGGCGGCGGGAGCAGCCCGTGCTTGCGGTAGGAGCGCACGGTGTCGGGCTGCACCCGGATGTGGGCGGCGATCTCCTTGTAGGACCACAGCCCGTCCTGACGCTGCGACATCTCCCGCTCCTCCCGGTGCCACCGGACCCGCCCGGCCGGCGCCGGACCTGACGCCACGTCAGCGCCCGTCCCGAGAACGAGACGCGGCCGGGCCGGTCAGGGTCTGTCGGACGGCCGTGACGCCCGGACCGCGCAACGGTGACAACCGTTGCGGTGCCGTGACACGGGCGGTACCGCACACCCCGTCAGCCGCCCGACGGGAAGACCGGATCGACACCCCCGGCCGCCGGCCCCGGCCACCGGCTCGTCACCACCTTGCCGCGCGTGCAGAACCGCACGCCGTCCTCGCCGTACACGTGGTGGTCGCCGAACAGCGAGTCCTTCCAGCCGCCGAACGAGTGGTGCGCCACCGGCACCGGGATCGGCACGTTCACGCCCACCATCCCCGCCGTCACCTCCAGCTGGAACCGCCGCGCCAGCCCGCCGTCCCGCGTGAAGACGGCGGCGCCGTTCCCCCACCGCGACGCGTTGACCAGCGCGACGGCCTCCTCGTACGACGCGGCCCGCACCACGCACAGCACCGGGCCGAAGATCTCGTCCCGGTACGCGTCCATCCCCGGTGTCACCCGGTCGAGCAGCGAGGCGCCGAGGTAGAAGCCCCCCTCGTACCCCGGGACCCGGCACCCCGTGCCGTCGACCACGACCTCCGCCCCCTGAGCCCGCGCGCCCCGCACGTACGACGCGACGGTGTCCCGGTGCTGCGCCGTGATCAGCGGCCCCATCGCGGAGGCCGGGTCGTGCCCGGGACCCACCCGCACGGCCCGCGCCCGCTCCGCGATCCGCGCCACGAGACCGTCGGCGGCGTCGCCCACCGCCACCACCACGGACACGGCCATGCACCGCTCACCGGCCGAGCCGAACGC
This sequence comes from Streptomyces sp. RFCAC02, assembly GCF_004193175.1. Taxonomy (NCBI): domain Bacteria; kingdom Bacillati; phylum Actinomycetota; class Actinomycetes; order Kitasatosporales; family Streptomycetaceae; genus Streptomyces; species Streptomyces sp. RFCAC02. Next base: position 2,059,697 of record NZ_SAUH01000001.1, on the reverse strand, counting down.
CGCGCCCACCGCGCCGTCGGCGGCCAGGTCGAGATCGGCGTCGGGCAGCACCACCATGTGGTTCTTCGCGCCGCCGAGCGCCTGCACCCGCTTGCCGTACGCCGTCGCCGCGCGGTGCACCGCCTCTGCCACCGGCGTCGAGCCGACGAAGCTCACCGCCGCGACGTCCGGGTGCGCGAGCAGCCGGTCCACGGCCTCGCTGCCGCCGTTGACCACACCGAGGACCCCGGGCGGGAAGCCCGCCTCGGCGGCCAGTTCGGCGAGCCGCAGCGCGGCCGACGGCGCCTTCTCGCTCGGCTTGAGGACGAACGCGTTCCCGCACGCCACGGCCAGCGGGAACATCCACAGCGGCACCATCGCCGGGAAGTTGAACGGCGTGATGCCGGCCACCACCCCGAGCGGCTGCCGCAGCGACACCACGTCCACCCCCGACGAGACCTCCGTCGAGACGCGGCCCGCCAGCTCCCGCTGGACCCCGCACGCCAGCTCGACGACGTCGAGGCCGCGCGCCACCTCGCCCAGCGCGTCGGCGTGGATCTTCCCGTGCTCGGCCGTCACGATCCGCGCCAGCTCGTCGCGCCGCGCGTGCAGCAGCTCCCGGTACGCGAACAGCAGCGCCGTCCGTCTGGCGAGGGACACCGCGGCCCACGGCCGGGCCGCCTCCCGCGCCGCCGCCACCGCCGTGTCGACCTCGGCGGCGGACGCCAGCGCGACCCGCCCGGTGAGCTCCCCGGTCGCCGGGTCGTGCACCGGACCCCAGCGGCCCGACGCGCCCGGCACCTGCCGGTTGCCCACGAAGTGCCCGATCGACCTCATGTCCGCACCCTCCTCACAGGCGATGGCGCCGTCCCGCCGCGCGGCGCTCGTACTCCGCGCGGGCCTCCCGCGCCGCCGCGCGCGACGACGTACCGGCGACCGGTACGTCCCACCACGCCTGCGGCGGCGGACCGGACGGCGCGGGATCGGTCTCCACGTACACGCACACCGGCCGCGGCTCGGCCCGTGCCTCGGCGAGCGCCGACCGCAGCTCGCCCCAGGTCGCCGCCGTGATGACCCGCAGGCCGAGGGAAGCGGCGTTCGCCGCCAGGTCGACCGGCAGCGGCGCGCCGGTGTACGAGCCGTCCGGCGCGCGGTACCGGTAGGCCGTGCCGAAGCGCTCGGCGCCGGTCTGCTCCGACAGCCCGCCGATGGAGGCGTAGCCGTGGTTGTCCACGATCAGCAGCTTGAGCGGCACGCCCTCCTGGACGGCCGTCACCAGCTCGGTGGGGTTCATCAGGTAGGTGCCGTCCCCGACGAGCGCCCACACGGGCCGCCCCGGCACGGCGAGCGCGACGCCGATCGCGGCGGGGATCTCGTAGCCCATGCAGGAGTAGCCGTACTCGACGTGGTACTGGCGCGGCGACCGCGCGTGCCAGAAGCGGTGCAGGTCGCCCGGCAGGGACCCGGCGGCGTTGATCACCACGTCGGTGTCGCCCACGACCTCCTCCAGTGCGCCGAGGACCTGGGGCTGGGTGGGACGTGCCGCCGGGTCGGCGGGGCGCAGGACGGCGGCGGTGGCGCGCTCCCAGGCCGCCTTGGCCGCCGTGTACTCGGCGCGGTAGGCGTCGTCGACGCGGTGGCCGCTCAGGGCGGCGACGAGGGCGGCGAGCCCGGCGCGGGCGTCGGCGACCAGCGGCAGCCCGGCCATCTTGTGGGCGTCGTCGGGGGAGAGGGAGAGGGTGGCGAACCGCACCCCCGGCCGGGTGAACAGCGTGCCGGAGGCCGTCGTGAAGTCGGTCCAGCGGGTCCCGACGCCGATGACCAGGTCGGCGTCGCGCGCCAGGTCGTCGGCGACGGCGGTCCCGGTGTGGCCGATGCCGCCGACGTCGCACGGGTGGTCGTGCCGCAGGGAGCCCTTGCCCGCCTGGGTGGACGCGACCGGGATGCCGGTGGCGTCGGCGAGTTCGCGCAGGGCCTCCTCGGCGCGGCTGTGGTGCACGCCGCCGCCGGCGACCAGCAGGGGGCGGCGCGCGGTGCGGACGGCGTCGGCGACGCGGGACAGCGCGGTCGCGTCGGGGGCGGGCCTGGGGACCGGCCAGACCCGTTCGGCGAAGAACGCGGCCGGCCAGTCGTACGCCTCCGCCTGGACGTCCTGCGGCAGGGCGAGGGTCACCGCGCCGGTGCGGACCGGGTCGGCGAGGGCGCGCATCGCGGCCAGGGCGGCCGGGACCAGCGCCTCGGGCCGGTGCACGCGGTCGAACCAGCGGCTGACCGGCCGCAGCGCGTCGTTCACCGACACGTCGCCCGCGCCCGGGTGTTCGAGCTGCTGGAGGACGGGGTCGGCGGGCCGGCCGGCGAAGGTGTCACCGGGCAGCAGGAGGACCGGCAGCCGGTTGACGGTGGCGAGGGCCGCGCCGGTCACGAGGTTGGTCGCGCCGGGGCCGATGGACGTGGTGACGGCCTGCGCGGAGAGCCGGTCGTTCTGGCGGGCGAACGCGGTGGCCGCGTGGACCATGGCCTGTTCGCTGCGGCCCTGGTGGAAGGGGAGCGGCGCGTCGGGTCCGTACCCCTGCTCCACGAGGGCCTGGCCGATGCCCGCGACGTTGCCGTGGCCGAAGATGCCCCAGCAGGCGTCCACGAGCCGGTGCCGTACGCCGTCGCGTTCCGTGTACTGGACGGCGAGGAAGCGGACGAGGGCCTGGGCGACGGTGAGGCGGTGCGTGGTCACCGGGAAGCCTCCTCGGAGCCGGCCCGCCGGGCCAGCGGGAGTCTCGGATCGACGGGGGTGCCCGGCCAGGTGGTGCGCAGCCAGGCGTGGTCCGGGTGGTCGCGGATCAGCCACGCCCGGTCGGGGTCGGGTCCCGCCATGACGTTGAGGTAGTAGAGGGTGTGCCCCGGCGGGGCGATCGAGGGTCCGTGCCAGCCGTCGGGGATGAGGACGGCGTCGCCGTCGCGGACCTCGGTCAGCACATCGGTCGTACGGTCCGGCCCCGAGGGGGAGACGCGCTGGAATCCGGCCGCAGCGGCCGGAGCGTCGGCGGGGGGACGTACGCCGGGCTCCGGGGCGATCTCGTAGTAGTAGATCTCCTCAAGGCACGACTCCTCGCCCGGCCGTGACTCGTCGTGCTTGTGCGGCGGGTACGACGACCAGTTGCCGCCGGGGGTGTACACCTCGACGGCGATCAGGCGGTCGGCGTCGAACACGTCGGCGGCGGCGAAATTGTGCACCTGGCGCGAACACGTCCCCGCGCCGCGCAGCTCGACCGGCACGCCGCCGGCCGGCCCGTACCGCGCGGGCAGGCGCCGTGCGCAGCGCGCCCCGGCCAGCGCGAAGCGGCCGCCGCCCGCCGAGGCGACCGTCACCCGGGCGGTGTCGCGCGGCACGTACGCGAAGTCGCTGACGCCGGCGAACACGTCGGCACGCCCGGTCAGCTCGATGATCGCCTCGTCCGCCGTCACCGTCGCGCCGCCCGCGAGCGGCAGGACGATCCACTCGCTGTCGCCGGCCGCGAAGGTGTGGCCGCCGCCCGGCGGCAGGGTGAGCACGCGCAGCGACGCGTACGACCACCCGGCGCGGTCGGGCGAGACGTGCAGGTCGTACGGGCCGGACGCGGCGGATCCGGCGGGCAGGTGCAGTCGGGGTTCCACGGTGGTGCGGTCCTTCCCCCTCGGCGGGCGGTCAACGGGTGGGCGGGGTGACGGGCGGGCGTACGGCGGGGGCTCACAGCAGCGCGGCGGCGCGCGCCACGGCGCCCGCCACGTCGCCGTCGGGCGGGTAGAGCAGGGCGCGGCCGGCGACCAGGCCCCGGACGCCGGGCAGCCGCAGCGCGGTGCGCCAGCGCTCCCAGACGTCCCCCGTGCCGCCGGGGCCGACGCGCGCGTCGCCGCCGAGGAGGACGGTGGGCAGGGTGGTGGCGGCCATGACACGTTCCATCGCGGCGGGATCGTCGGGCACGGGCACCTTCAGCCAGGTGTACGCCGAGGTGCCGCCGAGCCCCGACGCGATGGCGAGGGACGCGGCGACGGCCCGCGGACCCAGATCGGCCACCGGCCGCCCGGCCGCGTCGCGCCGGCACAGGAACGGCTCGACGAACACCGGCAGCCGGTGCCGCGCGCAGTCGTCCACGGCGCGGGCGGCGGACGCGGCCGTCGTGAGGGACCCGGCGTCCGACAGGTCGACGCGCAGCAGCAGTTTCCCGGCGTCGAAGCGGAGCCGCGCGATGTCCTCGGCGCGGGCGCCGGTGAACCGGTCGTCCAGCTCGAACGCGGCGCCCGCGAGGCCGCCCCGGTTCATCGACGCGAGGGCGAGCCGGTCCTCCAGGGCGCCGAGCAGCAGCAGGTCCTCCAGGGTGTCGGCGGTGGCGAGCACGCCGTCGACGCCGGGCTGCGCGAGGGCGGTGAGGAGGCGTTCCAGCAGGTCGTGCCGGTCCGCCATGGCAGTGGGGAGGCCGCCGGCGGCGAACGCTCCCCGCGCCGGGTGGTCGGCGGCGACGATCAGCAGCCGGTCCCGGGTGCCCAGCAGCGGGCGGCGGGTGCGCAGCGCGGCGGCATCGGCGATCGCCTCCGGATGCCGGGCGCGCAGGAGCGGAAGGTCGGCGACGGACCCGGCGCGTGGAGGGCGGGCGGGGGAGGGGGTCATGACAGCAGCGCCTCCACCTCGTGCGGGTACGGCATGGCGGACGAACAGGCGAGGCGGCCCGCGACCAGGGCGCCGGCGGCGTTCGCGTACCGGACGGTCCGCTCCGTGTCCCACCCGGCCAGCAGCCCGTGGCACAGCGCGCCGCCGAACGCGTCGCCCGCGCCGAGGCCGTTCACCACGTCCACGGGGTGGGCCGGCACGTCGGCGGCCGTGCCGTCGCGGCGCATCGCGAGCACGCCCGCGGGGCCGCGTTTGACGACGGCGAGGTCGACCCCGGCGTCGATGAGCGCCCGCGCGCAGGCGTACGGCTCGCGCTCGCCGGTGGCGACGGCGCACTCCTCCGTGTTCCCGACCGCGACCGTGGCGTGCGCGAGGGCCGCGCGGTAGTGGGGGCGCGCGGCGGCGGGGTCGCCGCCCGCCCAGAACATGGGCCGCCAGTCCAGGTCGAGCACGGTCGCCACCCGTCCGGGGCCGCGGGCGGCGAGTGCGGCGAGGGTGGCGGCACGGCTCGGTTCCTCGCACAGGCCCGTGCCGGTCGCCCAGAACACGCCGGCCGCGGCGATCGCCGTCATGTCGAGGTCCCCGGCGCGGAGTTCGAGGTCGGGGGCCTTCGGATAGCGGTAGAAGTACAGCGGGAAGTCGTCGGGCGGGAACAGCTCGCAGAACGTGACGGGCGTCGGCAGGTCCGGCACGTCCGTCACCCACCGGTCGTCCACGCCGAACGCGCGCAGCGCCTCGCGGCAGTAGGCGCCGAACGGGTCGCGTCCGGTCCGGGTGATCACGGCGGCCGACCGGCCGAGCCGCGCCGCCGCGACCGCCACGTTCGTCGCCGACCCGCCGAGGAACCTGCGGAACGTCTCCACCCGCGCGAGGGGCACACCCGACTGCTGCGGGTAGATGTCGACACCGATGCGCCCCATGGTGATGACGTCCATCGCCGCCCCTCCGCTCGTCCGCCGCCCGGGATCTCCCGGTCCGTACCGAACGTCTACCCGGAAGCGCCGCACCTCAGCGCCGCCCGCCGCCGTGGCTGACATGAGGACGCCACGGACGGGGTAGTGAGCGGGCACCGGCAGTTCTCACGGCGAAGTGGGAGGGCGGACGATGCGACGACGGAACGGCGACCGTTCCGCGGTCCGGAGGGGTCTGGCCGCCCTGGCCGCCCTGGTGGTGGCCGCCGCGCTCGCCACGGGCTGCTCCAGCGACTCCGGCGGGAAGCGCGCCCGGGAGCGGGCCGAGCAGGAGGCCGCGGCCGGGCGCGCGGACACGCCGCGCATCACGGTCGCCCTCATCACCCACGGCGCCCCCGGCGACACCTTCTGGGACATCGTGCGCAAGGGCGCCGAGCAGGCCGCCGCCAAGGACAACGCGGACCTCGTCTACGCCGGCGACCCCTCGCCCGCCGAACAGTCCGCGCTCATCGACAACGCCGTCGACCAGGACGTCGACGGCATCGCCCTCACCATGGCCGACCCGGAGGCCGTCAGCGGCGCCATAGCCCGCGCCCGGGAGGCGGGCATCCCCGTCGTCGGGCTCAACTCCGGGCTCGACGCGTGGCGCGACGCCGGGCTGCTGTCCTACTTCGGCCAGGACGAGGCCCTCACCGGCCGCGCCTTCGGCGACCGGCTGAACGACGAGGGCGGCCGGCACGGCGTCTGCGTCGTCCACGAGCAGGGCAACGTCTCCCAGGAGCAGCGCTGCGGCGGCGTCGCCGAGACCTTCGACGGCGACCTGGAGACGCTCTACGTGGACGGCACGGACATGCCCGCCGTGCGCTCCACGATCCAGGCGAAGCTCCAGCAGGACCCGTCGATCGACTGGGTAGTGGCGCTCGGGGCGCCGTTCGCGCTGGCCGCCGTCGGGTCCGTGACGGACGCGGGCAGCGACGCGCGGATCGCCACCTTCGACCTCAACCCCGAGCTGGTCACCGCCATCGAGGACGGCGACATCGCGTTCGCCGTCGACCAGCAGCCCTACCTCCAGGGCTACCTCGCGATCGACGCGCTGTGGCTGTACGTCTTCAACGGCAACATCAGCGGCGGCGGCGCGGAACCCGTCCTCACCGGCCCGGCGTTCATCGACGAGGAGAACGTCGACACGGTCGCCGACCACGCCAGGAACGGCACACGGTGACGGCCCCCGCAGCGGCCCGGCCGGCCGCGCGCAGGCCGTTCGCCCGCCGGCTGCTGGCCCGCCCCGAGACCGGCGCCCTCGCCGGGGCGGTCGCCGTCTACCTCCTCTTCTGGGCCGTCGCGCCGCCCTTCAGGAAGCTCGACTCCCTCGCGACCGTCCTCTACCAGTCCTCCACCCTCGGCATCATGGCGGTGGCGGTCGCCCTGCTGATGATCGGCGGCGAGTTCGACCTGTCGGCCGGCGTCGCCGTCACCACCTCCGCGCTGACCGCGAGCATGGTGGCGTTCCAGTTCACGCTGAACGTGTGGTCCGGCGTGCTGGCCGCCCTCGTGCTGTCCCTCGCGATCGGCGCGCTCAACGGCGTCCTCCTCGTGCGGACGCGGCTGCCCAGCTTCCTCGTCACGCTCGCCACCTTCCTCATGCTCCAGGGCCTCAACCTCGCCGTCACCAAGGCCGTCACCGGCAACGTCGCCACCGACTCCATCCGCGACATGGACGGCTTCGAGCAGGCGGAGGCGCTCTTCTCGTCGTCGTTCTCGATCGCCGGCACCGAGCTGCGCGTCACCGTCCTGTGGTGGCTCGGCTTCGCCGCCCTCGCCACCTGGGTGCTGCTGCGCACGCGGTACGGGTCGTGGGTCCTCGCGACGGGCGGCGACGCGGCGAGCGCGCGGGCGGCCGGGGTGCCGGTGACGTTCGTGCGGATCAGCCTGTTCATGACGGTCGGGTTCGCCGCCTGGTTCGCCGGGATGCACCACCTGTTCGCGTTCAACACCGTGCAGTCCGGCGGCGGCGTGGGCAACGAGCTGCGGTACATCGCGGCCGCCGTCATCGGCGGCTGCCTCCTCACCGGCGGCTTCGGCTCCGTCCCGGGCGCGGTCGTCGGCGCCTTCCTCTTCGGGATGGTGTCGCAGGGCATCGTCTACGCCGACTGGGAGCCCGACTGGTTCGCGTTCTTCCTCGGCGCGATGCTCCTGCTCGCCGTCCTCCTCAACCTGTGGGTCAGGCAGCAGGCCACCCGGAGGCGATCCCCATGACAGCGCCCACCACCGGCCGCCCGGGACCCGCAGCGAGCCCCGGCGACCCGATCGTCTCGCTCACCGGCGTCGGCGCCTCGTACGGCCCCGTCCGCGCCCTGCGCGGCGTGGACCTCACCGTCAGGGCCGGGCGGGTGAGCTGCGTGCTCGGCGACAACGGCGCCGGAAAGTCCACCCTCATCCGCATCGTCTCCGGGCTGCTGCGGCACACCGAGGGCGAGTACCGGATCGACGGCACCCCCGTGCGCCTGTCGTCGCCCCGCCAGGCCATGGACCGGGGCATCGCCACCGTCCACCAGGACCTCGCGACGCTGCCGCTGATGCCCGTGTGGCGCAACTTCTTCCTCGGCCGCGAGCCGACCCGCGGACGCTGGCCGGTCCAGTGGCTCGACATCCCGCGCATGAAGCGCGTCGCCGACGCCGAACTGCGGGCCATGGGCATCGTGATCGACGACCTGGACCAGCCCGTCGGATCGCTCTCCGGCGGCCAGCGGCAGTGCCTCGCGATCGCGCGCGCCGTGCACTTCGGGGCGCGCGTCCTCGTCCTCGACGAGCCGACGGCCGCGCTCGGCGTACGGCAGTCCGGCGTCGTCCTGCGGTACGTCGCCGCCGCGCGGGAGCGGGGCCTCGGCGTCGTCCTCGTCACCCACAACCCGCACCACGCCCACCTCGTCGGGGACCACTTCACCGTCCTGCGCCTCGGTACCGTCGAGCTGAGCGCCGCGCGCGACGCGGTGACCCTGCCCGACCTGACCGACCACATGGCGGGCGGCGCCGACCTCGACGCGCTGCGCGCCGAACTCGGCGACACCCCACGCACCACCAGGGAGAGCGAGTCATGACGAGCGGCACCGCCCTCGACCGCATCCGCGTCGGCTCGGCGCCCGACTCCTGGGGCGTCTGGTTCCCCGACGACCCCGCGCAGGTGCCCTGGCAGCGCTTCCTCGACGAGGTCGCCACCGCCGGCTACCACTGGATCGAACTCGGCCCCTACGGCTACCTGCCCACGGACGCCGCCCGCCTGGCCGACGAACTCGCCCGCCGCGACCTCGCGGTCTCGGCCGGCACCGTGTTCACCGCCCTGCACCGCGGCCCTTCCGTCTGGGACGCCACCTGGGAGCACGTCGCGCGGGTCGCCCGCCTCACCCGGGCCATGGGCGCCGGACACCTCGTCGTCATCCCCGAGTTCTGGCGCGACCAGGTGACCGGCGCGCCCATCGAGCCGGCGCGCCTCACCGCCGCGCAGACCGCCGACCTCGCCGCCGGCACCGAGCGCCTCGGCCGTGCCGTGCGGGACGAGTTCGGGCTGCGGATCGTCGTCCACCCGCACGCCGACACGCACCTCGACGACACGGCGGCCGTCACCCGCCTCCTCGACGCGACCGACCCGGCCGCCGTCAGCCTCTGCCTGGACACCGGCCACTGGGCGTACTGCGGCGGGGACAGCCTGGAGCTGCTGCGGACGTTCGGCGAGCGCGTCGGCTACCTGCACCTGAAGCAGGTCGATCCCGCCGTCCTCGCGGAGGTGCGGGCGGAGGGTCTGCCGTTCGGCCCGGCCGTGCGGCGCGGCGTCTTCAGCGAGCCGCCGGCCGGTGTGCCGGACCTGCCGCCGGTGCTGGCCGCGGCGCAGGACCTCGGCGTCGAGCTGTTCGCCATCGTCGAGCAGGACATGTACCCGTGCCTGCCGCACGAGCCGCTGCCGATCGCGGGCAGGACCCGCCGGTTCCTCGCCGCCTGCGGCGCGTAGCCTCGGCCGTACGCCGCAGCGCGCGCCCGTACCACCGCACCGCCCGCACCACCGCACCACGCAAGGACCCCGCATGACGCACACCGCCCCCCTCGGCGTCGCCGTGATCGGCACCGGAACGATGGGCGCCGACCATGTGCGCCGCCTCGACCGGGTCGTCAGCGGCGCCCGGGTCGCCGCCGTCGCCGATCCCGACACCGACCGCGCCCGCGCGACCGCGGCGGGGCTCGACGGCTGCACCGTCCACGCCGACCCGCTCGCCGCGATGGCCGCGCCGGGCGTGGAGGCCGTCCTGATCGCCTCGCCCGCGCCGGCGCACGAGGCGGCCCTGCTCCCCGCGCTGGAACGCGGCCTGCCGATCCTGTGCGAGAAGCCGCTCACCCCCGACCCGGCCGCCGCGCTGCGCGTCCTCGCGGCCGAGCAGAAGCTCGGCGCCCGGCGCGTCCAGGTGGGCTTCATGCGCCGCTGGGACAGCGAGTACGTCCAGCTCGCCGCCCTGCTCGCGGACGGCGCCCTCGGCCGCCCCCTGATGCTGCACTGCCGCCACCGCAACGTCGCGGTCCACCCGTACTTCACCGACGAGACGCTGATCAACGACTCGGTGGCGCACGAGTTCGACGCCGCGCGCTGGCTGCTCGGCCAGGAGATCACGGCGGTGCAGGTGTTCCGCCCCGCGCCGAGCCGGCACGCGCCCGAGGGGCTGCGCGACCCGCAGTTCGTCGTGTTCGAGACGGACGCCGGGGCGCTCGTGGACGTCGAGATCTTCGCGGGCAGCGGCTTCGGCTACCAGGTGCAGGCGGAGGCGGTCTGCGAGCGCGGCACCGCGCGCATCGGCGAAGCGCACGGCCTGCTCGTCAACACGGCCGGGCGCTGGGGCGGCCCGGTCGCCCAGGACTACCTGGCCCGCTTCGCCGACGCGTACGACCGCGAGGTGCAGGACTGGGTGGACGCCACCCGGCGCGGCGAGGTGACCGGCCCGAGCGCGTGGGACGGTTACGCGGTCGCCGCCGCCTGCGCCGCCGGGACGGAGGCCCAGCGCACGGGCCGCCGGGTGGCCGTGGACATGATCGAGCGGCCCCGCTTCTACGGCGGCGCCTGAGCCGCGGTGTGTGAACCCGTGCGAACGCCCGTGAACGCGCGTGGCGATCGTGTCACCACTCGCCGGGAATCCTTGTGGGCGCCGGGCCGCGACGGGCACAGTCGTACGCGTCACGGCCGTGTGCCCGAGTGGTTCAGGGGCTCGCCTGCAAAGCGGGTTACGCGGGTTCGATTCCCGCCACGGCCTCCGCGGGGGCCGGTCGGCCGGCGTGCTTGCGCAGCGCCTCGGCGACCGGCCCCTCGCCATCGACCGTCATCCGGCCCGTGGCGAGGGCGTCGGCGGCGCCGAGCGTGCCGTCCGTGAGGGATCTGAGGGTCGCCAGGTCGGCGTGCAGGACGGCGTCCGCCGCATCGGCCGGGCCGGTCCCGTACGCCGGGCGCTCCGGGCCGCCCAGCCACACGTGGAACACCCCCTCGGGCAGCCGCACCTCCACCACGCCCGACTCCTCGCCGGCCAGCGGCGCGAGCCGCCCGCGCAGCGGCACGGCGAACCAGTGCGCCCGCACCGCGTCCACCGGTCTCGGGTCGCCGAGCAGCGGGCCGCCCCACTCGGCGAGCGCCTCGACGACGGGCAGCAGCGCCCGGCCGCGGTCCGTCAGCGCGTAGACGGACGCCGTGCCGGGCGGGGGCAGCCTGCGGCGGGTCAGCACGCCGTCGCGTTCCAGGTCCTTCAGGCGCGTGGCCAGCATGTCGGTGCTGATGCCGGGGAGGTCGGCGTTCAGATCCGTGTAGCGCAGCGGACGGGCCGTCAACTCGCGCACGATCAGGAGCGACCAGCGGTCCCCCACCACGTCGAGGGTGCGGGCGGTGGCGCAGTACTGGTCATAGCTTCGGCGTGGCATGCGGCCAGTCTAGGGAGCAATGGTTGGACTTTCCAAGTCATCACTTGGTAGAACCAAGGACAAGAGGTCGTGTCCAGGGAGGTCGTCGTATGGAATTCCGGCAGTCGAGCAAGCTCACCAACGTGTGCTACGAGATCCGCGGGCCGGTGATCGAGCAGGCCGACGCGCTGGAGAAGGCGGGCCACTCCGTGCTGCGCCTCAACACCGGCAACCCCGCGCTCTTCGGCTTCGAGGCGCCGGACGAGATCCTCCAGGACATCATCAGATCGCTGCCCAGCGCCCACGGCTACACGGACTCCCGCGGCATCCTCCCGGCCCGCCGCGCCGTCGTGCAGCACTACGAGGAGCGCGGCTTCACCGGCCTCGACGTGGACGACGTGTACCTCGGCAACGGCGTCTCCGAACTGATCGCCATGTCCGTCCAGGCCCTCGTCGAGGACGGCGACGAGATCCTGGTGCCCGCGCCCGACTACCCCCTGTGGACCGCCGTCACGACCTTCGCCGGCGGCACGCCCGTCCACTACGTGTGCGACGAGTCCGCCGACTGGTACCCCGACCTCGACGACATGGCTGCCAAGATCACCGACCGGACCCGGGCCGTCGTCATCATCAGCCCCAACAACCCCACCGGCGCCGTCTACCCCCGCGAGATCCTGGAGGGCATCCTCGACCTCGCCCGCCGGCACGGCCTCATGGTCTTCTCCGACGAGATCTACGACAAGATC